>QCFO01000042.1 GCA_003280225.1 Prochlorococcus sp. AG-363-K07 | reverse complement strand
CTACAATGAAGTTTTTGCATAGATCCAGGATCAAGTTCTAATTTACGCTCACCACTACTTAAAGAGCCTCTTGGACTAGTCCAAGGTTCTAAACAAATCATTCTTCGAGGTGGGTCCGTCCAGACAACAGTTAAATCAAAAGGGGGTTGCTGATGCAACTGTATAGTTCTTCCGTTTATTAAATTGATAAGGCTGACTATATTTGGGTTGGCACTTTGAAAATCTACCCCTTCAGAAAGTTTAAGTAATTGATCGGGTATAGTACTTTGATGCATAGTAAGATGATCAAAACAAAGTTCTTCTAAACCTAAAATTTTTATTTCCTGAAGATCTGTCACATTAAAATATGGATGCAGGCCAAATGCAAAAGGCATTTTGACATCACTGGTATTAGTAATCTGAATCGCAAAATCAATAAGGTTTTTTTTCAACTTTAATTCTATCTCCAATAGAAATGAATATGGAAAAACAGATCTAGTATTATCATTATCAAATAGTCGCAAATTGATACTTTCTTCAGAGGAATTTAGACTTATCTCCCACGCATGATCTCTAGCAAATCCATGCTGATTCATATAGAAATTTCCTGTTTGAAGACACAATAAATTCTTTGGCAAATTGCCACAGATTGGGAACAAAATAGGTATTCCTCCTCTTATACTTTTATCAACTTGCAGGAATCTTTGTAGGTCAAAGTAAAGCACTTCTTGATCATTTGAGCGCCATTCAGTGATTAGTCCGCCCCGTTCTGGAACTATTCGCAGACGATCACCACTGGAACGATGAAGATATTCCCAGTGGTGATATGGGAAATATTTCTCAGTACAGATAGTTTCCATAACTATATAGATAGATATATCACAAAGTAAATCAAGGGTTCATTGAGAACTATAAATTGAATACGACTAATCACCATTTAACCAAGAAAGCATTTCTTCATTTACACGCTCAGGGATCTCATCATGAGGACAATGTCCCGCAGTCAATAGCACTTCCTTAAACTCCAAAGAGGCCTGTTGGGCAAATGAACGAAATTTATCCTGCTTTGCCTTTGCATTCCTTAGCCAGGGATCACGATCACCCCATAGCAAAAGCAAAGGAGCTTGCAAATCCTTAAATAACTCATCAATAGGTTTTCCCTTTAAGCCACGAGCTTGAAATACCTTACGAAAAACTTGGAATGCGCCAGGGTCTAAAGATGGTCTTCGAATTGATTCAACCAAGTCATCATCAACATTAGTAGGATCAATATAAACTTGTTGAAGGGTACTTCGGATTACTCCAGGGCGACGCAAATTTTCAAAAATCAATCTTTGAATCAAGGGATAAAATAACCATTTGACCAAAAGATCCCTAGACAATCCCAGTGCAATAAATTGTCGAAGCCTTGCATTCAAAGTCGTTGGTTTACGACTCAATTTCTCATCACTGAAATAACCGGCTGCATTTAATAAAACCACGCCAGCCGATTCAGCTTCTAGTGCAGCACCAGCAGCAAGTGCTGCATAACCACCCAGTGAATTGCCAACAATCACTGTTGGTCTGCGAATGCGCTCTTTCACATAGGCGACAACCTGTTCTTTCCAGAGTTCTCCGCCATAATCCAATTCAGAAGGCTTAGCACTCCTTCCAAACCCAAGCAAATCAATTGCGTGAACTTCAAATTCTCTTGAAAGTACTGGAATGTTGTAGCGCCAGTGATCAGTAGAAGCTCCGAAGCCATGCACTAGCAATACAGCTGGTCCATCATTGATTTGCGAGTCTGATAGATCTTGAACTGGTCTACTACTTACAGAATAAACATCATGACCTAAATAGCTCCATGGAGCATTTGGAATAGAGGCTGAAGCAGACATCAAAAGATTGAAGTCATTGAGACAAGGGATTCAGATGCTAAGCAACAAACTCCCTAGATTGAAGTTAATTATCTAATTCCACTTAATCTTGACAAAATAAAAGGCCTCGTTTATCACCAAAATCAGATACCTATAAAAGTCCAACAGGATTAGCTGCCACTTCGTCAGGAATTGAGTTGCCCCCACCAGGAGTTTTATCTTTTAGAACAATCCGTAGTAGTACAGGTGCTAGGAAAGTCGTCCCAATAACCATCAACAAAACTGCTGCTTCAAGAGAAGGAGTCAAAAGTCCTGCACTGGTTCCTAGTCCAAGGAATATCAAGCCAACCTCCCCTCGAGGCATCATCCCTAAACCAACAACTAAACGATCTGTTGGTTTATCAATAATAAAGGACCACCCTGCAGCAATCTTTCCAATAATTGCAACAACCAGCATAAATCCTGCAACAACGAGGGCAGAACGACTAGCAGGGTCAAAAGGATTAATAACAGAAAGATCCATGCCGGCTCCAACTAAAACAAAGAAAATGGTCGCAAAAAGAGAAACTAAAGGCAAAACAGATTGTTGAATGGCGTGA
>QCFO01000041.1 GCA_003280225.1 Prochlorococcus sp. AG-363-K07 | reverse complement strand
CCCCTTTTTTGCTGAGAATCCAGCTACTCATTTTTTCAAATGACTTTTGCAAAACAACTCTCTGGCCAAACTGCTTTAATAACAGGCGCAAGCAGGGGAATTGGTAGAGCTATAGCTTTCCAACTAGCAGAAGCAGGTGCAGAAGTTGTTGTGAATTATGCCAATTCACCAAACAAAGCAGAAGAAGTAGTTGCTGAAATTAAATCCCTTGGTGGTAGCGCATATTCACTACAAGCCAACATTGCTGATGAGTCATCAGTAGAAGAATTAGTCAAAACCGTTCTAGAACGTAGTGAAAAAATCAATGTTCTAGTAAATAATGCTGGAATAACCAGTGATGGCCTATTGATGAGAATGAAGACTCAAGACTGGCAATCAGTTATTAATCTCAACTTGACAGGTGTATTTCTTTGTACTCGCGCTGTCTCTAGAACAATGCTAAAACAAAAAAGCGGAAGAATTATCAATATCACATCTGTAGTAGGACTAATGGGTAATGCCGGACAAGCTAATTACGCAGCTGCCAAGGCAGGGGTAATTGGACTAACAAGAAGCACAGCAAAAGAGTTTGCAAGTAGAGGCATCACAGTAAATGCTGTGGCTCCTGGTTTTATTTCAACGGACATGACCAAAGAGCTCGATGCTGATGCAATACTTTCTGCAATACCTTTGAGATCTTTTGGTAAACCAGATCAAGTAGCTGGAACCGTTAGGTTCTTAGCTGCCGACCCCGCCGCTTCATACATAACTGGGCAAGTAATACAGGTTGATGGTGGAATGGTAATGAGTTAATCCAACAAAACCGCAACCGACCTTTTAATTAAGACTGAAGAGGTTGGCCCAACTCATCTCTAAGCCTTCTGATGCGCTGAAGCAGCTTTAACCTCCTGCTTCTGGCTGTCACCGTCAAGAACAATCTTAGAGGGAAATATACCAAGGTCATTGTTCCGGCCAACAGAGCCATCAAAACAAAAAATAAGGCCCCTGAATCATTCATATTTGGACCATAAGCCACCTTCAACCAAAAAAGGAGGGCTTAAAACAACTTAAGAATTCGGCTTTCCCCACTTATACCCCCTCCCATTCGGTCAGCATCCTGTGGGAAATTTAAGTCACGGAACCTTAGAACATGTCGAAACTACTTAATTTTTCTGATGACTCTCGTAGCTCTCTAGAAAAAGGTGTAAACGCCCTAGCAGATGCTGTAAAAGTCACCATTGGTCCCAGAGGCCGAAATGTCGTCCTAGAAAAGAAGTTTGGGGCTCCAGACATCGTCAATGATGGGGTAACAATTGCTAGAGAAATCGAGCTAGAGAATCCCTTCGAAAACATAGGTGCGAAGCTCATTGAACAAGTTGCTTCAAAAACCAAAGACAAAGCTGGGGATGGCACAACTACAGCAACTGTTCTCGCTCAAATGATGGTTCACGAAGGCCTGAAAAATGCCGCGGCAGGAGCTAGCCCTATAGAGCTAAGAAGAGGCATGGAAAAAGCTGTTGCGAAAGTTGTAGAAGGACTCCAAAAAAGAAGTAAAAGCGTTACAGGAGAAGCAATACTTCAAGTTGCTTCAGTTAGCGCAGGTGGAGATGAGGAAATTGGGCGCATGGTGTCAGAAGCAATGGAAAAAGTGAGTGTTGATGGAGTAATTACTGTTGAAGAATCAAAATCATTAGCTACAGAATTAGAGATAACAGAAGGGATGGCCTTTGACAGAGGGTATAGCTCACCCTATTTTGTAACAGATGGAGATCGTCAGATTTGTGAATTTGAGAATGCTCTGCTTCTAATCACCGATAGAAAAATCTCCTCCTTAAATGATTTAGTTCCAGTATTGGAAAGTGTTCAAAAAAGTGGCTCCCCTTTGGTAATCCTTGCAGAAGAAGTAGATGGAGAAGCTTTGGCAACTTTAGTGGTCAATAAAAATCGTGGTGTTCTTCAGGTGGCTGCTGTTAGAGCGCCTTCTTTTGGAGAAAGAAGGAAAGCATCTCTAGCGGACATTGCCGTTCTTACTGGTGGAACCTTAATTAGTGAAGACAAGGCAATGAACTTAGACAAAGTAGAACTTAATGATCTTGGAAAAGCAAGGAAAAT
This sequence comes from Prochlorococcus sp. AG-363-K07, assembly GCA_003280225.1. Lineage (GTDB taxonomy): Bacteria > Cyanobacteriota > Cyanobacteriia > PCC-6307 > Cyanobiaceae > AG-363-K07. The sequence goes on along the minus strand of QCFO01000041.1, from coordinate 601 downwards.
AACTATCAGCAAAGACAATACGACCATCGTTGCGAATGACGACACCAAACAAGAAGTTGCCAAAAGAGTAGCTTCTATTAAAAGAGAATTAGATGAAACAGAATCAGAATATGACAGAGAAAAGCTAAATGAGCGGATTGCCAAACTTGCTGGTGGTGTTGCAGTTATCAAAGTTGGTGCTCCCACTGAAACTGAATTAAAAAATCGCAAACTTCGAATCGAAGATGCTCTTAATGCAACCCGTGCTGCAGTTGAAGAAGGAATAGTTCCTGGAGGAGGTACTACACTTTTGGAACTAAGCAAAGAGCTCGATCAACTAGCAACTGAGTTAAATGGCGATCAAAAAACAGGTGTGACAATTGTCCAAAAATCTCTCTCTGAGCCCGCAAGGCAAATAGCAGCTAATGCTGGACAAAATGGTGATGTAGTTGTATCTGAAATTGTTCGCTTAGGCAAAGGTTTCAATGCACTATCAGGTCAATATGAAGACATGCTTTCTGCTGGAATTATCGACGCTTCAAAAGTAGTCCGACTAGCTTTGCAAGATGCTGTATCAATCGCGTCTCTACTAATCACAACAGAGGTTGTAATAGCTGACAAA
>QCFO01000040.1 GCA_003280225.1 Prochlorococcus sp. AG-363-K07 | reverse complement strand
GGCATTCGTATAGCAAACGATGGCATCAGGTCTACAAGCTTTCTGATATGGAAATGGCTGCATTTATGGGGCACACCGTTCAAGTGCATAACACTGCGTATGCCCAATGGAGTAGCGACTCAATGCTGGAAGATTCAATGGAAAGAGGTATTCGATATAGAGATCTCACCTCTTCATAAGGGAGCACTGTTGCAAAATCGCATAGAAAATAAGCAGAAAAAAGAAAGCTGTTTTTAAGTAGTCAAATCTACGGCTAGGCATAAAGGAGATACTTATATAACTAGTGACTCAGTCAAAAATTCGTAAGTCTTGGAGCCAGGTATGGCTAGAGGGATTTGCAAACTGTGGACGTCTTCTGAACTATCGCTTGCCTCGACAGGTCTAATGCATTCAGGCAGGGCTTCCGGCATAAGCAGGTTCGTAGACATGTGAGCCCAATCCACCGCCGTCTTGATCGTCATCATCTTCTTCAAAGAAGCTGCTAACCAGCCAGATAGCACCTAGAGACAGCACAGAAGAAAAGCTGATTGCTACTAGATCTAAGCCCAGTGTCTAGAAATTAAATTCCACTGATATTAATGGATTTCTCCTGGATTGGAGGATACAGAGTCCGCTAATTTCAGTGGATGCTTCCTGATTTAAATCTTCCCCTGAGAACGATTAATTCATTCCACCAGAAAGAAAGAAATAGTGTTTTCAGGAAGTTTTTAGCATTTGACTTGTTGGCTAAATCTTTTTTGAAGCTACTTATCGGTAAAGCCTCGTTATTAAATTGAGAAGGGCGGGCTATTTCGATCCCGCCCTTTGAGTCAAGCACTTGTTTTTTATACCTATCGTGCTTTGACTCCTAATTTATTTTTAATCCCCTACTTAAAATTTTCAATAGTTATATACACCTGTTTCAACTGTCAATAAAAGCCCTCATGGACTAACGAAAGCCTTTGCCAGGTAAGACCATTTATATGCATTGTCTGGCTAGGAAAAGATTGGCTAAATATTTGGCTCTATCACAAGTTCTTGGACGTTACACAACATTTTTTGTCCAAGTGACCAACTTAAGCGAAGACTTTTCACAATATGAATGACAGACTTCGAATTCATGTGATAATAATTTTGTAGCAACCGCTACTAAAACGTTCACCTCGCTAGGTGCGAGGCGCAGTTAGGTCAAGCCATGGAACGGGGACTAGACCGCTACACGGACGGAATTATGAGCACACTTCTCTATCGCGGACATGACTATGTCCAGCACAAGGAACCTCAAGTGCATACAAAGTGCATTGAACTGACTTATCGTCATGAGCACTACAACACTTGTAGAGCTGGGGCCAAGCAAGATCTTCACCCCGAGATGACTTACAGGGGTGTTAAGCACACCAAGTGAGTGGGCGAGGGGTATTCAATATTGCAAGTCTATTTCATTCTTTCAGTCCCGCTAGTCGGGACTTTTTTATGACTTATTAATAACTCCTACTAGAAAATATTGTCTCCAAAGGGACTTAATTGCTTCGCCCACATAGCTCTCAATTGGATGCGTCTGGAATAGTTATTCTCTCCTAAAGTCTTGGCCCATATAATTCATTTCCCCAAATCTCAACTTTTGACTCTTTTAGTGCAAGAAAAGTGTGATTTTCACTAGGAAATATTGCCCATTCTAAAAAGGACTTCTCAGGACCTATGCATCGCAAGATGACCATTAGTTTCGGCTCATTTTGGTATATAAAATCAACCATGTCCAAATAAAATTTCTAAAATTCAAACATATCTAGACTGTTCTATATGTTGTAGAAATAACCAAATCAAATATTGTCTATTAATTAATGGGCTGATCCTCTTGTTTTCTTCTATCAGAACTTTTGCATATAGCTACTATTTAGTTGTAATTTAGAAGGTAATCTTTGCTAGTTAACCTTTTGACTTGGGTATCTCCCTCAAAAGTTTGAAAACCACCTATCTACTTTAAAACTCGAGATTCTGTAGTGAATAAGAGTGATACAACATCAATATTTCGTTGAGAAGCCTATCAATCAGTTTTAATCGTTAGATATCAACCGGGTGATGTTTACTGATGTCAGCTTGATAACTAAATAACTCTATTTACTTCTATTCATCTACTACCAATTAGCAGATGATATTGCCAACAACCCTTACATTAGTAAAAATTTCATTATGAGGAGCTGAGATACTCCGAGCAAAGGAAACATGGAAACGTTTGCTCACGGTCTCCTGAAGTCCTGCCTTTGGCGGGCTTTCTGTTTCGTTTTTTGGGGTATCCAATGAAAAAGCCTCCCTGTAAAAAGAGGCTCTCTTGTTAAGACCGTTTGATCCCCATCACCCGGCCACGAAAAGGATAGTGGGTGTCAAGATCAAATAGGACAGTCGTAACACTAGATATAGATTTGACTTAACGTATCTTTAACTTCAAACACCACTTGTAGTAGAACTTGATTTTCTATTGAATCCCGCTTAGAAAATAAGCTCCCCATCACCCAGGTCCGGCGCGTTTCGCAAGGGCCTTTTTTATTGCCTAGGTCTAAGCACCATCCAGGTAATGAACGTGAGGCCTGTCAGGCTGACCACCACATAAATCCAATCAGCGTAGGGTGTCCAAAACATTTTTAGCTGTGGTGATAATCCGTCAGTGCTTGTTAATCCTGCATTGGTAAAAAATCCTGCTCCTCTGCATTGTTCCTGCCCTCTGCTCGATCAATTGAGTCAATAGATTTCATGACAAAACTTCTGACATAAGCCGCACGTTTTTCTCGACGTTGCTCTTGAACTTTCATGTGACGCAATGTACGAGACAACTCATTCCTACGCACTCGCCTCCATTGATGCAACAGTTGGTCCCGAAGTGTTGGGTGCCGACGATTCATCAATAAGATCTCTTCCTGAGTCCATATTATTCTGAATTTTCATTTTCAGTTCTTTTGATGGGACAACAGTTTCTTGTGTCTCTATCTTTGTCTGACCAATCGCTATCGCATGGTTTGTTTCACCTTGATTTGTTGAGGACTAATAAGTAATCACGAATTAACAGGTCTCGATTCATAGATTTGCAGGACGGATAAACAAAGCTTTAAATAGTTGACAAAGACATGTGGGAGTAGCTAGTACAGGTGTACTGCTACAGGGACATGACTCCAATTGCCTCACCCTATGCCGTTTTTCGTGCATCTGACTGGAGTCCTGTAGTGGCAGAACCTATTGGACTCGGCCAATGCCTGCGTATCCAGCCCAAAAAATACTACCCAAAAAGAGGTATCCAAAAGAAGAGCAATGGGAATACCTGGAAGAAGGTTTCCTCAAAAAGTCACGTTCAGCTTGCGTTTGCATGACATGCCAACACTTCAACTATTGCTGC
>QCFO01000039.1 GCA_003280225.1 Prochlorococcus sp. AG-363-K07 | reverse complement strand
TCTTTTAAAATAAACTATTTGCTAATACAAATCATATCATCAATGAAATAATCCTCCTTGATTTCACTATTCTAACCATACAGGAAAGTTACTCCTTAGAAGGTATTAAAAATAATGATCCAACACAAAGGACACTAATCAAAGGTCCTGGTGCCACATTCAACCCGATGGAAATTACAAAGCCCAAAATTGAAATTACAAGCCCAAATATTGAAGATCGAATCATTGCAATCCTTAAACTGTGTGCTTTGACAGAACCCAATAAAGCCGGAGCTGATAGCAGTGCAATCACAAGAATTACCCCAACAGAAGCCATTGAACTAATAATTACAAGAGCTGTTGTAAAGCCAAGTGCCAAGTTTAAAGAAGGGACGTCAATACCATTAGCGGCTGCATCATCTGCATCTAATCCAACATGAACAAGTTTTTTGTAGCCAGTAATCATGAGACTAGTAAACATTAAAAAGGCAACAAAATTCCTTAGCAAATCTCCCGTATTTGTTGTCAGTAAGTCCCCAAAAAGGACAGCCTCTAAGTCAATCCTGATGCCAAGCAGTGGAATTAAGAGAACACCCAATCCAATTGATCCAGCAAGTATTGTATTCATAACTGCTTCATAGTTTTTAATTCTTTTACTAGCTAATCTTTCTGCGATAAGAGCCCCCAATAACCCACTGATAACTCCTCCAACAGAGGGGCTAATACCAAGAGCTACAGCCAAAGCCAATCCTGGTAAAACACAATGAGAAATCAGATTAACTTGCAATAGCCTCTTATGAGCAATTAATACAGAACCCATTGCAGGGCACAGAATCCCTGAAAAAGAGGTCACAAGAAGAGGAATTAGCCACCAATTGTTAGCAAGGAAAGACATTAAGCAATTGATTGAGTATGTTCAGTGAAGGTGCTCAAAGTAGACCTCTCTGATGGTTTCACGCAAGCCGGACATAACTTCTCGTCAAAGACGACTTCTCGAAGAACTCGAAAAGTGTGATGACGAAATGAGTGGACAAGAATTGCATAGGCAGTTGCATCAAGGTACAAGCTCAATGGGCCTGACCACTGTCTATAGAAATTTGCAGGTACTGATAAAGAAAGGACTTATTCGTTCTAGGCATCTTCCAACAGGTGAGGTACTTTATACACCCGTTGCTAGAGACATCCATCATTTGACATGTGTTGATTGTGGAGAGACAAGAGCGTTGGACGAATGTCCTGTAGAAACAACGAAATTGCCCAAGAAAACTTCTCAAAACTTCGAGCTTTTGTTTCACACTTTGGAATACTTTGGTATTTGCCAAAAATGCCTTGAAAACAAAACTAGTTAATAATATTTGATAGAGATTAGTCGCAGCAATGATTACCCATACAGCTAATTGCATCAAGTTCTTCTTGCACAATCTCAGGAGTACCAGTAGCTAAAATAGTCTTATCGAGAACAACTACCTTATCATAGGCGTTAAGAGATCTACCCCAATCATGACTACTAACGAACAGAGTTAACCCGGCATCAGCTAACTGGCGAACAAATAATAAAAAGTCCTCTCTTCCTGGGGGATCTAACGCAGTAAATGGCTCATCAAGGAGAAATATTGACGCTGGCGTCATCAGAGTTTTAGCAAGTAATGCTCTTTGCTGTTGTCCACCAGACAACGAATCCAATCTCCTTGATGCCAAGTCTGATATTCCGACTCTTTGTAGTACCGCTTCTAATTCACAACATTCCAACTTGGAATGGTGGCCCTTCCCTAAAGACACCAATCCTTCAACAGTTATAGGAAATTCCCAATTCAACTTTCTTCGCTGAGGCATTAACGCAATCTCAGATCTCGAAGTAAACAACGATTTGCCATCAACAGTGATCTTCCCTGCATTAGGTATCGATTGCCCTTGAAGCAAGCGTAACAATGTTGATTTCCCAGCACCATTAGGACCAACCAGTGCAGTAAGAGTGCCTGCAGCCAGTTCTAGTGACACATCCTCTAAGACTGACTGGCTTTGGCTTGAATAGGCATATTCCAAACCTTCAGCGATCAAACTTGCCATGATGGTTCCCTAACAGAAGATGAATTTCCACTTTTAACAACGATAACGATTATCATTACTAAAAGTGGGCGAGCTGAGTTTCATGTCTGATCAATTTCCAATAGTTGAAAGAAGGAAATCGTCAATCTCCAGAGCAATCATAAAAAGTTCTCTTTTGATAGGAGCTGTTGCTATAACGGGCTGTAACCAGGCTAACAATAAAAATAAAGATTCAATAGTTGCAGTGGAACCATTAGTCTGCGACCTTGCAACTGCACTTATACCTCCTTCAAATCCAATTACTTGTTTAATCGATAGGAAGCAAGATGTTCATAACGTCAAAATTTCTCCTGAGCAAGCCCAAATACTTAACGAAGCAAGTCTTATCCTTACTCTTGGCCAAGAAATGACACCTGCCATGAAAAAATGGCTTAAAAAGCCCTTGACGGTTGTAGTTGGTGTTAGCGCAATAGAATTAGATAGCAACCATGATGAAAGTCACTCAGCTATAAAAGAAATCCATCATGACGATCATGACGATCATGACGATCATGACGATCATGGCGAAAATCACTCAACTATAAAAGAAATAAATGATGATGATGATCATCATCATCATCATCACGGTGGGAAAGACCCTCACGTTTGGCACTCCCCTCAGAACATACTTAAAATCACTAGGATTATTTATAAAAGTGTAGAAAAAGACATCTCAGCACGAGATAAGCAAAGCAGAAAACTTCTGAATGAAAGGAGTCAGTCTGTAGAATCTATTTTAAAAGATTTAGAAAATTGGACACAAAAGCAAGTTTCAACAATCCCTTCTGAGCAACGTATAATAGTTACTAAGCATAAAGCCATGAAATACTATGGGAATGCTTTTGGATTAAAAACCATTAGTTTACTAGACTTCCTTGGGGATTCTTCTAGCCTTAGACCAAAGCGTATTTCATCAGTGTTAAGTCAAATAAAGAAGAAAAATGTAAAAGTTTTGTTTACTGAGCAAGAACCTCCTTCAAAGTTAATGAAAAGCTTGAGCCTAAATAGTTCTATCCCATTATCATCAAAACAACTTTTTGTTGATGGATTAATGCCAGCAGGAAATACTATTTCAGTAGCCATTCATAACACTTGCAATATCGTTAACTCATTAGGTGGTTCATGCGACACAAAAAAAGGGGGTCTAATTGAAGACAAATGGAATTCATTAGTTAAATGAATATGTTCTGATATTTAATGAAACTATTTTGAAACTCTATAGATCAAATATCAATATCATGATTGTCAATTTGATCTTCTAGTATAACAGAATCATTAGTTAATTCTTGGGTCTCCTTCATATTTGATTCGTTTTCTATTTTCTCGACATGAGCCTGCTCTAGAAGTGAGCTTGGACGAATAGTATCTAGTGATTTTGTATCCACAACAGAAGTTATATCTTTGGCATTCAACTCTGATCTACTATCTTCAGAAACATGATCAATTGTCTCTTCAACTTCTAGAAGTTTATTTTCTTCTGATTCTTCTTTCTTGTACTGTCGTTCTTGATAACTCAAATATTCAAAGAAAAGGAATGCAATCGCATACAAAAAAATAAACTTCATCAAAAGCGAACTCATATTTTTTATCTAAACAACATAACAGCAGGAGCTACCTTAATGCATAGGTATTATTGCTCTCTTCAATTGCCAGAAAACTATCCGATCACTATGCTATCGTTTATTATTAGGTGAATTTTAGGTGAATTTTAGGTGAATTTTAGGTGAATTTTAGGTGAATTGCTCTAAAGCTTTTAGATTAGAAAGAGGAAGATAAGAAAAGATTTCAAAGTTTTTCGTGGGCTTCTCAGCCAACCAATTAGCTACAGATTTACTCTGCCTCCTTCATAATTACTTTAGTGGTTTTCTCCATTCCAAACCTAATTGTCTCAAGGCATTAAAAATAAATATCCTTGCTCTGAACTGAAATCGCATTAATTGGTTTAGAAACAACTCAAATCTCTGTAGCAATCTACACTTTTCCTTAGGTCTATAGCATGGGAAAAGTCTGAGTAAATTCAGTTTCTATCATTTCCGCAGTAAAAATACAATTAATAATAACCAGTTGCCTCTGTTAAAAATACTTTGGAATGAAATATTATTAGCAGAGGTCTCCTAACTCCCTCCATTTCTGCAACCCAGATTCAAAATTCTCTAGCCCATCAATTGAACCAGAAATTTTCATTGCTTTTATTAATGATTCAGTCGCTTCTATTCCGTAATTGCTTGCCTTACGTTGAGTAACGCAGGCTGAGGCCTCATCTCCTTCTTTTAAAGCTTTCTCAGCATCTAATAGATACTTAGTAGCTAGTTCTCTTTTGTTATTCCAGTCCTGCATATAACTTTCAAAGTCCTGAGCAAAAGAAGGCGTAATTTGAAAGGCAAGCAGTACGATAAAAAAGAAACCAACAAAAAAAGCTTTCATTCCTTGA
>QCFO01000038.1 GCA_003280225.1 Prochlorococcus sp. AG-363-K07 | reverse complement strand
ACTATCCTCCAAAGATGTCTCTTCCTTCTGAAAAGTCGAATTATCTTCTACCTTTGAAGACATAGGCTGAGCATTATTCGATGAATTAACTTCTAGCTGTCCAGAGACTTCTTCCAAGCCAAATTGATTCGCCACTGAAGTACCCAAAGCATTTGATGCCTTCCTTCGCTGAAACAGGTTGTACTGAATGCTAATCGCGAGAAAAGCCACAATCAAACAAAAGGGCAAAATCTCCCCTATCCCAACAAAACCTGTGGCTGTGGCTGGCAAAAAAGCGCTGGCTAAAGGCTGGGCTGAAAAGTAGTTCATAAAAACAATTCGTCAAGGTTTAGCAATGCATGCTTGATACATAAATGAGAAAGGCTTAGCAGCTCTTGGCTTGTGTAACTAACTTTGTTATAGCAACCAATCTTCTCAGAAACCGTTACTCCTCCTTTTTCAAAGTCTTCCTTCCAAAAACATCCCAAACCGACTGATAAGACTTCTTAGACCAAGCGCGTTCCAAGCTTTCCCTCACCTCAGCCTCTTCAGGTTTCGCTAGTAGTTGATAAAACTTCTGACTAAAGCAGAAAACCTTGTAAATGCCTATTGGTAAAAATACAAATAGGAGAACTAGATCTATAAAATCACCAAATTTCATAGAACAGACCGTAAATGATATCCCCAAGCAAGACAACCAGAAGCATTGCCTATCTCAGCAACTGAGAGCAATGGGAATATTCGTTCCAGTGATACTTAACTATTGCATTGAACTAGTGACAATCTTTTTGCCTTAATCAGCTCAAATCCTTTGACCTAAGAATTCTTTTCACGAGATCCGCATTAATAGTCCTCACAAGTCCTGTGTCGACACATACCACTTGAAAAAGACTATTCACACGAGAACTCCTTGCACCTCCTACAACATGAATCACTTGGCCAATCCACCAATCCGCAAACTCGCACGCAGCCATCGTTCGATCAACCTCCACAACAACAAGATCGCCAGGCCTAACAGCAAGAAAGTCCGGATCTAAATCGAGAACCACGCGACCAGCGCCTTAGTACAGGCGTACTATAACAAGGTGCTGGTATTGTTGACTCATTGCTGTTCTTGGTGCTGTCGCGCAAAAACGCCGAGATGCTTGATACCTTGATAGAGCTAACTTGGAAGAACCCAATCTTCATGGCTGTGGCGATAGGTGCAATCTGGTTCATCCCAGGAATAATTGTCAGAAGAATTGCGGAAAAAAGATATAAGGCAAATAAAGAGAAGGCGCAGGCGAAAGCAATTTCCAAGCTGTACCCCAAAGACTAGAGATGAAAGTTCGAATACTTTCAACAAAATACAGCTAAAAGTCGAAGAGATAAGAAAAAAGGTAGTAAAGAAAGAGCTGCAACCTTAGATAAAAATACAACTTAGCAAGGGTGTAACTTATATTCCAATTATTATCAGAAAATTAGCCAAGGTTCCTGAAAGAAGTAAATCTCTTTCAAAGGAGAATTCAATTCAAGAAGCAATAAAAATCCTCCTGGGGGCCACACAAAAATGAATTCCATGTATATTTGAATTGATCACATGACGAACCAGAGGGGCTCTAGTTCGTCACTAAATATGAGTTATAGAGTGGAATAGCAACTTGAAAGAAGCATGAATCAAAAAGAGGTGCCTAACAAAAACCTATAAATATGTTCTTGACTAGGCTCCTTAATCTCATCATAAAGATTTTCATATCTTAAAGAAGTATACAGACTAGATCCACTTCTAGGATAGAACTTAAGAGATGTGCTGAAGCTATTTGAAGAAAAGGTTTCAGAGGCATATTTAATACCATACTTATTAGCAATATTCAAAATAAAATAATCATTTAAAGACCACTTTAATTGAGATCCAAAAGAGCTACCTGGATTAATATCTCCACAATCAGAATCTGAGGAACATTCATTACCTCCACCAATCCAGTTCAATGATGGGCCGGCAGAAACTCTTAGCTTGAATTTTGGTTTGTCAAATAATTTATAAGCGAAGCCAAAAGATGATTCAATATTATTAGTGCCAATATTATTTAAAGCATTGTATTTATAGGCTTTAAATAAATATGCTGACCAGCTACGTCCTAATCCTCGATCAAATCTTAGTTCTCCAAGAAGTTTATTAGCACCTATAACTTTATCTCCTTCTGCTTTCGCAGACTGTTCAAAGTCATAGCTAGAGCGAAACTCTAGTTCATTCAAATTATCTTTGTAATTAGTAAGAAAAGTCAATGAATAACTTTCTGCATCATTAGCCCCTGTAGTTGATCCATCCAATCCTGCTTCCAAATGATTTTTCCAACGGTCTTCCTTAATAGTGGGAACAATTGCCAAAGTATTGATTTCAATGCGTCCCAATTGAGGATGCATGAGAACCTTAACTTTCTCATTACTTTCCTCAATAATAAGCTGTCCCGAAATCAAATCACCGTTAAGTAGCTTATAAGTGACCTTTTCGGCCTTGGCAGAACTATCTTCAAAAGCACAGAAGCCAAGACAAAGCAATGAAAAGAAAAAAGGTCGAAAATTAGCCAAGGAGTATAAGAATTCGCCATCTAAAAGATGCAACATAAATACCTTTAAGGCCAGTTAAGAGTTGTCGAAAAGAATTAAACCTTAGGTTCTAAAGCCATTAAAGAAGCAATCATCTCACCCATGACCTACATCAAGAGACACGTGCATCAATAAAATGGACAGGTCATTACACTCCACATATAAAGATAAACGTCTGGGCGATTACCGTGTCCAGGGTACTTATGGTTATTCTGAAAAAATCCTAAATATGAGCTCTCGATCAAGCAGGCATATGCTTATTTGCACAGACTTTTTTGTCTCAAGCAATCACCACCACAGATGCCAGAGCGCATAAGAGCCTAAGAAGTCTCTAACGCTCTGTTGTCAACTAAATGCTCTATAAGTTTTGAAAGATCAATATTTGGAGACCGATCCCAAAGGCAAAGTTATGAAAAATAGAGCCTAGTCCAAAATTAGCTACTAAGTAGTTAGTCGATCATTGTGATATGAGCATAGTCAATGGACCCAGGCATGAGTCACTCTTTCGCCAAAATTCGAACTTTAAAGCTGAGTCCAAGGATCATTCAGAGCTGGAGTCAGCGAAAACACAAAATGAACCCAATCAAAGGTTTTTCCAAGCTCTAAAAGATGGAGGAGTATGGCTCTCATGATTTTGTATAGAAATGCCTAAAAGTGATGAAAACTCCTCAAAGGTGAAAAAGTTCAGATGTCTAGACGTCTTAAAGTCAAATATCAATGGGAACTGGATGGGAGCGGCTCTAATATTGCTTGCTTTGACACAAATCCCAATTGCAATCAAAAATGCTGCTGAAGTAGCCTGCATTGGAGAGCTCTCTAATCAACTGTGGAAACAAGCAAACTCACATAAAGGAGTAAATACTATTGCCGTGCAGCGTTGTAATGGAGGAATAAATACAATCTTAGATAACTAAAAACCTCTTACCTTGCCTTGATTTATATTAAAATCTATCAAGATTGCAAAGAGCCAGCTAGGTGAAATCCCAGCAATGCTTTCTTTAGTAATTTCAATATAATCATAAGACTTTAAAGGTCAATCTCTAATAAAGGTAAGCTTAATCACCTAAGGAAACCTATGGATCAATAAGATTAAGGAGGGTCCAAAAAAGAAGCAAGGTTTGTCATCAGTCTATCTAGGAAAAAATAGACTTTTATAAGCTATGTAGCACCAATAATCATTCCATTCCTCTAAAACATCCATAGATTAAATAATCTTATCGGTCAATTCACTACAATCAATAAAGTACAAGCTATTCCAGCTAACTACATTCAGCAAGACAATGTAGTAGAAACCCATTAAGATCAGGAAGTCTCTCATGGGAGAGGACAGTACCCAGTCATAATAAAAGCTTTCTACTCTTTGGACATCATAATGAACAGCGAACACAAAGCCAACTTAAGAACAGCACTAATCACACAAACATGGAACAAGTTACTGGCAGAAAAAGTGATTTCTTCAATTGAGATAGATCTCAAGAGGCCTAAACTAAAAGACAAGCCTTCAAAGCTTCATCTTGCAGTTACAAAAGAAAAGGCTAAAAATCTAACTTCATCATCTGCACTAGAACTACATCAAGATTCTGAAGACTAATGGTTGACTCAGAAACTCTCAGCAAAAATCAAACTCTAAGAATAGATCTTGAAAAAGTTCAAGACAGATTACCAAGGCAATTAATTCAACAAATAACTGAGCACCCTTATGGGAAATTAATAGGTTTCAAAATGGTAGATGGAAATAGCTTTGGGTTAGTTCTTGAACTCTCCAACGGGCTTCAAACGTGGTTTTTTGAGAATGAGCTGTCTGAAATATTTCCAAATAAAAGCTCAATATAAATTGCATCTAGATTGTAAGAAGCTTGTCAAAATAACTCATTAACGAAAGAATCAAACTCTATTAATTAGGTTCTTAGTCAGGCAACAGTTTAAATAAAGCAGCTGATTGTGGTCCTAGGCATTTGTTTACGCAGTCAATTTCCCCAATAACAAAAAAAGGCTTGTGGCAACTCGCATCAATTCTGACCCAATCTGTTCGGTTTCGATTTAAGAAAATCGATAGAGAATAACCAGGTTGCA
>QCFO01000037.1 GCA_003280225.1 Prochlorococcus sp. AG-363-K07 | reverse complement strand
CTTTTCTCCAGCCATTTGTATGCGTAGTAAATGCCAAGCATGATCAAAAGGGCTAGTGCGTAATGACTTAGAAAGATTTTGATGGCCAATGGAGGAACCAACCAAAAGAGTGGCAGAGCTTGATTAGAGAGTCCACTACTTAGAATCAATGGTGTGATCCCGACCAAGACAAAGCAAATTAGCTCTACTCATAGTTATCCAATCCCTGGAAGATCAAAAGGAAGCTTGTTTTCTAAAACCACTAAGACTTTCTGAACTGCTGGGATTCGCAATAGGGCTAAAGGAAGAACAATATTTAGGACGATCCAAGCCACTCCAATGATTGGCGCCCATTTGCCAAATTTTTTGAGAAATCCTTTTTGTTCTTTTTCTTCAGTCATTGATTTCAAATAGTCAGAGCATTGATTCTTTCTAGCTATCTTTGATGCTTTTTGCTTTCAAGAGGCTGCTAAAAGTGGTGCGAATGCCAAAAAGCAAAAAATTTAAGTGGACCTGATAGTTTATAAATGATTGTCTATCTGAGATCCCTATTCTTACGTTCTTTAAAATCCCTTTTTTCTTTTTTCTTGCCTATCTCTAACTCGTTTGATTTTTATATTTTTAATCAAGTTTTCTCTTTCTCATTTTATTTTTTTGTTAATAAAGGGGGAAGTCGGAATAAGTATACCTGGTTGAGTTGTAGTCGAATAAGATAAGGATGTCGACATCACAGAGGTTTCCTCCTCCATCAATAGCAAAGAATTTTTAAATTAATGAAAATTACTGTAACGTCCCGTAAGGATGAGGTGATTTATTGTTCTCTTGTCTTGGGCGATCAGCAAGGGGATGTAATCGGAAGCCTTATTTCAAAAAGAACACACATTATGTACTCCTAGTTTTGTTTGCCACCCATCTCCTGTTCTGAATTTCAAACTAAATAGTTATGCTTATGGGTTTCTACGACCTTTTATTTGTATTAACCGAAGGAGGTGATAATGACCGAATCAATTTCTTCGGTTTACATCCTATTCCTTCTTATTTGTCTGGTGCAAAGTAGTCGTGTAACTTGCTCAGGAAATTATGTACACCTCTTTATTTGATTCTTTTGTTGCTGACTCCTTCTTCACACCTATGAGGACTGTTTATGTTGTCTCTGATAGTCAGCTCGAGGAGATCAAGCGTAATCAACGTCAACAGGAGCTGGAGAATCTTCAGTCTTCTCGTAAGAGGCTTGAAGAGACTTATCATTCACGCATTAAAATCATAAATGAACGAGAACATGAGCTTCATGAAGAACTCAAAGCATTAGCACCAGCAGAAAAAAAAACTGAATTCGCTGCTGAAGAAACTGAAAAGTGCGCTGTCAAGACTTAATGCTTTCGACTGGCTGAGTGATGGGGATCACTAAGGATGTATTTCAGGGGCCTTCCTGGCCCCTTTTTTGTTTAGTGTTCCTTACCATCCAGTCAGGGAACAGGAGCTCTGTCAGACTCATCTCTATATAAATTAAATCGACTTAGGGCGTCCAAAACAATTTTGTCACTGGCGATGAGCAGTCATTTTTTCTCATAAAGGCAACAATCCTCTACCTCTTTTACCAATCTTTGAGTACTAATATTTCTGCATTAGGTGAATATAAGAAAATTTTGTGATTACCACTTAAGTACTATTTAGGGAAATCAAGTTTCGTTTCTGCCTCAACAGTTTTGATTGGGTGTCCACTTTTTTGGGTTTGTAGTCCTCTTATGTGGCGATCAGCACTTCTTAATCAATTCTTGGTTGTCATTTGCTTTAATTAGTCCAAAATCATCACTAGTAAATGGGACTCACTATCGTCCCGTTTACACTAAATGGAACTTTTGCTGAGTGGTCTGCCATTTTTGATAGTGATGAAGCTAATAAAAGGCATTCAGAATATGGAATAAAGCCTCTTTATAGATGCTTTAGCAAAGCTGACTCTCAGAAGGTGATTGTCATTCACCAGCATCAAGAAGGGGCTCTAGAGAAGTCCCTTGAAGCTAATGGTGATTGGATCTCTACTCACAATGTGGATATGACTAGTTTTGCTCAATCAGTTTGGATTTCAGCTTAGGCACTAAGACAGTTCTCCAAAAGGGATTTTCCCTTATCTTTTATTGCGATTGGTCGAACAAAGAGGAGGCCATAAGGACAAGAGGTAAATTTTGGTATCTCTTGTACCAGGAAGTCCTCGAAAATTTGAGGTAAAAAAGATTTTTGCTTTAGGAGGTCCCAAATAGGCTCACAAACCAATAGCTTTGATCGATGGCAATTTTGAAATGAATAGTGCCCGTAAATCAGTTCGATTTTTAGTCCCTTTGGTTTTAATTGGAACCGCTTGGGTTCAAGAGCTCATTGATCAGACCTGGTTTGGTGGAAATTGGAACCTTTTAATGGGAGGGGGATATCCATGGTGGGGACTCTTTACCGCTCCTTTTAGTCACAGCGGATTTGGCCACCTGCTCTCAAACACACTTTTGTTTCTGCCTTTGAGTTGGCTCATCCTTTCAAAAGGACTACGTGATTACATCTCAGTCTGGGGCTGTGTTTTGTTTGTCGAGATTTTTCAAGTGTTCTTTTGGGCTACTCCAGCTCATGGAATGTCAGGGGTGGTGTTTGGCCTCCTTGGATATTTGTTGATTATTGGCTTTCTAGAAAAACGTTTTCTTGCGATTGTCCTCACTATTATTTCTTTTGGACTGTATGGCCATTTTCTCCCATCTTTGCTCCCATGGAATGTACCCCAAGGTATTAGCTGGATAGGACATTTTAGTGGCTTTATAGGTGGACTATTAGGGGCTCTGGGTATTTACAGAGAACCTAAAAAGATTTAGTACACATCAGGATTCTTTCTTTTGAGAATCCCCACTTGGCCATGTCAGCCATTAGCTGACCCGCGATACATTATCGCTTCTATGAAGTCGCAAATAAATTAACCCGGGCATTCAAGTTCTCATTTTAATTCGTTAATTTTATGAATTAAGAACTTAGGAATACGGGAAATCGGCCCAGTATTTTGTTGTTCTTTTGGATTCTATTTCTCACTCATTTTGATTTCCTTTAGGCCAAATATTTCTGCCATCTTGCCAGTCAAAGCAAAGTATCCAATCGCTCCAAAAAATAACCCAAAAGCAATCAGGTTGGGAACAATCCCGCCAATAATCTGTGCTTCCCCAAAACCTAGAAAGGTAATCACAACAAATACCCTCGCCCAGTTATCTGCAAAGTTCATGACATTCTAGATAGGCAAAATAATGACCTAATCCTTCCTCGCAGAGGCCTCATGTTGTGATATCTCCTTGATAAGTCTTAAGTGATGTAAGTAGTAAACGGATCATAGTTATTGCCTTAAAGGCTCTTTTTGTCTAACTGAGGGTAGGTTCAAACCCTTAGATCGACCTGGAATTCTATTTACTAATTTAGCCAGATAATTATTCAGTTCTTCTTTAGTACCTCCTAGTTCATTCCCACAACTATCAAAAATATTATTGGATAGTGACGCAGCTAAATCTTCTTTTGGAGCAGCCATTATTTCATCCATAACAGGTGTGAAGAAAAAGCCTTTTGTAAGTTGAGGTGCAAGTTGAGCGGCAGCGCTTTCTCCAGCTTTCTCAGAAGTCATCCCCTTTCCAATAGATGTGCAGAACTTCTCTGAAAACTTCTTGGTTACATCTGACACCGTTTGTGATAATTCTGCAGCAGACGCGTATGACGCAATAGGAACAAGGAAAAATGTTGATGCAATAAGTAAAGCAAGTAGTAAGCGTCGCATAAAAATAGTCTTCTATGAAAAAAGGAAACCCACTCAAATATAATCAAATCATCTTGTAAGTAGGGAAAAACTTATTTAGGCTCGTCCTGTCTCTTCGTAGTTAGGTATACCAAGTAGGATACAAAAATTATAAAAAAAAAGCATCAAAAGCTAAAGGCAAGGGACTGAATAATGCATTTCCCATTTACGATTGATCAATCCTTTCTGATGGCCATAACTGGACCATCTCTTCTGTCATGCACTCAGTTGGATAGCTGATGACGTTTTTTGCTGTGAAGGCAGTTCCTGTTGCCACGACCAAAATCAAAGCAATAACCTTGGCTCTCTCGCTGTTGAGTAAACGATCCAACATGCTCAGATTTACCCCTTTAAAGGGCCGAATTTCCCCTATTAAAGGACTGAAACCGCATTAAGGGGTCACCCCATAAACATTCCTTTAAATTGCCGCTCGATTAATTATTTCCTCTTCCCTTTTTCTAGGTAAAGGTACCTTTGCTTGTATGTGTTCTCTTGTTCTGGTGTGAACTGGTTGCAGATCAATAAATCACGTTTACTGCAAGCCCACTTGGATCGGCATAATCATTTTCATCTGGAAGCACATGCATCCAAGACACTGGTAACGATCGACATTGCAAAGTTCTTCTAAACGTTGCTAGTTGGCCTTCTTACATTTTGACCTTGAGAACTTCTTGACTCAATGTTTACATGAGCAGAATATGATCTAATTGCTAGTAATCTTATTGGAATAGCTCTCCAATCTATTATTTTAGATTGCTTCTCAAAATCAAGTTTTATTTTAAGCCTAGCTTAGAGTGCTATTGGTAAATAAACTCTCAAATTTCTTGATTGGTTATGAGAAATAGCTGTTGCAACTGTTATGACTCTTATAAAGGATTAAAGGATCTCACTTACCTGGACAGCATTTTCCCGACCTTTGACGTTGCAGTAACCCCAAGATTGAAGTTTTAATGATGACCTGTCAACAAGGTCTAGAGTTTCTTCCGATACAAGAATACGACAATCATTGGACATTTTCCCCTTATCCAATGACTCTAGTCGAGCGGCAACATTAACACTATCGCCAATCACAGCATATTCAATTCGTTCTGCACCACCCATCGATCCAGCAATGATCTTCCCACTATGGATACCTATTCGAAGACGTAGAGGAGGGAGCCCCACCTCCGTAAGTTCTCTTTGTAATTCCTCTACTTGCTTTTGTAACTCAAGGGCAGTACCGATA
>QCFO01000036.1 GCA_003280225.1 Prochlorococcus sp. AG-363-K07 | reverse complement strand
CTGTGCGACCTGAGTCACCAATAGGCCACTTAAAAATGCAGAACCTTGGAGAGATACCAACGAATCAAAACTAGGAGCCAATTCCTCAATCACAGGCGCAAGAATATTGCAGACAAGTAGGTCAGCAACCTCTCCACCATTAAATCTTGAAAGAAGCACCTCAGTCGAACCAACGAAAGCACTGAAGGTTGGCTCTGTAATTCCATTCAAATGCATATTCTCAATCGTTGCTCTAATAGCAAGAGAATCGATATCAACTGCACAAACTGCTTTGGCTCCCAAAGAAAGTGCGGCTAAGCTCAATATTCCACTTCCACATCCAACATCAGCTACTTTGAGATTTTCAAGAGACTTTTTTTCAAGAGCTTCTAAACAAAGACGTGTAGTCGGATGACTTCCGGTTCCAAAGGCAGCTCCAGGATCTAATCTCAAAATAAGCCTTTGGGAATATTCCGCAGGGACATCCAACCAAGCTGGCAAAATCAATAATTTGTCTCCTATCGGATCAGGACACCAATATTGCTTCCAACTCTTGCTCCAGTCTTCATTTGCGACCTTTTCCCAGGCAAAGTCTGCGATACATAAACCAATATTTTCCGCTAGATTCTTAAAAGAAGCAATCAAAAAATCCCTTTCAATAGCTGAGAATTCACAGAAAGGTACCCAGACGAATAAAGTGCATTGATCGACGCATTCAGGTGGGCATTCAATCGCTACTCTCTTAATACCAAGTTCATCTAATTTCCAAAGAAGAGAGTCCTCAAGATAAGGATGAAAAATTAAAGATAATCGCCACCAGAAGATTGGCTTACCAGAGCTCATGATCTGAGTGGAAGAAATGAATCAAAATAATTAAAGAGTCACTGGATGTGCTGCCTGAATACCTTCAATGGAGTGAATGGAATTAAGCAAATTTGAAGGAATGGGGTCATCAATACTCAAAACCATCACAGCATCACCTCTAACAATTTTTCTTCCAACTTGCATAGATGCAATATTTACATTGTGCTGACCCAATAAAGATCCAAGTTGGCCAATAATTCCTGGCATGTCTCTATGCCTAGTAAAAAGCATGTTTTGACTAGGGGCAACATTTATAGGGAACTCATCAACGCTAGTAATTCGTAAATCTCCATCAGGAGAGACTGTTCCTGTAACCGTATGTTCTCCATTATCTCCACGAGTAATTATCTGTAATGCCCCAACAGCAAAGTCACGACAAGCTTCATCCTTTACCTCAAGGACATGGATCCCACGTGTCTTTGCTTCTAATGAAGCGTTGACATAATTAATCCTTTCTCCAAGAGCCGACGAAAGAAGTCCTTTCAAGCTGGCTACAACTATGGGTTGAGATGGATGTTGTGCAAAATCACCTTGCAACCTAACTTCCAATTCATTGAACTGCCCGCCGGACAACTGACTAACAAGTAGTCCTAAAGTCTCACCTAATTGCAAATGCGGCTTTAAACGATCCATTAATTCAGCGCTAAGTCCAGGTATATTGACTGCGCTTCTAGCGGGAAGTCCTAAAAGAACATCACGAATTTGCTCCGCAACATCAATAGACACATTTTCTTGCGCTTCTGCAGTCGAGGCACCTAAATGAGGAGTGAGAATTAAATGTTCTTTAACCGAACGCAGAGGGGAATTTTTTTCCAATGGTTCATTGGCATAAACATCTATTCCAGCCCCAGCAATAACACCTGATTCAATAGCGTTTGCTAGGGCTGCCTCATCAATAATTCCGCCACGAGCACAGTTAACCAATCTGGCAGTTGGCTTCATAGATGCCAATAGATTTTCATCAACTAAATTTTCAGTATCAGGCGTTCTTGGGAGATGAAGGGTTACATAATCAGCCTTTTCAAATAAAGGCTTGAGTTCACTAAGTTTTACCTGCATCTGTTGAGCTCTATCTACCGAGATAAAAGGGTCATAGGCAATAACTTCCATACCCATTGCAATTGCAACTTTTGCAACATGTGAACCGATTTTCCCTAGACCTACAACTCCTAAAACCTTCTTATATAGCTCATTACCTAGATATTTTTTGCGGTCCCAGCCCCCATCAATTGTACTTGCATGAGCTTGGGCAACATGACGTGAAACAGCCAAAAGTAACGCAAGGGAATGTTCTGCAGCTGCAATAGTGTTTCCTCCTGGAGAATTAACTACAAGAACACCTTTTTTGGTAGCAGCATGCACGTCTACATTGTCAACACCAACGCCAGCCCGGCCAATAATACGTAGGTTGCAGCCCGCTTCAATAACTTCAGAAGTGACCTGTGTACCTGAACGAATCATCAAAGCGTCATATTTGCCAATAATCTGCTTAAGATTATCTATAGATAGTCCGGTCAGCTGATCAACCTCAGCAACTTGACTGAGGATATCGATACCGGCCCTATCAATCGGGTCTGAAACCAAAACTTTCGTCATCAAAGGCGAACTATTGACATCAAGAACTGTAGTGAGCCAAGCGTTCCAAGTCAGTTTTCAATGGTTCAGGATTCAAAATTCACACAATTGAGGATTCTTGAGTGTCTATTTGCATAGTTGTTCTAGAGAATTCACGAAAGGCAAATGAAATCTGTCAAAAATTGCAAGCTGCGTCCGTCCCCCTTGCCAAAAGACATCTGATCAGACCAAAAGGTCTAAATCAATCTTTAGAAAGCATTGAAAACCAAAACAAAAGGCAGAAAGATGAGCTGAATTCTCTTGAGATAGAGCCTATTGATCTAGATCAAGTCAAATTACTTAACCCCAAATTAGGGAGAAAATTACGTCAACGAACCATGGCGATATGGTTAGGTCCTTTTGGGTTCATAACAGGTATAAGCTTTACTCAAATGACAGGCCTTACAACCTTCTCAGATTTAGGGCTAGGTGCGCTCGGAGAGACCTTTACAGGGGGATTGCTTGGGCTAGGAGCTGGGCTAATAGGAAGTTATTTTGCTTCTACAAGTGTTAGCTCTCTGCCAGATGAAGATATTCAGAGCATTATCAAACTAAGTCAAAAGGGCTTTTGGCTTCTATTTCTTGAGACCCCATTTGAAGTCGAATTGCCATGGTCTCTATTAAAAGATTCAAACCCTATTGATCTTGTGAGGTTAATCAATCAGTGAAACTTCCGAGGGATGAACTTTTAAAAACCTCCAGGCATCCAAAAGAATTAGAGAAACTGATTGTTAAAGCCGAAAAAGTGTTGAAAACCTGGCAACCAATTTGGACATCCTTTGTTACAGCGCCTCTTAGAGAAGAAGTCCTAAGAATTATGGCCCCTCTTAACGGGATTCATTGGTACTCAGATGGGGGACATCCAACAGCGGAACGTCAAAGATTGCGGTGTGTCCCGTATCACGATGAAATTCCTATCCCATTAGAGTCAGCTCCTATCAAAGGTCTTCAAATAGAAGGGAATTTCCTTTTTGATAGAGCTACAGCAAAAGACTTTAGACAAGCCATCGAAACCCTTGAGGTACCTTCAAGCTCCCTTGGTGATTTATGGATAATTGGCGACAGAGGCGCTCAAGCCATATGTACACCAGAACTATCTGCATCCCTTCACAACAAAGAAAGCTTTCTTAGAGATATCCCATTCTTCTGCAAAGAAATCAATCTTGAACAATTACGTCTACCTGCAAAACGTTTATCTAAAAAGCTCCAGACAGTAGAAGCGTCAACACGAATAGATGCAATTGCCTCAGCAGGATTTGGCATTTCAAGAGCCAAGGTTACAAATCAAATAAAAGCAGGTCAACTTCGGCTTAATTGGGAACCTATTACTCAAGCGAGTAAAGAAGTCAATCTTGGCGACCAAATCCAATTAGAAGGGAAAGGTAGCCTCAAGGTAATGAACCTTGGTCTTACCAAAAGGAATAGATGGAGGGTCGAATTACTACGTGAATGAAAAGAATGGCAGGCAGGCTGCTACTTTTACTTCTTGGTCATAAAGATCCAAACGGTCCTAAAGTCGTCTAAACGGGCGATTAGCTCAGAGGTAGAGCACTACCTTGACACGGTAGGAGTCACTGGTTCGATTCCAGTATCGCCCATTTTCCTTTTCAAAGAGTCGCCTTGAAACCCCCAATACTCATAATTGGGCTTGGGCGTTCTGGTGTAGGGGCTGCAAAGCTGCTAAAAGCATTAGGGCACGAAGTAATTGTTCTAGATAGTTCAAAGAATGATGAGCTTTTATCTAAGGCAGTCGAGTTAAGAAAGCAAGGGATCAAAGTTCACCTAGGAACACCTCTAAAATCTGAAAGTTTCGAACCCTGGATAGAAAATCTTTCGGAAGTTGTAATTAGTCCATCAATTCCTTGGGACCACCAGGCACTACAAGAACTTCGCCTACAGAAAATCCTAATAAAAGGAGAAATAAGCCTTGCCTGGGAAAAACTTAAGCACTTGCCTTGGGTAGGAATAACTGGAACCAATGGGAAAACAACAGTTACATATATGCTCCAACATGTACTCCAATCAAATCAACTACACGCTCCTATAGGAGGCAATGTCGGAAAGGCAGCAACGGAAATCGCCCTTAATTATCACAATCAAAAAATCAATCCAGACTGGTTGATTATGGAATTAAGTAGCTATCAACTAGAAACAACTCCGGAAATCACTCCCAAGATAGCGATCTGGACAAACCTCACTCCAGATCACCTAGAGAGACATGGCACTATTGAAAAATATAGTAATATCAAGGAAAGGCTTCTAATAAATGCTGAAATACCTATATATAATGCAGACGATCCATTCCTAATTAGTCAAAGGGATTCTCTAAAGAAAGGGATCTGGATTAGCGCAGAAGCGAAAAATCACTATTCAGAATCCTTAGACTATTGGATAAATAACAAAGGTATAATTATGGAACAACAAAAGGAGCTGTTTCACTCTAGCTGTCTAACAATTCCAGGAAAACATAACCTTCAAAATTTATTATTTGTTATAGCAGCTTCAAGAAAAATTGGTCTATCAGGTAGCGCTATCGGAAATTGTCTAAAAGCATTCAAAGGAGTTCCCCATCGACTTGAGAAGCTTGGGATGATAGATAAAATAACTATTTTCAATGACAGTAAAGCTACTAACTATGAGTCAGCAAAACTAGGGTTAATCGCAATTCCATATCCAGCAATAATTATTGCTGGAGGAATTGCTAAGAAAGGAGATCCTTCTGAATGGCTTATAGAACTAAAGCGCAGATCTCGTGGAATTGTTTTATTCGGTAACTGCGCCTTATACCTAGAAAAAATTATCAAGTCATCTGGCTATAAAGGAGCTATACATTGCTGTACAACTTTGCCAGAAGCCTTAGAGATTGCTCTTGCAATCACTCTTCAATTAAGAACCAAGAGTTTATTGTTTTCTCCAGCCTGCGCAAGTTTTGATCAATATAAAGATTTTGAGGCTAGAGGTGATCATTTTTGCTCACTCATTAAACCTCTCCTCACCAACCAATCAGAATCGTGTTAACTATCAAATCTCCATCAAAAAAAGGAGGAAAGAGTTAGTAAGTGATTTTCCCCATAGACATAAAGAAATTACAGGCCTAGATATAAGGAATAGTCCTGGGGGAGTTAAAAGACTTAATTTCTTCTAGGCACATCTCCAAGTCCTTTCACCTTGACCTAATTTGGAGTAGACAAATGACTTTTGCAGAAACACGAGTTCTTATTGAATCCCTTATCCCAGTGGTCATAGGAGGCAGTCTGGGATTGTTAGCCTTAGTAGGTATTCGAGAGCTACTCCGAGAAACCAAAACTGCTTTAAAGAAAAGTGCCAACGCATAATTGGACCTGATCAAGCAAATTGGCATTTATCCGAACATAGGAGTAAAAAAATGGATCCAAAAATTTTTAAGCATAAACACCTAAAAGCCTGTCAAATCCCAAGAAAAAAAGCAGCAATCGAAGCACTTCTACTTATCGCATGGAAAAAAAGCCGAAAAGAAAGGCCCAATTGGCTCATTAAAGAAGTTCAAAGCTATTGCTAAAAGATCACTAAAGCAAAATAGCTTTTAAACGAAGGAATAACAGCTATAAAAAAGCATGCAAGCGTAATAAGCTATTTAAATATTTCAGCCAGATAAATGAAATCATCTCTCTCTTCAAAACCAACCAAAGAAATTATAAGCGAAGCTTCACCTCTACATTCTTATTGGAACTCAGAGCAAAGTAATGCGGACGAAAGAGAAAGATTATTACAAGCAAATGAGAGTAATCCATCAGCATCTCTATTCAAAAAAGAGCCCTACAAATG
>QCFO01000035.1 GCA_003280225.1 Prochlorococcus sp. AG-363-K07 | reverse complement strand
CCTATCTAATTGCTATTAATGGCAATTAAATATCCCAAATTAAATGCCTTTTACTTATACTATTAAAAGAAATAAAACATTTTAACTAATTAGACTTAGGGAGGTAGCATCTACAGCTTTAGGTCCCTGACTAATTTTGTCTTAATTAAAAATAATAATTAAGTGCTTAAGATAAGCCTTTAAATATCTTTCTAGGGGAACTTGATTCAATTTTAATTCTTTAAATTATCCTTTAAAGAATTAGACCGCTAAGTCAGAGCAACTAATCATCAAATTCAATTTTAGGCTTTTTCTTGACTTTCCCAGCAAGTAATTGATAAAGGGCATCTAAGGAGTTATAGACCTCCTTAAGCTCTGTAAGTTCAGGTAGTAGGCCATCTTCGCTAAGCATTTGATCCAAGTCCCTTAGCTCTTGTCGGATATATCTCAAATGAGAACTGACCTCTTCTCTCTTACTTGTTGACATTGATAGAGCTTTTTGCTTCCTTTTACAATACTCAATTATATCAGCGGATTCACAAAAGCATATGAAAATAGAAAGTTTTCTTAGTGCCTAACCAGTAGGAACTAAGAAAATTGTCATAGATGTTTAGATGACTCTGCTCTTTAACAACTATAAAGCAATGTCATATAGCTTTCCCCCCTGAGAATGCCACAAACAGAAAAATCAGTTTAACACCAGGATTTTATAAGCATTGAAATAGCTAATCAGACGACTATCGCAAGGACTAGGTTCAAAACCTATTTTAGGCAATGCCTTACGCTCTCAGCCCGTCATTATTAGGAAGAGGTAAATACTGAGGGGCCGTATCCAATTTGTTCAATTAAGCTGAAGGCAAGTTACTGATTCCAAATAAATCTAAGCGCCTTCACTTCTTATTAGGTTGAAGGATTCAACTGTAGTAATAAGTTAGAAGAAGTCGAGGCAATTTAAGCAAGCAAAGTCTTTTTATAGTGAGAAGAACTTCTCAATAGTTTAATATTATTCTTTCATAGCTATAACACACAAGAAAGGATCCCCTTTAAGACTTATTAAGGAGTGAAAGCGATTTTGATAAGTATCTTCTTGAAGACATCTAATAATTGTCCAACCACCAGATATAAGGATGGTTTTAATATAATTAATTCTGCTTGAATCGCTACTTTGAATCCAGATATTAGGCGCTTTACTCCAAAAAGCTCTATTTGTGAATGAAATTATTAGTTTACTTTTTGGTTTAAGTATTCTGTAGATCTCATCAGAAACTTGCTCTGGATACTGCAAATACTGCCAAGCCGCGACCATCAGACAAATATCAACAGAAGACGTGCTTAGTGGTAGCTGTTGCTTTTGATTTAAATTCTGGACCCAATAACTATCCAGTTGTTTGTTTTGCTGAAGTTCATCTAGATTCATTCCATGACCTATGACTTTTTTATACTTCGCTTCTTCTGGCAAGTAACTTACCCAACTACTCATCAGGTCAAGAATTACCGAGTTTTCTGGTATTAGTTCTTGATAAAGTGCATTTAGGCGTAAACGAAATGCTTCATCTAAATGATAGCTGAATCTTGGAACAGAGTAAAATAAACTGTCGTCATTTTCATCTTCTTTTGCTCTTTGGAGTGACGTTAATATTAATTTTGACATTGCCAGATATAGGATTATATATTCTATTCTATACGGCATGCTAGTTTTGGTGAAATAATCATTCAGAAAGGGCCAAATTATTTCACTACAAACCATCAGCTTAATTATGCTCATGGTGCCAAACAGTCTTTTGGAAATCTAAAATAAGCAGTTAATAGATAAAATTGGAGATTTCTAATGCCAGAGAAGGATCTCAAGCAATTCATTCAGAAAGTTCATACCCTTAATAAGATGCTTTCATCACTTGAAACTATTCCAGGTCGAAAAGAAACACTAGAATCTTGTACAAATCATGATGATGTGGTGAAGCTTGCTAAGTCCTGGGGTTACGATATTGGAAGACGTTGGGGAGAGTAAACCAAATCTATGATTATCTTAAATAAAGGATAAATTTTGGATTGGGCGGACTTTCCATGCTGTTCTGAAATAATATGATCAAGATCATCTGAATTCATTTAAATAGTGAAATATCAAACTTTAGATAACTGCACTACATTGACTAACTGTGTTATGGAGGAATGGAGGTTTCAAAATATAAATAAAGTTTATGCACAATTAGTTGAGTTCGCTACACATTTGCCAAGATCAACAATAGTTGAACAGACTTCGAGCTACTTTCGGATAGTTTGTAGAAGCAGAATCTTCCGTTTCCCAGATGATTTGGAAATCCTTAAGCTTCCTGCAAAAGGTATAATCCAGATAAAATCATCATCAAGGTATGGGAAGTCTGACCTCGGAGTCAACCGCAAAAGAATCCAAATCCTATATCGTCAATTAATTCAAAGTGGAACCACTCAAAGCTAATCAACAACACATATCTGATAGGCAAGCCCTTATAAAGAGTCTTGCTCTGAAAGTACTTGAGATTGCATCTGAGAAAAGTGTTGACTTAGACCGTTACTGTTGGGCGATTGTTCACGAATATACTCACGGTTTCATGCCGGTAGAGTACGATATAAGGGAAATTGACGAAACCCTATATCTTTCAGTTCAGAAAGCTGTTAGATCTAAAGAATTTACGTACATCAAAAACAACACAAATGAAACTAGTGACTAACTCATTGACTGAATTGCTAAACGGAAGGCTTGGTTCACTGGAAGAAGTTGAAATGTTTATCGATAATTTAGAGGATGATATTTTGGGGATGCCAAGTAGAGATTTTTACAATAAGTATAAAGGAGATATTAAAGAACTACTAGAGTTTACTGAAGATAAGAATCTAGATATAAATTATCATTCTGAAATTCTTGCGGCATTGAATGTTTACTATTACCAACGATCTAGTTAGGAAGTAAACTCATCCACTAATCTGCTCGTATCTTCATGATTTATTGATTTCCATTTATATAAGCTTTAGAACTTTTGTGGACTCTTATTTATTAATTGGTAGCCATACCAATCCGGTTTAAGATTTTGTGATCGACCTAGTGGATCGCTAACAAGTGAAACTCTCCATCCGTAAATAGGGCTAGTTAGTAAAACACCATCTACAGATTCTAAAAAGTCAATCTTATGAATGTCATCAACATGTTTGCTTATCAGCCCTTGCAAGAGTTTTCTTTTAGCCCTGTCTTTCGCTTGTTTTTCATTAGTTGCAACAACCAGAATGAATTCATGCATCTCAGTTAATTTATTTGGGTCGTAACCACCAAGATTTATAAACCACAAGTAATTAAAAGATCTATTTATAGGCCTTGAGTAATTCTGATGATTTGACGCCGAATTTACCTCCTCGAGCTGTACTTCAAAACCATCAATATATTTAATTTTCATATAACCGTCAATATGAAGACCATTTTGATTTCCTATCCATTCTCTGCGCAAGATTGCATACGTATCCTCTATATTCTGACCAACTACCCACCTAATATCATGGATTTCGGTATGACAACTTGTAGCTCTACCGCCAAGATATACTAAATACAAGTTTAGGTTATTATTATCTGAATGCATTGATTGTCTAATTAACAATAAATTCAAAAGTATAAAACTGTATATCGATTATTCCCCAGCATATAATTAGATTTATAGCAAAAATAACTATACAAAACATGGAGTTAGCTAAATTAAGTTTTACTATTTTTAATGAGCTCATTCTTTTACTCTATAGTACATTGTACAAATAATGCTAACACCTATGTGTTTCTAAAATAACCTTCGATTGTAAAGTAATTAGTATTTTTGTCCATAATAAATTCCTTCAACTGATCAAGCTGCGATGCACTAGTATGTATGTCCTTGGAAATCAAGGTGGAAATCTTTGATAATCTATCTATTAAATCGTCAACATTTGAAATGTGTGACATAACTGATTGAGCGTTTTTATATGATTCAATACAATAAGCCTCACCAGATCTAAATGAGAATCCAAAATGTATGCATCCCATCTCACCTCTTGTTGATTCGATCAAGTCGTTAGTTAGTCTTTTGAATGAGTTCAGATTCTCGTCGGATACTTTATAATAAGTTTGAATGAAAATTGAGGAATTATCTGGTAGCATTTCATAGTCTTTATTGCTTTCCAAACTTAGCTTTAATAATGCTTCGGACAACTTAATTTAACAAATAATTATGCTCTGCAACAAATATTTCTTCTAATATTTACATGAATAGATATTTGTTGCAAACCTCTCATTCAATTCGCCCAAAACTTAACTGATATTAAACCTATGCCACATATTAACTCATTTTACTATTCTAATATTCTCCATCTATAGGGACTTTAGTTTATTTTTTCTACATTCAATAGGGTTTCTCCTAGCATTGCTCTTAGTTTAGAAAGTTCTTCTTTGCTTCCAAGAGCGATTAGCATTTGGCCTGGCCCAAGCCTTGCAGAACTACTTGGATTTGTGATTAATTTCTGTCCATCTCTTATTGCAATAACCATTGCTCCACTTTCACGACCTAGTTCCAATTCAGACAGGCTTCTATACCCTAGTCTTAAAAATTTCTCGCGATCGTCACTCAAAAGGAATTCTTCTATCTCACAATCTGACCCTGCCAATAAATCCATAAAGTCAACCGCCAATGGCCTTAGAGCAGTTGCTGCCATTGTTCGTCCCGCTGCTACGTAAGGACTTACAACAACACTTGCTCCGGCCAATTTAAGTTTATTGGCAGCCTCCTCACTTTCAGCTCTGGCAATTAGACGGCATTGAGGATATAAACCCTTAGCGCTTAAAACGACATAAAGATTGGCAGCGTCACTTGGAAGCGTAACCACAAGGCTACGACAATTTTTAATGCCAGCCAAAAGCAAAGTATCATCTAAAGTGGCATCGGCATGTAATACCTTTAACCCCTTTTCTTCAGCAGAGGTTCTTCTACTTGGATCTAACTCAACAATTAAAATTGGGACATTTTCAAATTGCAGTTGTTCTGCTATTTCCTGACCAATCCGACCGTAGCCGCAAAGAATAACGTGGTCTTTCATATTTCTAAGTAGACGGCGAAACCTTAGTGTCCTCATCTTGCGAAAGTAACCTGACTCAGAGAGCCTTATCAATCGCTGAAGAGTTAACTGAACCACAATAAGACCACCACCAATAATTAGAACTGTCACTACTCTTCCAAGCCCACTTAACGGTTCGACTTCACCAAAACCTATAGTGCTTATTGTTATAAGCACCATCCATAAGCAATCCCCCCAGTCCCATCCCTCCGTAAGACGGTAGCCACAGGCTCCCAGCATTACCAAGACGGTAAGAGAGAGAATCGGACTCAGCCAAGGTTCAATTAATTCCTTTAGTTTCAGATTCGGGAGAACAGAATTATCCATACTCTCTACTATCCCCTTTTTTCAATGAATTGCAAATAAAAAATATCAATCATAAATATATAATTCCAATTTCAATTTGGAGTTTAATTATTATCCTACAGATAGCGATTGAATTATGGAAATTATACTAACTAGTTAATCTCTATATAGTATTGAATCAGGTCATAAGGCTTTTTGCACTTCTTCCTGAACTATACGGAGAGATTAAATAGATAGCTTTGCGCATTTTTGCGCATTATTGTTCCATCTATACTTAAGAGAAGTAACGAAGATTAGGTGGGATATTAAAAAATAAAGTAACATTGAGTTTTTATGAGGCACGTCTATTCTTACTCTGGTAATACTATGCCTTCCCTCGTCAGCCTCGAAATAATAAGACAATCATGTTCTCATTTTATTTTCCCCTTTTCAAATAAGCATGTCTTACAAATACTATTGATCAATAAAATATTTTAAGACATGAATTTATTGTTCTTTGTCCTTGATTCTTATTATTATCTTTTATAAAAAATGATCAAACTTTTAAGATTTTTCATTTTCAGTTTAATATTGATTTCTTCTTTGGCCTCTGCAGAATCAAGTTTAATCAACGAATACCTTGATGATTGTCCGTCGACAAATAACTGTCTACGAATTGACTGGGAGGTAAAGGACACTGCTGTATCTTTTAAGAAGGCATTAGAAATTATTAAAAATATGCCTAGAACAGAAATTATCGATAAAAGTAACTCATATGTCCATGCTGAAGTGAAAAGCAAGTTTATCAATTATGTTGACGACCTAGAGGTAAAGCAGATCCCATCAAATGGGATCTTGCAAATCCGGTCGGCTTCAAGACTTGGTGAAGTTGATTTTGGTGTCAACCGAAAAAGAGTAGTGAATATATTAAACCAATTAAATTAGCTGTAAAATAACCTATAGGTAACTGATTTCTATCACTCCTTCATTTCAATAT
>QCFO01000034.1 GCA_003280225.1 Prochlorococcus sp. AG-363-K07 | reverse complement strand
CAGAGAGGGTGTAAGCAGCAGCCAAAGTAAAGCCTTCGCCTACCCAAGCAACCTGAGCAGTGAGGTCGTCAGAACCTTCATCAGTCAAAGCACCAACGCTAGAGGAAGAAGCCTCTTCTGCTACAACCAAAAGAGAAGCACTGAGGTTGTCTTTTCCGTAGGTGATACCTGCACCAGCGCCTACGGAGAGGTTATAGGCGGCATTGGCACCTGCGTAGGTTAAAACATCTAGGACGGTGTCACTTGGATAGGCGCTAGGCCACACACCTAACATTTGATCTTGACGAATCTTGGCACCAATGGTGGCAGTGAAGTCGTCACCAACAGGGAACTGATAAAAGGATCTTGCAAGCTTTAAAGCATCCCCATCATCGCAGGCAGATTCAAGCGCAGCTTCTCCGGTGAAAGGTGTGTCGCCAGAATTACATGCTTCGATTTCATGCAGAAGCAAATCACGTCCTGTGAAACTAGTTTCACTTTCTAGAACGTATTTATATGTGAAAGTGGTTGCTTCATCATTAGCGCTGCCCCCTGAATCAACACCACCTAACAGGAAGATAGTTTTTCCGTGAACCTTCGTGGTTGGAGAAAATCCATCTCCTGCATGTCCGTGATCATGGCCGGTGCCTGCTTCAATTCCTTCTAATTTATGGCCTTTAACGGCTGCAAGCTCAGGAGCAAATTCGTTAAGAAGACGACGCTCTTCTGCATTGACTTCAACAACCTGACCTAGGCACTTATTGAGCAAAGCAGCTGCTTCATAGCGAGTCATGCTTCCACTAGGAATAGAAGCCGCACAACCATGACGCTCAGCTAAATTAGTCAATGCCTGATATGCCCAATCAGTTGGGTAGACATCGGAGAACTGATTGATGCCCTGTACTTCAGAAGGATTGGAGTACTCGGAGACATCATTGATGTTCAGCTCAGCAGCAGTTGCTGCGAGGGGAGCCATTAGGCCCAACGCAGCAGGAGCTACCAGCAATTGCTGGAAAAGTTTCATTGAGATTCCTCACACAAAACCCAGGAATATGGGTCCCCATAATGATAACCGTTTTCATTCGCGTTTTGGGATTTTTGTGCTGGGAAAGCTTTATGAATTAATATTTTCAACAGATTTCGTATTTAAAGGCACCTATTATCGCCCTAGCTCAATTCCCTTGACCTTCTGAGGTAGTTATTTTGAACTAATAACTTGGGTATCTTTACTCCTCTTTTGTTTTTAGGTTAATAGCACGCAGGAGAAAGCTTCTTAGGGTCAGTGCCCAATCTTTACGTCAATAATAGATTTTTTTTTCTTACAATGGAAGAAGTAATGAGTCTTCCCTATGTCTACAAGAGAAGACAGAGGAATGAAAGCAGTTGAAGTGGCGTTAGATCACGCCGTCTCTCGCCTTAGTGAGCTAGAAGGAGATGATCGACTTGCTTTTGCTGAAGAGTACAAGGAATGGTTGGCCGATGATCAGCGCCTAACTGAAAGGGTCTGGTTCTCTGCTGAAATAAAGCAATAAATTAGCCCCCTTCGCTGATTTTTAAATACTCCAAGTTTGACTAGTCAAGCCTCTTACTCATTGCTTTCATGACTAGCTAGCTCTTAATAGTGCCATCGTTAGATCTTGTACTCTCTTTCTTTGCTGTATCAGGGTCGATACAGAATTAGGCTAGACAACTAGATAAATAGGTCTTGAGGGATATTTTTTTACTGTGTTGCAGAAACTCTCATGAAATAAGCAGAAAAAACAAAACTTTGTTTATTTGGCTGGATATTTGAGCTAGTCCTAAAGAAGAGCTTTTTATATTTATGGTTTGTTTGAAAACTCGAAAGACCTGGGGACAGGCTTTGTTACAAGGACTAGCAACTTGTGGACGCCTTCTGAACTATCAGCTACCTCCTACTTAACAATGTTCGATGTAAATGTCATCCCTCTTAGACGCCTGTCTTTAAATCAGGTGCGACATAGACGTGCTTATAAAAGAAATCAACGTTTAACAAAATTTCAGATGAAGAGGCGTATAAAACCTGATGGACTTTTAAGAAATGGGATATTAATCAAACGGATTACCCTAATCCTTCACAATCTTGGTTTGCATCGTTTGCAAAGATATTAGAGAACACTAAGATACATATAGTGCTAATTTGCTAAAAACTAACTCACTTTTCTAGGTTAAAGTCCGCTAAGTTGTCTAAGTTTTAATAAATGATAAGTTCTTAATAGATTTCCGGCTAGGTTGAAAGTGTCTTAAGCATTTAAGGTTATGGGTGAAGCCAAAAGGAGAAAAATTGCGGGCTTGCCTCCAAAGAGTCCAAAGCTAGAAGATAAACGAAATACATTTAATTCTCAATCAACTATCAAAAGGATCCCTTTGTATTTAGGAATTGGCTTTGTTATCTATCTTATTTATGATCTTATTCATTACTATACTCAAGGATAACTCTTGTTTATTGCCCTGAATTATAGAAGCTATAATTAGAGAGGAACAAGATCATCTAAATTATTTCGGAATATAGATTGTGAAACCTTATTTTACAAATCTGAAATAGTAATGTTCGTAATTTATTGCTAGGACATGAAAGTAAATGGTAATTCTAGATCGAGACAAGTGGTTATTAAAGATCTTTAAATGAGCAAATAATCTCTAACTTAGAATAGGAAAATACCTAGTGATTGAAAGAAAATATGTACATTTGGATTGTGAAGATACTGATGTTGGAAATCTATTCCTATTAGCGCAAATAGTACTGAGATACTAACGATAGTACCAATCAGGTAGAACCTCCTGTCTAATAAGATAGGTTGATTTATTGAAAGATTTGATGTAGTCATGAGTAAGCTGAATTGAATTTCATGATAAAAGTGTTTGTTAAATTGTTGAGTGTAATTTAACTTTTCAATGAACACAAAACCAGATCAGAATCTATTTAAAAGCTTTAAATCAATAGCATGTTTTGGTTAGACATCTGATCTGGTTATATTTTAACGTTGTGGAAGTCCCCTCAAAGACTAAACTGAATTTCGAGTTGACCGGAGTCAACAAGTTTCCCTAGCTTGAGAGCAGTTCCATGCTCACACTTTGAGAAGTTCAATTGATTTCTAGCAATCCAAGTTAATTCATCTTGGGTAATAAACCCACTAGCTAGAGTTTTAAGAAATAATTGACCAATTGACATTAATTAGCACCTTTTATAGAGATTAATTAGATCTTCTAGAGATCCTTTGGATAAACTGTTTTAGTGGTTTGAATGGATTTAATTCCAAAGCCCTAAGCAACTGCGGGAATAATTTGACCAATAAACGAGTAGGAGGCAATGGCATCAAAGATGCCGATCTTTTCCCACCGTCTATTTTGTAGCTCGGATTTATCGTTTATTGGTTTATTGAATTTCGTAGTTCTTTAGACAATTCCAGGAACGATTTGTCCTGTTGAAAGATAAGCCCCGATTAAAGCCAGGAAGCCCATCATAGCCGCCCATCCATTGATTCGCTCAGCAAGACGAGGTGATGCAATTGCATCAAGCTGTGGAGATTTGTTGTCCATTGATTTAATTTAAGGAGTTAAAGCCGGACGACTTCCGACTTATTAAGAACTATAACAAATGTATTACGTAGTATGAAGGTACGGTTACCCGATTAGCTCACACGGCAAATAATTTTCTTTATTTAAAAGGCTATCACTAGTTTATTTGCTCTTAATTATATTGATTGTATTCTCTATATATCTTTATAGATATATACCATTTAAGATAAGTAGCCTGCATTTATAACCCAATAATATCAAATTAGTAGAGAAATGTTATTTGCCCATTGCTTTGTAGAAGGCTTGGAGGCGTTCGGAAGCCTTGGCCACGCATTCAGGCTAAATCGACTATCATATGTATAGCTTTTTAATCAAACGTGCTGGAGCTTCAGTTGATTTTAGATGAAATTGCGAAATGTATTGCAGTTAACTATCGCTTTTGTTCTATGCTTTGTCTTGACCTAAAGGGACTATCTTCTAGACAAGAAGGCTATTATCAATCAGAAGAAAAGATCATCCCAACTTTCAATTCAATAGGCAATTGATGAATTTCACTTTGATAACAAACCTGTAACTTTGCGTGATGTCATTACAAATTGGAGATGCAATTCCAAATTTCTCATTGACTGATCAATCAGGGGAACTAAGGTCTAATTTAGAGTGTAAAGGAAAATTATTGGTGTTGTTTTTTTATCCTAAGAATGACACTCCGGGATGCACTGCTCAAGCTTGCTGTTTCCGTGATCAGTATTATTTATTTGAGACCTTTGGTGCGTGTGTTTGGGGAGTAAATAATGACACACAGGCAAGCCATCGTAGATTCTCCGAGAAAAATGATCTTCAATTCCCTTTATTATGTGATGAAGGTAATTTATTAAAGCTAAAATTTGGCGCCCATAGGATTCTTGGTCTTCTTGATGGAAGAGTTACTTATATTATTGACTCAAAAGGAGTAATTCAGCATATTTTTAAGGAGTTGCTTCATGCACCTCAGCATGTCACAGAAGCCCTTGCCGTATTGGAGAGGATGAAAAGAAATCAACTTTTGGTTTAGATGATTGTGGTCTCAAGATCCATTTGAATTTAGTTGTAGGATTTATGGAAAAGCCTCTTGATTAAATTCAGATGCCCATTACTTTTGACTACGAGGTTTTAGATATCTCAATCTTAAAGTCTTTTTATCAGCCCATTGCTAGCTTCACATGTAATTCGAAGAGACTAATGGATATATTTTACTCTTTCATTTAGGAAATATTCAAATATGTTGTGGACAGTTGATTCTATACCTAGACAAAATGGTCGGATTGCACTAGTGACCGGCGCAAATAGTGGGCTAGGTCTCGAAACTGCTCGTGTCCTAGCGGAAAAGGGAGCATTAGTTATTTTGGGCTGTCGTTCGTTGAAAGCCGCTAAAAGAACTCGGCGTCAACTACTCTCGGAGGTTGTGCCTGCAAATATTGATATATTAAAGATCGATTTGTCAGACTTGTCTCAGCTTAATTCAGCCACTTATCAGCTATTTGATAATTATCCGAAATTAGATTTATTAATAAATAATGCCGGTGTAATGGCTCCACCACTCACACTTAGCAGACAAGGCCTTGAGTTGCAGTTTGCAGTAAATCATCTTAGTCATATGGCTTTGACACTAAGGCTCTTGCCTTTAATGGCCAGGCAGAGTGCTGGAAGAGTTGTAACTGTTTCTTCTGGTGCGCAATATATGGGCACAATAAATTGGAGAGATCTTCAGGGAAGAGAAAATTATGATCGGTGGAGTTCCTACTCTCAGAGCAAACTTGCTAATGTAATGTTTTCTTTAGAGCTTCATAAGAGGTTAAAGGAATCGTCGGTAGATATCGCATCTCTTTCTGCTCACCCAGGCTTAGCTAGAACAAACTTACAGTCCACATCAATTGCATCAAGCCGAGCATGGCAAGAAGAATTTGTTTACAAATTGATCAACCCTATGTTTCAGAGTCCTCGGATGGGATCTCTTCCTCAATTGCGTGCTGCCACTGATTTGGCCGCACAAAGTGGTGAGCAATACGGACCACGATTCAATTTTAGAGGTTATCCAAAGTTGTGCCCAGCGGCTAGGTTGGCATTAAATAGCCAAGCAAGAGAGCGTTTGTGGGTAATTAGCGAAGAGCTGATTGGTAATTTAGTTGAAATAAGCGAAGGAAAGAAAATTTTAAATACGCAAAATTGATTAGTTCTTTTAGATAATATATTGGCTTGCCTCAAACAAATATCTGAATTATCTCTACCAAAATTCCGAAATTCAATATAATGTTCTAGTAGTGTCTAAATTCCTTTGGCTACTTACCTAATAACAGGCTCCAACAGAGGGATCGGATTGGAGTTTTGCCGTCAGTTAAAAGAAAGAGGAGATAACGTTATTGCTACCTGTCGAACGCCTTCTCCTGAGCTAGAGGAACTTGGAGTCAGAGTTGAGTCAGATGTAGAAGTCACTTCAACTGATTCTATTCTTAGACTTCGCCAAAGGTTAAATGAAATCAAGTTGGATTGTTTAATTCAAAATGCCGGAATAGCAGAATATAATTCCCTGTCAACTCTTGATTCGAAAAGTATTTTACGACAGTTTGAAGTTAATGCTTTGAGCCCACTATGTTTTTCTCAGGCAATGATGTCTAATATGGGCAAAGGGTCGAAAATCGTTCTTATCACAAGTCGTATGGGGTCAATTGAAGACAATACTTCTGGTAGTTCCTATGGTTACAGAATGTCTAAAGTAGCCCTATGCATGGCAGGTAAGTCTTTGTCGATAGATTTGAAGCCAAAGGGTATTTCTGTAGGTATATTGCACCCTGGATTGGTGAGTACTCGTATGACGTCTTTTACGCGGCAAGGAATTTCGGCTGAGCATTCTGTCAAAGGATTAGTGGGAATAATAGATTCTTTAAATATTAAGAATAGTGGTACATTTTGGCACTCAAATGGTGAAATTCTGCCTTGGTAGGAATTCTAAAATTTTTAAACCTATTAATTCATATAGTTTGCTCTTGGTTATTAGTACTCTGACTCTTATTTATTGGATTTAAACCATTTTGATTACTATCTTTAGATCCAGTTATCTTCGATTAATCTAGAAATATTCAATCGAAGGATATTCCTCTCCTTATTTCTCACGGTGGATATTGCTTATAATGTTAAGAGTATCACAAATGTAAAAGTTATTGCAATTAGAGTTTGAAGAACTTCAGTCTTGCGATATGCAGATACTAAAGTTGTTGACTTAATGTCTTGGTAGGGCGTTTACGTAGTTCCCAAAGGTAGCTTATTGTGTACGGGCTTAACAATACACCAAGAAAGGGGATGGCTAGATACTCTGGGGACATAAACTCATTTCCTTTAAGCTATTAATAGCTATTTCTATTTCAGTTGCAATGATAATATTTACCTAATAACTGCATAGTGTTGGGATGATTGAGTTGATTAGAGCTATAGAAGATAATTGAATTATATTTTGAAACTGAAGTGGAATATGCTGTTCAAATATAGATTGAAATTTCAGTGTTAATTGACGCATCGAATATTCACAGCTAAAAATTCTTAATGTTAATGCTACTAAATAGTTTTGTATAGAAAGAGTTACTGGAAGCTCTAGTTAAAGGAATTTGATATTTTTAGTGGAAGCTATTCTAGGATTATCTTGAATTATGTCTCAAATCAGAACTATGACTACCGAGGCTAATGAAGAGTATCAAGAAATCGCAGAGGATCTGATTAAAGCAGCTTCGGTCAGATCTCTTCCAGGAGAGTTATGCAAATGGGTGGGCGCACTCATAGCGGTATTTGGAAGTATTGTTGCTTTTTCAATTACTTACGAAACTGCAGATAGGAGAGGTCTTCTAGCTATAGCAGCTTTTTTAGGGGGAGGCTTGCCACTGTCTGCGATAGGGAGTATTGCTACCAGTAGCAAGCGGAGCGCGAGAACTTCTCTGATTCAAGCACAGTTGAGTAAAATCAGTCTAATTGATCATCCAGTGAGCATGGATAACTGATTGAATTCCTTTTTTTAATAACTCTCTTTAACGTTGTGATAAGGATTTCTCTTCTTTAATTTTGTATTTGTTGACCATACCCTTGTTTTTAAGGCATTTGTACGTCAAATTACAAATGAAATTGTAGATAGAAATGATCAGGCTTCTTCTTGCAACTTTTATCTCGATCGCACTTTGGACTTCATTCGCTATTTTGAATAAGGGACGTAAGTATCAAGAGATAAGGGATGTCTTGCATGATATTAACTTAAACCTTACATCGATTATTTCTAATGTATTCAGACTTACTCTTCTTCTGATAAAGGACGCAATAGATCCAAATTCTCTAGATATAAGTACCCTTCTCACTAATAAGACTTTTAAGAGAAATGATTCTTTCTCCAGAACCCAAAACATTCAAAATGAATCATATGAACTTCGAGAGGTTGTAATTAGTGATATTCAGCCAAGCTTAAATCACGATATATTTGACGATATGAATGAAGATTCTTCCATAACTGGTCTATCTTCTGAATTCATTGAGATTCTCGAAGAGGAAGAAAGAGTTGCTTAGTATTTACTAAAGAACTAACCTGATGAAATTGCTTTTCTTCTGATTTGGAGGGACTTCTGCCCCTTATGAATTAAGTTCTTGAATCCTTATGGATTCGTGCATTTCTTCGAGTTCATTATATATTTCTTTTAGTTTCTTATGAACATGATCGAGGTTTTCAATAGAATCAAGAGCCTTCATGGTTGATATCAAATTTTCTTTAGCTTCGATCAAGTTTCTACACTGAGGACTCCCCGGCTCATATGACATGGTCTGATGTTTGATTAGATTCTATAGTGAGACTACATCAACTTTTTGTTTGGAAATAGTTTTATCTGAAGTTGTAATGAGATTTGCAAGGGGTATATAGATATTTCTTGGTAGGAAATACTGGTAGTGACTTTTTACTACCAATAAGAATGCCGAATGATTTTGGTTTGCGCAGCAGATTTTTTTTTACTAAGACTAGTTTATTTAACTGTATTACTTTTTTTATTATTATTAGGAAATTCTCTACTAGTAGATATCAATAATTACATCTGAGATTCTACTACTTTCTTTGAATTAGTTAAAATGTCTTTATTGGGACAAGAAGACGCTCAATTAATTATGTTGTATATAAGTCCTTATTCATTATTCAATATCAAACCCACTCTTTATTCTGATTTGCTACCTGATTAACATGAGGTTTTCAAGTATAGATGTAATTGTTCTTTATTCTATTCTTCAATTTATTTATATTATTCATAGCAGAGATTGTTTTGAGGTCTTCAGGGCATAGATAGATGTATTCAGTTTGA
>QCFO01000033.1 GCA_003280225.1 Prochlorococcus sp. AG-363-K07 | reverse complement strand
GGTAGCGGAAAGAGAATGGGTGCTAATTGCAACAAGCTTCTATTGCAATTAGCTGGTCGTCCAGTGTTGTATTGGACTTTGGAAGCTGTTTGCTCCGCTAAGTCAATTAGCTGGGTAGCCATTGTTGGACAACCTATTGACAAAGTTCCAATTATGGAATTGGTAAAGGATCTCTCAATGCCAGTTCATTGGATTAATGGAGGGAAGACAAGACAGGAATCCGTCCAATTGGGTTTGGCTGGGTTACCAGTTGATGCCAAAAAGGTTCTTATTCATGATGGGGCGCGTTGCCTAGTTAAGCCCGACTTGTTAGAGCGCTGTTCACAGGCTTTATTACAAGGAGAGGCTGTAATAGCTGCTACGCCTGTTACAGACACTGTAAAAAGAGTTGACGCTGATCGGGTCATTATCGATACACCTGAGCGCTCAATGTTATGGGCTGCTCAGACTCCCCAAGGTTTTTCTGTCTCTGAGCTTTCGCGAGCTCATTGCGAGGCTCTTGACAATGAGTGGGTCGTAACAGACGATGCTTCACTCTTTGAGCGACTTGGTTGGCCCGTTCATGTAATTGAATCAGACCCTTCCAATATCAAAGTTACGACACCATTTGATTTAACTATTGCTCAAGCTGTTCTTGCTAGTAGGGCAAAAGTTTAAGAACACCTCTCCCTCCATCTATTTGTGCTAATTGGCCTTCCGGTAATGAAGCATTACCGCAGCAATGTCCTATTGGCAGATTGCCTACTATTGGTATTCCTAGATCAAATGATCGTTCTTTTAATACTTGTTCTGTGTTAAATGTTTCTCGTTTTTTCTCTTCGATAGAGGCATTACACCCCGAAAAAGAACCAAAGCCAATTCCTGCCAGCTCTTGTAATATTCCTGCTAATCGCCAGTGTGTCAGCATTCTGTCAATACGGTATGGAGCTTCAGAAACGTCTTCCAAAATGAGAATAGACCCCTTTAAATCTGGCATATGGCTACTGCCAATCAGATGAGAGGCTACAGTTAGGTTGGCTATAACTAGTGGTCCAGTAGCTATACCTTTTTTCCAAGGCTCGCCTAGCAAGTCAGGTACTTCCTCACCAAAAAGAAGGCTCTTTAATCTTTCTTGACTCCAAAGCGGTTCATTGGCTAGCGAGGTTACAAGTGGTCCATGAATACCACCGGCAAATCCAGCAGAAAGTCTTGAAAGAAGTATGGAAGTTATGTCTGAGAAGCCAACTAACCAACCCTTCTTCCAAGGTTGGGATCGTTCAAGCAATCTTGCTGAACCCCAGCCACCTCTTGCAAATGCAATTAAAGGAGCATGATTTTCTGAATGTATGTCGTTGAATCGAACTAAGTCTTCCCCTGCTAGATAACCCCAACAACGGTTGCTAATTTGTTGGGGTCGGCATCTCAACCCCCAGCTTTCTAGAATCTTCAATCCACTTATTAGCGACAGATGATCGTCAATTGCTGACCCGGTAGCCGCTGTGATGATTTCATCGCCTTTTTTGAGCGGACTCGTAAATGTTTGTTGTTTTATATAAACCACTATTAATATATCCGCCCAACTATTAGCCCAAAGAGAATCAGTCCCCCGATCCATACTTGATTTTTGAAATGACTACCAAATACTGATTTTGTTGACTTTGAAGAAGAAGAAGGATTATTCAATATGTAGATTTCTCTTTGCATGCTTAGACTTGCGACTACCCATATTGGCCAAAATATCCAGCCAACTCCTGCAAAGAAGGCTCCTATTGCTAGCAGTAGACTTGCGAATCCATAACATGTGGCAACGACTTGCTTGGCTTTTTTGCCAAGGCTAAGAACACTGCTATTAAGACCTAATACTTTGTCGTCGTTTAGATCAGCCATTGCGTAAACAGTATCAAAGCCAAAAGTCCAAAGTAATGTTGCTCCCCAGCATGAAATTAGTGGCCAACTCGGAGATAAAGAGGATTCATTAGCTGCCCAGGGTATGAGGACTGAAAATCCCCAGCAAATCGCCAATAGGAGCTGGGGATAAGCAAACCATCTTTTTGCAGATGGATAGATGAAAATTATTGGTAAGGCAATTAATGCTGTAGCAAGACAGAGCGCAATGCTTTGTTTTGGTAATGACAGTACTACTAGGAAACTTAATAGCAACATTAAAAAAAGTAGTTTCCAGGCAGTGGATATTTGTATAACCCCATTTGCTAGTGGTCGATTTTTGGTACGAGTAACTTGTTGGTCAATTCTTCTATCCCATAGGTCATTAATAATGCATCCTGCTCCACTTATGCATAAACCGCCTGAAACTATCAAAAGAATTAGGTTGAGGGAAGGAGGACCGTTAGGTGTCAACCAAAGTGACCATCCTGCAGGAATCAACAAGATCATTCTTCCACTTGGTTTGTGCCAGCGAAGTAAAAGCAGCCATTGCTTTAAAGTGTTTAAAAAATGATTGTTTTGCACGAATACCTCGATATTGAGAAGGGTTAGCTAGTCCTTTCCAGCTAGTCCTTAAGGATGGCAGAGTAATTCAATCCTATGGCTCTAATTTTCAGATGTCAGGACTAGAGCCAATCTGTTCCTCGAATGAGTCTTTAAGGCAGCAATTGAACCTTTCACAAGGGAATGAGGTGCGTTATATAGCTGCGATTGATATAGGAACAAATTCAACTCATTTACTAATTGCATCAGTAGACCCTGCTTTACATACTTTTAGTGTTGATTTGGCGGAAAAATCAACTACAAGACTTGGTGAACGAGACCCGGACAATGGAGACCTGACTGAACTTGCGATGGATAGAGTTCTTGAAACTTTGAAGCACTTTAAATCTCTTGCTGAAAGTCACCAGGTTGAAAAGATTGTTGTCACTGCAACTAGTGCAGTAAGAGAGGCACCTAATGGACGGGAGTTTTTGATGAAGCTTAAGGAGGAAATTGATTTAGATGTTGATTTAATTAGTGGTTTTGAAGAAGCACGGTTGATTTATTTAGGTGTTTTATCAGGAATGCCGCTTGGAGAGAAACCTCATTTAATCCTCGATATTGGAGGAGGATCTACAGAATTAATCCTTGCTGATGGTAGAGATGCAAGAGCTTTAACAAGTAC
Source organism: Prochlorococcus sp. AG-363-K07 (assembly GCA_003280225.1). Taxonomy (GTDB): domain Bacteria; phylum Cyanobacteriota; class Cyanobacteriia; order PCC-6307; family Cyanobiaceae; genus AG-363-K07. The sequence goes on along the minus strand of QCFO01000033.1, from coordinate 6,610 downwards.
AAGAGTTGGTGCTGTTCGATTGCAGACAGATTTTGTGAAAGAGGAGCCGCTTTCATCGGCAAGATTGGATTTCTTAAGAACTTTTATACGCGGTTCTCTTGAACCAGCAGTTGACAAGATTTGTCGTCGATTAAAACCAGAAGAAGTCCCATTTATGGTTGCAACAAGCGGAACTGCCTTGGCTATAGGAGCGCTCTTGGCTAGTGAAGAAGAGAATCCTCCTTTGAAATTGCATGGTTTTAGGCTGAAGAAGAACAAGCTTGATCAATTGGTCGAGCGATTGATTTGTATGAGTTCGGAACAACGAAGAAAGTTACCTTCATTAAGTGAACGCAGAGCAGAGATCATTGTCCCTGGGGCCTTAATCCTGCAGACAGCCATGCAAATGATGTCCATAAATCAGCTGATTCTGAGTGAAAGAGCTCTTCGTGAAGGTTTGATTTTTGATTGGATGTTGCGCAATGGACTTTCTACTGATCGTTTTAGTTTCCAAAGCAGCATTCGTCAAAGAACTGTTTTACATCAGGCTCAGCGATTTGGAGTTAATCCTCAACGAGCTGAAAGAGTAGCTAGGCATTCAATGAGTCTTTATGAAACTACCTTTGGCATTTTTCATCATGATGAAGGTCAGGGACGTGATTTGCTTTGGGCTGCAGCGATGCTGCACGCCTGTGGACAGCATATAAATATAAATGCATATCACAAGCATTCTTGGTATCTAATCCGTCATGGTGAGTTATTAGCTTATTCAGATACCGAGCATTTAATGGTTGCTGCAATTGCTCGTTATCATCGACGAAGTCTTCCTAAGAAACGTCACGAAGCATGGCAATTATTTTCTAAAAGAGAGCATAAACGTATTGTTTCAGAGATGTCATTCCTCCTCAGGCTGGCTGTTGCAGTAGATCGTCGCCCCGAGCCAGTTGTTGAGTCAATATTAGTTCAATTAAATAAATCGCAAGTTCATTTTCAGCTTTATGGTCAAGGGAACCATGACCTCAGCTTGGAAAAATGGGGATTAATGAATTGTGCGAATCTTGTTGAGGAACTTTATGGGTTGGATTTAAAGGTTTCAGTGTATTAATTGAAATTCATTTTTTAACTAAGGTAGAAGTTTAAAAAATCATTTTATAGATTAATCTAATTTAGTAAAGTTAGCTCTAAGTGCGATTTTCATGCCGATCTTTAATTCATTTGGATTATTTAATTCATTGATTCTTATTAGGGTCTGTATTGGAATATTATGAAACTTAGATATAATATAAAGTGTCTGGCCTTTAGTTACTATATGATAGCGAGGACCTTTCTTCTCATTGTTTGAATCAATTTTATTTAGTGCTTTTGATTGAGACTGAGGAGTTTTGCTTTGATTGGTAATAAAATACCCTATAGCAAGGCCAGAACTGGCGAGAATGATTGCACTAGTAAATATGCCCCAGGGAGGTAAAATTTTTAGCATTCTTCGCAAGGTGAAGTCTTCAGTTTTTTCTTCAGCTGTATTAGTAAGGCTTTTCCCTTCTGTTTCAAACTCGTTTATAAGATCTCCTACTTCCAGATGCAATCTTTCGGCAACCCTCCTGATCATTGCTTTGATAAAGACTTTTTCTGGTAGCAAATCCTGGGATCCATTTTCAATTGCTTCTAATTGCTCTTCTCCTATACGAAGACTTTCAGCAAGGTCTTCAATTGACAGATTTTTACTTTCTCTAGCTTCTTTTATTACTTTTCCAATCTTTTTAAGTGGGCTCTCCAAATGGAGGACTTCACTTTGCATAGTGACTTGATCTTGCATGTTTCTCAAAACAAGCTGAATCAATGAAAGGGATTCACTTTAATTTTAAGAGCCTTGTAAAGGGTGCGAAATATTAGTCGATTTCTACTCGTTTGCAGAAAAGATCTTTAGCGTGGAGAATCTCGTTAAATGCTGGCTAGGAAGCTCATTGCGCAGATGATCTAAAAAGGTGACTGTGACTGACCTCATAGAGTTTTGACCTCTTTTTATGGCCCTTTAGAGCTGGGCTGATTAGGTATAACGTTGTGCGAATTAGCTTTTGTTTTATTGAGCTAGCTGCCATCTCTGAGAGGGGGACTACTTTTAGTGATTGGTCATCCCAACTCACTCTGTGCCCTATGGCTACTGGTGTATCGCTTGGATAGTAATTTAATAAAGTTCTTTCGACTTCTTTGACATGGCGCGCACTCAAGTACAAGCAAAGAGAGGCTCGGATTGAAGCTAGGTTTTGCAATTTTTCGCGTTCAGGCATGCCAGTGCGACCTCCTGCTCTGCTGAGCACAATTGTTTGAATCTCTCCAGGGATTGTTAGTTCAGTATTTAAAGCTGCAGCTGTTGCTTGATAAGCACTGACGCCAGGAATAACTTCAACTTGGATTCCTGCTTCGGCAAGACCACAGATTTGTTCTGAGATAGCTCCATATAAGCAAGGATCTCCATCATGAAGTCTGACTATTTTTTTCCCTTTTTTATGTCTATCGATTAGCAAAGAAAGAATTTCTTCCAGAGTAAGAGAGCTGGTTGTTATGCATTCGCAGTCGATAGGAGCTATCTGAAGAATTTTCTTCGGAATTAATGAGTCAGTCCATACAAGAACCTCAGCATTCTTTATGCGTTCATGGGCTCTTACAGTCATTAGATCGATGGCTCCTGGGCCAGCTCCAACAATTGATAAAAGATTCATTGCAATCCTTTGTGTGGAGAAATTTTGATTTCAGCTACATCGTGTTTTTTCTTCAAAAGCCTCCATAGCGAAATGCTCCCAATGCTAATAAGAATTATGCTGATTATTTGAGCTATTCTAAGACCACCTTGGCAGAAAGGTGGCAACCCTCCAAGGCAGAGTGGGTCTGTGCGAAGTCCTTCAATTAATAATCGACCAACACTATAACTAATTAGATAAATGTAGCTGATTGCTCCTGAGGGAAGATTAATTGATCCTTTTAGACCCAGTCTAAATATTGAGATCAAAAGAAAAAATACTAAAAGATTCCAAATAGATTCGTATAAAAATGTTGGGTGAAAATATCTATTCTCCGTAAATAATTCAGGTCTATAGATCGGTGGAATATATAATTTCCATGGTAAGTTTGTAGGTATACCAAATGCTTCATTGTTGAAAAAATTCCCCCATCTACCTATCGATTGACCCAACGCAACTGAAGGCAATAAAACATCTAACAAATCAGGAAATGATTGCTTTCTAATTCGACAGAATATGAAGACTGACAAAAATCCAGTAATTAATGCACCATGAATAGCAATTCCTCCGCCCCATATTTCTAATGCACTTGGTATGGGAATTAACAGTCCAAGAAATCTTATTGAACTCCAGAAATTCATACCAGTATAGTTTCTCCATTCAAAAGCGACATAGTATATTCTTGCTCCAATGATTGAAGAAAAAACAAGATAAGGTAGTAAGTCATTGACTAAGCCCCTTTTAAGACCTATCTGTTCTGCAAGTTTGTTTGAAAGGTTCAGTCCTATAAATACCGCCATAGCGATTAGTAGGCCGTACCATCTAATTGTGATTGGACCAAACTGGAAGATCTCAGAGCCAGGTGACTGAAAGGCTAATATCAAAGTTTTATGTTTTTATTTGATGGTCATTGATTAAGTATTGGATTTACATTCCTTCTGCAGCTTGGACTTTCTCAACTTGTTTCTTTTTGAGGACTAACATGATTTGTGCCAGGGTGACTCCCATAAAGAAAAGTAATAATCCAAAAATTCTTGCTGGGCTTTGAAGCACTACTTCGGTATCTGTTTGTCCAAATCCACCTGCATTCGGATCACTGGTTAGTCTTTGACCTGCTTGAACAGTGTCATTTATATCTACTAATAAGTCAGGACCTACGGGAATAGTTTCAACTATGGTTTTACCTTCGTCAGTTTTAATGGTTACTTCTCTAGCATTATTCTCTCCTGAATCTATTGAAGTTACTGTCCCTGATGATGTTGCAGAGAAGGAGGAATTGTTGCTTTTTTCTCCTGTGGGATAAACCTGTCCGCGCCCCCTATTACCACCTACGTGGATAGAATACTTTCCGAAATTTATATTGCTATCTTTTTTTGGGTCAGGAGAAAGTATTGGAAATACAATTTCTTTGTTTTGGTCACCTGGTAATGGCCCAACAAGAATTATGTTTTCTTGATCTTCACTATATTGAGTGAAATAAACACCTTTTGTTTCTTCTTTGATTTTTTCAGTCCATCTATCTTGAGGTGCAAGCTTGAAACCATCAGGCAGCATTACAACTGCACCAACTTGGAGGGGAACTTTGCTGCCATCTGCTCCAATCTCCTCGGTTCCAGATTTATAAGGAATTTTTACAACGGCTTTAAACACACTGTCAGCTCCAACTGATTGAGGAACCTCGGCTTGAGTTGTCATGTTGGCTAAATGACAGTTTGCGCAAACTATTTTTCCTGTTGCTTCACGAGGATTCTCATAATTTTGTTGTGCCCAGAAAGGGTAGGCCCAGCTAACGCCAGGATTAAAGACCATTGAATAGATCAAGAATATTGAACCAAGAAGGATGTTTATTAAGCGACTCATGGCAGGAAATTAATTAAGAGATAATTTTGAAAAAGTAAAAAAGGTTATTTAACCCCACCAGGGTTTTTCACCAGTTCGGAAGTCTGTTTCACTCCATTGACTTATCAAGACGTTGTCATCTTCTACTGAAACATGTGCAATTGCCAGGGAGAGAGGGGCAGGCCCTCTTACAACTTTCCCATTTGCATCATATTGACTTCCATGACAAGGGCAAATGAATCTATTGGCTCCTGAATTCCAAGGAACTACACAACCTAAATGTGTACAAATTGCATTAATTCCAAAACTGCTAATTGCATTGGACTCTTCAACTACTAAATAAGTCGGATCACCTTTGAGACCTTGAACAAGGCTTCTGTCCCCGACTGAATGATTTGAGAGCCAACCAGTTGCTGTTACGGGATTGCCAAGTTCATCTTTTGCAGATGTTCCACCACCCCCTCCTCCAGCTCTAAGAGGAGTGAAGTACTGGCTCACAGGATACAAAGCACCAAGCGCAACCCCAGTAACTGTTCCAAACGTGAGCAGGTTCATGAACTGCCTGCGACCCATTGAGGGCACATCTGGAGCGGTCATTTGTGTCATGACAGATGCACAAGGGGTTTAACGCAGTTACCATTATGGCCTGTGAAGGTGCAGATCTGATTTAAGAAAACTCTCTTTTTTATAAGCTATTGCACTTAGATGCCTTGGATTACTCTCATTTTGCTGATTTTCGGAGACCACTAGAAGTTGATGAAGTCATTAGTCTTATGAGATTCCGATGGCAAGTCTCTTTTGATTTGCAATTGGTTACAAGAGGGAAATATCTTTATCTGCAAATGATGTGGGGCTTTTTAGAGCAAAAATCTTTCCCTTTAAGCGATAACGAGTACAGATTGAATCTTGCTTACGTGATTGAAGTGATAAATCGTATCGGTCAAGAAGCTTTGGTTAGAGAGTGGCTTTTGACTAGCCCTAAAAGACCCACAACTGGTAGGGCTATTAGCTTGCCCTTGAGGCAGGGGGCTTGCTTGGAGGAGTTCTTGGTTTGAATTTACTTGTCAGGGCTACTAACCCCACACCAACAAGGAAAAGACCAGTAATTGCACTTGCCAACAAAAGCATAGTCACGGGATCTGTTGAAGGTGTTAGAACAGCAGCTGCTAAGGCAGAGCCCATTACGACCGAACGCCAGGCCGCAAGCATTTGATTCCATTTGAGCAGTCCTAAGATGCCTAAAAGCATTTGCAGCACTGGAAGCTGAAAGGCTAGTCCTGTGGAAAGCATTAATACCAATACAAAATCTAGATATCGTTCAATTGACCAAATTGGCTCAACTACATCGGCTCCGTAACTCACTAAAAACTTGAGAGCTGCAGGGATTAGAGCCCACCAAGCAAAGAATAATCCTGCCAGAAACAATATTGCTGAACCCGCAACTGCAGGAGCAATGAGATTTCGTTCTCTTTTTGTAAGTCCAGGGAGTACAAATGCTAAACCTTGGAAAAGTATGTAAGGGAGAGCGACTATCAGACCTGTATATCCAGCAACTTTCACTGAAACAAATAGGAATTCTCCTGGAGCTAATTGGAGAAAACGAATTGAACCCGCTGGAGCTTCAAGTAACCGAACAAGAGGTCTTACTAAAACAAGGCTTATCCCTGCTGCGATGACAATGGCAATCAGACTTTTGAGTAGCCTTTGTCTAAGTTCCTCGAGGTGGTCCAAGAGCGGCATTTCAATATCATTAGCCGGAACATCATTTCTGAAGTCAGTATCTATGCGAATTGGTTTAGGGGGTGGGTCAACAGAGCCTTTTTGATTTTCCGGATTGGTTAGAGATGGAGACAAGGTTCTTAGCTCAGGTGAAAAGCTTTTGAGAATTTATATATTTCATGCCGCGCTCTGGTTCGCCCCAGCACACTGCGCCACCTTTATATGTAACAGTGCCTGGAAGGGCTCCTGGAATTCTTTTTAATTCATTTGTTGGAACTGTTACTACAGGCACACGATGGTTGCCTTTTGCTCTACTGAAAAAAGCGGCTAGGTCAGCT
>QCFO01000032.1 GCA_003280225.1 Prochlorococcus sp. AG-363-K07 | reverse complement strand
AATCAAAAAAGAACACTGGTAGATTCTTACGAATATTATTTGCAATCTTTTCTAATCCTTATGGCATTGAAATGAAGAGGGAGAAATCACACTTATATGAATACACGGGTTACATGGTGAATTTCGTTAGAAAGTCTTTGAGAGTATAAAAACTGACAACAGGAATGCAGGTGAACGATGGATCTCAAAATCGCCATTGCCTCAAGTCCTAAAACAATTGAAATAAATCATGCCAACCGTGATGCAATCAATATTGAACATCATCTCCCAAGGCACACTGACTGACTGAAGCATCATTTGTGACCATTTCTACTGCTTTTTGTTCCAAAAAAGCACTCTTGTATCACGATGAGCAGAAAAGCTTATTCAGTTCCTCTAATAAGGTTTTATCACAAAGCAAAAATATGCTGAAAGAGCAAAACCTTCTTCTCGTGAAGGAAATCCTGCACCGCCTAGAGACAAAAGAGCCTGTAAGCGTAGATGAGCTGATTTACCTTCATCAAGAAGCTAGTCAAAACCCTGATGTTGACCGTTGGGTAAAGAAACTCCTTTGCAGTGAAGAATTCACAAAAACCGCACTAACTGAAGCGGTCGAATATCTAGCAGCATAATCCCAGGCATAAGCAAACACCTAAATGATCAACTTTGAAGCGTGAATCCTTTATCTAGAAGTTTTTGGTAGGTTAATCGAGCTTGGTAAGAAAGAAACTGCTCAAATATTTCATCGTTCTTATTGACATTGAACCAATTTGCATCGTGCTTATTCTTAGAGAATCTCACAAACTCATTTCCATTCACCAATGTCCATTCCTCCTGTTGAGACTTTTGCTGGCCTGGCTCTAAGTCCCACGGGCAATTTGGTGGACATTTATCGTGTGCCATAAACCATTAACCAAAAAGGTTATATAGAAGTTGTAACGCATAATCACAATATGAATAGATCCCAATGAGATCAGTTCTTTAAGAATTCATGCAGCTAAAACTTCTATCACTAGCGACCAGCAAGCATTTGATTCAATCACCGACCCACAAAAATCAATAACTAGAAAGGATTTACTTAGGAGGAATCAGGCCAGTAAAAGGCGCAAGGAATTTTACGACAGCTGGAATTAACAACAGAACTGTCAAGAGCCTGACTGCATGAAGAGCTGCTACGGCAGCTCCTACTCCAAACTCCGCTCCAACTAAACTCATCCCAATAGTGCCACCAGGTGCGGCACCTAACAAAGCAACAACTGGATCTATACCAAGCAATCTGCTACTTACCAAGCCAACCAAAACACCTGTGACTACAAGAGAAATAGTTATCAAAAGTGCAGGTTTCCACAATATTTGCAATTGCCCCACAGTTTCTCTTGTAATTCCTGTCCCAATTACTGTGCCAACCCCAATACCAAGAGCTGTTTTAGTGCCAAGAGGCCATTGAGCGACTTCGAATTGGCCACTAATACTTAAGAAACCTGCTCCCAAAATCGCCCCTGCCAGTGGAGCAGCAGGTATGCCTGTGACTAACAGCAACAGGCCTAAAGCTGTCCCCCCCAGCAGGTATATCAGCAAAGGTACGAATGAAGGCATAATGATGTGGGCGTCTAATTAACATTAGTTTCGCTTCACCCTGGCCTAATTGAAAAGAGCTAAAGCAATTTACCCAAATGAATTTCATAATTCGAGCAACCCACGGAGTCAAGGGGAAAGTAAAATTCTGAACCACCAGCCAAGCCAATTCTTCAATCTTTTGGTGGAATTCGGCAGTAATCTGACTAACTTAAAGTGAATACAAGTTGCTCATAGGCCCTCTTTGACGAGAGCAGAACAGCATCCCACATTGCTAGCAGCCAAATGCTCTGCATCAAAAACAATTAAATTTATCTAATGTTGTTGGGCAAGAACTTAATTAAGGGCAACCAAACATCTTTAGAAAATTTGCATCTTCGGGGTTTCAGAAACAAATTCTGCCGTCAAAACATTGGAAAACTTTAGCTTTTGATAGATTTTGCTCCTAGTCAAGTGGCCTAACTTTTGATTATCTGTTCAATAATTAATTTCATCCCTAACAACCGTCAATAATCACTCCAAATTGATTTGGAGTGATTATTGATTCTGACTAGATAGATAATTTCACTGGATTCTCAAAAGATTCTCCTTCAATCAAGACGATGCCCTGGAGGGCCTTATCAAGCTCTCCAGGGTAATACCTACACAACTCATCATTATCCAAAAAACACTCATCAATAAAATCATCAAGCGCAAAAGTGTTCGTATTCATAAAAATCAAGTACTCTCTTTTAATATCTCAACAGACCTAGTGCATTTGTCAACTCATATGTACTTCCACTCTAAAGTCAGAAGATCAACTTTAGCGGATTCCAGTTCCTTAACGCTTAAAAAGTTGATCTTTAGATGCTGAATTCTATTATCAGTCTAAAAGTAACTGCAAATAATTGCAGGATGGATGCTCAGTAAGAAAGTTACTCTTAGCTTAAGCTCATCATACTGATTAAGTCTTTAAAGAATTTAATTCCCAACAATAAGTCTTAGGTCACTATAAGGATTTTACCTTTTAGTATCAAGTTGGAATTATCCAAGACAGATCTCCATGGCAAGAGAAGAGCCCATCGCCAAATCATTCCTCAATGTTTTAGGAGAACCACTTCAATCTTGTAGCTGTGAGCCTATTACTGGATGGTATCGAGACGGTTTTTGTAAAACTGATGCCTCAGACTTAGGACAGCACACGGTCTGCTGTGTAATGACTCAAAGCTTCTTGTCTTACAGCAAAGCTCAAGGAAATGATCTAATAACACCAAGAATTGAGTATGGCTTCCTAGGATTAAAAGCAGGGGACCACTGGTGCTTATGTGCTCCAAGGTGGCAGCAAGCTTACGAAGACGGCATGGCCCCTTTAGTTCGGCTAAACGCAACAGAAATTAGTGCTTTGCAGGTCATAGGCCTGGAGCCACTACTAAAACATGCCTATAAGAGCGAGAATGAAAAAGGATCAAAAAGCTAGGTTCTATTTCCTGTCTAAAACCACCACAAATTTCCTAGCAAAAGGCTGAAAATACTTAAGCAAAGGAAGAAATCCAAATTTATCTTTGTCTAGACAAGAGCAATCAAACCATAAGCATCTTTGGATCGATCACACCTATCATTATCCCAAGTAATACACAAAAGATTGACAAGACAACTAAAGCCGCTGGCCAAATCACTTTCCATTGACTACCCATCAGCAAATCTCAATTCTCTCAATTCATAGCTAAAAAAAGAAGTTATGCATTCATCATAGGTAAATCTGCAATAAAAAGTCGGACAAGCAATCTAACTAATTACTGACTTAGTCTACTAATACTAACGATCCCACTAAGATATTATTTAACTATTCTTCCAAATCAAATCCAATCACCACATAAAAAGTCAATTACATATTAGGATTTCAATTGATTATTAATCAGAATAAATATATGCTATTCCAGCAAAGGCTTTTCAAGTACTAAATACTAACTGAGGCTTTTGATTAATTATACTTTTCGCTCCATATCTAATAAATACCAAAGCTCCCTCTTGCTATACTTTTAAGAGCAGAAATAATCATTAGTAACATCATATCAACATAATCTTGTATTATCACTGATTTTGCAATCATAAGGATTTTGTTGCTGCCAAAAGAGGTCATCAAAAGATCGTTCCAACAAGCCTCTCTTCTTTTCAACACATTTAGTGAATTAAAATTGAATTTTTTCTTTCTTTAGGTATTTTACAGAACGTCTGATTCCTATCCCAGGGATTTCTGGACGATCTATAGCGACAACAATCTATGAGTCAATCCAAAAGAGAAGCTGCCACAATTCATTTGCGCCATGTACGTGAAGAGTTGAGAGAAATTCACATTTGTCTAAATGACGAGGGTCTGCTTCCTGAGCCAGGTGAATTAAAAGCCTTGTTGTCTCAAATGGAAGCTCTTCTCGATTTATTAAATGGAGTCAAAAAAAAGCCGGCACCTGTTTTTGCTGACTAAATCAAAGATATCACTAGTTCTTCGATTATTGTATTTCTATAGCTCATTAGGCAAAGTTTCTTTTAGCAAGCAGTAAGTACTATTGATCCTTAATTAATTACGTTTAAATAACCTATCCAAATCTTTTAATTACTCTGATCACGCAACTAAAGAGACATATGCGTTGCAAACAAACTGAAAAAGATCTAAAAACCTCTCCACAACAAAGCAAAATAATTATCCAGCTAAAATTCCTAATTGATAAAACAAAATCAAACTAAAAGAATTGCTGATAGTTTCAGTCCACCAATTCAATTATTTTTCATGCTCTTTAACCAAAGCCGAAAGGACCTTTCGAAGTACTCTGCTTGAGTGTTCAGAAGGTCCAAAAGGTGGGCATTCAACCAAAAAGCCAATAATCATAAGAAGCGGGAATGCATTTCACCTTCCCATCCCTAGATGTAAAACACCTTTCAATTCCCCATTTCCTCTCAACAATTTTCATCTCAGTGATGCCCCTAGGTAAATCGACTGAAGGTTTTTGTGCTTGATTCATTGAATCCCCATCCAACTTCACACTTGTAACTACTGCAATTATTCTTGGCAATAAGCAAAAATGCGAAATCAATCAAACTTCAACAAAATAAATAGGCATAGCTCTTCTCAATCCTTAATAAAATGAAGTTTGATCAAAAAGCAAATCCCCAAAAGCCTTTACCACTAAAAATCCCGAGTTCCTTTCTCTTGACGATAATTCTGTTTCCTTGGGCAGTCAAAAAAGTCTTCTCAGAAATTAAACCATTTCTAATCTTGAGCGAGCAAACAAGTCCAGAAATTCTCCTGCGAGTCCAATTTATTCGATCTTCAAAAGAGGTTAGGGCATAATTTGAATTTAATTCGACGAGTTGTTGAGTCTGTTCAGTCAGCTCATAAGCACTCACTTCACCTAGAGGAAAATCATATTTGCGAACAAAATCTAATGTAGTTTTGTCAATTTGCCCTTGTCCCAGGCTACTCCAAGAGTGAAATCTAGATAAAATTTTTGATCTGATCCCTAGTTGCTGAGAATCAGCCCTACTCTGAATTCTATGGTACTTTGACACATTTAACTTTTGCTTCTCAATTAAATAACTTGGGATAGGCATTGAAGTGATTCATATATAGATCAACATAACAAAAAAAATGTCCTTTTCAATCTCGTCTAAATGATATCAACTAACAATAGGTTGATTTTGCAAATTTACCAAGTCAAGGAAATAGGTTTTGGATTTTCAAAACAAACTGAACTCTATTAATTGAATTATTACAACCAAAGTACATTAATTCTGTTTTATAAAGACAATTACCGTTATTCCCATGATTTCTTACATCTCAACACTAAAGCTTTTCTGATTTTCAATAAATGTAAGAGCTCCTCGGCAAGAGAAGGAAACGGTCAGGACTAAAGGAAAGCATCATTAACTCTAAGAGAATGCCTAGAGCACTGGTCCAAGCAAGTTGAATAAATAAATACCAAGAGAGACTCATCCAGACTTGATCCGAAATCAAGAAAAACTGCGTAATGGTGGACCCCTCCAACGAAACCAAGGCGTTTCATAACTGCCTAACAATTAAGTTTCCTAACCATCAGACTGGCATGAAGCAAGCCCCCTGCTAGACCTAATTTGGTAGCAGTTGCTACAAAACGTTCACCTCATTGTCTGCTGAGGCGCAGTTCAACCCAAGCCAGGGAACGGGGACTTGGGCTATCTCGGACTCTTAATCATGACAACACTGCTTTATCGTGGTCGCGATTATCTACAGCACAAAGTCAAAAATGCCAAGAAGGAATGCATAGAACTTACTTACAGGCGCAAGCACTACAACACCTGCAGAGAATCCCTGGCAAATAATCTTGTAGTAGATATGACCTACAGAGGCGTCCACTATCAAAAATAGTTCTATCCTGGTCTACAAACAAAATCAATCCTGGCCAACAAATCTTTTGGCCACTAAATGGTTAATCAAAGGCTTTCTAATAACGCTAGAATGATTGAATTTATAATTTAAAATAATGTCAATCAGCAATGCAATTCAAACAGTGAATTGCATTGCTGATTGTGCACCTTATGGATTGCTCGATTGCAGGCCTAAATCTGACTAACTAGAGCCATTTATTGCATTAATAATTTTGGCCCTATATACAACTAATAAATTAGAAGGATATCATTCTAAGCCTTGGAATAGTTCCCTATGAACCACAAACATATGATATTGTGCCGTACCAGATTCAGGTGCAATTCTGATACCATCAATAGTCCAGGCAGCGCTACAGATAAGGTCTCCATCCCATCTAACACCATCCTCACTGACTTCCTTGGACCATTCCCTTACTTTTGCAAAGTGTTCGGGAATATGTTCTCCAATCTTGCGACATACGCCACAAAGAATAGTGAGAACAGGGGGTTTAGATTTCAACCTCAAAGATTGCACTAAACTTACTTGGTTAAAAGTACCAACATATCTAATATAATCAATCAACTCTTTCTCATTTTGGGACAAAAGTGCCATGTCGTATGCCTCTTGAAATTCCTTCAAAGGAGTAACTGGTCTTGGAATTATTTCTAAAAGGTTCATGTGAATATGGAAACAAAATCAGTAAATAATTAGATTAAAAAGCAAAAAGGGCTGAAAAATCAAAATATGAAATCAGGAAGATATTTCTCAATCCGAATCTTAACTTCAATACACCTACCTCGCCTGGAGCGAGAGTAAGTACAAAAACCTATATTATTATCAAGATTGAAAAAGGCATTCAGACAAGTCCCAAGAGCTTATTCACCTCGCTCAAAGGGCTGAATAGGCCTAAGAGCTTTTGAAATTCAAATTCAAGGGAGCATCTAGCCATTCAAAAGACTACAAGGTGGAAAATAAAATCAAACTAAAGATTCCCTATTCTATTGGCTTGGTGATGTCCTCATCAATTACTCATAACTTCTATATAACTAGCAACTAGAACGTAATCACTAGATTTCCTACTAATAGGTCTTATCACTTAGGTACTTTATTTGTAGTAACTAATTCTTCTGCTGAGCTCAAAGATGTAGTAGATAATTATCCACTTTAGGTAGCACAAATGATTTCCGATGAGCGAAGAGTTCTAGAGACTGCAGAAAAGCACGATGCTCTCGATTCCTACTTTGAATGCATTACAGCCTGCTCTTGGGTTGGTGGAGAAGACGCTGAGTGTGTGACACGATGCGTTGAAGTTCATCTCAAGAATGAGGTCTAGCTAGAAACTCCTCAATATGTAAAAGAAATATACCGACCATTGGTCTAGGCAGCCTTTGCATCCCTTTGACTTGCTTGATTATCTTCTAAGGCCTCACGGACTGCTCCTGCCAAGGGATTATTACCCTTTGCATTGGATGCTGCGAGCGCAACTACAGGACGTACTGTCTTTTTGTTATCCATAAAAGCTCAACAGGCTCTCTGAAAGACTCTGAGAATTAAAAGAATTCAAAGCCCGATAAGCATATGCAAGCATCTTCTCATCGGGCTTGTTAACAAAGAAGACACTCTTTTTTCTTGAAAAGGTTTCTGAAGAGCTCCAGAAAGGCCTATGGCAAATAATGCGCATAGTAATCAAGAAAATTCGCCGACAAATATACTTAGGAAAAGAGTTCTGAAAAATTATTTGTATTGACTAAAAGTTTCTAAATCAATTGGGCGAATAATTAAATCAGAAGATCCTAACTACTCCCTAATGGAAAGTTGTTCGTATTGAGAGTAATTCCGCATTTGCCTGTCTAAAGCTGATAAGCAATTTTTGACCGCTTCAAGCTCAGTTTCCAAATGATTTCTTCTGGATTGCAACATGCCAACTCTTCTCTCCATCTCCAGTCTCCCCCTTTCCCTAAAACCATCGTCAAAGGACGCGCTGGGGGAGTAGCTCTTTGAAGCTTTTGTAGCATTACGAATCTCGGTTTGTTTTGACATTGAGCTATCCAACAAGTTTGACAATTCAGGCCGATAAGCCAGCAAAGCCTCAGGGATTAAGTTTTTAAGGTCAAAATTCCAAAGCTATCTCTCTGGTGTAATCAAAACATAGGGCGCATGTAAATGCGTCTTAACGCTGGAGTGTTTTTGCCCCAGTGTTTCAACCCTGGCAATTTCGCCTAAGCAGAATCACCAGAAAGAGCTAACGATTTCTCTAAAATCAGAATTAATCACAAGACTCCTCAAGCTCAAAATATTATACTTAAGGATACAAATCAAAGCTAGTTAGCAAGAATCAGAAATGATGATTAATCCACTATATAATAATAATCAACAAATATTAACCCTATAGATAATAACTAGGGGTTAATTATGAGAGAAAATACAGTGATCAAATTGAACGGAGGAGCTTTCCTTAAAGGCTTATCAGGGCTATTTCTTTGCTAAGTCAGGAAGAAGTCGCCAAAATAGTTCACACTTCGCAATAATCTACGTTATAGTTCTTAACAAGGCAGGGTTCTTCCTTCCCGATCTTAAATAGCCCTTTTTTAGGCAACTACTATGACTCAATCAACAAAAACAAGAACAGTAGAGCCCGAGAAGGTTCTAGCTGAACGCATCAACGGCTGGGCCGCAATGATGGGTTTCTGGGCAGCAGTTGGTGCATACCTAACTACAGGACAAATTATCCCAGGAGTTGTTTAGTGGCCAACTCTTCTTACGTCATTACAGAAGACGGTGGGCGTCAGAATATGTATGCCATGGAGCCAAGAACATACATTGACCCCGACTACACGAGTTACAGCAAAGAAGCTGAACTTGCAAATGCTCGGTGGGCAATGATTGGCTTTGTTGCTGCAATTGGTGCCTACGCAACAACAGGTCAAATCCTGCCAGGTGTTTTCTGAATGACAGTCTCAAGTCCAAAGCTTTCTACTTACTGGCAAGAAGCTGAGCAAACCAATGGCAGAATTGCGATGATGGGATTCTTTGCCCTCATTCATAATTACGCCTTAACTGGCTGGATTATTCCCGGCATTTTCTAAAACAATCAATTTCTAATTTCAAAACTAAAATGAACGAAAAAGCAGAACTTCTAAATGGCCGTTGGGCAATGATCGGTGTTTTTGCCGCTCTCAGCACCTACGCATTTACTGGCCAGATCATTCCTGGAATCTTCTGAAAATCTAAAAAATGATGCTCTTGTCTTCTTATTGACAGAGCATCAGTAATATTTTCCTATTATGTTATGGAATTCAACCCCTTCAAACCTTTAAGCCAAATATTCTGCAAAGTCTATAGAAAATCTTTTGAACACACTGCAAAGTGATTTTCCAGGATACTATTAGCAGGATTTTGTTTCTATCTTTTTATTTAGATAGTTCGAACTTACCATTTCCAAATAAAAGTCTATCTGAATATTTTTACTATTCAGGACTGCAAAACATGTCTCTACAAATTTCATAAAAGATGCTAGTAGAAAGTAAGCCTCAAGTCCACCAAGGAAAAAACAAATTAAATCCTTTTAATCTTCAGTTGGTCATTATGGGGACTGGGCTTATAGGTTTAAATGTCTTTTTGATGAGTTTTATTTGCTTTTATTTTCTTAATCCTGATTTTCACAGTCTTCTGACAGGGAAGCCACTTTAAATAGAGACATCGAACTAAGAAGTTCAAATTAAAGGCAACATTTCACAACCTCATCAAATCATGTCTCTCCAAAAAGGAGATAAGGCTCCTGACTTCGAGCTTTACAACCAAGCCGGAAAACTCTTACGAAGGAGTGAGTTGAAAAATAAAATTCTTGTTTTATTTTTCTATCCTAAAGATCAAACCCCTGGATGTATCGCAGAAGCCTGCGGATTCCGCGATAATTATGATCTGTTCCGTATATTTGGAGCTGAGGTATGGGGAGTTAGTGGAGATGATATAAATAG
>QCFO01000031.1 GCA_003280225.1 Prochlorococcus sp. AG-363-K07 | reverse complement strand
ACCTAGCATTCCTACTGTTGAGAAAAATAATGAATAGAAAGAGTTTGACTAATAGAAAAGAAAAGAAAAGAACCTCTTCTGAACTATATTTAAATGTTTAGAATGATCTAAGGCATCAATCAACATGCCAAAAACAAAGCTATAAGATGCAAAAATTACGGCTACAAAAATTAATTGCCAATGCAGGTATATGCTCTCGACGTAAAGTAGAAGTATTACTTAAGCAAAATCGCATAACAATTAATGGAGTCCCTGCTCAAATAGGTGACAAGGCTGATCCGGGGTTAGACGTAATTAGATTTGACGGGAAAATAATTAATATTCAGGCAGAAACAAGAGTTATTCTTCTAAATAAGCCTGCTGGAGTAATCACTAGTTGTTATGATCCTCAAAGACGAAAGACAGTTTTAGACTTGCTCCCAAGTGAGCTTAAACAAGGACTCCATCCAATTGGTCGACTAGATCTTAATAGTAGAGGTGCACTTTTACTAACTAATTATGGTGAATTAACACTAAGATTAAGTCACCCTAGATACTCTCATGAAAAAACATACTTAGTATGGCTAGCAGGATCTATATCAATTTCTAATCTGATCAAATGGAGAAATGGATTAATATTAAATAGCAAAAAGACAATAAAAGCATCTGTAGAATTACTCGAAAAAAAGAAAGGGATGAGCTATATAAAAGTTATAATGAAAGAAGGCAGAAACAGGCAGATCCGAAGAATTGCTGATCTACTTGGCCACCCTGTCATAGACCTTAAGAGAATAAGGATTGGAGAACTTAACTTAAATGGACTCAAGGAAGGTCACTGGAGAATGCTAAAAGATTTAGAATGGAAACAATTTATGAAATTCAAAAGACCAGACAAGCAAATATGAACCTATTCTCACATTGGCTAAAAGGCAAAGTTGACCAAAGAGATAAAGTATCTCATGTCACTTCTACTCGAAGGCTATTTATCGAAGCAACGAATTTAGTGAGAGAATCAAGAAAAGAAAGATTTATTAGCAGGAGAGAACTAGCAAGTAAAACAAAAATCACTACTCCTGTTTTAGAAGCAATTGAAAATGGATGGGTAAATTCTCTTCCCGAGCCAGCATATCTCTGTACAATGCTTAGCATTCTTGAGAATGAGCTCAACATTCCGAAAGGCAATCTGGATGCAATCCTAAAATTTCAATCAAAATATTTGGACAAACAAAAAGATAACCAGAAGTCATCAACAAATAATCAAATTGATCTTCTGAAAACATGGCAAGGTAATTTTATATATTTAATACTAATGCTGAGTAGCATTTGGGGAATAAATCACCAACAAAGATATATAGCAAGCTTGAACAGTCAAACTTTTCATCCAATACCATTAAACTTAGATCTAATTTCTAATGAGAGTTCAAATAATACAAAACCAAGTAATAAAGATATAAAAGACAAAACACTTTTAAAGAGATATAAATTAGTCGAGCAAGTAATTAATAAGTTTCAAAATAAACGTCTTTCCTACTGGCTCGATATAAACTTAAGCCAACCAAGTGAAATCTCAATTATTAATGGTGATAAAAGAAAGTCTGATCTGAATAGAATACAAGGATCCTTAAGAATAAAACTCTTACCCCCCGCAAAAGTATCAATAATCCCTCCGCCTGAGTCTGATGATAAGCTTATCTGGAAAGGTCAAGAATACATAAAACTGCTTAAAAATGGTGAAATTGAGTTGAATTAAATTATATGAGTTGAATTAAATTATACTTTCAATTCCTTCATTTGGTAGCATGTAAAGGAATTTCACCTGTCATATAAAGAAGCTAGTTCTCCATATTTTTTCAATGCATCTTGAACGATTGACTCCATTTCAGGTAAACGCCAACTCCAATTACCTCCAACTGTGCCTGGTGTATTAAAACGAGCCTCATTGTCTAAAGATATTAAGTCTTGCAATGGAGCCATAACCAACCAGGCATCTGTATCAAATCCAATTTCTATTAACTGCCACCCAGGTGAATCAGAAAGTTTTGGATATCGCCTCAGAATATTTTCTTTAGTCTCTAAGTCTAAAGAATTCCACCAACCTATAGTGGTTGGATTGTCATGCGTACCTGTATAAACGACCCACTCTCTTCCTTTAATATTTTCAGGCAAATAAGGGTTATTAATATCACCATTAAATGCAAATTGAAGGACCTTCATACCAGGCAAATGAAATTGATCTCGCAAATTCTCAACCTCAGGAGTTACTACACCAAGATCCTCAGCTACTAATGGTAGTTTCCCTTCAAAATCGTTTTTAACTACTTGAAGTAATTTCATCCCTGGAGAAGGCTGCCATCTTCCTATCTCTGCACTTTTATTAGTTCCTGGAACCTCCCAATAGGATTCTAAAGCTCGAAAGTGGTCAACCCTAAGGAAATCAACCTGACTTAAATGATGAGAAAAACGTTTGCGCCACCATCTAAATCTTGTTAAAGAGTGCATTCTCCACCTATAAATTGGAGTTCCCCAAAGTTGACCTGTACTAGAAAAATAGTCAGGAGGGACACCACTCTGAAGATCTAATTCCCCATCTGGTTCAATGGAAAATAGATACCTCCTACTCCAAACATCTGCACTATCTTTAGATACATAAAAAGGTAAGTCTCCAAGTAATCGGATCTCAAGTTGAGCAGCTAATTCTCGGAGACCATTCCACTGCCTATACAAGTGCCATTGCACAAGCCGATGCTGGAGTAATGCCTTAGGATATTTTCGCTTCCAAAGAGCTATGGCTACATGATTGTGAACAGCAAATGCTTTTTGCCACTGCCACCAAGGCAGCCCATTATTTTGTCTTTTAAGCTCCATAAAACAAACATGATCTTCTAACCAAAATTGCTGGTCACACCATCTTTTAAATTCGTTATGCCTTTCAATCTTCTGATAAGGCCAAGCTTCTACTAAGAGAACGCCTAGTTTCTTGCTCCTCTCTTCTGCCAAAATAAAATCAACAGTAAAATCTCTGGTTGCATTAGCCCCTGGAAGTAAATCAAGAGCTGATTCCTCCAAAAAATCCTCTTTTACAAGATCAGCAGCGTCAAGAAAAAAAGGATTTAAAGCAAAACTTGAAGGAGAGCTATAAGGTGAGCCTGTTGAATCACAAGGAGCCAATGGCAAAAACTGCCATACATTAATACCATTGTCAGCCAATGCTCGAATCCAATCCCTAGCAGGAGAGCCAAAAGTTCCCACTACTGGAGAGAAAGGTAATGCTGAAGGATGAAGCAATACTCCAGTACAACGATTTGAGGTAAAGTCAGTCGCAAACATCAAAAAAATTGTAAAAGTCGAGGGAAGCTATGCAATCCTCTGATAACTAAGTAAAGTCCGTTCTAGAAAGATTAATTGCTCAAGCAATCGAAAGACCCTAAACTATCTATCATAACAAATTAAATCCTATAAAAGCAACTAAGAGTCGCCTTTATAAAATATATTTTCATTATACAAGAATAACTGGCGCAGTATATCCGGAAATCAATTAAAATAGATAATAAGTAAAAAAGGTAAAAGCAATTTATTTACTTTGACTTACTATTGACGACTAAAGACTAGAGTCTCTTTTATACCGAATAAAGTCCTCTATTGAAATAAATTCATGCCAAATAGGTTCTTAAAAGAAAATATTCCTCCTTCTAAAGAAAATGCATGGTCCGGGAGATGGACCAGCAGAGCAATGCACAGGATTGGTATAGCATTATGTGGGATTTGGTGTACAAATATTGCCCTAAACATAATTTGGCCGTTACCCGACCAGATTAATCATTCCAATACTTCTGATTTTCAATTATTGCGATCAATCTCTGGGCCTAAGAGGCCAGTATCAATTTTGATTTTGGAAATAAATCAAAAAGACTTGGAGAAAAAAGATATAGATATAGGAAATGAGAACAACAAGTCTTTAAAAAAAGCTTTAATTGCAAATTTTACTCCATCTAAAGATCTCCAAATCTTAGAATTTTCAACAAGTGAAGAGATAGACTTTCTTGGAAATAATTCACAAAATTCTTTAAAAGAAGCTTATATAATTGGTGGGGTTAAACTTATCTCGGAAATCTTATCTAATTCAATGAAACCGACTCATGATCAGGCAAATCGTTATCTAATTATACCACCTCACATCCTTTTTAAAGTTATAGATAAGCTAGGAGGAATAGAATTACCAAGGAAGCCAGATTTAGAAGCTACTAATAATAAAGATAATTCACATAACCATTCAATATTAAAAATGTATACATCTTATGAGATAAAGGATCTTCTCTTAACAACCAGTGGCCAAGGGGAAATCATGGCTAATTCAAATCTAAAAAGACTAATTTTAAAAGGTCTAAGTAAAAAATTAAGATCTCCAAAAGGGATCAAAATCATTAAGGATTTGGCTAAATCACTTAGCGAAGTCGGCCACACTAATCTAACATCAGATGAGATGATAGGTTTAGGAATAACATTTATCAAAAGCAAGTCTCCTAGCATAACTCAATACTCCTTAACAGGTCTGTCAAAGTGAGATAAAAATGCTCAAGAACTGGGATCTAGGATGAAAGTAATCCTAGTAATTTAATGTCAAATTACGTGTACTCAACACAATAACAACCTCTTCAATTGTCATGAATTCATTTAAAGAAGTCTTCTCACTAGCAATCCATCCACACCAAGGGAGGCCATCTAGTCGCCTTTTAAAAGAATCCCAGTAACCACCAACCTGAATAATGCCTAAAAGAGGAACTGAAAGGGTTTCACAAAGAGCTGCGTAAGCAGGTGCGTATCCAGTGATCTCACCTGAAGGAGAAGTGTTGGCCAGCACAATTGCAGGTTTTCTCCAGGCAGCTAAAGCCTCCAACCAGCTTCCACCTTCTTGATGTTGCACGGCTGCATCACCTAAAAGCTGAACCATTCCCTTGCTCTTACTTTCATGCAAACCCTCAAGAACAGTTCGTGGGCTATCAGAACATGAATATTTATTCAAAGTTCCTCCCCAGGCATTGCTCAAAGAGATTGATCCAAACTCAATCTCTTGGTTAGATATCGGACCAGCAGTAACAAGGAACGGTCTATTACAAATCATGGTAGGACCATAGACCACATGCCTAAAAAATTGGTGTAGTACCTTCACAGCACTACGATTGGTATACAGCAAATTTTGCTTGCGAGCACCGTGACTAGTTTTCAAACAGTAGCTCGCTCTATAAAAGAGAGCATTCCTTTGGATACAAGCAGGCTCAGAATCTTCAGTGGAACATCGAATCCTGAATTAGCGAAAGAGATAGCTTGCTATCTAGGCGTAACTGACGGCCCACTGGTTTGCAAAAGGTTTGCTGATGGAGAGCTATATGTTCAGATTCAACAATCAATCAGAGGTTGCGATGTTTTTTTAATTCAGCCCACTTGTGCTCCTGTTAATGACAGTCTTATGGAGCTCATGATCATGGTAGATGCCTGCAAACGTGCCTCCGCCAGACAAATAACAGCTGTTATTCCTTACTATGGTTATGCAAGAGCTGATCGAAAAACCGCTGGACGTGAGTCAATCACAGCAAAGCTAACGGCAAACCTATTAGTCAAATCAGGAGTAGATCGAGTACTTGCAATGGATCTACATTCAGCTCAAATACAAGGTTACTTTGATATTCCTTGCGATCATATATACGGGTCACCTGTTCTAGTTGGATACCTTTCCAAAAAAGATCTTGGAGAAATTGTCGTCGTTTCGCCAGATGTTGGAGGGGTGGCTAGGGCAAGAGCCTTCGCAAAGCAAATGAAAGATGCTCCTCTAGCAATCATTGACAAAAGAAGATCAGCTCATAATGTTTCACAAAGCCTCACCGTTATTGGAGATGTAGCATGCAAAACTGCCATACTTATTGACGACATGATCGACACTGGCGGTACCATTTGTGCGGGAGCTAAGCTTCTGCGAAAAGAAGGTGCAAAGAGAGTAATTGCATGTGCATCTCACCCTGTTTTCTCTCCCCCTGCAGTAGAAAGATTATCTGAAGAAGGGCTTTTTGAACAAGTCATCGTGACTAATAGTATTCCTGTAAAGTCCCAAGACTCTTTCGCACAATTAAAAGTCCTATCTGTCGCCAATATGCTAGGCGAAGCAATCTGGCGAATCCATGAAGAGAGCTCTATCAGTTCTATGTTTCGGTAGAGCGTAAATATTTTTCTAATAAAAGAAGACTATTTTGGCAATTAACTGATCAATTTAAACTTTCATTTAGGTTGACCTTCGAGAATTAGGTCTACTACTTCTCTTGTATTATTAGACAAATTTTTAGCTGAAAGCTTACAAAGTGACTTAAGCATAGCCTCCCTATTTGACTTCAAATAACTACGCCATCTTGTAAATACTTTTACCAAACGTGACGCAGTAATTGGATTCCTCTTATCTAAATCCCAAACCTGAGAAGCTAAAAAATCATAGCCGCTTCCATCTGAAGCATGAAACACCCTTGTATTCATTACGAGACCTCCAAGAACAGCTCTTACAGCATTAGGAGCCATAGGATCATAGAGTGGATGAGATAGCAATTCCTCTATCTTTGCTAGACCATTTTTTCTAGGCATTGATGCTTCTAAGGAGAACCAAGTATCTAAGATCTCAGGTTTGTCTTTCCAACGATCAAAGAACTCTGCCATTGCTAAATTTCTCTCTTCGCAATCAACGAACTGCAATGCATGAAGGCCTGATCTAGCTAATGTCATTGAATTTCCCTTTACCGCAGATCTTGCGTCTCTTCTGCTCAAACTATCACCACCCAAAATCAGCCATCTCCATGCCAAGCCTATAATCCTCCTTTCTGTTTGACCTTCAGGCCATGTAAATGTTGACTTTAATTTGTTCATACCTATCCACTCTCTTAAATCACTTGCAAGAGATTTGCCTAAAGAAGACTGAAGTTCATATATAGAGTCAAAAAGAGATATAGGGTCGGATGGATTTTGGAAGAGCTCTAGCTCAGGTAATCCTGGGAAAGTCATCAATATTGGTAAAAGATCTTTATTTGCTGAAAAAGATTTGGACTGAATCAAAAACTTAAAAGACTTAAATAAGCTCTTTTCTAATTTATCATTAGATCTTTTAGAGGCTCTATCTAGGATTATTTTACGCATTATCTGTTGCCCTGCATCCCATCTGGAGAAACTGTCATCATCGAACTGAAAGAGATGCAATAATTCATCGCAAGTTAAATCTGATTTCCAATTAACAGGGGCTGAAAATCCTCTAAATAATGACAGTATCGGAGGGTCATTAGTCGCCTCAAGAGAATCTATCTCAAAATCCTTTTTAGTCTTATCTAATATAAATAATTTATTATTAGATGATCGTCCTTGCTTACTAATCACCGCTACAGAAATAGGAATTAAAAAAGTCGACTTGGTTGTTTTATTTGGAGAAATCAAAGCCTGCTCTACTCCTATTGTTAGCTTTCCCTTGACAGAGTCCCAGTGCCGAGTAATGGTAACAAATGGAGTACCTTCTTTGTAATACCAATTATAAAATTGATCAAGATTAAGATTTAGAGATGGATTGCTATTTTTAGCACCTTCCCAAACAGCTTCAATAAAGTTCTCAGTTGTAGCAGCAGACCCATCGAATTTTCGAATATATACGCCTATTCCTTTCATAAAGGCCTCATTGCCTAAAACTATTTGCAACATACGAATCAATTCAGCACCCTTCTCATAGATAGTTGTTGTATAAAAATTATCAATTGACTTATATTGACTAGGCTTCACAGGATGAGATGTAGGGCCAGAGTCCTCCTTGAATTGAGTATTTCTAAGGAATGAAACATCTTCGATACGTTTTTTATCTTGACCATGCAAATAACCAGTAAAAGACTGGTCTCTAAAGACTGTAAGTCCTTCTTTTAAAGAAAGCTGGAACCAATCTCTACATGTTATCCTATTTCCAGTCCAATTATGGAAATACTCGTGCGCAATTACACTTTCAATTCTAATTAGTTCATCATCAGTAGCGATTTTAGAATCAGCTAAAACTAATTTTGAATTAAAGATATTTAAACCTTTATTCTCCATAGCACCCATATTAAAATGCCTTACAGCAACAATATTATATTCATCTAAATCATAATCTAAATTATATACATTTTTATCCCATTCCATTGCCTTTTTCAGAGAAGATATTGCATGCTGTGTATAAAGTTGATTCTCTTTCTCAACATATAAATTAATCGCAATTTTTCTTTTATCTTGCTTTCTAAAGGTATCTGATACTTTCACCAAGTCTCCAGCAACTAGGGCAAATAAATATGAAGGCTTTGGATGAGGGTCTTGCCAAACCACCTCATGCCTAGAATCATCTTCCGGAAGAATCGATGCTGATACCCTATTCCCATTAGATAATAAAACAGGGTATTTTCCTCTTTCTGCCTCTATCCTAACTCGATATTTGCTTAAGACATCAGGCCTATCGGGATGAAAGCAAATTCTTCTAAACCCTTCAGCCTCGCATTGAGTCGAAAGTATATTCCCGCTTGCATACAGACCCTCTAGCGAGAAATTCTTATAGGGATTGATTTTATTGTGAATTTTCAACAGAAATACGTCATCTGGAGTATCACTAATAATCAATTTATTATTGTGAAGCTTATAATCTACAGGCGTAGATTTAGGGGAAATAATATTCACTTCTTGAAGATCAAGGTTTTTGCCCTCTAAAATCAAATCTCTGCCATCACTAAATTCTGGATCAATCTTCATAATAGATGTAATACTGACTTCCTTGTCGAATATCCGAACATCCATGTCAAGAAAGGGGATCCTAAAAGGGTAGGGTCTGTAATCAGCAAGAGTAGTAAAACCAGAAGGGCTCATCATTAAAATTTTAAATTCAATAATAATTAGAATTGGCTATAGCTAATAAGATATATTATTCTATATTTCAGAGTTATGTAGTCTAATACCATTTGCAAGGACACTCACTTTATATTCCTCGCATGTCAAACAAACCTTAATTAGATAAAGACTTTTGCTTACTAATAGCCTCCTCAACTTTCGATTTAACATCCTCAGGGACTCGCTTAGGACAATATTGCAAAGCGCCAGTAATTATTTGAAATTCGGCTCCGGCAAAAAGCTGCTTATTAGTTAATTTCTCTTTACCTGCTGATGCGACAAAACTTCCATGTTTCCCATTGAGAACCTGTGCATAAGTTGCAGCAGCTATTCCTAAAGCTTTGGGAAACTCAATATCAGCTTGTCGTGCATTACAAAGGAAAGAAGCACCTATCGCTCTATAAAGGAAAATATCTTCATCACTAGCTGGTGCTTGAGTCTTGCTTTGCTCTGATCTCTGCGCATTAAAGCTATCTCCTGAAGTAGGAGAGGAACTACAACTTGCTAACGCAATGGGAATCATCACTAAAGGCATAGCAATGACTTTGCTGATTCTTTGGAGTGTAATTGGCACTTGATTCAAGTTAGTATTCGAAAATGGAAAAATGATGATCAGTTTCCAAGCCTCATAATAATTACATATTTTGACTCAAAGGTCTATCTCGGGATTCCTTCCTAAACAAAATTTTCAGTTATCTTGGGGCAATCATTTATCTTTGAATCATATAACCACAATTCAAATACTAAAGATAAAAAAGGATAAAAAGCCTAGCTAGAAGAATCTCTAAAAAAAATTGACATAGATTTTCTGTCTCCTACCAGATTAATATCTAAGATAAGATCTAAATAACTTCCTGATTTAACTAAAAATATAAAGAAAAGTCATTAATACTTTATATCTAGTCATCTGAGCACAATTTCTATGCAACCTAAATTGATAAAATTAAGATCATTACACCAAAACACCACTTTTGTAAAAAAGGTTACAAAAGTAGTATGCCTCTTTTGCTCTGCTTGATTGCTTAAATAGCCATACTGTTAAGAAATAGATGCTTCTTTCAAAAATTGAACTCCACAAAAACTCATCCAAAATCCCTGTAATGGAGTGATATCCAAAGAAGTTCAAGACTGATATGGTCCAAAAGAGCAGTCCAAATAATTTTCATCTTTCTGCAAGTTTCTTAAAAGCCTCATAATGTGTGCCACAAATCCCCATGCATACGGGCGGTGAACAGGGTCGATGTCAATAAAAAGCAAAAGCTACAGCTGTTGCTTGTAGCTAATAGGACTCATCTATCGAGGTCAGACCTAAAGGCTCTTATTCAATATCTTGAAAATGAGGTCTGCGACTTTGAGATCAGTCTTCAGCTCTCTGACCCAAGTGAACAGCCAGAACTCCTGGAACTGCACAAATTAGTTGCTATACCAGCTCTTATAAAACTTGCACCCGCACCAAAGCAGATCTTCGCAGGCAGCAGCATTTCCGATCAACTAAGAAGTTGGCTTCCTCGATGGCAACAAGAAGGATTTATTAACGGCTTAGGGATTAGCCTAAAGCCTACAGACCTTGATACAACTAGGACTCAACGAGAGTTATTACTTGAAGATGAATTACTAGTTCTACGACAGGAAAATGAAACACTAATCAACAGAATCGATTCTCAAGAAAGATTATTGCGGATGGTTGCGCATGAATTAAGAACTCCCCTAACTGCAG
>QCFO01000030.1 GCA_003280225.1 Prochlorococcus sp. AG-363-K07 | reverse complement strand
GATCATGTGCATCTGGGCTATTACCCTAAATCTTCAGCTAAAACAGATTTTAGAGAAGCAAAGATTGAGTTTGTTCATCAATTAGTTCGTTGGAGTGGGCTGGATCGGCTACCCAAGGGATCTAGAATTTTAGATGTTGGATGTGGTATTGGAGGCAGTTCAAGGATTTTAGCTAAAGATTATGGCTTTGATGTTGTTGGAATAACAATTAGTGAAGGACAGGTTAAGCGTGCAAAGCAATTAACTGACGATAATCTCTTTTGTGACTTTCAAGTGATGGATGCTCTAAATCTACAATTTGAAAAGAGTACTTTTGATGGTGTTTGGAGTGTTGAGGCAGGAGCTCATATGCCTAATAAGCAATTATATGCTGATGAAATGCTTAGAGTTCTTAGACCTGGTGGTGTCTTGGCAGTTGCTGATTGGAATGTAAGAGATCTCTGTAATCAAAAAATGAATCTTTTTGAATCATTTCTCATGCATTATCTACTTGATCAGTGGGCTCACCCTGAATTTTCTAGCATTAATGGATTCAGAATTAATTTATTAAATAGTCGTTACTGTGGAGCCTCTGTTGATACAAATGATTGGACGGAATTTACAATCCCCTCTTGGAATGATTCAATCCTTGAAGGAATACGCAGGCCAAATGTAATTTTCAGAAAAGGCCTAGTTTCTTTCTTGAAGTCATGTAGAGAGATTCCTACAATACTGCTAATGAACTTAGCTTTTTCAACTGGTTTGATGCAATTTGGTGTATTTAGAACACGCGGTTGAAGTTAACTTTTTAAATATCAATTAAAGTATTTGGGTAAGACCCAAAATGAACTAAGTGCTCGCAGAATGGATGTAAATCATTCAGCATTTCCCTCTGCAGCTTTTGGTTGTCCCCTGAGATTTCGACATCTACAAAAAAAATGTATTCTCCAAGCTCTCTTTTGGATGGTCTAGATTCAATGCGGCTCATATTTAAACCTAATTTGGCAATGCATTCCAATGCCTTGAGAAGTGCACCCGGAGAATTAGAGTGTAAGGAAAAAGCTACGCTTGAAATATCACTTTCTTGATGTACTTCTTCTCTTTGAAGTAAGACAAAACGAGTCCTATTGCCAATTACATCATTAATTGGGTAAGCCAGCTTGCTTAGCTTTTCTAAATTTCTTTCGGATTTAGATGCTATTGCTGCTCTGAATTTGCTCCCAGCAACCATCCTGACCGCTTCAGCGGTGGAGTTTGTTGGGAGTTGTAGCGCATTAGGTAAGTTGAGATTTAACCACTCGCTGCATTGCGCTAGGGCTTGTGGGTGTGATAAGACCTCAGAAATTTCAGTAATTGATCCACAGCCTAATAAGCAATGTCTTATAGGAAGGATGATTGCTCTGCGAATGAATAGTTTTGGGTTGCTCCATAAGGCGTCAAGGCTTCCACTTACCCCTCCTTCAACTGAATTCTCAATTGGTACAACAGCGGCATCACAACGTTCCGTTGCGACATGTTCAACAACAGATCGCAAACCTACACAAGGTACGAATTCTGGATTGTCTATTTTTTCAAGCTCGGTAAGGGTCAACGCTGCCTTTTCGGCATAAGTGCCCTCTGGTCCAAGGTAGGCAACTTGTGTTGGCATTAGGGAAATTGAGCTGAAGGGTGGATAGGATCATGGCGCGTCAATCGCCGCTTATGACTCTGGCCTTTGCAGCCCGTCAGAAACTGGATTTGCCTGTAACCAGTAAAGCTGAGCTTCTTCCTGAGTATCTGCTCCAACAGGAGCGAGTAGTTGGAGCGATGCTTGATGCGGAAAAACTTACGCTCTTGGCTCCTGGAAGCTTTCGTTACAACGTAACTAGTTTTAAGGTGTTCCAGTTAGAGGTGAATCCGGTTGTATCGATCGGAGTGGTAAATAGTGATAGAAAGATTCGAATGCATGCTACTGATAGTGAGCTAGATGGCCTCGGTTTGGTAGATGATTTTGAGTTGACACTTGATGCAACTTTAGAGGCAACTTCTACAGGCCTTGAGGGTGAAGCATTGCTTGGAGTCACAGTTAGTCAGCCTCCACTTTTGAAATTGATCCCACAAAAAGTCCTTGAAAGTACTGGTCAATCGATTTTGAGCGGGATTCTTTTAGGAATCAAGACTCGTGTTAGTAAGCAATTGATTGCAGATTTCACTAAATGGTGTGATGAAGAATAAAGCAGATTGAGACATGGAATTTTATTAAAAGATGATTTTTGATAGGAATGATTGTCTATGTAGAGGACTAGCTCCATGTGCAATTAAGTTTTCTCTGTGCACTTTTGTTCCATAACCGACATTTTTCTCTAGTTGATAATTTGGATATTTGATTGCCAAACGTCTTATAAGAGCATCTCTTGCTTCCTTTGCAAGAACACTGGCTGCTGAGATAGATGGATGATATTCGTCACCTTTAATTAAGGTTATTTGTGGACCTTCCCAGATTCTTATCGGTAAAACGCCATCGACTAGGGTTAATTTGATTTCACATCGCAATTTCTGCAAAGCTCGTAACATTGCATACTCAGTTGCTTTGCGAATCCCAATTAGGTCTATTTCTTTTGCAGAAGCCTGACCAAGTGACCAGTCCTGACAGTTTTCTTTGATTAGCGGGACAAGTTTTCCTCTTTTGCGAGCTGTTAGTTTTTTACTATCTGCCAAACCAGCTTTCACCAAAAATGCTTCTGAATCCTTGGTAAGAGAAACTGCGCCTGCAAACACTGGGCCAAATAAGCACCCTCGACCAACTTCATCTACTCCGACAATTCTTCCTTGATCAAGAACCATTTTCGTTGGCAGCAGAAGACCTTCGTCTTCGTCTTCGTGGCTCTTCAATTTCTTCTTTGGAGTCTTCTTTAGTGATTGAATCTGAAACCACTTCTTGTCTTGAAGCTGCCTCCTCATGATTTTGCTTTAGCTCTTCGTTACTTGGTTCTACCTGTTCTTCTGCGGGGGCTTCATTGGGGGTCTCTATTTCATCAAGATTAGAGATGTTTTCAGTATTTGTTCGTACGATGACACGATTATTTGTCCCTTTACTGCGTTTACGTTTCTTATTACTTAATGAATGAATTTGTTGCCTAGACTCTTGCAGAACTGTTTCGAGATCTTCACCCTCTCTTACTATTCTGACTAGTAAATTATCATTTTTTGGGACTTTATCTAACAACAATATAGGATTTAATCCTAGCATGCTGAAAACTTCTTCTTCTGCTGGTTTTATATTTACCCCTACCATTTCAGGAAATGGTTTTTGATTTGATACTTCTGTAGAGTTAATTTCATTTGGTTCTGTTGTGCTTTCATTTGAAGCATCTTCAATCCTGGAACTATTTGTATCTATTGAGCGGGATAGGTCTTGCGTGCGATTTTTAGTTAAACGTTTCTTGCGAAGGTTGTTTGATTCAGTAGAGTTTTGCTCGTCAGATTGACATGAATTTGTGGCACTGACTAATCCGGTTGCAGTTGCAAGTGGCTGTAGCAGCTCTTTACCAGGGATGAGGGCTTTATGGCCAAGACCACCACATTCTTGACAGGTTTTGCTAAATAATTCATAAATATTTTGCCCTTGACGTTTTCGTGTAAGTTCAACTAAACCTAATTCTGTAAGCTGTGCAATCTGAGGTCTTGCAGAATCATTTTTTATGGCAGATGTGAAATGCTCAAGTAACTGAAGTTGATCCCTTCGAGTCTCCATATCAATGAAATCTATAATAATTACACCACCAATATTCCTAAGTTTTAGTTGTCTCGCAATCTCTATTGCTGCCTCACAGTTTGTCCATAAAACTGTTTCTCTTGCATTTGCGGATCGAGTAAATGACCCTGAATTTACATCTATGACCGTTAAAGCTTCTGTAGGTTCAATAATTATATAACCACCAGATGGTAAATCTACTCTTGGGGTTAGTGCATCATTGATTGCTAAATTGATTTTGAATTGATCCAGTATATCGGCTGGACTATTGTGAGAATCTACTTGAACATTTAGACCATCTTGAGACAAGAATTTCTTGACCTTTTCTACCGACTTTGAATCATCTACTATGATGCGCTCTACGCCAGTACTTGCATGATCACGTAGTACCCTATAAATGAAATCTTCATCACGATTGAGTAGCACTGGTGGCGTATAGTTTTCTGCTGCTTGCTGGATTGCCTCACATTGGTGTAAAAGGCTTTCTAAATCATCAATTAGCAGTTCTTCATTGACACCTTCTGCTTCTGAGCGAATTACAAGACCATTACCTGGAGGTTTAATTAAAACGCCAAGAGCTCGGAGTCGATTCTTTTCATCCTCACTGCTAATTTGACGAGAAATATTAACCCCTTGTCCGTGGGGATGAAGAATTAGGTATCTTCCTGGGAGTGACAGGTTGCCTGTGAGCCTAGGGCCTTTAGTCCCAGTTGGCTCCTTCATAACTTGTACTAAAACTTTTTGGCGAGGTTCTAGTAATTCAGTGATTCCTGCTGCGCCTTTCTTGAGTCTCAGTGGCCCTAAATCTGTGACATGAATGAAACCATTTTTTTCACTTTCTCCGATATTTACGAATGCTGCATCTATTCCAGGTAGAACATTTTCGACTGTACCTAAATAGACATCTCCAATTTGATGGCGACCTTGGGCGACGATTAATTCGTCTACTCTCCCATCGGTAAGCAAAGCTGCTATCCGCAGCTGCTCCGCAATGACAATTTGCTGGGGCATATATAAAAAAGTTTAGAGTTCTGCTTAGTTCAAGAATGTTTTTCACCTGCAGTGACTCTGCAAAGTGATGAAAAGTAAATTGGTAATGACCTGGGGTCGGTGACAATTGGATCTGGAGCAAATGCTCCCCTTGGCATTGTGTTTTGCCGTTTCCGAAGCTAGCTAGCTGGATGTTGCGGGGGGATAAATAGGTCTCTTTTTCCGCAAAAATTAGGAATATTGGGAGACCTAGACGCGTTTCTGGCAAAATTTGCGCGAATCATCGCGTCTTACTATCACATTAGCATTGGAGCAACTTGATTTCATCTCTTTGCACATGAGAAATTTTTAGGGATTTCCCAAAATATTCCTCTAGCCAATGTTTGATTTGTACGGGTTTAATGCTTCTTCCGATGGGATCTATAAGGGCATTAAGTTCTATCCTGACAGCAGGGTGATTTGGACGAATTTCCTTCTCAGTGATTTCATATTTCAATTTGAGAGAATTCAGTTCTTTTCGACAGTTGCGTTCTCTAGGCCTGCCCTTCTTATCAGTATCTTTCCAAACGAGTTCTTTAGCCGTAACTAGAGAGTTGATTGCTGCGATCCAGTCATTCGTTTTTGGATTTGTTCCTTTCAGCACTTCTAAACTAAAACTCCATCTAGATGAATGTAGTTCTTGTGCAATACTAAAGCGACTAATAGGTACTAATTTTGCCTGAATTAACTTGAGACCATCTGGTAAATTAATTTGAAGTTTATTTTTGACATATTCAGCCTCTAATTGTTGAAAGAAGTCTATTTCTAACCATTCTCCGAAGGCTTCTATTCCCAGTGGTAATGCTAGTGCAATTTGTAATCGAGGTAAAGGATGAAACCCTTCACTATAACTAACGGGTAATTCACTTCTTCTCAGGGATCTTTCTAATAAGCGAACAAGGTCCAGGTGACTGATTAGGTCCAGTGGAGTAGTTTTGGTAAAGCGAAATCGAACTCTACATTTCCTAGTATTAGGAGAGATTGATTTGTATTTATGTGTTGGTATAGCAGGCATTTCCTCAATTTTATTGTGACCTAAATCACTGCCACAAACTCCACAATTGCTACAAGCATTGAATGAACAGTCTGGGACAATTGTTGTACTTAATGCTCGTTCTAGGTCTTGAGCTAACCAGGCCTTGTCTATTCCAGAATCTATGTGATCCCATGGAAGAGGTCCTGCACAGAATTCTTGAATATCCTTTTTGCTTAATGATTCAGCAGAACTCCAATTTCCCATTTCTATTGTTCTATATTTCCCCATCAAACCTGCTTTACTTATTGCTTTTGTCCATGCATGGAACGTGTTATCCAAATTATCGTACCAAGCATCCATCCCTGCACCTTCTCTCCAAGCATTTTCTATAACTTCAGAAATTCGTCTATCACCACGACCAATAAAATCTTCTATTGCTGAGATTCTTACATCTGTAAAGTTTGCTTTAACACCTTTTAGTGATCTTAAGGCTTCTCGAAGAATTGTTTGTCTTCGCTTGAATTCTTTAGTGGAGACACTGTGCCATTGAAAAGGTGTGTGAGGTTTAGGCGTGAAGTTGCTGATGGTGATATTTAAGTTCAATTTCCCCAAGTCTTGACATTGCTTTTGCAGCATTTGACAAGTGGCTGCAATTCCTAAAACATCTTCGTCGGTCTCACTAGGTAGGCCAATCATGAAGTAGAGCTTGATTTTCTTGTATCCGCTCTTCATAGCAGTACGAATTCCATTCAATAGCTCTTCATCAGTCAGTCCTTTATTTACAACATCTCTGAGCCTTTGTGTGCCTGCTTCTGGTGCAAAAGTCAGTCCAGACCTTCTGGTCCCTCCAAGAATATGGGCAATATTTTCATCAAAACGATCGACGCGTTGGCTGGGTAGTTGCAATGAGACATTATGGTTGGCTAGTCGATTTTTGATCTCTACTCCAACCGAAGGCAGAGCTAAGTAATCACTGCAACTAAGAGATAGAAGGGAAAAATCACTATATCCAGTTTTTTGCATTCCACTTTCTACAGTATTAATTACTTCTTTTGGATCTACATCTCTAGCAGGTCTAGTGAGCATTCCTGGTTGACAGAAACGGCATCCACGAGTGCAACCTCTTCGTATTTCTATAGTTAGTCGATCATGAATTGTTTCTATATTTGGCACTAATCCAATCGCATATTGTGGGATTGGGTTTGCAACGCGTCTTAAAATTTTTGTAGGCGTTGAAGGTTCTAAAGGAAATATTGAAGAGCTTGTTGAGTTATATCCATAAAGAGAGGGAACATACACACCAGGGATTTCCGCGA
Organism: Prochlorococcus sp. AG-363-K07; assembly: GCA_003280225.1. Classification (GTDB taxonomy): domain Bacteria; phylum Cyanobacteriota; class Cyanobacteriia; order PCC-6307; family Cyanobiaceae; genus AG-363-K07. The sequence continues at coordinate 4,954 of QCFO01000030.1, read as the reverse complement.
GATCCTTTAGGAGTTCAAATCGAGTAAGTTTTGCTTTTTTTGATTCACTAATGGCCAGGCCAATTTCTGGCAGAAGTTCCTCTCCATCACCTAATGCAAAGAAATCGAAGAATTTTGCATATGGTTCGGGATTGCTTGTGGCGCTAGGTCCTCCTGCGAAAATTAGGGGAGGTGAATTTTGATTATCTAATTCGAGGTCACCGCGATTTTTTGAATCTAAGGGGATCCCTGAGAGGTCCAACATTTCTAAGATGTTGGTTGCTCCCAATTCATAACTAAGACTAAATCCAAGAATATCGAAGGAGAAGAGTGGGCGTCGACTTTCAATCCCAAATAAAGGCTTTTCAAGTTTTCTGAGCTTGCTGCACATATCAGGAGCTGGAAGGTAAGTTCTATCACAGACCTGGTCAGGCATATTATTTAAAATTGAATAAAGAATGATATGTCCTGAATTGCTTATTCCTATTTCATAGAGCTCTGGATAACTTAATACCCATCTGACTTTTGCCTCTTCCCAATTGTGTAGTTCAACCCCAAACTCCTTGCCTATGTAACGGGCTGGTTTTGAGATCTCATCATCTATCAATTGGTGCAAATCAACCTGTTCTAAGAAATTTTTAGAGGTAGTGGTCATTTCAGATGAAAACCCTCTTTGAAATACATCGTATGTAAGGACTCCCCAGATGGCCTCTCTCCATAGCAGGATGCATTGCATTAATGCACATACTTTCGGTGATTCAGGTCAACTCCAATTACCTCAAGCTTAAAGCTGGTTATCTTTTCCCAGAGATTGCAAGACGAGTGAAAGCATTTAGTGGGACAAACCCACACGCAGATTTGATTCGGTTAGGCATTGGTGATGTGACAGAACCTCTCCCTTCAGCCTGCCGTCAAGCCATGAAAAAAGCCATTGATGAAATGGGTACTTCATCTGGTTTCCATGGTTATGGTCCAGAACAAGGCTATTTATGGTTGCGAGAAGCTATTGCCGAAAATGATTACAAATTACGTGGATGTGATATTAGCTCTGAAGAGATTTTTATTTCTGATGGGTCAAAGTGCGATAGCAGCAATATTTTGGATATTTTTGGCTCACACAATCGGATAGCTGTAACTGACCCTGTTTATCCGGTTTACGTTGATAGCAATGTTATGGCAGGTCACACGGGAGAATCAGGAGATATTGGAAGATATCAGGGTCTCTCTTATATTCCTATTGATGCCTCAAATAACTTTAAAGCACAAATACCAGATCAGCCTGTCGACTTGATTTACCTTTGCTTTCCTAATAACCCTACGGGAGCAGTGGCGAGTAGAGAAGATTTATCTGCTTGGATTGCCTATGCGCATAAGCATCAGTCATTAATTCTTTTTGATGCTGCGTATGAGTCATTTATCCAGGATGATGCGGTGCCGCATTCAATTTATGAAATAGATGGTTCAAGGGAATGCGCTATTGAATTTCGTTCATTTTCTAAAAATGCTGGATTTACAGGAACGAGATGTGCATTTACTGTTATCCCTAGAGCTCTTAAAGGGCAATCTGATGATGGGAATAAAGTTGAATTGTGGAATCTATGGAATCGAAGGCAAAGTACTAAGTTCAATGGAGTTAGTTACATTGTTCAAAGAGGTGCAGAGGCTGTTTATTCACAACAAGGACAGAAGGAAGTTAAACAACTGGTCAGTTTCTATATGGAGAATGCTGCAATTATTCGAGACTGCCTCTTGAAAACTGGGTTTGATGTTTATGGTGGTGAAAATGCTCCCTATGTCTGGATGGAAGTTCCTGATCAAATGACTTCTTGGGATTTCTTTGACTTTTTGCTTGAGAAGGCAAATGTTGTGGGAACACCTGGGAGTGGTTTTGGCTCTGCTGGTGAAGGATATTTTAGATTATCAGCATTTAATAATCGAGAAAAAGTGTTAGAAGCTATGCAAAGAATTGGGGATTTGTAGATGACGAATTTTATTTTTTTTACTTCTGATCTATTGATTAGCAAGTTGATTGTCCAAGACAACATATTATGGACAAATGGTAGGTTGAAGACTATTTTTCAAAGCTCAGGCTCTGCTGGCTCGGTTGTTTTAGACAAACAGACAGAAAAAGTTCGGAAAAACTCACCTCTTTATAAGGTTTTATTGCATAACGACCCTGTAAATTCTATGGAGTATGTTGTTCAGATACTTCGTCAGGTTGTCCCTAAACTGAGCGAACAAGATGCTATATCAATAATGCTTCAGGCCCATAATACTGGAATTGGGCTAGTGATTATATGTGATCTGGAACCCGCTGAATTTTATTCGGAAAGTCTTAAGTCTAAGGGCTTGACTAGTACTATTGAAAAGGAAGGATAGTTCTTTTTTATCCTTTTAATAATAAGAACTTATTGATGATGAAAACTAGTTGGATACCAACCCTTTTAATTTTCCCAATTGTTTATTTTTTGGGATGGTTGTTGGTTCAGCCATTAATGTTATTTGACGACAAATTTATTCGAGAAAATATTTCTCTTTTGGTAACATTCACTAGTTTTATCTTGTTTTCACTGTCTATTCCTTTATGGTCTAGATTGAGATGGAATGATGAGCAATATCTAACAGCTATTGGATTGTATAAGGCTAATACAAAAATAAGAAAATTTTTTTTATTTCCTTTTTTACAAGGTTATTCCTTATCCTTACTATTAATTCTTTTGGTTATCATTCCTCTCATTTTGTCTCCCTGGGGTGAGTGGTTGGGAATTGTTCACTTTGCCGATTTTTGGAATGCAGTTTCTCTGGGTTTTGGTGTTGCTTTTGCTGAAGAACTTATTTTCCGTGGCTGGCTGTTATGCGAGATGCATCTGTTAGTTCAAAGGAGGTGGGTATCTATTTGTCAGGCTGCAATGTTTAGCATTGTTCACGCTCGATTGACGTTTGGATTTTGGGAATCTATTGGTTTACTTTCCGGTTTGTTTCTTTTGGGGTTATTACTTTCCTTGATAAGGACTCTTCATCAAGGGTCTCTATGGGGTTGTATAGGACTGCATGGAGGATTGGTAGGCCAATGGTTTTTGTTGAGCTCAGGGTTGGTTGAGTTCTCTTCAGATGCACCTGCTTGGTTATTTGGGCCTGGAGGTCAAGCAATAAATCCAGTAGGAGGGGTTATAGGAATCTTTTTTATGAGTGTTTGCATAATTCTTTTGCATCAAAGAAAAGCCTTAGCCATGGCTGGTAAACCTTTGACTGGTGCGTGAAGAGCTTCATTAAGAGAGCTCTCTCCAAAATCTCTTTGCAGTAAGTCCATCACTGTCCTCCCAAAGTCAGAGGGGTTTTGATCAAAAGCTTCTAAGCAGATTTGTCCAAAAGTTTTGCCCATTGGTTCTGGATTCCAAAGAAGCTTCCTGGCTGTCCAGGGCATCATGCTCATTGGGTTATAACCAGGCTTGATTAGACCTTTTTCAAATCCATATTGTTCTAGATGTGTATGGGGTTGCAATCCAATAAAAAAGATTGCTGGTTCAACTTTATCTCGACCAAAAATCCTTTCTAATTCTCGATGATATGCAATTGTTTGGCGAATGGTTTCAGGACGTTCGTCAATTACATTAAATGAGTAGTTGACAGAAACTTCATTTCTAAAGCCTGCTTCAACTAGCATTCTGCAATTTTCGAGAACAGTCCTGAGGTTATAGCCCATTCTCATTTTCCTGACGAGCTCTTGAGAGCCGGATGTGATTCCAATCTCGAAATAGCTCATTCCAGTTTCGACCATTAATTTTGCTAATTCATAATCTAGATTGTCGGCTCGAATATATGCAGCCCATCGAATATCTGTTAGACCTTCTTCTTTAATAGCTTGAAGAAGCTCCTTTGCATCTTGTATATACCGACGAGCTGGAATGAACTGTGCGTCTGTAAACCAAAAACCTCGCACGCCTAGTTCATATAATTGGCGCATTTCTGAGACGACTTCTTTGATAGGATTTATTCGTACTTGTTTCCCTTCCACTACTGTATACACGCAATAGCAACAATTATGTGGACAGCCTCTTTTTGTTTGCACTCCTATGTAGAAATCTCCACCTTCCAGATACCAGTTCAGTTGAGGCCAGATTGAGGCAATATATGTATAATTACAGGCAGTCTTTGGCGTGTTGATAGGTTGTTCATGAATTAAACCTTGTCTTGATTTTCTGCCTGCTATAAAGCATCTTTCAGATTCAATTGATTCATTTCGAAGTAATTTTTCTAATAGTAATTCCCCTTCTCCAACTGAGATTATTGTTCCTTTTGGTAGAGTCTTGCCAAGCTGTTCATAGAATACACTCACTGCTCCACCTCCAACTACAGCCTGTGCACTTTTATTGAATTTTTGCGCATATTTAAGCCCTCTTTTGATTAATTTTTGATTTCTCCAAAGTTCTCCATAATGACTCATCATTAGTTTTACGCCTCCTAATGCTCCTCTTAATCGCTTTATAGGATTTTTGGCATAGAATACTTCAAATGAGTTTTGTAGAGGATTCCCTCCTCTGCCATCTACTGGCGCATATATTTGAATATCTCTCCATGAGTAAACTAATAAAGAAGGCATGAAAGTTTTAATCTTATCGAGTAAGATTCTTTCAACATCAAGAACTGGAATTGAAGCAAGGTCTAGTATTTGTTGAGGCAGTTCAGGGAAAGATTTATGTAAATGGTCTGCTAGGTAAATAGGCCCTATAGGGAATATTGGGTTGCATGGAAGTCTGATGAGTAATACGCGGGCCATTTTTGGCGGATGGTAGAAAATCTTGACTTTGTTTGAATGATTACTCAAGAATATACTCAGTAAATTAGGTTGATTGGTTGAAAGATTTTCCAATCAGTTTTTCGTCACAACCAATTAGAAGGCATTTTAGAAGGGATTCCTTTTATTCCTTTAAGCCTCTTGTTTTTGATATTACGACTCTAGTGTTGTTTTATTCAC
>QCFO01000029.1 GCA_003280225.1 Prochlorococcus sp. AG-363-K07 | reverse complement strand
ACAATTAGTTTGATATATCTTCCATAAATTAGAGAACATCAAGTCACTACCTCAAAAACAAGCAACTCATCTATCGAACAAAAGAAATTGAAATGACTGAAATCTGTACTCTGCTTCTTTATTGTTAAAAGACCTCGTGGTCATTACACCGCTTAAACCCATGACCATTGCCCCAGATATCACATCTCTGATTGGTCACACTCCTTTAGTGCGTTTAAATCGCATACCGAAGAGTTCTGGATGTAATGCTGAGTTATTAGCCAAATTAGAAAGTTTCAACCCAACAGCATCTGTCAAAGACCGAATTGCTGGTGCAATGATTCAAGCAGCTGAAGATGCGGGAACAATTACGCCAGGTCAGACTGTACTTGTCGAACCCACTAGTGGAAATACAGGAATTGCCCTTGCAATGATTTCTGCTGCAAAAGGATATCGACTAATTTTGACCATGCCGGACACAATGAGTCAAGAAAGACGCTCAATGCTCAGGGCATTCGGAGCAGAGCTACAACTGACTCCAGGACAAGAAGGAATTCAAGGTGCCATTAACCTTGCTAAAGAAATAGTAGATACAGAACCATATGCCTACTTACTACAGCAATTTGACAACCCTTCCAACCCAAGAGTGCACGAAGAAACAACTGCTCAAGAAATTTGGTTGGATTGCAAAGGAAAAATAGATGGTCTGATTTCTGGAGTTGGTACAGGGGGGACTATTACTGGCTGCGCAAGAGTACTTAAAAAAAACAACCCCAACTTATCAGTGTTTGCTGTAGAACCTGACTCAAGTCCCGTTCTTTCAGGGGGAAAACCCGGTGCACATAGCATTCAAGGGATTGGAGCAGGGTTTATCCCAAGTGTCCTAGATACATCATTAATTGATGAAATATGCCGAATTACCGACGCAGAGGCCATGCATATTGGCAGAAGGTTGGCCAAAGAAGAAGGGCTATTAAGCGGAATAAGTAGTGGCGCAGCAGTGGCGGCAGCTCTGAAAATTGGAGCCCGAACAACTATGGAAGGTAAACGCTTAGTTGTAATTCTCCCCAGCTTTGGGGAACGTTATCTATCAACACCTATGTTCAGCTCTAACTCTGCTTTCTCAACCAAAGGAGAAGCACACCTTTAACACTCAAAATAGAAATTATCAAAACGTGGATCTTTATAAAGTCCTAGGAGTGAACTCACAAGCAAGCTCAACTGAAATAAAGGCTGCTTACCGCAAATTAGTCAAGCAACATCACCCAGATGCAGGCGGAAATAAAGAAAGTATTCTTTCAATTAACGCTGCCTGGGAAATCTTAAGAGACAAAGACTTACGAAAAGCTTACGACCTAAAAAACATTGATTCCCATGATCTTGCTATGGAAGCTAAAGAAAGGGGGTTTAGAAATGCACAAGCAAGTGCAGCAGCAAACCAAGCAAAAGTAAAAGCAAATGCATCGGGACATGAGCTCACAGAATGGCTCAAAGATGTTTATATCCCTATTGATAGATTATTAGGCCAGATCATTAATCCATTCCCTGCTGAATTAAAAGCACTCTCTGCAGATCCATATGATGACACCTTAATGGAAGCCTTCTGCACCTATCTAGAAGCTAGTCAAAAGAAATTAGCCAAAATCGAAAATATATATAGATCAAAAACCACACCTGAATTTGCAAAAGGCTTTAGTTTAAGTCTTTATCATTGTCTTTCTCAAGTCCAAGACGCTTGTAATGAAATTGAGAGATACACAATGGGGTACGTCGACAGTTATCTACATGATGGAAGTGAAATGTTACGTGAAGCAAAGCGAAGACGCTCTTTATTAAAGCAAGAGCGACTAAGAATAAATGTCTAATACGCAATATGGATTTATGACCACGCTTCTAATTGATCAACTCTAAGCCAGACATCTGGGACAGGCATTCTCCAGCGGACCTGTCCGTATAGACCTTTTATAGCCAATAGTTCGCCTGGTCCCTCAAAAATATATGACGGAGGCAACGCATCACTCGCAACGGATTCAAGACTATTTTCATATGCCTTACGATTCACTCGGACCAAAGAGCCTTTCCTGAACTTTGGAGCAGAGTTTGGTAAGCCGGCTTCCTTAGGCATAAAACTTCCTATCAAGATCATAAGATTAATGCTTCTGCAGAGGAAAAGCGGGCTTCTCATGAGCAGATGTTGCTGTGAGGTATTCAACCTCCCTTTTTGAATCATTACGGCTGAACACAAAAGATAGAAAACCTCTTAATCTCTCCAAGCAAATATTTCTTGGTCAATGCGCCTAGTACTAATTGGCTGCACAGGATTTGTCGGTCGGGAACTAATTCCACAGCTGTTAAAAGCTGGCCATAACTTAACTGTAGTCAGCAGAAACAGTCCGGCTCCATGGCTAGCCAATCTTGCATCTGAACAAAACCTGATGCATCTCCAAATTAATCCAGCTGATTTACAAAGCTGGGAAAAAGGAATCCTGATAAACCCAATTTCTAAAGCAGAAGGAATCATTAATCTTGCTGGTGAGCCAATTGCGGAAAAGCGATGGTCTCCAGTCCATCTCAAAGAGCTTCAGGACAGTCGATTAAATACAACAAAAGGCTTAATCAAAGCAATCAAAAGAAGCAAAAAAGGACCACGCGTAGTAGTCAATGCATCCGCAATTGGCTACTACGGCACAAGCCTTAATGCTCATTTTTCAGAAAGTAGTCCAGGAGGCAATGACTTTTTAGCTACTCTCTGCCAGCAATGGGAAGCTTTGGCGGGAGAAAAACCTCGTTCCACACGCTTAAGCATCCTCCGAATAGGTATTGTTCTTGGACCAAATGGCGGAGCACTAAAAAAAATGATTCCCGTATTTAAAACTGGACTTGGTGGTCCCATAGGGAATGGTCAGCAATGGATGAGCTGGATCCATAGGACTGATCTTTGTCAGATGATCATGCAAGCTGTAACTCAAAGAGAATGGCCAACTGTTGTCAATGCAGTTTCACCTTACCCAGTGTCAATGAAAGAGTTTGCTACCGCTCTCGGAGAAACTCTCGGAAGACCAAGCCTATTACCCGTCCCCGGAGCAATTCTAAAACTACTACTTGGCGACGGGGCACGCGTAGTACTTGAAGGACAAAATGTAAAATCGAATGGATTATCAAAAGTCAATTTTTGTTTTCAATATCCAGAACTCAATCGTGCTCTTGAGGCATCTATACACACAGAAAAACTTATCAATCGATGAAATTGGGACTAACTAACTGAAGGGAAATACTGAAAAAAGATCACAATCAGCTATGCATCGCATCAATCAGACTTGATATCTCAACCGCCATTCGTCTTGCACCACCCTCTGGTCCCAATCTTTTCATTGCCTGCTCACAACATTCCTTATGTAGCTTAGGATCATTCTTACTTCGCTCAAGAATTTCCAGAATTAAACGCGCAGTATTTCTCAAATTACTTCCTTGACCAACTATGCCATCTGCACAAAAAACAGTTGGTCCTAAAAGTCTCCTCTGTGCTTCAGCAAAAGAAGCTGTGAATTGAGGTCCATTCCCAGGCAACTGAATCACTGGCTTTGTTAAGCCCAAAGCCTGTTCAGCAGCCGTGCCCGCCATTGAAAGTACAACATCACTACTTTGTAAAACCTTGACAAATGAATCCCGATGAATACTGACCTTAAGTTGATTACGTCTCAATTGAATAGAAGAATTGCACGTCTGCCAACCTCTTTGAGAAACCAAGCTCTTCAACTCTTTATTAGTCAACGAAGTTACTAAAGCCATATCAAAATGGATCTCCCTTTCAATGACTAAAGGGAAAGGTAGTAGATCAATTACACTAAGCATTAAAAGAAGATTACTATCTAGTTCGGGTCTCCTACTCCCTGGTAGGAGACCCAAGCGAAAACCACAACTTGGTAAAGATTCCTGATTCTCAAAGACTGGCTCCAAGAAAGGGTTTCCCAGAAACTCAATATTACGATCCAACTGAATTGTTAAGTCATCAGCAGTCAATTGATCACGAGTATAAATTTTCAGAAAACGTTTACTTGACAAAAAACTTCCACAAGGCCAAGGGAGTTTTAACTTTCCCTCATAATGACTAGAATAAGCTACCAAATAAGTAACAACAGGCAGCCTAGTAAGCCAAGCACAAATTACTGGAACAACATCACCAATCACGACCAGAAGATCGTAGTTACTAGAAACAGATAACAAGGTCCAGAAACGTCCCACCAAATAAACCAATTGCCCTTGAAAAAGCTCTGTCAACCGACCAGAAAAAGTTGTGTAACCAAGTCCTCCGGTACTAAATTCTCTCGTTTTTCCTAATACCTTAATACCAGCTTGAGTGTATGAATTTCCAAAGCCAACTAATGGGAAAGCATCAACATGATGATGCAATTTTCTTAACCATTTACCGACTAAAGCTCCCGAAAGATCTTCTCCATGACCATTACTTAAAAGAAGAATTCTAGACAAATTAAAACCCCAACCAATCCTGCACTTTTTTCAAGGCCTTCCAATCAGGCTTGCGCGTAAATCCATCTTCGATAGAGATTCGTAATTCCTTTTTGATATCTGGAACAGCAAACAAAACTCGTTGGACAAATTCAATGTGTTCTCTAACGCCCTTAGACTTTGTTTCTAACAAAGCTAAGCAGAGATTAATCCGGGCTTGCGGATCCTGCCGATTAAGCTTAACTGCTGTCCGCGCAGACCGAAGAGCATCCTCATTTTTGTTGCACAGTAACTGCAACCAAGCAAGACAAGTCCAGCCAGCAGCCTGATTAGGAGTTGTCGATGTAATCGTCTCAAAATCCTCAATCAATTCACTAGCTTCAATCCCTGACTGATATCGATCCATTGCCTCATCAAAAAGGCTTGAGTGATTGGACTCCATTTATCAAAATTGGGTAATAGGCAAGGTTGAGAACTCATCATGAAATCTTTGACCTAGAAAAGTCATACAGCAAAAGAGCTTCCACACCCACATGTTTGAGAAGCATTTGGATTTGTGAAATTAAATCCTCCACCGATAAGTTCCGTACTGAAGTCGAGTTGCATCCCATAAATATAAAGAAGACTTTTGGGATCACAAACAACCTTAAAGGTGTCCCCCGCATGAGTGGTGTATTCATAAACCTCATCATTCTCCTGAATTTCAGAAGAAGCAACAAAATCCATTGTGTAACTCATCCCACTACAACCACCTGAACGGACACCTACCCGCAACAAGCTACTTTCACCTTGCTCTCTACATAGCCTAGAAAGCTGTGTCATGGCTGTCTCTGTAATCAAAATCCCCTTTCCATCTGCTGCTGTATGAGTCACCTCTTGAAGATTCGAACTACCCATAATCACTTAAATACCTAATGCCACTTTATGTAGTGATAATGATTTTTGTCTTATGGAAGTCTTTACGTCATATTCATAGAGTGAGTTAGTTTTTCTAAAACAGGTGAGAGTCGCGATAGTCGGAGCAGGCTTAGCAGGCCTAACTGCAGCCGTTGACCTTGTTGAAGCAGGGCACAAAGTTGATCTTTACGAAGCAAGGCCGTTTGTCGGGGGCAAGGTCGCTAGCTGGGAAGACGCCGAAGGAAATCATATAGAAATGGGACTGCATGTTTTCTTTTTCAATTACGCAAACCTTTTTGCCCTCATGAAAAAAGTTGGGGCCATTGATCATCTATTAGCCAAAGATCACGAGCATTTGTTTATCAATCGTGGGGGTGATGTGCGTGCGCTCGATTTTCGTTTTGCATTAGGGGCTCCATTTAATGGTCTAAAAGCTTTTTTTACAACTCCCCAATTGGATTGGATTGATAAACTCCAAAATGCTCTTGCTTTAGGCACAAGTCCAATTGTAAGGGGATTAATTGACTATGAAGGTGCAATGAAGACAATACGTGAATTAGACTCAATCAGTTTTCAAACTTGGTTTTTAAACCATGGAGGAAGTTTAAAGAGTATAAAAAGGATGTGGAACCCAATTGCTTATGCACTTGGTTTTATTGACTGTGAAGCAATTTCCGCAAGATGCATGCTCACTATTTTTATTATGTTTGCAACAAAAACAAAAGCATCTAAACTAAACCTGCTGAAAGGTTCGCCTCATCGATGGCTAACAAAACCTATCCTAGAATATATCCAATCTAGAGGCGCCAAACTACACCTGTCTCATCGAGTTATTAATATAGATTTCACAGATGAAAAATACCCTGAAATTATAAGATTAAATCTCAAGACACCAACTGGAGAAATACAAATAAAAGCAGATCAATACCTTGCAGCTTGTGATGTCCCAGGTATACAAAGACTGATCCCAAAGGAATGGCGCAAATTTGAACAGTTTGCTGCAATTGACAAGCTCAAAGCAGTGCCAGTAGCGACCGTTCAACTGAGATATGACGGATGGGTCACAGAACTGAGGGATAAGGCTGAAATGTTGAACCTTAAACAGCCCAGTGGGCTGGATAATTTACTTTATACAGCTGACGCTGACTTCAGTTGCTTTGCTGATCTAGCTCTAAGTAGTCCTGTCGATTACCAAAAAGAATCGCTAGGATCTTTATTGCAATGTGTCTTAACTCCAGGAGACCCCTGGATTCCAAAAGCCGTGGAAGAGATTGTTGAACATACGGATTCACAAGTTCGAGAACTGTTCCCATCATCCCGACAACTAAATCTAGTTTGGAGCAATGTAGTAAAGCTTTCACATTCGCTCTACAGAGAAGCTCCCGGGATGGAACCTTTCAGACCAAATCAAACCACCCCGATAAAAAACTTCTTTTTAGCTGGTAGTTATACCCGCCAGGACTATATCGATTCCATGGAAGGTGCCACAATGAGTGGGCATTTAGCCGCATCCGCGATGCTTCGCAAAGCAGTTGTATCTTCTACAAAATCAGATATTTAAACGATGGGACGCTGGCTAGAACACACTGTAACTTGCGAAATCAAAGCTCCTGTGACGAAAGTTTGGGCCGTTTGGAGCGACCTTGAAGCAATGCCACTATGGATGAGCTGGATTGAATCAGTCAAAACTATTGATGAGCCAACCAAAACCCTTCCGGATCTCACCGAATGGACATTGGCAGCCAATGGTTTTCGCTTTAAATGGAAAGCTAAAATCAATGAACGTGTGGAAGCACAAAAACTGAAGTGGGAATCAATAGGTGGATTAGCTACAAAAGGATCTGTACATTTTTCAACAGAAAATGAAAATAAGACTTTTGTCAAACTATCAGTTACCTATGAATTACCGAGAGTATTAGCACCACTAATGGAGGCAAACATACTGGGTGGAATGGTCACCAATGAGCTACAAGGAAACATAGATAGATTCAAAGATCTTGTAGAAAGTGGTTATGGCGAAAACTAATAAAATGGTCATGATTGCAATTTATAGTTCCATTTTATTCAACCATAGACCCAGGAGAAGTTAAGAAAAAGAATGAATGCAAGCCACTATTAAGCCATTAAGATCATGCGGATCGGCTTCTTGATCAACTCGTGAAAAATACTTTTTACACGTCTTACTAGTTTGAGGACCTATTGAGATAAGGTTCACATGCTTCAAATAAAGTTTCCAATCCTCACCAAACCTCTTAGAAAACAACTGGGCAGTATGCATAGCAGTTTTACCACTCGTAAAAGCGATTGCATCAACTTCGTTGTTTAAAAATGCAGAAGCGGTAACTTCTGGAATTACTTCTGGACAAGACGATTCATAGGCAGCAACTTCAACAACAAGAGCACCAGCCTTTCGAAAAGCCTCGCTCAAAACGGGTCGCCCTCCAGTTTGAACTCGGGGTATCAGTATTTTCAAACCACGAGGGGAATCAGGGAAATGTTGAATCAGGCTATCTGCGACAAAGTTAGGCGGAACAAAATTTGCAATTACTCCAAGTTTCTCCAAAGTGAAAGCTGTTTTTTGTCCAACTGCTGCAACTTTGACGTTGTTTGCTCTATTAGCCAAAGTATCGCCAAGTCTATTTAATCTTTCCTCTAAAGCATTAACACCATTCGAGCTAGAGAAAATAAGCCAATCAAACACAGCTAATTCTGTCAAAGATTGGTCAAGTGGATGCCACGTATCTGGTGGACCTATGACTAAAGCCGGCAAGTCCAGAACTTTTGCTCCCTGAGCCTTAAAAAGAGCAGTAGCTTCACCTTGTTGCTCTTGAGAACGGGTAATGACAACTGTTCTGGCGCTCAGAGGAAGACCTAAGCTTATATTCATGGTTAAAATCCTCAAATTGGTGTAGTTAATCCATCTTCTTACGAAAGTCTTTGCTCATCAATTTGATTCTGGTTATAGAAATTTTGAATTGCATTCTGAGACCTGCCACGAGAATCCTTAGTTTCACAAACTACAAACTTAGCTTAAATATAATTTTCTCAATCAGTAAACCGAAATTCCTTGGTCAACCCAGAACTATTTTTAACTCCATTTTTTGAAAACAATAAGCTGAGAACCTGTTTCTGCGCCTCTGGCATCTGACCTGGGCTAAAAGCAAAAGGTATAGAAGGTGCTACCACTTCATCTAATTGCTTCCATAGATACGGGCTACCGTACACAACTAATCCAGATAAGCGATGATGCCGTTGAAGCTGCTTAATTGCTGCTAACCAAGGGAGCTTCATGAATCCATCTCCGACAAAAGGATTGCCTCTTACAAAAAGCTGTAAAAAAAAAGCTGCACCTCCAAATCTTTCTAAGGCCAAAGGCTCTTGCGAATCATCCTTCCAAGGACTAACCCCTTTGGCATGACTGAGAACTGTTTTAAATCCCAAGGCTTCTGGAATAATTAAAGATGGTGAACATGCTGTAAGAAATTGACAAGGGAAAATATCAGGAACTTGCAAAAAATTAATTGTAGGCTGATTTATTGTTATCTGTCCAAGATTTCGTATTTTAATAGATTTTTGGATTAAATTTTCTGAAAATATTTTATCTTTACCAGACTCAATTTCGAAATTCTCAACCTGTTGATTAAATTTTGAAGCAATAGTTTTTGGGGTAAATTCTTTAACTTTTGCAAGTAACTTTTTGCGCCTCTGTAAAGCATTGTCCAAATTTTTCATTGGAATGCGGCCAGTCAACAAAGCATTTGAGATTGCTTCAATCGCCATCTCTGGATCTTCTGGCATTATTATCAAATCAACGCCTGCTTCAAAGGCCAAGATAGCTGCATCTCCTGGGCCAAAGGATTGCGTAATTGCGGCCATTATCAATGCATCACTAACAACAACACCATCAAAACCTATCTTTTTTCGTAACAACTGGCCAATAATTTCTCTTGAAAGAGTGGAAGGGAAATTCGAATCAATTTTGGGCAAAAGAATATGAGCTGACATGACGCTGTCAACTCCTGATTCAATCAAAGCCTTAAAAGGAACAAGTTCTATTTGATTTAATCGTTCTAAATCATGATTCAAAATTGGTAACTGCATATGTGAATCCAACTTCGTGTCTCCATGCCCTGGAAAATGTTTTGCACACGTCAAAACCCCTTGAGAAGAAACTCCTTTCTGAAAAGCACAAACAAGTGCTGAAACTGTCTGAGGATCCTCGCCCCAAGCCCGCAAATTAATCACAGGATTGAGAGGGTTGGTATCGATATCACAAACAGGAGCCAGGACCCAATTAAGCCCTGATATTCGTGCTTGTCTGCCTATGCAAATACCATATTCTTCAGCAAGTTGAATCGCCTTGCGAGGCTCCTCTATGTACATTCGTGCTATCGCCATAGGAGGAACCAACCACGTTCCTCCTTTAAATCGTTGACCTAAGCCCTCTTCAATATCAGCACAAAGCAAAAGAGATTCATCCGACCAATCTTTTAAAGTTCGACACCGACATTGCAACTCATTAGTAGTCCCTCCAAAAAGGATGACCCCCCCAACACCATCTCCAAGCAACCTTTTCAGGGTTCTATTACTTAACTCCCAACGTGGATACTCGCGTTGAGAATCTTCGCAATGACCACTTGCTCGCACAATTAAAAGTTTTGCCACACTCCTACGTAAAAGACTTTTATCAAAAGCACTCACAAGTCTTGATCCGCTTCAGATTTCAAAAAATCACCAGTTAATTTTCTTTCCTTCTCCAAACGCTCTAAAACAGTAAGAACTGCGGCACCCTTTTCTATTCCCCTATCTAGATAAAAGGAGATCTCTGGAGCACGTCTTAATTGTAGTTTTCTACCTAATTGGCCTCTCAAAAAACCACAAGCTGCCTGTAATCCCTCCATCACAACAGCTTTTTGATCATCTTCAGTGTAAATACTTACAAATATCTTGCAGTGTTGCAAATCCCCAGATACCTCAACATCAGTAATAGTTACCATCCCAAGATGAACTCGATCATCTCTAATTCCATTCATTAAAAGCTGGCTCATTTCCTTCCTAATAAGAGCAGCAACCTTTGCAACCCTGCGTCCTTGTGCCATTAGAAACTCACAGCTGATGGGAAAACCATCGCCCTCAAAATAAAAGTGAGAGTAATCAGGCCACTGATCAAGGCAGCAATTAGTGAAATGGCGGTTACTGGATTATCGCTGCGTCGAACCAAAGGTTCTAATGCAGCAGCAAAAACTCCCAGGATGATTGTGATGAGGTATTTAGGATACCTAGATACATTGGAAAAAAATTCACCCATAGCTCTGGCTTAAGACTGTGATGACTAATCTGCCTCTCTTAGAGAAAAGCGTTCAATGTTAGAACTAAATCAATTTCGGCATTCTGCTTTCTGCTTGAAAGTAAGAATGGTTTTACTAGCTAAATACCTTAATTACAAAACCATAGAAATCAAACCTGGGATAGGACAATTATCTATTTTCCGCCTAACTGGCCAAAAACAGGTCCCAGTACTTGTAGATGGAGAAAAAATTATTACTGATTCAAGTGAGATCATCCGATACCTAGAAGACAAACATCCAGAACCGTCACTATTGCCCAAAGACCCAAAACAAGCAGCTCAGGTGCATCTCATCGAAGATTGGGCCGATACAACCCTGGCTCGTGCTGTACGCAGAACCCTTCTCACTCAAATCATCAAAGACCCTGACCTAAGAGAAAATCTACTGCCTTTCGAATTTACCTCAGGTTTGCTTAACACAATTAATGGGATAATTCCTACAAGAATTATTAATAATACTTCGAAAATCTTGAGTCCAAAAGAATCTAAAGAACTTTTTCAAAGCCTCCTTCAAATATGCAAGCTGATTCAAACAAGTGAATGGCTAATATCCAACAAAATAACTTTCGCAGATATTTCAGTCGCAGCACAATTATCATTACTCCGCTTTCCAGAATCAGCAGGTAAATCATTAGCTGATAAAGGTTGTCATGGTTTTGCAGATCACCCTCAACTTCAAGATCTTTTTTCATGGAGAGATCGAATCGAAACAAATCTCATACAAGCTCATTCTCTCAAGACAAAGGTGTCAGTTCCAAGTAATAATGATTAGCTTTAGAAGAAAAGATACTAGGAAACTGATCAGAAAATTTATAAATCACCTGCCATTGCTCTCCACAAATCGAGCCTTTTAGAGATCTACTAGAAAGCAAAGTGAGTTTTTTACAGGGTTCAAAAAAACTCAAAGTTTCAACCTTACTAATTCTGGAGAGTCTTGGATCATGGAAAATCTGCAAAGCCAATTCATCTCCTCGAAAATATTCTCCATAACTAAGTTTATCTTGGACTCGATTAAGAATAGTTGTTTCCAAAAAGCGATTCCCTTTTAGAAGAGCTAACTGACGATTAGGTGACTTGGGGTCATCTTCGACATCAAGAAATTGTTCCCCAAAATTTGCCTTGCCTATGGATTGAGCATTGAATGAACGATCGCCTATTATTTGATTTTTCCTATTCTTCTGAAATTTAACCATATACTGCAAAGGCTCACTATCATCATGATTAAGGTCAATACTTTCAACCCTCCAAAGACCTTCAAACCACATTGGATAAATCAAATCCTCTGCAAGACCTCGCCGTCCCAAAAAACCTCCCTTCTGCCAGTTTGGCCACATATTCTGTCTATTGACTAAAAAACTTGAATTATTATGCTCAAAGACAAGATTTGCCCAAACTGGTTGACTGTTTGTCAACAACAACAAGCAAAAAAAGGTTACTAACAAAAGCTTTCTCATGTCAAACCCTTTGATTCGTGACTGTGAGGATTATGTAATCCTTGAACCTGGAAAAAGTGAAAGATTTCTAACTGCACAAGAAACCATTTTCTGGTTGGAAACATGGTTGAAAACTTTAAATGAACTACCAAAAGACTTACATAATCAACCGTCAATATCTGCTGCTGCACAAAGACTTCTCGAAACTGCATGTGATCTGGAAGTTAAACCCGGTTTTCATTTGCAATGGTTTGCTGTGCGTCTTAATCGGGCGGAGTATTAAGAATTAATGGCAAACGAGTCAAGATTTTTTGAGCAACCTCCTTAGGTGTCTCTTCCTCAACCTTCAAGTGCAAATCCGCCTCCGAATAATATTTTTCACGCTCTAGACATAATTGAGAAAAGGCTTCTGTAGTCTTTGTTTTTAAAAGAGGTCTTTCACCAGGGTCATTTCGCAATCGGCATGAAAGTCTTGTAATCCCTGGATCAATCCAAATAACAACACCTTGATGCAAAACCCCCCAGTTTTCAACCCTAGTCACTACCCCTCCTCCTGTAGCAACAATCAATGAATGACGTTGTCCGATAGCCTTTAACACTTGCGTTTCAATAGAGCGAAATTCTTGCTCTCCATCTTCTTCGAAAATTTTCGCTATCGCCTTTCCACAAATCGCTTCAATAGCCTGGTCCAAATCAACAAAACCATAAGAAAGCTTTTCAGCCAAAAAAGGAGCTGTGCTGCTCTTACCAGAACCCATCATTCCAACCAGATAAAGATTCAGACCTCCTAAACTTTTTTTGATCTGATACTCAGAGGATAAATGAATCATGAAATCAAAAGGTATTCTGGGCAATTAAGATTATGAATATTATGAGCCCTGCTATGGCTCAAATTTCATCTCATCATCCGCATGGCATAGGGCGAACCTGTGTCATCACTAGACGTGCTGGTTTCAGTGCAAGTCATCGTTACTGGTTACCAGAATTATCTGAAGAAGATAATTCTGCTGCATTTGGGGCTTGTTCTTTATCCCCAGGCCATGGGCACAACTACGAGTTGATTGTCTCTATGGAAGGGGAACTAAATGAAGATGGCATGGTCTTAAATCTCTCGGAGGTCAAAACAGCCATCCAAAATGAAATTACTAATCAACTAGATTTTCGCTTTTTAAATGATGCATGGCCTGAATTTGATGTCAGCAAAGCAAACGGGCTTCTACCAACAACTGAAGCTTTAACACAAATCATTTGGAAGCGGCTCAATCCTTACTTACCACTAGTAGCCTTACGTCTATTTGAACACCCTCGTCTTTGGGCTGATTATCTTGGAAATGCTATGGACGCCTATCTAACTATTCGCACTCATTTTGCCGCAGCCCACCGATTGGCCAAAAATGAACTAAGTCAAGAAGAAAATGAACAGATCTATGGGAAATGTGCAAGACCAAATGGACATGGGCACAATTACTTGGTTGACATAACAGTCAGAGGAGAAATAGATAAAAGAACAGGCATGATTTGCGATCTCGCTGCTTTACAATGCTTAGTACAAGATTTAATAGTGGAGAAATTTGATCACACATTTTTAAACAAAGACATTCCACATTTCACAACATGTGTACCCACTGCGGAAAATATTGCTCTTCATATTTCTGACTGTCTAAAGCAACCAATCAATGCCATTGGGGCAAGTCTTCACAAAGTTTGCCTACAAGAAAGTCCTAATAATTCTGCGGAAGTATATTCAGAATCTCCACAGCTCAATATTCTTTCAAAGCAACTACATAGCACAGCAAGTCAATAATCAGTTGAAAGAATACTGGGTCAGACTTGTCTTAGCAGTCAGTCTTGATGGGAGACTTGCTATGCCGAGTGGAGGGAAAACAAATTTAGGTAATACAGGAGATAGAAAAGCCTTAGAACAATCACTTTGCTGGGCAGATGGTGTACTGATAGGAGGTGAAACGCTCCGGGCTCATCAATCGACGTGCCTAATACGAGACAAAAAATTAATCAGGACAAGACTCTCGAATGGACGATCTAAGCAACCAATAGCTATTGTAGTAAGTAATCAAAAAGATTTCTGTCAAGATTGGCCATTCTTTAAACAACCAATTAAAAGATGGCTTTTAAATAAAAGTCCAGAAAAAGCATTTCAAAAAGGATTTTCAGGCTATGAAAGACATTTATACCTAGAGAATAATTGGAGCAAGACATTAACCAATTTAGCCAAGAAAGGGATTACTAAAATAGTCATTCTAGGCGGCGCAAAGCTAGCATTATCTCTCTTCGAATCAGATCATATTGATGAGATTCAACTAACAATAACTCCTAAGATTATTGGAGGTGAGTACACTTGGATACCAATTAAAAGTCAAAATTTATCTAAGTTACTTTCCTGCGATAATGCATGGACTCTTGAACGGAGTCAATTCTTAGGAAATAGTGAATTACTCATCAATTATAAGCGAAATATCTAACACATTGATATTTTAATTTTTAAGCATTAGCCTATTCGCTAAGATAACAAAGACAATCTTAATTCCCAAAATTATCTCAAGTAC
>QCFO01000028.1 GCA_003280225.1 Prochlorococcus sp. AG-363-K07 | reverse complement strand
AAGTAGCGCTTGCCTTTAATGGCGTTTCCTGGCGACAGGTACAAAGTGTCTTATCTAATAGAAGAACTAGTAAAAAAAGGAAGTGACAAATGATCTACAAAACAACTCACCATTTCATATGGCTAGCTCATACCAATTCCTCTAGACATCAAAGTAGCAAGAAGAGGGATTGAGATAAAGCCTGCTAATTCTATGTTGATTACTAATCTAAGACGGCCAACTAAATTAGAATTAACTTGAGGCAACTGATCTTTTGCCAATGGAATTGCCCAGAGAATATAAGTAATTGTTGGATAAAGAGACAGCAAGCCAACAAATATAAACAGTCCAACCTTCCACCAAAACAAGGGATTCTGGGTATAGAAGTCGCTTCCTTGACCAAAATAAAGCACTCTTAATATCCCACTTACTAATAGTGCTAGACCAGCCAAGCCATAAACAACGTCAATAACAACCATAGTTATGGCCTCAGACCTTGTTGGATCAACCTTCAGGAGTTTCCGTTCAAAAGCCAAGGCGGCAAAACACAGCATAAAACTTATGTAATGGACATAGGCGACCAAAGCACTTTGAGCAATCTCAAGGCCAAATAATGTACCAAAGGCCATAAGGCTTTAAGCAGATACTAGAAATAAAGAGAGTAGTAGGTGAAGGATCCAAACATCGAGCAAAATTACTTAATCACAACACTAATGACCATTCAGAGAAACTTGTAGGTGCAAGAAAAATTGAATAATGGACAAAAGTTGAATTCCGAACACTTCATTACACAATTAGAATACAAATGCTTTGCCCCTAGGTTATATCTATACGGGGACGAAAAATGGTTAGTTCTTTAAGCGCCTTTCTAGGAGAAATTGGGCGACATCAACTGCTTACACCTGAGCAGGAGCTGACAATGGGCAGAAAAGTTCAAGCAATGGTAGCAATCACTCAACGCTGTCAACTTGCTGGAGGTACTGGACCTGAATGTAATTACAGCGAATCTGAGAAGAAGACTATTCGAATTGGCGAAAAAGCAAAGAATCAGATGATCACTGCAAACCTTAGACTTGTTGTAAATCTTGCGAAACGTTATCAAGGGAAAGGCTTAGAGCTTCTAGACCTTATTCAAGAAGGTACTCTAGGCCTAACAAGAGCTGTTGAAAAATACGATCCAACGCGCGGTCATCGTTTTTCTACATACGCCTATTGGTGGATAAGGCAAGGCTTAAATAGAGCACTATCAACCCAAAGCAGAACTATCCGCATTCCAGTAAATGTCAACGAAAAACTTACCAAGCTAAGAGCAGCAAAATCACGGTTAATGCAAGACAATGGAGTAACTCCATCATCAGAGCAACTTGCAAAAAGAATGCGACTTCCCATTGAGGAAGTAGAAGAATTACTTGCTTGCGAAATGCGAAGCATAACCGTAAGCCTGCAAGGCGTTGTTAAATCAAAATCTGACCCCTCTGAATTAGTAGATATTTTGGCAAGCGATGAAGTTCCACCAATGGAACTTGCCGAATTAGCCGAACGCAGCGCTTCAGCCTGGACGTTACTAGACAAGTCAAACCTTACACCAAAGGAAAGAACAATTATTACTCTCAGGTTTGGATTAGACGGATCTAATGAGTGGAGAACCCTTGCAGAAGTGGCTAGGCAAATGAGTTGTAGCAGAGAGTATTGTCGTCAAGTGGTCCAAAGAGCACTTCGGAAATTGAAAAAAACAAGTATTCAAAGTGGTTTAATTGAAACCAATCCATAAAATAATATTTAGCTAACTAGCTAAAAAATTCCGATCTAATTTTGCTTTGTTTAGTTGAACTAGTAATAACATCCAAGGATATGAACCAAAGCAACCATTCAGACGAGTACACCTACGAAGCCGAAGTTATTGAAAGCTCGGTTATCGATGAGAGGGTTTTTAAAAAGGTTTTGATCAGAGCAGGAAGGGTTATTGCTCAACCAGCACTTGAAGCCTTTGAAATGGTAATCGATGCTTCAACCCCTCCCCAAGCAAGGTTAACAATGCTTGCGGCCTTGACTTATTTAATAATGCCTCTAGATCTAGTACCAGATTTAATTCCGGTTGCAGGATTTAGCGATGATCTAGTTGCACTAACTGCTGTCATTAGCCTTTGGCAACGCCATCTCACCCCTGCAATAAGAAATAGGGCAAGACTTAGACTAGATAAATGGCTACCACTATGAGCACTCAACCCGAATGGTCCACTGAAGTTGAAGATGAATTAACTTCCCTAATTAAGGATTGGTTAAAAACGCAAGGTCGCACCCAATCTGATTTGAGCAAAATCCTTAACTCTGACACTACACGAATGCAATCTCTTCTAGAAACACTTAAAAATGAGTTTTCTATGGGAGGATTTCCGAAAGTTGCTTCACGTCTATGTGAAATAGAACAGCACTGGGCTAGGACTAAGCAGGAAAAAACCGAACAACCACATACTCTCGAGAAAGTAGAGGTTGATCCATTCGGCCAGCTAGATCTTCTACTAAATGAAATCCGAGATAACTGCAATGAATAAAAAAAAATACCGTCTTCATTCAGAAATCAGTATTAATTAGCAGACAGAATAATAAGGAAAAGTAAAAGCACTGGCATTAACGTCAAAAATGATCTCAATTAACTGTTTTAATCAAAAGAGAAAATAGTAATAACACAAAGACTTCGAGAGATATTTCGATTTCATACGTTAAATAACAGATAACTTTCTAGAATCTGAAAGTAGCACCTGGTAAATATTTTCGTCAGAATAGATTACTTAAAACTCAATTAAAATTTTCCAATAAAAAACAAATATTATAGATTATAGACATTCATAGATAAGAAAATCATCTAAAGTTCATAGGCAATGAAGTCCACAGAATCAAATCTAAATAAAATCCAAGGGAAGAGAAAGAAAATATATTACAAGGTTGAAATAGGTAAAGATTTTTAGGGCAATAACTAAATGTGGCATTTACCTAATCAAAAATCAAAGTTGAAATAAATTCAAATCACATATAACCCTAATTCGATTTATAAAATATACTACAAAAAGGATCCTAGCCTAATCTCATTTATCCAATTATGAAATAATATCCACTTAAAAAAGGAAATGCCTCAAAGTTTACCCAAGCAAGTTGCTAAAAAAACTTTTCATCTAATCTTTATTACTGTTTTTTGTTTGATTTTCATTTTATTATATCCAAATCCTTCAACTTCTCTTGAGGAAGCTTCCGGAGAAAAATTATTTAAAATGCATTGTTCAGGTTGTCATGTCAATGGAGGAAATATAATTAGGAGAGGAAAAAACCTAAAATTATCAGCTCTACAGCGCAATGGTTTGGATAGTCCAGAGGCAATCGCAAAAGTAGCCCGAGATGGATTTGGGAGTATGAGTAGTTATCAAAAAGTTCTTGGAGAAGACGGAGATGTATTAGTTGGCACTTGGGTATGGGAACAAGCTCAGAAAGCCTGGACCCACGGATAAACCTCTAGGGATATCCAAATACCTTGCTTCCAGTAAACGTCCTCATGAATCAAATTTTTAACTATATCTATAGTTTCAGCTTCAAATATGCCAAAAACATATCTACTACATTTAGTTGGACCTAACGTAATAAGAATCCCTTCTTGTTTGAGATTAGCCAGCCTACTTAGGTGCTCATCTCGAAAAGGTGTACGCTTTTCCAAAGCATTTTCACAGTATTGACCCCACAGAACGAAACGGTCCATAGCTTAAGTAAAAAACTAATTTCAAAAAGTTGGTACTAAAATAATGGCGCAAAAGGTTGGCAAATTGCTATGTTAATTAAATAGAATCAATTATTATCAATTATTCTTACTGGTAGCGACCTGCTAGGCAAGGTCAAAGAACTAGGTGATGTAAGCAAGTCCGATCTTATTCGTTCTTGTGGATATCTATCCAATAAGAAGGATGAAGGCGATCGTATTAACTTCACTGCCTTTTACGAAGCACTACTAGAAGCTAAAGGAGTAAATCTTGGAGAAACAAGCCAATCACGTATTGGAAAAGGGGGGAGAAAACTAAGCTATGTTGCAACTGTTCAAGGGAATGGAAGTCTGTTGATTGGAAAAGCATATACAGCCCTATTAGATTTAAAAGCTGGAGATGAATTCCAAATCAAGCTTGGGTGTAGGCAAATTAAGCTAGTTCCATCTGGATCTCAGGAAGATGGCGATTAAAGAAGACAATCAGTTTGTGTCTTATAAGCAACTAAAAAGTCAGATTATTAGTAAGTTTAAAAACCTGGAATATCACAAGTTTTTTTTATTCAAACGTTAAAATAAATTTATAAATGTCCAGTAGCTTTACGAAGTTCCCTACAGAATCTTCCAGCTTCATCTGCTTCATTACCTTTAGTAGCTAGTGAAATTCTTTTAACTAAGGCACTACCAACAATGGCACCATCAGCGCCCCATCTCCTTACCTTTGCAATCTGATTTGAATCAGAAATACCAAATCCAACCGCTACAGGAACTGGAGATGACTCCTTCAGATTTTCAACAAGAAACTGAACACGGCCTTCAATAGCATTTCTTTCTCCTGTTACACCAGTCACACTTACCAAATAAGTAAAACCCTTACTAGTTTCTGCAATTCTCTTCATCCTTTCCTTCGGAGTAGTTGGCGCAACCAATAAGACTAAATCAATTCCATTTCTAGCTGCTATTGGAGACAACTTTTCAGCTTCTTCCAAAGGCAGGTCAGGAACAACCAAACCACTTGCTCCAGCCTCAGAAGCCTCCTCACAAAACGCTTCAATTCCAAAACTAAGCAAGGGATTGCTGTAAGTAAAAAGAATGACTGGAATATTTATTCGCTCCCGAAACTTTTTCAGCATGTCGAGAACCTTCATAGGAGTAGTTCCGACTTTTAATGAACGTGCAGCTGCTGCCTGAATAACAGGACCATCTGCAAGTGGATCGCTATATGGGATGCCCAATTCAACCATATCAGCGCCCTCTTTCTGCAAGTTAACAATCACATCAAAAGAGGTTTCCAAATCTGGATCTCCTGCCATAAGAAAAGGCATCAATGCAATACGTCCTTCCTGGTGGACTTGATTGAACGAATTACTAATACTGGGCCGTTGCAAATTTTCCGTTTCCAAAGAACCTCCCTCTAAAGTCAACAAAGTAAGAAAATATATTTTAATTAATGGAGAACTCTAAGTCTAAAAAAGAATCTCACTAAGGATTTTTATCGTTTTCAAGTTCTTCTAAAAATGCTCTCTGCTGATCTTCAGTCATAGATTCAAATTTTGACTGAAGTTCAGCCGCAGTGACTTTTTCATAAACGTCTCTATAGCGTTTTCGTTGTTCATTAAAAGTCATTTTGCCCGTCACGACCCGAAGAAGATAAGAGCAAGTCCAGCCAATAACAATAAAGATCAGTATTGCTTCAGCTGCTATGCCCGCAGAAGCCGCTTCAAGCCCAATAAATCTGAAGCAACCATATCCAATTGCTCCAAGCAAAAGAATGAAAAGCCCTATTTGCAGTACATTTCCTCTAGTCAAGACTCAGACCTCTCCTTGCCCAGTAATACGCAGATTTAGAAAGGGTGCAAATAAAATCAATCCAGGAAAAAACAAGAAAACAAACCCGTAGATCGAAAGCCTTTCAAATTTGCCCATTATGTGCCAGCGAAGATTCATCCAGTAATAAAGGAGCAATGGCACAATGACCAAATACAGGAAGCCCAAAACTGCGTAGGTGAGCAAAACAAGAAATGAATTGTCGATACTTGGGATAGTCAACCCGAAATGAGACACTATCTACTTAAGCTACTCTTATAAATCTAAGATGTAACTTATGGGTTAGCCCTACCTCACAAGGGAGCATGGCGGAATTGGTAGACGCAGCGGACTTAAAATCCGTAGGCCGTAAAAGGCTGTGGGGGTTCAAGTCCCCCTGCTCCCACTAAAACAAGTACATCCATGAGAAGGCTCTTGCTTTGCCTTTACAAGGAGAATTCTCCTAGGTATGAGAATTATGGTATTGAGTAAGAGAGCTTGAAAGGATAGACCATTTAAGTGTTTGTCCAGCATGAAATATCGAAATTCTTTGAGAAGGGGAATGACTTCCTTTTACTTGCACAAATTCAGGAATTAATTGAGATTTTTTAACTAAGGTGATTGTTTTTTGATTCATTGGCAACCCATAGAAAGCTGGTCCATTCAAACTTGCAAAAGCTTCAAATCTATCTAATGCATCTTCCTGGTCAAAAACCTCGGCGTAGCTTTCAAGTGCGTAAGGAGCATTGAAAATTCCAGCACATCCACAAGAGCTCTCCTTCGAGTCTCGTGTATGAGGAGCAGAGTCCGTTCCAAGGAAAAAACAGGATTTTCCACTTGTCGCTGCTTTGCGTAAAGCTATTCGATGTTTTTCGCGCTTTGCGATAGGTAAGCAATAGAAGTCACTTCTTACTCCCCCCTCAAACATCGCATTTCTGTTTATATGTAAATGATGAGGGGTAATTGTTGCCGCGAGATTGTATTGAGATTTCTCCACAAACTGAACAGCATAATCAGTAGTAATATGTTCCAGAACAACTTTAAGACCAGGAAATCTTGACAGCAAAGGATGAAGGTTCCTATCTATAAAAACAGCTTCACGATCATAAATATCTACATTTTTGTCGGTCACTTCGCCATGAATCAGAAGTGGTATGCCTAAGACTTGTAGAGTTTCAAGGAGAGGATAAATAGCATTTAAGTCAGAAACACCATGAGAAGAATTAGTCGTAGAGTTTGCAGGGTAAAGTTTAGCTCCAAAAAAAATACCACTCTTATTGCCTTCTTCAAGAACCTTAGGAGAAAGATCATCCGTAAGGTAAATTGTCATCAAAGGATCAAATACTGAATTTGAAGGAAGAGAGTCCAAAATCCTCTTTTTATAGTTAATAGCTGCATTAATACTAGTAATAGGAGGGCTTAGATTTGGCATCACAACAGCCCGCCTAAACACATTTGCACTAGCGGCTACAACAGATCTAAGGAGATTTCCATCTCGTAAATGCAAATGCCAATCATCAGGCTGGCGAATAATCAATTCCTTGGCTTTAGAGGTCAAAATAGAGCTCCATATATATTAAAGAGAAATTGATTTAATTTCTCCTAGTGAAGGTATATTTTCAATTGATTATAATAAGACTAGAAACACCTAGAGTTTGCGTCAAAGGTTAATAAAAAATAAATACCAAAAATCAATCAACCTGTCTCAATTGCCAAAATCACGTAATCCTCTTCAGTCTTGGCATCTCTTTTTAAGCATCCAAGCGTCCTAAAAAACAAAGTAGTAATAAAAGCAGAGCTAAATCGTCACAAAAGACCTATAACAAAATTGAATTTACATTCAAAAATTGGATTCAGTTCCATCTTTCTTACTTTCAGCCGTAGAAGTTCTGCTAGGGATTGGCCTCTTGTTTGGTGGCGGAGAGATTTTTGTAAAAGGCTCAGTTGCATTAGCAGTCATCTTCGGTATACCCCAACTTGTTATTGGACTCACAGTAGTCTCACTAGGCACAAGTGCACCAGAATTATTCGTAAGTGCTGGGTCTTTACTAAGAGGATCAGATGCCTTAGCTGTTAGTAATGTCGTAGGAAGTAATATTTTCAACCTACTTGTGGTTTTAGGAGGAAGTGCGCTTGTACTACCTCTTAAAGTAGAAAGCCGCTTGGTAAGAAGAGATATCCCAATTCTTTTGGCTGTTTCAACAGCTGTCTGGGGAATGGCTTCAGCAGGAAGAATTACCTGGCAAGGTGGTTTTGCACTAATAGTTGCCCTAATTATAAATACTGTATGGGAAGTAAGAACAGTACGCGAGGAACCTGAAGAAACGAAGGATGCTGAACCTGAAATAAATCTCAAATCAGTATCAATTGGCTGGACTAAGGCAATTTTATATCTACTTATTGGGATACTTTTACTTGCGTTAGGGTCAGAATATTTAGTCAAAGGGGCAAGTTCAGCAGCGGAATTGCTAGGAGTTAGTGAAGCTGTAATTGGCTTGACAATTGTCTCAGCTGGAACGTCTATGCCGGAATTAATAACATCCCTAGTAGCTGCATTTAGAGGCAGAACAGATCTTGCTATAGGCAACGTAGTTGGCAGCAGCTTACTTAATCAACTTATGGTGTTGAGCACATCAGCCATTTTGGCAGGCAAAGATGGGCTTGAAGTTGAAAGCATATTGATTCATAAAGATTTGCCTATAATGATCATTTCAACTATGGCTTGTCTACCAATATTTTGGACAAATGGTCGAATAAGTCGTAAAGAGGGAGCTTTACTACTTTCACTATATTTATTCTATTTAATTGATCAAGTTTTAAATAAAACTCTTCCCTCTTTTCAAGATGAATTCAGATTAGTTATTTTGTGCCTATTTCTTCCTTTATCGATAATATTAATTACATGGAAAACGCTGAATTACTGGTTCAAATTGCGTAAGACAGGAGGAAAACATGCTAATTGATACATTACTCATACAAACGAATAATTAAGTCATGGTTACAAATTCCTCAGCGATAGTTGGATGCAATGCCATGGCTTGGTCAAAATCTGATTTTCTAGCTCCCATTCCTATAGAAACCGCAGCCATTTGAATAATTTCTGAAGAATGTTCACCAACCATATGGCAACCTAAGATTTTATCTGTTTTAGTATGTACAACAAGCTTGAGCATGCAAGGTGCTCCTCTTTTTGGAAGAGCTTGAGACATAGGTCTAAATGTTGACTTGTAAATCCGTAATTGTTTCTTACCATGTATTCGAGATGCTTGTTCTTCAGACAGGCCAACTGTTGCTATTTCGGGATTAGAAAATACTGCCTTAGAGACTAAATCATAGTTTACTGTTCGAGACTTTGAACCAAAAATACGATCTGCAAATGCCCTTCCCTCATCTATTGCGACTGGAGTTAGATTAACTCTATTTGTCACATCACCTACTGCAAAAATATTGGGAATATTTGTTGACTGAAATTCATTTGTTATTATACATCCTTGACTAACATCAATACCAGCAGCCTGTAGATTCAGAGAGTCTATTCTAGGGGCTCGACCTATAGCCCATAACAAGCCTGAACAACTAATATCCCTTTGTGTACTGGTGAAAACAACTAGCTTACTATTTCGACTTTCAAGGCCAAGAATATCAGTTTTAAAATGAATATTTATTCCATTCAACTTCATATTATCTTCAAGATTTTTTGATAGATCTCGATCAAATTCCCTCAATATTTTATCTCCCCTAACAAATAAATCCACCTGGATACCTAGTCCATTCAAAATACAAGCAAACTCGCACGCTATATAACCGCCACCTACTATGAAAATATGCTCAGGAAAATCATTCAGTAAAAACATATCGTCGCTTATCCAACCCAAGCTTGCTCCTGGAATATTCGGGATTTTAGGAACTCCTCCAACTGCAATTAGAATATTCTTACCATTAAGTATTCTAGTATTATTGCTATCCTTTACTAATACTGAATTTGAATCTAGAAACTCTGCCCAACCATGAACAAGAGTAATACCAGCATTTTCAAGAAATTTTTCATGTAGAGAATTTAGTCTCTGTACTTCCTTGCGAACATTCTTAAGGAGAGTCTTAGAACAAATTGTAAAATCATTAATTAGAACACCAAATTCAGGTGCGTTACCTATATATTCTCCATAAGATGATCCATATACAAGCAATTTCTTGGGAACACATCCTCTGATAACACATGTACCACCAACTTGGTCTCCTTCTACTACTACTACTTTAGCTCCAAAGCTAGCTGCTCTTTTTGCTGCAGCCAAACCTCCGGAGCCTGCGCCTAAAACAATTAAATCGAAGGTTGAGTCCAAAGCCATTCCTATAACTAAATAAATTATGATTCTTTATGGTTATGTTTAGTGTAAAGTCACTAGATTTTTGGTCAACATAAACAAAAGAAGATTCATTTTTTTAGGATCATATACTTTTAGTCACTGTCTTGTTCTGAATATTCTCAAGATCTGATGCCCCCAAGCAATACCTCAGCCGTGAGTCCAAGGGTATTGACTTCCAGGACCAAAAAACTGCGTACTCACCATTGGTACTAACAATACAGGCGAGCTTCAGTGATTCATGAACTGCAGAGGGTACCTGTGTAATCCCTAAAAAAAATAATGCGACCGCTGTTGACGGGAATTTCAAATTAAATTGTAATTTACTGAAAATCATTTCTGCATAATTTCTGATTTAAGATAACATGCAAATAGCCAGATAACAACAAATAATAATTAGATTATCACCTTAGATATAGATTAGAACTTAAAATTATTGTAGGTCAAACAAGCAGCTTTAAATCAAGTAAGTTGGATTACTAATTTCAAACTTCATCTTCGTCTTCCTCCTCAGAAGAAGACTGAACCAACTGAAAAGAGCTGAGACCGACTGCAGCAAACGTAAAAAGAGAGATGAGAATGAGAATAGTTACAGTCAATGGCGAAATATCAAGCTCACCAAAGGAA
This sequence comes from Prochlorococcus sp. AG-363-K07, assembly GCA_003280225.1. Taxonomy (GTDB): domain Bacteria; phylum Cyanobacteriota; class Cyanobacteriia; order PCC-6307; family Cyanobiaceae; genus AG-363-K07. Next base: position 5,000 of record QCFO01000028.1, on the reverse strand, counting down.
ACAGCAAAAAGGAGAAAGGCTTCCAAATCGTCATGAGAGAAATCAATCTCTAAATACTAAGGGATAGATATTAGTGGCATGTAAAGATATAACAAGTAATCAGAAGCTTCTTCTGAGCTGGACAGGCAGTCATTCAAAGGATTTGAAAGCAGGAAGAATAATAGATTAAGTTTTGGGTACTTACCACCAATTCCCCTTGATCAATTAAAGAGTAGAGGATTTAGGTTTAAATAATAGGTAGATAAATTCAATTTACCAATCTTTTCAGATGGGACATATGAGAAAAACTTTTTTTAGTCAGCTCATTCTCCTTTTAGCAAGTGCCTTTTCTGTACCCCTTCTCGCTAGTCAGTCTTACTGGCTAGTAATAGGTAGCTACCGACAAGGACCTGGGGGCAGACCAGAAGTCAGCGGAATAACAAGCCCTTCGGTATATGCAATACCAATGGAAAGCCGCGAACTATGCGAAGCAGCTGGTCAAAAAATCACTGCAGAGATCTACAAGCCTGTTTGGCAATTCGACAATCGGTGGACATGCGTCCGTGGATCTAAAACCAAATGAGGCAAGTTCAAAGAACATGCATATTCCAAAAAGAATTGCGTCCACTCAAGAGGTAGGTATTTAAGCCTAGGCTGTTATATATGTGGAATAGGTATTTATGCCATGTCAAACCAAAAGCTTCAAATGGCCGAATTAGTAAATGGTAGAGCGGCAATGGTCGGATGTTCAGCTTTAGCCCTCGTCTGCCTTGGCCTCAAAGTGAATTTAGGTGAGGTTGCCTTCTCTCAAAATTTCCAAGCTATATGGTGGTCACTTGGCGTATACGCTGGGCAGTAAAAAATTATTCCTAAGGGTGCGAGCCGAACATCTAAGGAAATAAAGTGTGCGAGAATGCTTAAAGAGCAAGGAACGACAAAATGGGTTCAACAAAATTGACCAAATATTTACTAATTTTTCTTGGACTATGGTCAGTGTGGTGCATTTGGGACGCTACTGAGCCCGTGATAAACATATCTCAACTCGGAACTTTATTTATACTCCTACCAGTCTCAGCACTTATGGTGGCCATTTCATTCTTAGATGAGGATAAAGATGATGATGGTTTCGGAGGAGGCTTGAGAGAACCTGTTGTTATAAAAGCAAAATTTTAATCAAATCATTCTTAGCTAGAAAGCTCATATTAAGAAGATCCAAAAGGTTTAATTAAAAATGTTTTCGTTTTCGCTTATCTCATCAGGGAATAGGTATTAAACATTATAATTAAAAGTAACAATTAAGGACCTCTGGTTCAACCCTAAATGGCCACAGCAAAAGAAAAGAAGGCTGAAGTCAAAGCTCACCTAAAGACTCTAAGATCTCAATTAAGAGATATGCATCTCGGAGTTACAGAAGAGCTAACATTGCCTGATCCAGCCGAAGTAAAAAAAGTTATGGGTCAAATGGAGGAGCTTCTTCTAGTTGTTGAACCGAAAAAGTCCTCAAGCAGATCCAAAAAAAAATGATGGTCTGATTTTTAATACATAACAATATGTATTCACAAATTTAAGTCTAAAAGAGTACTGGGGACTTCAATAGCATTCAAGGTCCATTTGAAAAGGCCTTGTCTTTTCCAGAAAGCATTTATTGGCTCTCTATCTGCTTTAAATGAGCTAGAAAGAACAAAATTGTTGAAATCCAGATAGTAAAGTCGGACTTTGGGTTTAGAAGAAATACTTGATGGAGTTTCAACTTTGTCCCCATTTTTGTTTGAACTACTTAAAGTTGTTATATATCCATTATTTAAAAGGGTTTTTAAACCATTAGGAGTAACAGTTAAATCTACGGTGGCATTGATAAAGGGCTCTGACAAAGCAACACCAATTGAGGTTAAAGGAGGAAAAGTGATTCTCTTCTGAAGGGTTTGTTCAAAAGATGACTGTAATTGTATTTTTAAACTGTTTCTTACAGATGAAAAATCTACGTATAATTGCGCAGATTCATAATCCTGTTCCTCAAGGGAATTCTTAAAGGCAAGTATAGAAAGATATGGGCATATATAAATATAACCCGCAAGGGTAGCCAAAGCAAAGGGAACAGCTAGGCGTAATTGTTTTATATTCAGCTTGTTATCATAGTAACCCATCAAACTTCAAAGAAATATTTAAGTGTCCTTATCGTAATTAGATATTTAGTGAGCAAAGAGAAAAGAATCAACTTGAAATAATAATAGTAGTAAACTATTTAATGTTAGTTATCTATAGATTCCTTATTGTTAGGTTGAAATCATTTAGTGTGACTCACATTATTTTTAAATTATATCCCAATATACATACTGCAAAGAATCCATTTCAATTATGTTAACTTGTAGAATTTCAAATTCTGAATTAGGTTGAAAAGGTCTAAATCAAATTATTTAGGTAACCTTGACTCTCCTCCCATGCTATAGAATTTATACGAGAAGATCTTGTAAAGAAAATACCTTTGGTGTATATTATGAGTGAAAGTAGAGTTTCTCACAAAAATGAATACACTAAGCAAAATCTTTTTAATTAGTCTTATCCCAATTATTAGCGCTTGTGATTTAGTCAGAAAAGCAGAAGAAATCCTGTTACCAAAAGAGCGTGAAGTGCAACAGACAATCACTGAACAAAAAAATGTCGTTCTAACCTGTGGCAAAGGAAACATCAAAGAGTTCCAAGATAAAGGTTGGGTAATTGTGAGTAGCGAAAAACTAGAGGTGCCTTGCACCTGGAAAACTAAAAAATCCAGAAGAGGCTGCAACCTTGAATTAGACAAGGGATGTAAAATAACTGTCCCTGACAAGATGGGAACAGAAACAAGATATCTGCTTGAAAGGCAGTCGAATGTAAATCCTCAAAAAGAAGCTAGTTAAGGAGAACAAACTTCCTTAGAAGTAGCAATAAGATTGTATTAATACCTACAAATCCTAGTAATATAGCGAAAGGGTATTTAAGCTCAGCTGGAGCTGTTAATTGCACACCAAATAGGCTTAGAACAGTTTGTTTTCGTTCTTGATCTTTCCCATCACTTTTAGTCGAAAGATCAACTTCGACATTTCCGTCCTCCAAGTCACTCATTTAGAAATAAACAGGTAATACCATCTTAATTTATTGCATAGCTAGAAATATAAGCCTATATTAAATAATCAATTAATAGTTGAAATCAACAAACTCAGTCATATTGACAGGAGTAGATAATAAGAGAGTGAACTATTTAGATAGATTTCTCTTCTGTGTTTCAACTCGTCTATAGTGACCGATATAAAACCATCTCCATGTTGGAAGCATGGTAAACAACCAAATCCAAACTATATAATTATAATTAGAATCTAAATTTGACTGGTTGCACAATTCCCTGACAGGAATACTTGACTTTATATCCAATTTTTTCTCTAGACCTTTACATAAAACCAATCCATGAACAGTAAGAAATGCGATCGTCATTGCTGTAGGGACTGTAGAGAAGAGTAATGCTAAAAATAAATTCCCTAATTTCAACCGTAAATCCTGCCTTCTGGAAATTGCCACCTTTCTAGAATCAAATTGTTCTACTCTATTCTATACCATTTCAAAAGAGAATTCCTGAATTTTACATTGAATTAAGTGCCTTGCTTAAAATACCAAATTTCATTCAGTAAATATAGGTTTAATATTCCAATACTAATAAGATCCTTTTGAAAGGAACAAATAATTCCTGAATATAATCAAGGAGGGAAGATTTAATTCTATTCTAATACAAAATCTATTGAAAATTATTTTGAGCTAAAAATTCAAAAAAAAAGGCGCCCTCATCGAGCAGCGCCTCTAAAGGACAATCTTGTGTGAGGAGTTGTCCACTACATGTCTAATAAAGCAACGACACATAGTCAGCAGGAATAAATACCTATTTAGCTAATAGACCTTCTTGCGGCGCTCAAGTCATAAACTGGCTAGAGAATAAGTAAAGAGTTCATCTACCCAGCACTCCTCTATCTAAGGCTCATGACTGAATCCCCATACCTCGTAGGTCTTGCTTTGGTTGAACAAGAGGGGACCAGGTTAATGCCAATAAGCGGTAGGTCCTTGAGTCGTTCAAACTCTGGAGAAGAGCTTGCTGAAGGTATTGCCTCGAAGATCTCTTTAGAGTTATTAACAAGGCTCTTGGAGAGAAGCGAGAATGGGGCTATCCGTAGAGTAAACAATAAGCAAAGTATTCTTTTAGTCAAGATCTCGATCGAATCTATGCAGAATGTACTACCAAATTTAAAGTCGAAATGGATAAAGGAAGGAGAAACTGAACTATTCATTTCAAAACTAAAAGAAGAGTGTGAAGCACTATGGAGTCTTAGTTTTACTAGATATGAAGGGATTAAATTCCTCTCAATCTCTTAAAGTCTGAACCAAGGGAAAGCAATAAAAGTAATTTTTAAAATTTATATAATTACTAGCAATGTATTGCAAAAGAAGTATAAATGAAGTCGTGATTAAAAAGATCGCGTTTAAAAGCCAACAAAACTTCTCAAGGACAAACTTTCCAAGGTAAAACCTTCACCTTTTAAAATAGATAAATAAATCTTCAACTACAGACGAGTTGTTTTCTTGGGAATGAGTAACTTCCATCATTTCATTTGACTATCTCAGAAACTGATTTGCTAGTGGATTCTCCCTCAATATGTGAACCTAGACTGGTTTTTGAGTTGATAGATGAAAAGATTAAGGAAACCATACCACTTTTAATGGAGAACTGGAACACTAAACTGACACTAATAGCTTTTATCAGCTCATTAACAGCGGCTTTTTCACTTGGATCATTTTTTCTGATCAAAAGGCTTTTAGGCTTTTCAAAGCAAAAAGCAAAAAAGGACAAAGTCCTGTTAAAAGAACTCTTAGAAGCTTTTGAACTCGATATACCAGCAGAACTGCAGGACAACGACTCAACAGTTATTGAGCCATTTAAAGGCCCCTAGCTGATAATTCATAACTAGATATAAAAGCCACGCCACATTCTCTACATAGAATCT
>QCFO01000027.1 GCA_003280225.1 Prochlorococcus sp. AG-363-K07 | reverse complement strand
CAGGAGTGTCTGCTCCAATATCTCGAACTCTCGTTTGATTATATAGATAGTGGGGCTGATCGAGAACAAACATTGTCTCAAAATTGTACAGCATATAAGGAGATCTTATTTCGACCCAGATGTGCAGTTGCAACACCTTCCTGTGATTTGAAGATTGAGGTTCTTGGTGAGAGATTTGATCTTCCTTTTCTTCTGGCACCTGTAGGCAGCAGCAGAATGTTTTACCCAAAAGGTGAGGTTGCAGCTGCTCGTGAAGCAGGAATTGCAGGCACGGGTTATACCTTATCTACTCTTTCTGGGTGCAGATTAGAGGAAGTCAAAGCAGCTACAGATTGTCCTGCTTGGTATCAGTTATACCTTCTTGGAGGTAGAGAGGTCGCGTTAAAAACAATCGAACGTGCGAAGTTAGCAGGCTTTTCTGCAATTGTAGTTACTATCGATACTCCAATATCTGGTTTGCGTGAACGAGATGTACGGAATGGAACGAAGGAATTGCTATCTAGGAATCCATTAGTAATGCTTCCATATCTTTCACAGATGCTTATCAAGCCTTGTTGGCTTACTCAATGGCTGGGCGATGGAGGACTTATGAATTTCCCAAATGTTGAACTTGAAAATGGACCTATGGGCTATACCGAGATAGGGCCAGCTTTAGAACAATCAGTGGTGACTTGGGAAGATCTTAAATGGATTAGGGATGCATGGGGCGGAAAAATTATTATTAAAGGAATTCATATTGGTGATGATGCCAAAAAAGCTGTTGATCTAGGTGTTGATGCGGTTGTTGTTTCTAATCATGGAGCACGTCAACTTGATAGTGTAGCTCCAACAATTCAGGTTTTACCTGAGATTGTTAATGCAGTAAATGGCCAGATAGATGTTCTATTAGATGGTGGAATTCGAAGGGGAAGTGATGTAATAAAAGCCTTGTGCTTGGGTGCAAAAGGTGTCTTGGTTGGAAGGGCTTATGCTTATGGACTTGCAGCGGCAGGTGGTCCTGGCGTAGCTAGAGCAATTGAGATCTTAAGAACAGATATCTTACGCACGATGAAACTTTTAGGATGTGATTCTGTAAGTAAGCTCGATCCTTCTTTTGTGACTATTCCTCCAAGCTGGACTAATTATTAATAGGACTATTCTGTTTTACAAAATCTAATTGATTTTTTAGATGAAGATTGTTGTTTTTGATGATGACCCTACAGGATCTCAAACTGTATTTGGTTGTCCTCTTGTTTTGCGATTGTCTAAAGATAACCTTCGAAGAGCAATCAGGCATAAATCAGATTTACTTTTTCTCTTACTTAATAGTCGCTCGATGCCGTCAGATTTAGCTGATCAGACAATACGTTTAACTTGTAGAAGGGTAGATGTTGCTTTAAAGGAGTCAGGTATTTTGCCTGATCAAGTTTTATTTGTCAGTAGAGGAGACTCAACATTGAGAGGCCATGGTTTTCTTGAACCAGCTGCAATTAATGATGTTTTGGGACCATTTGATGCAACTTTGCATATACCTGCTTTTTTTGAGGGAGGCCGTACCACTATAGATGGAGTCCATTTTTTAAATGGACTTCCCGTACATCAAACAGAGTTTGCTTTAGATAAGACCTTTGGTTATAAAACTAGTCATCTAGCACTTTGGTTAGAGGAAAAGAGTAATGGCAAAATTTCTGCAGAGGATGTGATCCATTTGAGTATTTCTTTGTTGAATGATGCATTGTGCTCCTCTTTGGGAATGCAGAGTTTGATTGATCGGCTTTTAAGTCTTTCAGATAATCAATCAGTTGTGGTTGATGCAAAGTATCCTGAACACCTTGCAGTATTGGTGGCTGCAATAAAGTATCTAGTTGGTAAAAAGAGATTTCTCTTCCGATCTGCTGCCAGCCTAATTAATGCTTTAGCAGAAATACCTTCCAACCAATCTTCTCCAGAATCTCTAGGTGTTTTGAGACTGAGATCCTCATCTGGCTTAGTTAAACCAGGATTGGTTATTGTCGGTTCTCATGTACCTTTGGCTGATGCTCAATTGAAATTGTTGTTGCAACAAAGTTTATGTATTGGCATTGAGTTGCCAGTCCATAAGATTGCGAAGGTCTTTGATGGAGAATTCCCTAAAGAGATGCTTGTTGATTGGGGAAAGGAATGGTTGACTCAGTTAAATAATATTTTAAAGTTTCAGAAAACACCTGTTTTATATACAAGCCGCGAAGAGATTGTATTTACTTCTCTAGAAGCAAGGGTGGAATTTTGTAAGAAGCTTGCTGAATTTATGGCCGTTTTAGTGGGAAAAGTAAAATCCCAATTAGGATATGTAATTAGTAAGGGTGGAATAACTACTCATACTCTTCTTGAAAAAGGATTTAATTTGGAGAGTGTTGAGTTGAAGGGGCAAATTTTACCAGGTTTATCTATTGTTTGTGATGAGAATAACTTTGATTCTGAAGGATTGCCAATTGTTACTTTCCCAGGAAATCTTGGGGACAAGAATACGCTTTTGTCTGCTTGGAATTTAATGGAAAAATCCTTATAAATTCTTATTATAGTTACTCCAGAAAAAGGTAATCTTTTTTCTTAGTGATATTTTAAAATTTTGATATTACAGAATCAGCAAAACCACTGCAAGTTAACGGATCTACTGCAGGCTCCATAAGGCGAGCAAGATCATAAGTAACTTGTTTATCAGAAATGGACTGACTAAGCCCTTTTGTTATTAAATCGGCTGCTTCTTGCCATCCTAAAAATTCAAGCATCATTACACCACTGAGTATTACTGAACCGGGGTTAATTCTGTCTAGACCAGCATGTTTTGGAGCTGTGCCGTGAGTTGCTTCAAAGATGGCGGCTTTATCACCTATGTTTGCTCCTGGTGCCATTCCGAGACCACCAACAATTGCAGCTGCAGCATCAGAAATGTAGTCACCATTTAAGTTTAAGGTCGCGAGTATGGAGTATTCTTGAGGTCTTGTTTGAATTTGTTGGAAAATGCTATCTGCTATTCGGTCATCAACCATTACCATTTGACGCCATTTTCCATTTCCGTGACTTTCCCCAATTGAATTGATTATAGTTTTAACTTCTAAGCAAATCGAATCTTTTTTGTTTTGCGTTAATGAGTCATAACCTGGCTCAATCATTCTCGCATTTTCTTCATGACATAAAAGATGATTTTTATCAAGATTATCTAAAATCCAACTTTCTCGTTCGGTAATACATACATCACGGAATTCTGTAGTTGCAAGCTCATATCCCCAGTCACGAAATGCACCTTCAGTAAATTTCATAATGTTTCCTTTGTGGACAAGAGTTACGTGTCTTTTCTGGCCACAGAGTCTTAGTGCATGCTGAATTGCTTTGCGAATATGTCTTTGACTTCCAATTTTACTTACTGGTTTAATTCCAACCCCCGAATCTTTTGGAATTTGCTTATTACCCAGCTTTCCATTTAAGGGAATAACCTCAGAATTTAAATATTCAATTAAGTTCCTTCCAATTAGGTCGTTAGCTTCCCATTCAATACCCATATAAATATCTTCTGTGTTTTCTCGGTAAACAATCACATCAAGATCTTCAGGACGCTTATGAGGACTTGGTGTTCCTTTGTAATAACGACAAGGCCTGACACAAGAATATAGATCAAAAATTTGTCGAAGAGCGACATTCAACGATCGAATACCTCCTCCAATAGGAGTAGTAAGAGGTCCTTTGATTGCTATCCCATATGTTCTGATTGCTTTAAGGGTGTCTTTGGGAAGATATTGGTATGTACCGTACAGATCGCATGCTTCATCACCAGCATAAATTTTGAACCATTCTATTTGTCTTTCATTTTTGTAGGCCTTTTGTACTGCAGCATCCAAGACCTTTTGTGTCGCTGGCCAAATATCCACCCCTGTTCCATCACCGCGAATGAAAGGGATTATTGGATCATTAGGGACTTTTGGAGTTCCATCTATGAAACGAATTGCAGTGCCCTTAGTGGGAGTCAATAGTTTCTCAAATTGAGACATGGAGTTGTTTCAGTGTGGGGTCAGGGATATTTAGAGAGCCTATGCCTTAAGAATAGGAGAGGACAGTGGCTTTTCTGGGAGGAGAAGGGAGGCAATCAATTCTCCAATCAATTGTGAATGTTCCTCAATATCAACTTTAAAGTTGGGGATCGTCTTCTAAAAGGTATTCATACCAGCTAGTCTGCGCTACTGTTTTTTTGTTATGGGAGTATGAGTTGAACGCTGCAGAACAGGCACATAGTGTGGCATTTGCTCAATCCATTGCCTCTGCAGTAACTCTTGTGCGGCAATATTTCCCGGCAGCCTCCCCAAGCCTCACTCCTTGGAGCGATGATCCAGAGACACGCAAATGGTGTAGAAAGGAAACTTTAGATCTTGCTTTTTACTTTCCAGGTTGGAGTCCACGATTGCAATGTAGAAGTCTTTTAGTGCAGCTAATGATGAGTGGTTCTGAGGAAGGTCATGCACCCTATCTTCTTGGAGTCTTAATGCGTGGAATGACGTTTGATGGTGAACGGTGGCGACTTGCCACGATGGGAGATTGGCAGCCTACTGGAACCTACTTACCACAGGAGGCTCAGAGAATTCACTTGCAGGCAATTTGTCGGGATTTGTTTTCTTTGTTTCCACCTGCTTGATAGTCAATGTAGCTTTATGATCTAAAGCACTCCAGAGCGTTTAAAGTTTTAGATGATTTTGCATTTGCATTGCTTCTTTTGAAATGTCTGTAGCGCTAGCTAGTCAACTGCGAGAAGGCACGAAAAAGGCTCACACAATGGCCGAAAATACTGGCTTTGTGAGTTGCTTTCTAAAGGGTGTGGTTGAGAAAAACACCTACCGGAAGTTGGTTTTAGATCTTTATTTTGTATATAACGCAATGGAAGAAGAAATCGGAAGACTTGCATCAGAGGGACATCCTGTGGTCAGTCGAATTGCGTTCCCAGAGTTAAATAGGTGTGAATCACTAGAAAAAGATTTGGATTTTTATTTTGATGAGAATTGGCGCTCAATATTAAAGCCAACAAGTTCTGCTCAGGCTTATGTTGATCGCATTAGGCTAGTAGCACATGACATGCCAGAGTTGTTAATTGGTCACCATTACACTAGATATATTGGTGATTTGTCGGGAGGGCAAATTTTAAAAAGAATTGCGCAGCGTGCAATGAATCTTCCCGAGCATGATGGACTAAGATTTTATGAATTTGATTCAATTCCTGATGAAAAAGAATTTAAAAAAGATTACAGTGCAACATTAGATTCATTGCCAATAGATCAGTCGATGGCAGATTTGATTATAGAAGAAGCAAATCAAGCTTTTAAGTGGAATATGGATATTTTTCAGGAATTAGAAGGTAATCTTGTTGCGGCAATAGGCAAAGTCATGTTTGGGTTTCTTACAAGGCGGAAGCGACAAGGGAGTACAGAGAATTAATGAATAATATCGATCTTAATTATTTGTATTGCAGGCAACTTCAACTACTCTTTTTTAATGCCTGATCTAGAATTTCCATTTACTGATGATATTCCTATGTATTTCTATGGAACAACTAACTGGTGTATAAGTAATTGGACTATGAGATATTTGCCTAAGAGGAAGTCGGTAATCTCTTTTTTTGCTGCAATCTTAGAAGCTGTTCATTCAAATGATCACTGAATATGTTTGATCCTTTACTAGAACAATTAAATAAGAGCATTCTTTTACATGGAGGTAGACCACTTTATATTCCTGATGATCTACAAAAATGTATTTCTAAGAAGCGAAATAGCACAATTAAAAGTTGGTTATGGAATGTACCTGGGTTTCGGAGGTGGAGAGTGACAAGGCTAGATGCAGGAATGAATTTACAGGTCTTGAATTCAGTAGCCTATCCCGATTATCACTATGACCATCCGTTAATGGGGATAGATCTTTTATGGTTTGGTAAAAATGAAAAGTTAGTTGCAATACTTGATTTTCAACCACTTATTCAAGATCAAAAGTATTTAAATAGATATTGCTTGGTTTTAAAAGAATTGAGGATTCGCTTTCCTCAGTTTAGTAATGAAGAGCTTATGCGGTCATTTGACCCACATCAATATTTCTCTCCATGGCTATTATTTTGTCGAGGGGGGTCTGAGCAAGCTGAAAATCTTATCTCAGAAATATTCTTACCTTTTTTGAACGCTTATTGGAGTATGCATAACGATCAAATTGCAAACTCTTCTCAGATAAGTATTGATGATGTTCAACGTCTGCAAGCTGCATATGATCATTATGGGTTAGAAAAAGATCCAGCACATGGATTGTTTGCAAGTTATTTTGGGCGAGAATGGTCTAATCGTTTTTTAAGAGAATTTCTCTTCCCAGGTAGCTTAGGAAAGTCGGATGATTTATCCATCAATCTTTGAGTTCTAATGTCTAATGTTCGTTTAAATAGTCTTTCGCCAATTGATTTAGGTGAATGGAGATGGGAACCTTTTTTTCAAGTCACAGTTGAATGTTTTTCAGCTTTATCTCCAAAATGTTATCCTATTTCTAAAGATTTTTTAGCAAAGGAAGCTAGTTTCGGTGGGAAGCGAAATCAACAGAAGGTAAAAACTCAGACCTGGGCATGTTCTACAAAGAAACTTAGGCAATTAAGAGCAGCTTGTGTTGATGTACCAAGTTCAATCTCTGTATTTAATTTTCTTGTAAGCCCTTTTAGCTCTTACGACTTACCTTTTTTTGGTGCAGACTTTGTGACTTTGCCGTCAGGTCACTTACTAGCACTGGATTTTCAACCAGTGATCAAAGAAGATCTTTTGCATACCGAAAAAGTTTGGGAACGTTTGATCCCTTTATACTCTCGTTGGAATCCTTTGTTACCTTCGGGTGGATCCATTCCTGTAGAAGCAGAGTCTTTTTTTTCACCAGGTTTTTTGTGGAGTAGGATTCCTTTAGGTGATAATGGAGAGCAAATAATTTCTGAGGTATTATTACCTGCGTATAAAGACTATTTATCTCTTTACTTGGATTTAGTGAATGAAGCTGATCAAGTGTCCCATCAAAGATCTAAATTGTTGTTGCAAGGTCAAAACAATTATTTGAGTTACCGCGCTAAAAAAGATCCAGCGAGAGGAATGCTGAGTCGTTTTTATGGTAATGATTGGACGGAGTCTTATATTAAAAATATTTTGTTCGATTTATAAGCTTTATGCTACTTAGCAATAGATTAGAATTCACTTAAATTAAAGTACTAATGGTATGAAGAGAAAAATTTTATTCGTTTGTTTGGGAAATATTTGTCGTTCTCCAGCTGCGGAAGGACTGTTCGTAAGCCTTCTCCAAAAAAAGGGTATTTTAGCTGATTTTGATGTGGATTCTGCAGGGACTGGGTCATGGCATGTTGGCAACCCTGCAGATCAACGAATGGTAAGAGCTGCAAAAAGTAGAGGAGTTATAATTGATAGTGTTGCGAGGCAAATTCAAACAGGAGACTTTTTTGAATTTGATTATATTATTACCATGGACAATGATAATTTAAATACAGTACTTTCTATGCGTAAAAGCTTGGATAAGGGAGCTAAAGCTATCATCAAATCTATGCTTAGCTTTTCTAGTTTTAAAGATTTTTCAGAAGTTCCAGACCCATATTATGGGGGGGAAAATGGTTTTAATTTAGTCCTTGATTTATTGGAAGATGCATGTATTGGTCTTTATGACGAAATCAGTTCTTCGATGTAGGCCATATTTCTTCCGGTACGTGCATTCGAAACATATTTTCTAAACTATCAACTACTTCCTCTATAGTCATTCCGTCTGTAATTAATTCTTTTGCATCATCAGCCTTTCTCAAAGGAGATATATCCCGATTGTAATCCATTTCATCACGTTTTTTGATTTCGTTTTCTGTAGTTTTCAGGGTTATATCAGATAGACCTTGTTTTTGTAAGTCGATTAATCTCCTTCTAGCACGTTCCTTGGAGCTGGCAGTTAGGAATATTTTCAGCTCCGCATTCGGGAAGACTGTTGTGCCTATATCTCTCCCTTCAGCAACAATCCCGCCAGTTTTTCCTATTTCTTGTTGTTGATTAGTTAATGCAGTTCTTACAGCCTTTTGTGAAGCAATTAAAGATACTATTGAGGTGACTTCTGGTGAGCGAATAGCATCGGTGACATCATTCCCATTGATCATGATCTTTGGATTTTCGCTGAATTTTTTGAGCCCTAGATTGATTGTCAGATCTTGAAGCGAGTTTTTGACAGAAATTTCGTCAGCTGGATTGATATGTTTGTTTTGGATCAGCCAAGCGACAGCTCTATACATCGCACCGGTATCTAGATACAGCAGTCTCATCCTTTGAGCAAATGCTCGCGTCACAGTACTTTTGCCAGCTCCGGCAGGACCATCGATGGCAACAATTGGCTTGCGGCTCATAAGAAATGTGTGATCAATGATTCGGGTGCTACCACAGCGGATAGCGGTGGCTAGCAATGTGAGATGTTTTGATTTGGTTGGTGGCTGAAGTGTGCTGGGATCTACTTCTTCTAAATATTCCACCTCCAACCCATTCAATTCTAGAGATAAGCTGATTTTTTTTAGATCTACTCTTTTCCCATGGTTTCTATCCTGAGCGGCTTTTTTTAATTCTCTCTGTAAAGATAAACATTGTGAACGCTCTTTTTTGCTTAGGTATTGGTTGCGTGAGCTACAAGCGAGACCATCATTGTCTCGAACTGTTGCAACTCCTTTTATTGTGATTGGAAGATTTAGATCCTTTACAAGATTTCTTAGAATTATTAGTTGTTGCCAATCTTTTTCTCCAAGGATGAGTTGATCAGGCTGGACAAGTTTTAAAAGATGAACAATAACTGTTGCTACTCCATCAAAGTGATTTTTGCGAAATGGTCCACAAAGATGAGAAGTTAGATTTTGAGGGACTTTGATTTTGAAATGATTTTCAGCACCTTTTGGGAATACTTCATCAAGTGTAGGTGCCCAGATTGCAGTTGCACCTGACTCGATTGCAGTTTTTATGTCGCTTTTTAGATCTCTTGGATAACTCTGAAAATCTTCTCTTGGTCCAAATTGAAGCGGATTAATAAATACACTTAACAGTACGCTATGACTGTTTTTATTATGGAAACCTCTTGCAGCTTTGATCAGTTCAGTATGTCCTTTGTGCAGGGCACCCATAGTTGGAACGAAGCTTACTTGTGAGACTTGATCCTCACGCCACTGCAAAAGATCTGTTTTTGTTTGGAGGATAGGAAAGTTCAGCACAATGCTTAGCTAATAAGGTGAATTGTGTTTTGGTTAAGGTTCCCTGAATTGTTTGCAGTATTAAATGCATACTGGCCTAGCAGAAAACTATCTAGGAAGATCAATCATCCAACAACATAAGAGCTATTGAAAACTATGGATTACAAGAGTGCTGGTGTCGATGTTGTTGCTGGCAGGGACTTTATTGACCGTATTAGATCAAGTGTTGAAGCTACGCACCTCTCTGGTGTCATTGGAGGCCTTGGTGGCTTTGGAGGAGTGATTCGTTTACCTAAAGGCCTCTCTAATCCAGTTTTGGTGGCTGGTACAGATGGGGTGGGTACCAAACTTGAATTAGCTCAGGAATATCAGGCCCATCATGGAGTGGGCATTGATTTGGTTGCTATGTGTGTCAACGATGTAATAACGAGTGCGGCTCAACCACTCTTTTTTCTTGATTACATTGCAACTGGTGCTTTAGGCCCAGAAGCGATGGCTGAGGTTGTTGAAGGCATAGCAGAGGGTTGCAAGATGAGTGGATGCTCTTTATTAGGTGGAGAAACAGCTGAGATGCCTGGGTTTTACCCAAAAGGTCGCTATGACTTAGCTGGATTTTGTGTTGCTGTTGCTGAGGAATCTGAACTTATTGATGGGCGAGATATTCAACAAGGTGATCAGATCATTGCTCTTCCAAGCAGTGGATTGCATAGCAATGGCTTCAGTCTTGTTCGAAAGATTTTGAGTACGAATGAGATTGATGCAAATACTGTCTTTGGTGACCAGAAACTCCCTTTGATTAAAAGCTTGTTGAAACCAACCACTCTTTATGGGCAATTGGTTAAACAGCTCTTAATGAACAAAATCCCATTGCATGGTATGGCTCACATCACTGGTGGTGGTTTGCCAGAAAATTTGCCAAGGTGCTTGCCTAAAGGATTGCAGGCTGTTGTTGAATCAACATCTTGGGAAAGACCAGAGCTCTTTAGATGGCTTCAGGAGAGAGGCCAGATACCTGAAGCAGATCTTTGGAATACTTTTAACCTTGGCGTTGGATTTTGTTTAGTAGTTTCGATGGAAGTTGTTGATTCGGTACTAGAAATATGTAATGAAAATGGATTGGATGGGTGGATCGTTGGCCATGTTGATCAAAGCTTAAAACAGGCAGGCCCTCCCGTTCGCGGGATTCCATCTTTGATCCCTTGACTTGGTTAGCCAGAGAGGATTGCGTCGGAGTTCTACAAGCTTGCTTTTTAAGCTCACAATTTTTCTATTTCGCTAGTAAAATCCTTTTAATGCAAGCTGAGTTTTTATTAGCAGCTGCGTAGGAAGATCTTTTTTTAATTATTTTCTATGCCTTTCGATAATCCTCAGCGTCTTACGCGTAGAAGGAGTTCAGCCGGTCCGGTTCCCCCAAGACGGCCATTAGGTAATGGCTTAGATGGCAATGCTTCACGCCAGGGTCCTAGACCTACTTTTCTTACTCTTAGAGATCATGGGAAGGTTTACGTAGCCGATCTACCCAATCTTTCTGATGGTCAATTAGCCCATATTCGGAATGAGGCAGAAGAGGTTCTGGAAAGCCTTGAAAGACGTCTGACAGATCTTGAGAGAGATTCTGCCAACGGTGTTGGAGATCATGACACGCTCATTAAGGCATCTACTAAACGCGATGTAACTCTTCGTTTTATTAGAGCTATTCAAGATGAGCAGGAGCATAGGCGCAATAACCCAGCCCTAAAAAGTGCGGCTGCAGAATCATTACCACGCACTTTCTTAGAAGTTGCTCGCCATAGATTGCCTGGTTCAACATTCGATTCTTTGTTAAGAGAGGCTTTAGAAGTTTGTTCCCAAGAAGAGCCTCCCAAGAAAGAAAAAGAGGTATCTCCACCACCACCACCACCACCAGTAAAAATTGTTCCTATTCGGACGAATAATTCAAATAGCATGCCGGTAGTAGTTAGTCCAGACCCTAATGTCACTAACTCCACAGCTGGTTAAGATTATTTGATACTGTCAGATTCAAGGAGTTCAGATTTAGTTTGCCTTATTGAATTCATCGTATTTTGATAGTTCTTGTGAATCCAATCTCACTATCTAATGCTTGTTTGGCTTTATAAGTTTTTTGAGGAGTTATGAGACTATGAATTGGGATTTAATAATGAGCTTTTAAATCATGTCAGCTTACTCATGATCTATAAGACCTGTCTTCTGAAGTGATTTCTTGTGAGTTCTTCTTGTGCCTTTAGGTATGTGCGATGAATAGTTCCTCAATCATTTGTGATTGTTGTCCCCAAAAGTAGTTTGTTTATGAATTCACTAGAAAAATGAATACTTGTGAGCTTATTATATGCATCAAAGATTCATTAAACTGATTTTTAACCTGAGGTGTTTCTGCATGATCTCTGATGAAAGCTATGAACAGTCAGGATTCTTGCCCTTCATTATTGAAAATTCAGTCAATGAGAACTGCCAGAATGAACAACTTCTTTGCCATCATTGCTTAAGAACTGCAACGAATGGAATTCGATGCCTTGGTATGTGCGTTGCTGATAATGATTATTGAAAATGTTTCTATCAAGATTTCTATCATTTAAGAACTAAATCAATATAGCAATGCATGAAAAGTCTTGATTTGATCTTTTAAATAGTCACTGGCCAATAAACTTATTTGCTATACAAATTTTTTATGTGTATTTAGTTTTATTCTAGTGCATCTATTATCCCTTCTGTGATATATCTAGCCATTTGCATTATATTATTATCTATTTCTCTTTTTGAAATCCCCCACTTTGCCGACAACTTTCTCGATAACTTATTACTCTTGGAATACCTAATCATAGTATTAGCAAGTAATGGAGGTAAATCAGCCTTTTTCTCATCGGCTAAGCTATCCCATGCATCTTTATCTAGCATTCCAATTTCTTTAATGTCTTCTGTACCTGAATATTTGTATAATTCCATGATTCCTACGTATAAGAAAGTCTCTCCTAGTTGATGTAAAGGCCCTTCGCTTGTCTCGGCATTTGCATATTTCTTTAGCATTGATTCTAACTCAATGCTCTTTCCTTCTTCCCCCTCCTTTGCTGCATTTAGAACCCTATAAAATTTGCTGAATTCAACTGGTTTTTCCACAGTAGACCTAAGAAGTTTTTACTATACTACTGAAGTTGAGTGATCTTGGGTTGTCCTCTAAATAAATTCTATCTTCAGTAGCTATATATAGATCTTGTCTGTATAAGTTTTTTGCGATAAACCGCTATATTTTAGGATCCTTAAGTCTAGATTCTAAGCAGTGTAATGCGCTAACAATCTCTTATCAAAGCTTAATTCTTAGATAATTGAAAAGAGACAATAATCATATATTGAGTTTTAGTTATTGTCTTTAACTTTTTTTTGACATTTTTTGGAGCCTTAGAAGTTTTTGGCTCAGCATTATGAGATTTCAGCTTGGATGTCACCTACTGTGTTAGACCAGTGAATGGATATTCATAGAAGGATATGCCTTTTCAACCTCCACGATGCACAAATTGTAAAAACTTTGCTGGTTGTTCCACTGACGGTGGATTCTGCAGAGTTTGGAATGTGCCTATTCCTCCCAGTGATGCAAGGAGATTTAAATGTCAGTATTGGTCTCAGTTAGTAGAAAAATGAGCGCTCTAGTATTGAGATTGTGAGAATTCTCTGCTTTGAAGGTTCTCAGCAACTCTCTAAGTATAATTTACTAAATAAAGGTATTTTGACCTAGTCAATTCCTAGCGATCTTACTGCTTCAAGTAGTTTCTTTTTGCGGAGATAAGTTTTCTAAAATGGCTTCCATTGGAATTTTTTAATGTTCACAAACTAAAATTGTCCTATAACTAAAATATGCATGAGGAACAACTTATGAACAGCCTTTTGAGTTGGATCTTGAATTTGCTTAGAGGGATGGGAGACGCATTGTTCCATCCTTATAGGGATAATGAGCCTCCTGCTATTGGATATCAACCATATACAGGTATAGAATATAGGAATAAAAGAATTGCAATATAAAGAAAGAGGAATTGGCTAGTTATGGATTTCTTTTTATGTATTTAAAAATGGTTTAAATTACTTGATTTATCTATTTGTTTACTTAGTATATTAGCCATTAAAAAATAGTTTTATCGGGAATGTTTTTTCGCCTTCAGGCTTTATAGGCTTCTTGGTCTAGTTCTCTCGATAAAAAGGGTTAGGTATTTGAAAGAATTTTGGCGGTGATTTTGATGCCCCTCGAGGTTCAATCCATGTAGCAGTGAAGCGCAATCCATCAGCACTGCTTTGCCGTAGCTTTGGTGATGACCAGATAATTATGATTGATAAAGCCAGTAGCAGGGTTCTTAACATGAGCATTTTGCTTTTGTAGTGACGAATTCTTCGGCGGATTGTTCTTAGATCTCAATGATCTGTGAGAAAGTTCTCTTGTTTCATTGGGTTAGTGATGAGTGTTCTCTAATGATCCTTCGAATTGTTGATAGAGCAAGACCTGTTTGGTCTCTTATAGAACGATAGGAGTAATTCTCTTCTCGCAGAAGTATCACAAGCTTCTCCTTTACAGGATGTGTTTTGGGTCTTCCTCCAGGATTCTTTGCTGGATTTGTTAGGCCGTAATGACCTTTGTTGCATGATGAATTTCCAATAGATTGATGCGCCTCGGCTATTCCTAGAAGAAGTGCTGTAATGAAGTGGGTTACTTCTCTACTCTTTTTTGTTTTAAATGCTCGTTTGAAGCAATTCTCACTTATAAAAGGCGATACATCAGACAGAAATTTTATGAGTGATTTTGCCTACACCCTTCTTTTCCCCTTTTGTTTAGAAAGATAGAGAGTCAGGACAGCCAACCCATTTTTCTTGTCCTGATTTTACTGGGTGCTCTGTTCCCGATTTTGAGCACCCTAATATTCCATGAAGCTAGGAGAACCCTCTTTGGTAATTTTTGAAGTCTATTGTTATTGAAGGGATAGGATTTGTGAATGAATGGCTTAAATCCTTTCAAGATTGAAGGAGATTTGGCGTTTATTAAAACCACTAGGTGTAAGTTGATTTTCTTGCGCTCATTTGGCCTCAATGATCTATTTCACTGCACAAGATAAGTTTTGATTCCCACTAAAATATTATGAGCAAAGACGACCAAAGGGGGGAAAGGATGAGAAGACTTGTCGAGGGACCGAAGGCTTAATGCTTATTGTTTGCTTCATCAACAAGGAATCAAAACTCTTCTATGAGTGTGTTGGTGACATTAGAGAATGCGGTAAGAGTTCTGCTCATGAAGTCCTTTTTTGCAATGGTCGCTAACTTGAGCTGTTATGCCTAATGACTCTTTCTCATGGCTCAACTAGAAATAGATCAGGAGTCAGAGCACGAGAGGTATAAAAAATCAGTGCTTGACTCAAAGGGCGGGATCGAAATACCCCGCCCTTCTTATTGTCAATCTTTGTTCAAGCTTTCAAGCGGTCTTGGAATCTGCTCATATATCTAAAGGCCACTAGAGGATTCTTTAGATAGTGGTGTTCTTTGCAATCTCAACTTGCTCTTGAAATATGCAATAGATCTGTTTCTTCCTGATTTCGCAGCGAAAGAAAGGAAATGGATGATGCTTAGACATACCTCAGAAGATTGACTCCTGAAGATGATCCTGATCTTTGGATCCATCCAAGCAATCCAGTCCTGTGCTCAGAACCCAGATACAAGTCCACAGATTGTGAGGAAAACGTATCTCACTCAACTACACCGAGTCAGAATCCACTGAGAAGAAATCCAGGAAGACAATCAAGTTAGGAAATTGGTCTCTACAAAGAGATTGAATATCGGATCAAATTAATTAGCAGTCAAACAATCTGAAGGATATGAGAGAAGTATTGCAGCATTAGGTTTCAAACTCCAATTGATTTGAGCTCCGCCCTTGTTCCATCCATTTGCTTTCAAGTACGTTTCGATAACCACTTGAATACCCAGTAACCCAGCAAAGCAACGATCACCCAAGGGATGAGTGCTCTTATGACCCAAAGGGAAAGGAGAAGAACTAACGCAGAAAGAACAACCTTCTTGGTCATGGCCTTCGCGTCATCAGTCATGTATTCCCATCGAGGTATTAGAGACATGGGTTGGGGCTGTGTTGCCCTTCCTTTTTAGAGGATTTCTTTGATTTCAGTAAGGCATTAAGAAGGGGGTGAAATTTCGGTCACCCCCTTTGAGTCAAGCACTTATTTTTTGGAACCGTCCTGCCTTAACTCCTAATTAAATCCTAATTAACCTGGACTGGGAGAACATGAGACAAAACACCTATCTTATGATGGAAATCAATTAACAGAGGAATATTGAGTTATGACTAGAAAAAGAGAGAAAATCTGGACTGCAATCATTGCAACTAAACAATGGTTCACCAACTTATTCAAAAGTGAAGCAGATGCTTTAGTTGATGATTTCAGTAATAATCCACCACCAGAAATAGGAACTCAACCTTACTCAGGTGACGTTAATGACAAAGGTGACTGACTATCACCACAGGGTAGATAAATCGTCCTGAATCTTCAGAAAGCAGTAAGTTTTGGATATGAGCGATAGACAAAAGTGATATACAAATCAGATGACGGCAAATCCTTTAAACAAGAACAGGCAATAGATCTGTTGGTGTCGCTAGTTGCCAGTGACGCCAACTCAGAAAAGAAGTGGAGGGGTTTCTATAACTCCTTATCAACCGCTGAACTACAGGATGAGTGGGACGAGTATTGGAAATCTTGAAGGGGGGGTGGAATAGGAGCGATGTTTCTTTTTTGAGCACTAATGAAACTGAAAACTTTTAAGTGTTTCATTCCTAGAACAATTCCCCTTGAAGACTTTGACCTTGAGTGATTCCTCCTTGATGCACTGCCTTTGCATACTGATCTGCATAGGCACAGTTCTTGCAGCACTCATTCGGTTCAGGAATTTTGTGTTGATTCATCAGAGCAACCATCTCATCGACCTGCCCCTCGATCCGATCACTATTCCAGGTGTAGGGAACGAGGTACTCATCAAAGTTCATCGTCTTATGGAATCCATCGTCCTCCCTTTTGGCATTGCAGACCAAGAAATAAGACGTTGGATGGACATCAAAACCCATGCCTGAGAGGAGATAGGCATAGAAGTCCATCTGAGTTTTATATCCATCGTGGTATGGATCATCGAGGTAATCCTGCTTATCTAAGCGCCCATTCTTTGCTTGAGATTTGTAGTCCACCACTATTAATTTCTTAGTGCTTGTGTCCTGCCAAATGTCATCAACCCCTCCCGTGAGAATGATTGAGGTGTCCTTGTGCCGAAGCATCAATCCGTGGTGAAGGGAGTCTCTCCAGTTATCCATTTCAGGATGATCAAATGGAACGACATGACCCAATCCATTGGGTGCAAATAAACGATGAGGAATCTGTTGTTCTCGGCAGTGATCGAACTCTTTCTTCAGTAGGAGGTCGGTGGTTTCATTGAGCGTCCAACCGGGTGTTCCTGGTGCATCAAGACCTTTGACACGATCCAGATAGAAACACCTTGGACAAGTCAGGAAGTTAGAGAAGCGACCTCGACTGATCTTGAAATCTTCTGTTTGATTAGGGGTATACGAGGACGCCTCTCTGGCACGAAACCCTGTTGCTTTAACAGGTTCTTTCTTGCTGTTTCGTTTGAGGTCAATCATTTACTCTTGATCATTCATTAAATAAAGCACTTCGAGATCCTGTCTTAAGTTGGCGACCTTCCTTCTCAAAAAGGTCAAGGCATTTTCATCCATTTGTTATTCCGCAATCATCGTTTCTGACTGTTCGATGGCATGATCCAAATTTTTCATTTTAAGTTGTCTTATTTCCTTATATTTCTTGCACTGTTCAAGTGTGTAGGTATCAATCATCTTCTGTCTCGACCCTTAGTAAAAACTCTTGTGATCACAGCATTCATTGCGAAAAAGAAAATGATTAATCCAATGGTGGGAGCAAATATGAACAGTGCATCG
Source organism: Prochlorococcus sp. AG-363-K07 (assembly GCA_003280225.1). Classification (GTDB taxonomy): domain Bacteria; phylum Cyanobacteriota; class Cyanobacteriia; order PCC-6307; family Cyanobiaceae; genus AG-363-K07. Next base: position 1,287 of record QCFO01000027.1, on the reverse strand, counting down.
GAATAGTTCATCGCTTACCAATCTGGATAGGAGAAATCATCTCCAACAGGTTCCTCATAAAAATCACCTGCCTTGATTCCTCTTTGATAAGAAGAAAGGAAAGAAAGAAAGAGACGAATCATTTCTTTGCTCATCCTCCTGCTCCCTCTCTTAAACGATAGAAAGTTTCCTCGCACCGAACGACAACGCCTTTGTATTCAGCAGGAAAAGATTCCATCCAAGTTGGTATTGCCTTAGTCACTGGGAAACCTCCCTTGATATGGAAGATAACTTCTTTCTTGTTTTCGTTCAAAAAGTGTGGAGGGATGCTTGAAATTTTCATTCCACCGATACTTCCTTTCTAGTCACCTTAATTAGGGCAGTTGATTCCGTCAGAAAGCAGTGGCAATAAGGCATTAAGAAGGGGGTGAGATTTCGGTCACCCCCTTTGAGTCAGGTACTTATTTTTGGAGCCGTCGTGCTTTAACTCCTGATCTAATTCTACTCCTCTAAGATAAGGATTTAACTGGAAGAAGTACCTGGTTGTGACGCAAAAAAAGACCGACCCAACCGGCATCGGTCTTTCTTCTGACGACTGTTTGGGGACAAATCGCTTATATCTTTTTACACATCTTGCAATTGACTGAAAACACAAAGTCGGTATGTCCTGACTAAGCAACTTCTGCGCACCATCCAATTTCAAGGACACGCTTCTTTCGCAGTTCTTGCACCGCTTAGTTAAGTGTTCTCCTTGCTGGATGAGTTTGCGGTGAATAGGACAAGTCAAAAGAGTCACGCAACTTTTGGTAGAGCCAGAAGTGAAGTGTTCGCATGTCATACAAACAGCACTGTCTTTTGAGTGTTGAAGTTCCCCATAGTCGAAGTAGTCCCACTCCTTTGGTTCTTCAGAGGTTGGAATGGGCGCAACTGAGCTTTTTCTTGTGCCCCACGCCATAATTTTCCACTCTTTAAAGGGTGTGAGGTGAGGGGGCGAATGGTGGTTAGGCGGTGGTTAAAACCAAATCGATGAGTTGGGCTTTTTTGAGGTTGTTGGTCTTGTGACCAGCAAGCATTTTTTTGAGTTGTTTAACGGTGAGTTTTTGGAGTTCGATTTTGGGGTCAATCCAGATTCCTTTATTTGGGAATGAAAGGAGAGTTGTGATTGCTTCGGTAAAGAGAAAAACGACTTGGACCAGATACGTGAACCAGTCGTCGAACGCAGAATTAGCCATAGTCAAATCATTTTATTGAGCGTGGAATCTCTATAGTACACATGTACCAAGAAAGAGACCACCCGACCTCTCAACG
>QCFO01000026.1 GCA_003280225.1 Prochlorococcus sp. AG-363-K07 | reverse complement strand
TGCTTTGCACGCTTAACCTGTCCTTCACTAATTGTTATTCCAACAACATCAAAGCCATAATCTTTAGCTAAAATCCTTGAACTGCCTCCAATACCACATCCAACATCTAAAATTCTAGATCCCTTGGGTAGCCGATCCAGCCCACTCCAACGAACTAATTGATGAACAAACTCAATCTTTGCTTCTCTAAAATCTGTTTTAGCTGAAGATTTAGGGTAATAGCCCAGATGCACATGATCCCCCCATAAACTCTCTAATAGACCATCATTTGTCCATAAATCATATGCAGAAGCAACAGAAGCACTAGATTGATATTTCCTAGTATTTATACTCCAAATCAATAGACCCATTGCAATAATTGAAATTGCAGAAATTAATAGCCAAGACCAATTATTCATTAATTATTTGCCTGATCAGCATTCGCGAATGTATCTTTAATTACAGTACGAGCTGCAAGTTGTTTGCGGGTACGATCAAGCATTTCATATTCCCGATTTAATCTCTCACGAGTATTCCTCATTTCCAACAAGTACTGCTGTTCAGCTGCGACTGGACCTCCCAAGTGCGCACCAATCCAAAAAGAGAGTTCTCTTGGCAAATCAGGCAAATCATCAGGCAACATTGTCTCTGAATTAGTCAACTTACTAGTAAGAGAAACAACATCTCGAAGAGCATTCAAGACTAAATCAGCTAGCTCATTCAATTTGTCTATATTTTGGACTTCCTCATCTTCTATCCAGCTAACCATCGCAGTGAGATATGGTGCTTCCCTTATGACTTCAAGAATTCTGAACCTTTGCTGGCCAAGAGTAATGATATTGCTACGTCCATCTTCAGATGTATGCGATTTAATAATTTCAGCACAACATCCAACATCCGAAATCTTCTTGGTCTTGGGATCAAGGCGTACTATTCCAAAACGACTATCACTCTCCAAAACAGTCCTCAGCATAATTCGATATCTAGACTCGAAAATATGCAAGGGTAAAACCTCCTGAGGGAACAGCACCACATCAGGCAATGGAAAAATTGGCAATTCCCTGACAGAAAGGTCGTTCACCTTAGTCTTTCAAACAGACCTAGATCCTAGAGAACCAAGAACAAATTGCGTGAATTCAAATGTTCAGAGCTTAACTTCGATATCAACACCACTTGGAAGATCCAATTTCATTAAAGCGTCGATAGTCTTAGCTGAAGGGCTATAAATATCAATAATTCTTCTGTGGGTGCGTGTTTCAAAGTGCTCTCTTGAATCCTTATCCACATGAGGAGAGCGCAAAACACAATAGATCTTCCTCTTAGTGGGAAGAGGGATAGGACCAATAGCACTAGCTGCAGTGTTGTCTGCAGTTTCAATTATTTTTTCGCAAGAAAGATCAAGCATTCGTCTATCAAAAGCTTTCAAACGAATACGAATCTTTTGCTGAGCAATGGCCGAGGACATAAATAGAGATTCCGCTAGTTCCCCCAATTAGGGATGGGAGGATTGGTTTTCTAGTTTCTTTAAAGGACAAGGTTCCTTAACTTAGAAGCTTGTCTGCTAGTTAATAAGAATAAGGGATGGCCAGTCAAAAAATCTAGCCATCCCCTAAAGGTCCTACTCAATAATCTTTGAAACAACACCTGCTCCGATAGTTCGGCCTCCTTCTCTAATCGCAAAGCGCATATTCTTTTCAATTGCTACCGGACAAATCAACTCTCCTGTCATTTTGATTCTGTCACCAGGCATGACCATCTCAACATTGCTTCCATCATCTGCAGTAAAGGCAGTTATTTGACCTGTTACATCAGTTGTCCTGATATAAAACTGTGGGCGATAACCAGCAAAGAAAGGTGTATGACGCCCACCTTCTTCTTTCTTAAGTACATAAACCTCACCTTCAAACTTGGTATGAGGAGTAATAGAGCCTGTCTTAACTAAAACCATACCTCTTTCTATATCTTCCTTTTGGATTCCTCTAAGCAGTAATCCAACGTTATCTCCCGCCATACCTTCATCCAAAAGCTTACGGAACATCTCCACCCCAGTAACTGTGGTCTTACGAGTGTCTTTAATTCCAACTATCTCAATCTCTTCGCCAACCTTCACTTTGCCTCTTTCAATTCTGCCTGTTGCAACGGTTCCTCGACCAGTAATAGAAAATACATCTTCAACAGCCATTAGGAAAGGCTTATCTATTTCCCTTTCAGGTTCAGGGATTGAATCATCAACAGCTTTCATCAATTCATCAATCTTCCCTTCCCACTCAGAATCCCCTTCCAATGCTTTAAGCGCTGAAACCTGAATAACAGGAAGATCATCACCAGGGAAATCGTAATCATTAAGTAGCTCACGAATCTCCATCTCAACTAGTTCAATCATCTCTTCATCATCAACCATGTCGCATTTGTTCAATGCCACAACAAGCGATGGAACGCCAACCTGTTTAGCGAGAAGAATATGCTCTTTAGTTTGAGCCATAGCACCATCAGTTGCTGCAACAACGATGATTGCTCCATCCATTTGAGCAGCACCTGTGATCATATTTTTTACATAATCAGCGTGTCCAGGGCAATCAACGTGAGCATAGTGGCGCCCTTCAGTCTCATATTCAACGTGAGCAGTATTAATTGTGATACCGCGTTCACGCTCTTCTGGAGCACCGTCAATGTCTCCATAATCTTGAGCCTTTGCTTGACCTTTTTTAGCGAGCACATTAGTAATTGCCGCTGTAAGGGTGGTCTTCCCATGGTCAACATGACCGATGGTTCCGATGTTGACGTGAGGCTTGTTCCTCTCAAACTTCTCGCGAGCCATTTTGTTTAAAGAATCGGGGGTAAAAAAAAAGGAAGTTGTTAGAGATCAGGAATTGCCCTGATTCTTGGAGATGATTGCTTCAGCCACATTACGAGGAACTTCCTCATAATTGCTGAACTCCATTGAAAAGATACCCCGACCCTGAGTCATTGATCGGAGTGTAGTGGCGTAGCCGAACATTTCGGCAAGAGGCACTTTGGCATTCACTTTAGACAGTCCATCGTCTATGGACTGTCCTTCGACCTGCCCACGACGTGAGGATAAGTCTCCAATGATTGATCCAAGGAAGTCCTCAGGCACCTCTACTTCTACCTTCATCATTGGTTCAAGGAGCACAGGATTGCACTTCTTGACTCCATCTTTAAAGGCCATGGAACCAGCAATTTTAAAAGCCATTTCTGAGGAGTCAACGTCGTGATAAGAACCATCTACAAGGGTTACTTTCACATCAATCAAGGGATAACCAGCAATCACTCCTGATTCTGAAGTCTCTTTCATTCCTGATTCTGCCGGTTTGATGTATTCCCTAGGAACAACACCACCAACGATTTTGTTGACAAATTCAAAGCCTGATCCAGGCTCACCTGGTTCAACTTCTATCACCACATGCCCATACTGACCCTTACCACCAGTCTGGCGGGCAAATTTACCCTCACCAGAAGCACTAGCACGAATCGTTTCTCTATAAGAAACTTGCGGAGCACCAATATTTGCCTCTACTTTGAACTCCCTCAACATGCGATCTACCAGAATTTCGAGGTGCAGTTCCCCCATTCCAGCAATCACAGTTTGGTTTGTTTCCTGATCAGTACTTACACGAAATGTGGGGTCTTCTTCAGCCAAAGCCGTGAGAGCCTTAGACAGTTTCTCCATATCGCCTTTGGTCTTAGGTTCTACAGCCACTGAAATAACTGGTTCAGGAATAAAGAGAGTCTCTAGAACGATTGGATCATCAGTAGTACACAAAGTATCTCCAGTAGTGGTGTTCTTTAAGCCCAAAACTGCCCCTAGATCCCCTGCGCGAAGTTCATCAACCTCCTCTCTGTCATCCGCTTTGAGAATAATCAAACGTGAAATCCTTTCCTTCTCATCTTTAGTTGAATTCAATACATAACTTCCTTTAGAAAGCACTCCTGAATACATCCGAACAAAAGTCAGCTTCCCATAAGGATCGGACATAACTTTAAAAGCTAGGGCACTAAAAGGAGCACTATCATCTGAAGTACGAACGGCTTCCTTCCCACTAGGCAATAAGCCTTGAATAGGAGGAACATCCACTGGAGCGGGGAGATAACTAACTACCGCATCAAGAAGCAATTGCACACCCTTATTTTTAAACGCAGATCCACATAGCATTGGAACGAGACCGTGCTTTAAAACACCTTCGCGGATACCTTTCTCAAGTTGCGTCTGAGAAAGTTCACCATTTTCAAGGAAACTCTCAATAAGCTGTTCATCCGTCTCTGCAACTGATTCCATCAACTTAGCTCTCCATTCAGCCACTTCATCTGCCATCTCGGAAGGAATATCTGTTTCTTGGATGTCCTTCCCTAAATCATCTTTATAGATATACGCTTTGTTCTTAACTAAATCAACAATTCCCTTTAAGTCATTTTCGGCTCCTATAGGCAACTGAATAGGGGTAGCATTTGCTTTCAGGCGCTCTTTAATTTGCTTGTGAACTTTTAAAAAATCAGCTCCTGTCCGGTCCATCTTGTTAACAAAGACCATTCTAGGCACTGAATAACGATCAGCCTGCCTCCAAACAGTCTCTGACTGAGGCTGAACGCCTCCAACAGCACAGAACACCGCAATAACCCCATCAAGCACTCTCATAGAGCGCTCAACCTCAATAGTGAAATCTACGTGGCCAGGCGTATCGATGATATTAATCCTGTGGTCTTGCCAAGTTGTAGAAATAGCTGCAGCAGTAATTGTGATTCCTCGCTCTCTTTCTTGAGCCATCCAATCAGTTACTGCTGCTCCATCATGGACTTCTCCCATTTTATGAACCACCCCGGAATAAAACAGGATGCGTTCAGTACATGTTGTTTTGCCAGCGTCAATATGGGCTGCTATCCCTATATTTCTAACGCGTTCTAAGGGTACAGAACGAGCCACAGGAAAATCTCCGGATGGGGGGGTAAAAGGAGGTGTGACTCTACAGGGCGGTAGTCGCAATTCAGGGATTTGTGTGGGTGAATTGCTTATTTAGCTAACTAATAGCGATAGTGAGCAAAGGCTTTATTCGCTTCGGCCATCTTGTGAGTTTCCTCTCTTTTACGCACTGCACTACCAGCCTCATTCGCTGCATCCATTAATTCTGCAGCCAATTTATGTGCCATGCTTCGACCATTTCTCGATCTAGAAAAATTTACCAGCCAGCGAAGTGCCATTGCAGTTCCTCTTTCCTGTCTAACTTCCATAGGAACTTGATATGTAGCTCCACCAACCCTTCGAGCCCTAACTTCAACTAATGGAGTGGCATTTTTCACTGCTGTTTCAAAAAGCTCAATCGGATCATTACCGGTCCTCTCATTAATCAAACCAAAAGCTTCTGACAAGATCTTTTGAGCTGTGGATTTCTTTCCATGCTTCATTAATCTTGCAACCATCATCGTTGCCAATCGATTATTAAATTGTGGATCAGGAAGTACCGGACGCTTTTCAGCAGCATTTCTACGAGACATAAGCCCTTTGAATTAAATGAAATGAAAGAATCAAATGAATAAATTTAGGCGAAGGATTGATCATCACTCCTTAGGTGATTTAGCACCATACTTAGATCGTGCTTGACGCCGATCTTTCACTCCAGCCGTGTCAAGTGTGCCTCGAATTATGTGGTACCTAACACCTGGTAAATCTTTAACTCTCCCTCCACGCAACAAAACTACTGAGTGTTCTTGGAGGTTATGACCAATTCCTGGAATGTAAGCAGTGACTTCAAAGCCTGAAGTTAATCGAACTCTAGCGACTTTACGAAGTGCAGAATTTGGTTTTTTTGGGGTAGAGGTGTAGACCCTGGTACAAACCCCTCTTCGCTCTGGACATGCACGAAGAGCTGGCGATTTAGTCTTTCGCGTAAGGCGCTGACGCTCTGTACGAATCAACTGTTGAATGGTTGGCATCGACGATGATCATTTGGCCGGACATCCGACCTATCTCCTGAGTAAGTCACATTACTTGTTCACACGTCCAAGTACCAAATCAAAGATAAGCAACACAAAAAAAAATAATCTAAAAGCAAGAACTTGACTTTTCGGAAAAGATAGTTAAGAAAATGCTACCAAGCCCCAAAAGGCTGGCCAACAAAGAATGATGTTATAAAAAATGCTCTGATCCATCACCAACCAAGTGAAATGGATCTCAAAACAATTGGATTAATCATTAATTCCTAACAAGTTCTTTGGATCTAGCTAATCGAATAGAGACATTTGCCTCCCTAGGATTCTAAATTAACCCTTCTACTTAGTCGTTTTAAACGGCAAAGGAAAAGTACGGTCGAAGTTCATGTCCCAACTCAAGAATAATAATAACTGGCCCTACTGCGACAGCAGTTCTCCGACTTGCCTATCAGGCGAAAGGGATGCTTGTGGAGTGGGGTTTTTAGCCCAAACACAAGGTCATCAGAGCAATTGGGTACTAAAACAAGCTCTTAGGGGACTCAATTGCATGGAACACAGAGGAGGCTGTGGTGGTGATAGTGACTCTGGTGATGGCGCGGGAATCCTTTGCGAAATCCCATGGGACTTTCTAAAGCAAGTTTGGCAAGCAGCCGGTTCATGTACAACTGAAACCGGTCTTGGCATGATTTTTATGCCTAACAATCCTGAACTTCGTAATCAGGTCCAAAATATTTGTAATGAAGTAGCCAAATCAATTGGCCTTAAATCAATAGGGTGGAGAACAGTTCCAGTCAATAACTCTGTATTAGGGACTCTTGCAAGAGAAAATGCACCTTTTATTTGTCAATGGTTGGTCAAAGGAGAAACAAAAAATAATGACTTGGAAAGCCAATTATTTCGATTACGTCGTCGGATAGGTGAGCGAGCTAGGAAGCTTCTGGGTGACAATGCCCATGAACTTTATATAGCTTCATTAAGTACAAAAACAGTTGTCTATAAAGGGATGGTTAGGTCTGCAGTTCTTTCATCCTTCTACGAAGACCTGCAAGATCCTCGCTTTAAAGTCTCATTTGCCGTTTATCACCGACGATTCAGCACCAATACCCTGCCTAGATGGCCACTAGCTCAACCCATGAGAATGCTTGGCCATAATGGAGAGATCAATACTCTTCTTGGGAACCTTAATTGGGCAAGAGCAACGGAAGGAAGCCTCCAAGAAGTATGGGGGGAAGGCGCGGAAGATTTAAAGCCCGTAGTCAATCCTGACTTTAGTGATTCAGCAAATCTTGATGCAACTTTAGAGCTATTTGTTCGCAGTGGTCGTCCCATAACAGATAGCCTTCTAACCCTTGTTCCAGAAGCCTTTAGGGATCAGCCTGCTCTACAGACACAGGAAGAAATCAAAGCTTTTTACGAATTTTCCGCCTGTACACAAGAAGCTTGGGATGGACCTGCATTACTTGTTTTTGCAGATGGTCGTTCTGTAGGTGCAACCCTTGATCGGAATGGGTTGCGACCAGCCCGTTACTGCATAACAAAGGATGGTTTTGTGATCATGGGCTCTGAAACAGGTGTAGTCGAGCTACAGGAAAGTCAGATAATTGAAAAGGGTCGTCTAGGACCTGGACAAATGCTTGCAGTTGATCTTGAGCAAGGACGAATTCTGCGAAATTGGGATGTCAAAAAAGAAGCAGCTCGTCGTCATCCATTCAAAAAATGGCTAAACGAAAATCGCAAGAATCTCGATCAGCAGCCTTGGATAAAAACTAGCAAGCTATCAAAAAATGAACTTCTTCAACAGCAAACTGCTTGTGGCTTCTCCTCAGAAGATTTAGAAATCATTATTGATGCAATGGCTGGTGGAGCCAAGGAACCCACATATTGCATGGGTGATGACATACCTCTTGCCATCCTCTCCGACAAACCACACCTTCTTTATGACTACTTCAAACAAAGATTTGCTCAAGTAACCAATCCAGCAATCGACCCACTACGAGAAAAACTCGTAATGAGTCTTGAAATGCACCTAGGGAAACGTGGCTCTCCCCTAAAGCCTTCTCCAGAGTCTGCAGCAATTATCCATCTAAAATCCCCAGTACTTAATGAAAAAGAACTCGAAACCCTTTTTCAAAACGACATTCCTACAAAAAGGATTTCTACTCTTATACCCATTAAAACTGAAGTTTTAAACCTTAAAGATGCAATCAAAGAGCTTTGCCAAAAAGCAGAAGATTTAGTCATTAAAGGCTACGAGATCTTAGTTCTCTCAGATCAAGGTATTGACGCCAATAACACATATATTCCCCCTCTCCTTGCAGTGGGCTCAGTTCACCACCACTTACTCAAGAAAGGACTCAGACTAAATACTTCAATAGTTATCGAAACTTCTCAGTGCTGGAGCACTCACCATTTAGCTTGTCTTATTGGATATGGTGCAAGCGCAGTTTGCCCATGGCTAACTTGGGAAACCACCAGGCATTGGTGGCAACAGCCGAAAACACAAAAACTTATAGAGAGTGGAAAGCTTCCAAAGCTGCAAATTGATACTGCTCAAGCCAACTTACGCAAAGCTCTAGAAGATGGTTTACGCAAAATCCTTTCGAAAATTGGGATTTCATTACTTGCTAGTTATCACGGAGCACAGATTTTCGAGGCCATCGGTATTGGAGCGGATCTGATCCAATTAGCGTTCAAAGGCACTACCAGCAGGGTTGCAGGACTGAGTCTCAAAGAATTAGCTCAAGAGACCATTGCCATCCATTCAAAAGCATTCCCTGAACTCGACCGCTCAAAACTTGAATTCATGGGCTTTGTTCAATACAGAACTGGAGGAGAATTTCATCTAAATTCACCTGAAATGTCCAAGGTCCTTCATAAGGCTGTTAAAGCTGGTCCAGGATACGATCATTTCTCAACATACAAAACCCTTCTAGAGAACAGACCTCCAACATCCTTAAGAGATCTGCTGACGTTAAAAAAAGCAAAACAAGCTATTCCGATAGACCAAGTCGAAAGTGTTGAAAACATATGCAAACGTTTTTGCACAGGGGGAATGAGCCTGGGAGCTCTTTCAAGAGAAGCTCATGAGGTACTTGCGATTGCAATGAATAGGATTGGAGGCAAAAGCAATAGCGGCGAAGGAGGCGAAGACCCTAAACGCTTCAAAATACTGAATGACGTTGATAAGGATCAGCGATCGGCAACTTTGCCAACCATTAAAGGCCTAGAAAATGGAGATACAGCTTGCTCCGCAATCAAACAAGTTGCATCCGGTCGGTTTGGTGTTACGCCAGAATATTTAAGAAGTGGAAAACAACTTGAAATCAAAGTTGCACAAGGGGCAAAACCAGGCGAAGGAGGCCAGCTTCCAGGGCCCAAAGTTGACTCTTATATAGCTCAATTACGCAATAGCAAACCAGGGGTTGCTCTTATCTCGCCGCCACCTCACCATGACATCTATTCCATCGAAGATCTAGCACAATTAATTTACGATCTTCATCAAGTTCATCCATCAGCAAAAGTTAGTGTCAAGCTTGTAGCAGAAATTGGAATCGGAACTATTGCCGCAGGCGTAGCGAAAGCAAATGCTGATGTAATACAAATTTCTGGTCATGATGGTGGCACAGGAGCTTCACCTTTAAGCTCCATAAAACATGCAGGAGGGCCCTGGGAACTTGGACTCAGTGAAGTTCATAACGCTCTTCTTACAAATGGCTTGCGCGAAAGAGTCTTATTAAGAGCAGATGGAGGGTTGAAAACGGGGTGGGACGTTGTAATTGCTGCTCTCTTGGGCGCAGAAGAGTATGGATTTGGTTCAGTTGCAATGATTGCCGAAGGATGCATCATGGCACGTGTATGTCATACCAATAATTGTCCTGTTGGTGTAGCTACTCAAAAAGAAGTTTTAAGGAAACGCTTCCCTGGTCTTCCAGAACATGTAGTGAATTTCTTCCTTTTCATTGCAGAAGAAGTTAGACAGATCATGAGCATGCTCGGTATCAGAAAAGTAGAAGATCTAATAGGTCGAACTGACTTATTAGAAAGCAGAGATTTAACTGTAAGTAAAACTAATTCAATAGATCTCACATCTTTATTAAGCACTAAAAGTAAGTTATCTAATAGAACTTGGCTGAATCATTCAAGCACTGCTCATAACAATGGGAATATTCTGGAAGACCAATTTCTAGAAGACGACGAGTTGATTCATGCAATCAATGAACATGGCAAATTTAAACGATCAGTGCCAATACTGAATACCGATCGCAGTGTATGTGCGCGAATCTCCGGAGAAATCGCTGGGCGTCATGGCAACAAAGGGTTTTTAGGTCAACTAGATCTAACTTTCACTGGAGCCGCAGGACAAAGTTTTGGAGCATTTTCTGTGAAAGGCATGAATATCCTTCTTATTGGCGAGGCCAATGACTACGTTGGGAAAGGTATTAACGGTGGATCTATCACAATTATTCCCTCATCAAAAAATATCAACTCAGGTAAACAAGTTATTCTCGGCAACACATGTTTATACGGAGCAACTGGCGGTCAACTTTTCGCACTAGGTAGAGCAGGAGAACGTTTTGGGGTAAGGAACAGTGGGGCAATAGCTGTAATCGAAGGTGCAGGTGATCACTGCTGCGAATACATGACTGGTGGCATCGTGGTTGTCTTAGGCTCAACAGGGCGCAATGTCGGAGCAGGCATGACAGGAGGTTTAGCTTTCCTTTTTGATGAAGAAAACATTTCCCACGACTTAGTAAATACAGAAATTGTCGAGATGTCCAAAATTTCAAATAAGAATCAAGAAAACATCCTCAAGCCACTAATTGAACAATATTTCAAGCATACAGAAAGCAGAAAAGCAATTGAAATACTTGAAAATTGGGACCAATCAAAAGAATATTTTAAAATAATTATTCCCCCAAGCGAAAAAAACAATTTGGGCTTATAAATAAAAAAAGAAATTCCAGTACATTTTTACTCCATGAGATGGTTTATCAAGCTAGAACGGTTTACTGAGGAAGCTGTAAAGTTATCTCCTAAAGCTCGCAAAGAATACATTAAACTTCATTCAAAATGGGTCAAAGACTTAAGCAGTTCAGGTGTGGATGTTTACAGTGGATATTTAACAAATAAAGAGCGCACACCGGGAGGTGGTGGACTCTTACTTCTAAAAGCAAGCTCATATGAAATAGCACAAAAGATTGTTATGCAAGATCCAATGATTATAAACAAACTAGTCACATGGGAACTTCATGAATGGATTAAAATCAATAATCAAAATCCTACTATTATCGAGGATACAACTCCATAAGCCTCCTCACTTCCCCTGCATGATAACTACTTCGTGTCAAAGGCGAGCTAATAACTTGAAGGAAACCAAGTTCCGTCTCTCCATAGTGCTTAAACCATTCAAACTGATTAGGTTCAACAAATCTCTCCACTGCCAAATGTTTTGGACCAGGAGAAAGATACTGACCGATCGTAACGATATCAACATTATTAGATTTCAGATCTACTAGCACATCACATATTTCCTCATCTCGCTCACCAAGACCAACCATTAAACCTGATTTGACATATACATCCATCCATCCATCAGAAACTCTTTTAAGTAGCTCTAACGAGCGCTTATAAATTCCCTGAGGGCGAGCAATTTTATAAAGACTAGGTACAGTTTCAATATTATGATTAAGAACATTTGGGCCTGCATCCATTACAGTACTTAGAGCGTCCCAATTGCCACAAAAATCCGGTATTAACAATTCAATAGTGGTACCAGCAGATTTTCTGCGGACCTGCTTAATACATTCAACAAATTGACTTGCACCACCATCAACTAAATCATCACGATTAACCGAAGTGATTACAACATGCTTTAAATGCATGCGAGATACTGCCTCGCCTAGCCGTTCAGGCTCGGTAGGGTCCAAAATTCGTACACTTTTATCAAAATCGATGTCACAGTATGGACAGGCCCGAGTACAACCTGGTCCCATAATGAGAAAAGTGGCTGTTCCGCCTGCAAAACATTCGCCAATATTTGGACAACTAGCTTCCTGACAAACAGTATTTAGCTTTAAATCAGCAAGAAGAGCAGCCAAGTCACCAATTCGTTCATGCTGAGGAGCTTTAACTCGCAACCATTGGGGCTTCAACAAAATTTTCCCTCTAACAAACCAACTCTATAAACAGATTCTAAAAAATAATTCATTTTTTCAAAATCTTCTAAAGTTCAAGATAACGGGATGTAGCGCAGTTTGGTAGCGCACTTCGTTCGGGACGAAGGGGCCACAGGTTCAAATCCTGTCATCCCGATTAGAATTACTTTCAATCGAATAACCCCGAGGACTAACTAGGCAATCATCTTTTAAAAAAGTTTTACTATTTCCTATTAAGACAACTGTAAGCATATCTATTTCTTCAAAAGGAATATTATCGAGCTGATAAAAGGAGAGGCTTTCTTGTGGCCTACCGATCTGTCGAGCAATTGCTATAGGTGTATTTAATGATCTGTACTGTCGTATAAGATCAATTGCAACTTGAAGCTGCCAATTACGATCATTGGATCTTGGATTATAAATAGTGATCACAAAATCACCTATTGCAGCACCTTTTAAGCGCTGCAATATTGTCTCCCAAGATGTCAATTTATCACTGAGACTAATCGCACAGAAGTCATTCATAAGTGGAGCTCCTATTCGAGCAGCTGCAACTTGAATGCATGAAATACCAGGATGAATTTCAAATGCAGGTCTTTCTTCCTGTGGTTCGTCTAACCAAAGCTCTAAAGCTAATCCTGCCATTCCATAAATTCCACTTTCACCAGAAGAGATAAGTGCTACTCGAATCCCTTGCATAGCCAAATCCAGGGCATACTTACAGCGCTCTTTTTCAAGCGAAAGTTGACTATCAGATCGGACTTGATTACAACTACGAAGTGGCTCGAGAAAGTCTAAATAAGGCTTGTATCCAATCCAAACAACACTTCGTGAAAGTGCTGCCCTAGCGTCATGTGTCAAATAGGAAAGATTACCAGGTCCACTTCCTATTAAATGAAGTTCCCCACATTGAGGAGAGAATGGCTTCATAGCCTCTGCTATCGCAATTGTTACAGCACCTCTAAAACCCCCAAGATCCTTAAAAACCTGTTTCTTTTTTAGCAATCGAGATCCTTTCCCTGCCGACAAAAGTGCTGATGCTTCAGCTACTGAGGGAGTCCTAACTACTTCTTTAACAACTTCAGAAGGATTTGGTACAAGAACCTTGGAGAGTTCTAAAGCACTAAAAAATCTAATAGGCCATTCTTCTTCCTCTGATAAAGAAATTAATGCTTGCTCATCATTCTTCAATTCTATGCTTGCCAATCCCGCAACAGCCTCTTTTACTAGTCCAACTTGCTCTAAAGCTGACTCCAATGCATATTTAATCAATGCAACACTTGTATTCCGCTCACATCCAATCCCGATCCAAAGAGTTGATGGGTGCCAAGAAGCATCCTGAAAGGCGTTAGGTCCAATATAAAGACACTTAGCATCTGAAATTTGATTTTGTTTCTGTCCTTTTAAAGAGTTAATTGCTCCCTTTGAACTCAACCATAAATTAGAGCCAGAAGATTGCTCAATAGTTATATCACCCTCATTAGCTTGATGAAGCATCAACTGCTTCCAAACCTCACTATTACCGGTTCTCTTCCAACCCCAAGCATTGCCAAAACTATCTAAAGGGAGAAACTCTTGCTGTCTTGAATTACCAGTAATTACGGCTTTACCCCCTAAAACTTCAGCAAGCTCTATAGCTAATTCCTCAGCTCCAGCATTATGGCCTCCTAAAAGCGGTATGAAATTCATGCCTCTTGCATCTACTACTACAACTGCTGGGTCTTCCTCCTTACTTTTTAAAAGAGGTGCGATGAGTCTTGTAACAGCTCCGATAGCTCCAACAACAACAATTCCACCACCCTTAATCCAGGACTCGGCAAGTATTTGACTAGCTGGAACTACAACCAACTCTTTGGGAATGATCTCTAAATTCGCTGCTGCCATGGGGCTCAGCGCTATCAGATCAATAAACTCGAGCTCTTTGATTCTTTGAAGCAATAATAAAGAACTTTTAGAAAGCCCAAGGGCAATTCTTATAGGAGATTTTTGGCGGTGTTGGTAATCCAGAGGAATTTTTCAAGAAAAAGAGAAATAGCTTTAGAAGTTAATCAAACTGAAAAGCTTGTGCTCAAGACAGTTGACGAAATTCTATTTGGTAAAAACTTCTTCATACCTGCTTGTAAGAGCAAAATGAGGAATCTATTACTTCAAGACTAAGGGAAAATCAAATCATATTTTGCACTCTCAGAGTATTCTGAAGATGAATTTTCAGAATCAACTAAAGATTGTGTCTCTGAATTGGTTTGCGAAGGACTATCTATATCATTGCCTGGGTCAAGATTCTTATTATCCATATCCGCTAGCTGCGAGCGCGTGAGCTCCCCTGTCAGAATCGAAATCTCATTTTCGCTTAAACTCCTCTTCATCCAAAAAGAGTTTGCATTATTTGAGCGCGATACCAATCTCAATTTATTGTTGAAAACTGGGTTTATCAGTTTGGCGGTTTCATCTAATAATTCGAATTGAACAAGAATCTCTTTGGATGTGACACCATCAAGCCAAATAGCCTCCTCTCGATCCAAAAGGAAACTTTCAGCATTAACAGTCACTCTTAAGCGCCAACGATCATCTCCATCTTTTAATCCTTGCAAAGGTGCATTCCATATCAAGCAATCAAGCATTAAAGGCTCTCCGAATTGATTTTCAGAGGGGCTCACTACTGTGAGCCATGGGGAATCATTTGCAGGCTGAACACCCTTCAATTCCTTTAGAACATTCACTCGAGCCTGAAAAGATGTATCTGGAGCCTTTAAAGCTTCTCCCCATGGATAAGCAAGGTACACCGCAATACGATGACTTCCGGGAGTCAATCCATTTAACGGTATTTCGAACCTTGGTCCATCAGTATGAGTTATTCGTTTTGGTTGAAAATCATCTATCTGAAAAACCAAATGAGTACCTATACCTAATTCAGGGTCCTCAACTAAGGGCCAGTCTTCCAAATAAACAAGCATCCCCTGCTTTTCAATGGTGCCATTTTTAAGAATGGCACTTTCCTGCAGAGACTCAAGCTTTAGTTTTGGGGAGTATTTCGTTAATCTTGCACGAATTTTTTGAACAAGTTCTGGAGGAGCAACTTCACTTAAAACAAGCTCATTAGATTTATTTTCATGGGCTTCATGATGCAGTCGATCAGCCACTCCGAGGACGTCAAAAGCCTTTAATGACAATGCATCTGAAGAATTATCAAAAACGCAAAAACATAGTGTAAACAGAAGAACGGGAATCAATTTTCTCAATCGGCATAACCAAGGGTTGATATCAAAGGGATAGAACATTTGTTACGTGCCTAGGTACTTACAGCATCTTGGATCTAAGCTTTCAGGATGCGGACCCAAACCAGGGAGCCCTCTCAATTAGTGATAGCAAAGGCTTCTTCCTTTGCTGTCACTAATTAAATAGATCAAACCTGCTTAATAAGGTAGGTAAGACCTATTTCAAACGATAAGCCTCAAGGCTTATTTTCTGCGGTGGAAACCCACCTCGAACCCATACCTCGAGGAACCTCTCGATGACCATTAGCCCACCAGAACGTGGGGAAAAAGCGACTTCAGGAGTACCCACTCCTTACAACCAGCCAGTCGACAGGGATCATGTCCCAGCCGATCTGGAAAAAGCCGGCAATCCCGGCTTCTGGTCAAGAAGCCTCGCTAAAGGACCCAAAACCACAACATGGATTTGGAATCTCCACGCTGACGCTCACGACTTTGACACCCATATAGGTGATCTTGAAGAAACCAGCCGCAAGATTTTTTCGGCGCACTTCGGACACCTCGCTATCGTCTTCATATGGATGAGTGGTGCCTTTTTCCATGGGGCACGCTTTTCTAATTATTCCGGCTGGTTAGCTGACCCGACGCACGTGAAACCTAGTGCTCAGGTTGTCTGGCCAATTGTCGGGCAAGAAGTAATGAACGGTGATGTGGGGGCTGGATTTCATGGCCTTCAAATCACCTCAGGTATTTTCCAAATGTGGAGATCTTGGGGAATCACCAGCGAGACACAGTTAATGGCTATGGCCATTGGTGCTGTTGTCATGGCTGCCCTAATGCTTCATGCAGGCATTTACCACTATCACAAAGCTGCACCAAAGCTTGAATGGTTCCGAAAAGTGGAATCAATGATGCAGCACCATCAGATTGTTCTGTTTGGTTTGGGCTCAATAGCTTGGGCTGGCCATCTGATTCATATCGGTGCTCCTGTCACCGCTTTAATGGATGCAATTGATGCCGGGACACCCCTTGTTGTTGATGGCGTTTCCATTGCTAGCGCAGCTGACATCACAGAACTTTCCACAAGGCTTTGTGATCCTCAAGTAGCGAGCCAGATTTTCCCAAGCCTGGCTGGCCGTACTGTTGAAAATTTCTTCACCCTTAATTGGTGGGCTTTCAGCGATATCCTCACTAACAAAGGCGGCTTAAATCCTGTAACAGGAAGCCTTTGGATGACAGATATCTCTCACCATCATTTGGCATGGGGAGTTTTCGCTGTATTTGGTGGGCATATGTGGGGTAACAACGTTCACGGTGTTGGCCACAGAATGAAAGAGATTATGGATAACGCCAAAGGCGATCCAATCCTCTTCCCTGCTCCCAAAGGACACGAAGGAATATTTGAATTCCTCAGCAACAGCTGGCACGCTCAACTAAGCATCAACTTGGCAATGATTGGTTCTGGCAGCATTGTTGTTGCTCACCATCAATACGCCTTACCTGCTTATCCATACATAGCGAATGATTACCCAACTGTGCTTGGGCTATTCACTCATCACATGTGGATTGGAGGATTAATGATTTGTGGAGCTGCAGCTCATGGCGGTATAGCCATGATTCGTGATTACGATCCAGCGCTTCACATTGATAACGTTCTAGACAGGATCCTCAAGGCCCGTGATGCAATCATCAGTCAACTGAACTGGGTTTGCATGTTCATAGGCTTCCATAGCTTCGGTCTTTATATCCATAACGATGTAATGCGTGCTCTGGGCCGTCCTCAGGATATGTTCAGCGACACCGCTATTCAAATCCAACCAGTTTTTGCTCAATGGGTTCAAAATATCTGGAGAGGCTCTATTGGCACTTCAGAGTTAGTTGGAACTCCTAATGCTCTTCCTGGTGGAGTAAGTGAAGCCTTCTCAATGCCTTTGGGAACAGCTGACTTGATGATTCATCATGTCCACGCTTTCACTATTCATGTAACTCTCCTCATCCTTCTGAAGGGTGTTTTATACGCAAGAAGCTCTCGCCTTATCCCAGATAAAGCGAAATTAGGCTTCAGATTCCCTTGTGATGGACCAGGACGTGGAGGTACTTGTCAGGTTTCCTCCTGGGACCATGTCTTCCTTGGTCTGTTCTGGATGTATAACTCCATTTCAGTAATTATCTTCTATTTCTCATGGAAGATGCAAAGCGATGTATGGGGACTGACCGGTGGCAACTTTGCACAAAGTTCCATCACTATTAACGGTTGGCTTCGTGACTTCCTTTGGGCGCAATCCTCACAGGTCCTAAACGGATATGGGGAAGCAACAGCTGGATACAGCTTGTTATTCCTAGGAGCTCACTTCATCTGGGCATTCAGCCTGATGTTCCTATTCACTGGCCGCGGCTACTGGCAAGAGTTGTTTGAATCCATCATCTGGGCTCATAGCAAACTGAAGTTGGCACCAACAATCCAACCTCGGGCTCTTTCAATTACCCAAGGTCGTGCAGTGGGTGTAACCCACTTCCTCCTCGGTGGCATTGTGACCACTTGGGCCTTCTTCCACGCCCGCCTCATTGGGCTTGGCTGACCTCTCCTGACCTTATCCCCACATGGCAACGAAATTCCCTTCGTTTAGTCAGGGTCTGGCACAGGACCCAACAACCCGCCGTATTTGGTACGGCATAGCCACGGCTCACGATTTCGAGAGCCACGATGGCATGACCGAAGAAGCTCTTTACCAAAAGATCTTCGCAACACATTTCGGTCATCTTGCAATCATTGGCCTTTGGGTTGCTGGGAACCTGTTCCATGTCGCCTGGCAAGGCAACTTTGAACAATGGGTTACTGACCCTCTACATGTTCGTCCAATTGCTCACGCAATCTGGGATCCACACTTTGGGCAAGGCATTACTGATGCAATGACTCAGGCTGGTGCTAATGGACCAGTAGACATTGCTTATTCAGGCCTTTACCACTGGTGGTACACCATTGGAATGCGCACCAATGAGCAACTATTCCAAGGTGCAATCTTTATCAACATCTTGGTTTGCTGGCTGCTATTTGCTGGCTGGCTCCACCTTCAGCCCAAGTTCCGTCCATCTTTAGCATGGTTCAAGAACGCTGAAGCGCAGCTCAACCATCACATCGCTGTCCTATTCGGTTTCAGCAATATTGCTTGGAACGCTCACCTTATTCACGTGGCTATTCCAGAGTCACGCGGTCAGCATGTTGGCTGGGATAACTGGCTAACAGTCCTACCTCATCCTGAAGGACTAGCTCCTTTCTTCTCTGGAAACTGGGGTGCTTATGCTCAAAATCCAGACTCTTTAAATCATGTATTTGGCACCTCCGAGGGAGCTGGTACAGCGATTTATACATTTATGGGTGGATTGCACCCAGGTAGTGAATCTCTCTGGTTAACAGATATTGCTCATCACCATCTAGCTCTAGGTGTAGTGATGATCATTGGTGGCCATATGTATAGAAATACATTTGGCATCGGTCATACCCTGAAAGAGATCACTGAAGGGCACAACACTTCACATCCAAATGATCCTCATAAAGGGCATTTTGGAATCAACCACAATGGTATTTACGAGACAGTAAACAACTCTCTCCATTTCCAGCTTGGTTTAGCCCTTGCATGTCTAGGTACTGCTTGTAGCCTCGTAGCGCACCATATGGGTGCTCTTCCTTCCTACGCCTATATAGCTAGGGATTACACGACTCAAGCAGCTCTCTATACACACCATCAATACATAGCAGTACTGCTTATGTGTGGTGCCTTCTCTCACGGAGCAATCTTCTTTGTCCGGGACTACGATCCTGAACTAAACAAAGACAATGTTCTTGCAAGAGTTCTAGGTACTAAGGAAGCCCTAATTAGCCATTTAAGTTGGGTGACTATGCTCCTTGGGTTCCATACTTTGGGTCTTTACGTACACAACGATGTATGTATAGCCTTCGGTACTCCTGAGAAGCAAATCCTCATCGAACCCGTTTTCGCTCAGTTCATTCAGGCTGCTAGCGGGAAAATGATGTATGGCTTCGATGCACTCCTATCAAATGCCAACAGTGCGGCAACCTTGGCTTCTCAGCAAGTTCCAGGTAACCACTACTGGATGGACATGATCAACCGTCAGGATCAACTTACAAACTTCCTGCCAATTGGGCCAGCAGACTTCCTTGTCCACCATGGAATAGCTCTGGGTGTCCACACAACGGCTCTGATCCTTATAAAGGGTGCATTAGATGCAAGAGGTACAAAGCTTATCCCTGATAAGAAAGACTTCGGCTATTCCTTCCCATGCGATGGACCTGGTCGTGGAGGTACTTGTGATTCTTCAGCCTGGGATGCCACTTATATGGCACTCTTCTGGGCAGTAAACACTATTGCATGGGTTCAGTTCTACTGGCACTGGAAACACTTGGCTATCTGGTCAGGAAACGTTGCTCAGTTTAATGAATCCGGTACTTATCTAATGGGTTGGTTTAGAGATTATCTCTGGGCTAACAGTTCTCAGCTGATTAATGGATATAACCCATTTGGAGTTAATGAGTTATCGGTTTGGGCATGGATGTTCCTCTTTGGGCACTTGATCTGGGCAACCGGCTTCATGTTCCTAATATCCTGGAGAGGATACTGGCAAGAACTGATTGAAACTCTAGTTTGGGCTCATCAGCGTACTCCTATTGCCAATCTCATTGGCTGGAGAGATAAGCCTGTAGCTCTTTCCATCACACAAGCACGATTAACTGGTGTCACTCACTTCGTTGTGGGAACTGCAGTTACCTACGCTGCATTTGTGATTGGCTCCACCGCAGGGAAGTTCGGATAGATCTTCCCTACCTGTCTAAAGGTCAGGTATAGAGAGGTTAATTTAAAGCCCGTCAGATTTATCTGACGGGCTTTTTACTTTAATAACAAACAAAATAGAGATCAAAGAGTTTCAAACAACGGCTTGATAAGCAAAAGAATCAATCCACCTAAATACCTTTTAGGTGATATCAAAGACAATCCATTTCTAGGCTAGGCAAATTCCTATTTAGAAACGACTTAGACCATTAGTTCTAAGTAAAATATCCAAATAAATCCAGTTTTATCTTCATAAATGAGAGATTATTAAAGAGGTCTAAATGAAGTAGAAAAGGTATAAATCTAATCTTTTTCAATGTGAAGATCGACTTTTGCAGCAATCTTCTTTAGAAAATTATTCCAAGTCTTAGGCCATATTCTCCTTACAAAAACGGCTAGAAGAAATAAATAAAAAGTACCTTGTATAGGATGGCTAATATTCGACAGTGATGCAAAGATCTGACTGCCAAGTTCATCGGAAATTTTAAGAAAAACTAGTTCACTCATTTCGAATTCAACTAATAGATGAACACGAAATATTTATCTCAAGCAAACTACTTGCCAGAAAAATTGACATATTCACAAAAAAATGTCCCTAGCATAAATTTGCCAAGGACATTTTATCTTTTAAAAAGTTTTTAAAAAGTTAGATTGAAACTTAATTCAACCCACCCAAGGGAAGAAAGCGCCTTGCTTCATGAGAGCATCAACATGAAGAGTACCGCATAAAAGCCAAGCAAATACTGCTCCACCACAACCACCAAGCCAGAAGCCACTTGTAAAATCAGCCCAACCAGTTTTAGTAAATAAATCTGCTGGTGGGTTATCTATTGTGCAATCAGCAGGTTGAACATTTGGTGCTTTACCTGGAGAGTTATAAAGAACCAAAAGGGCAGTAAGAATATGCACTGCACCTACAGCACTTAATAGACCTGCTGTTAACGCAAAATCGCTATTGCGAAAAGGTCCTGTTATAGCAAATGGGCCAAAAAGGAAATAACCAAAAATCGCCCCTACCTCAAGGCCACGGAAATTTGGAGATAATCCAGGACGATAGAAAGGAAGATTGTTCAACCAAGCCTTAGTGAAATAACCACTATTTACTGGTGTTGAAAGATCACCTGCACATGGATCTGCAGCTGGTTTAATTGCCCACTGATCGGCAATACCTATATCGGTTGACCGGACGCTGTCAGAAATGTATTTCTGGTCGAATTTAACCGGCTGATTCGACTTTAAAAATGGGTCTTGGAATTCAGTCATTTGTTATCAAGAACTAGGTTTACTTGAAAAAAAGGAATACTTCAGTCGGTGGCAGTTATGTGTCGTCCGACAAGGACGATAAAGCACGCAGGAAGCGCAAGCCCAATTAAGGGAACGAAAACTGAAGGTAGCCACGCGGCAGCAAACTCACTAGACATGCCAAATGCCAAAAGATCCACTATTACTGTATAGATTCATCTTGATTTCTACCTAGATCAGTACCATTGGTGACATAAAAGTTCAATCCACGCTTCTCTGAAATCATTCATCAAACACTCCTCACCTTAATTTCATGAACGAGATTTTTGCAGGTGCATCAGCTTTTGCTCTGGCTTTAATCCTTTGGGGACTAGGGAAAAAGCCGAAAATCAGCCTATTAGAAAAAGCCAAACCGCAATTCACTCAAGTTAAGAGTCTGGTCTTTCCATCTTTAGTTGAACCATTAAAGAAATCGAGCTTTTCTATCCCGATAACTAACAAAAAGGGAGTAGACCTACCTAAAAGTCCTCAAGAAAAAATAGATCTACGCAAAGAGATTCACAAATTAATGAGCTTGGGGCCAGAAGAAAGACTCAAAGCTGTTCAACTGGCTGATTTATGGGGCAGTCGTATTGTTGTGCCTATTCTTCTGAAAGGGCTTAGAGATTCCGACAGTCGCATAGTAAAAGCTTCTGCTAATGCTCTAATGAAACATAAGGGTATGCCTAGTCTTCAAAAACTTCAGGAAGAAACATCTCGACGACCGCCTCGCAATGTCGCCCTTACTCGATAGATGGGCCGACTTTGGCTCTCGTGATATGTCCTTATCTGCAATTCACCCAAAAGACCAAAGCAAAAAAGTTGAACGCCTGCGATACCAAGAATCAAGGCAAAAGTTAGAAGAGGTCGATTCCCAATGTCTTCTCCAAGCAACTTCAGACTAACTAAATAGCTACTAGCTACCAGGCTCCCAAAGATCGCAAGAATTCCTCCAAACCCAAAGACATACATTGGCCGTGTAAGAAATCTATTCATAAACCAAACAGTCAACAAATCCATCAAGACACGAAAAGTACGGTCAAGTCCATATTTGCTATGGCCGTATTGGCGTGAGCGATGATTAACCTTTACTTCTGTAATTCTGGCTCCCTCAATATTTGCCAAAACAGGCAAGAATCTATGTAACTCACCATATAGCCTCATATCAGACAAAACCTCACGTTTATATGCCTTTAAAGAGCAGCCATAATCATGCAGTCGAACTCCTGTAACACGTCCAATCAATCTATTTGCAATTCTGGAAGGCAATTTTCGTCCAAGCTCTGGATCTTGCCGTTGGTATCGCCAACCACTGACTAAATCGAATCCCTCTCTAAGCCTAGAAACCATTAAAGGTATATCAGCAGGATCATTCTGCAAATCCCCATCTAAACTTACTATTACATGACCTCGTGAGAGATCAAAGCCCGCCGCCATAGCAGCTGTTTGGCCATAATTTTTCCGTAATAAAACACATACAAGTTCAGGGATAGTCTCACTCAATTCAGCTAAAACATCAGCACTATTATCAGTAGATCCATCATTAACCAAAACCAATTCAAAAGTCTCATCGGTTGGACGCATAGCAGCCAATAACTGGTGAACTAACTCGGGTAAGCTTTCTTCTTCGTTATAAATAGGAACTACAACAGAAATTTCTATTGAATCTTGCATTCGAATAGTTTCATCAAAATAACAATTTAACCGCGATTTGCGTTAAAGGAAGCTATACCCTCATAACACCTAACTACTCTTCCTGCTCCTCTGTATTGAGACCTATAAAAACATGCTACTGGATGGGTATCAGCTAAATGCAAGCAGTCACAGCCAATTCCATTTCTTCCATGGCTTTTACCAGAACTATGAAAATAAATGCCCTGGCCTTTATGAATCCCTACATGAGTACATTTACTGGTAGTTCCGAAAAACAAAAGGTCTCCTGGAGAAAGCAGGGAGACATCTGAATTGCCTAGATCAACAATTTCGCAAAAGTTCTCCTGCTGATATGCATCTCTAGGTAACCAAATACCCTGACTAGCAAATGCTGCTTGCACTAATCCTGAACAGTCAAAGTGTGGTCCAATTGTTCCTCCCCAAAGATACTCATTGTCAGTACAAGCAGCTGTCTCTAACCACTTCAAAACGAATGGAATACACGTCTCAATTTCCTTTCTGCTGAGATCATTAAAGAGCCACTCATATCTTTGAAAGGCATTTCCAAAGACCTCGTGCCAATCCAGCCAACAAGGATAACCATCTTCAAGCAAACAAACTTGAAATCTCGAGATTTTTGAGTCTGCAAAGTCTTTAAGAGACCAATCAGCAATCACTTGAAAGCCTCTGCCTGAAGCAGCCTGAGTAACCAAATCATGCCCATGGGAATTAGCAAATCCATTAACAGATGAAGACAGTTGCCAACAACTACCAGGCTTCAGTCTGTCTACTGCAATAGGGGCACCTAAGGTTGTCATTCAGTAATCCGAGCGCAATGGCGTTCTACCGTTCTAGTCATCGAATGTCTTCTCAAATAGGGGACCTTCTCAATCAAATTGCAAAAAAAGGGCGAATAGGGCTGCACAAAAACATTGCAATCACTTGGATTCGCTATCAGACAAACAATCCTGAGCCTGGTTGTGGTAGAGGAACTAGCTGGTCTGGGGAAAAGCTTGTTTATCCAGCAAGCGTTGTAAAACTCATTTATGCAGTTGCTGCAGAGGTTTGGCAGCAAAATAAATATGTTTTAGAGACTCCTGAATTACGTAGAGCATTACATGACATGATCTGCGATTCAAGCAACGACGCTACGAGTCTGGTAGTAGACCTGCTTTCCGGGACCACTAGTGGTCCCTCCATGATTGAAGAAAGATGGGAAGCTTGGCAAAAGCAACGCCAAGTTGTTAACGAATGGTTAGCTACTTTGAACTGGGAAGAAGTCAAATTGATCAATTGTTGCCAAAAAACATGGAGTGATGGACCTTATGGACGAGAAAAAGAATTTTATAAAGACGGGAATACCAATCGAAATGCAATGACTACAAAATTCACAGCAAGAATCTTGGAAGCAGTTATGACCAATGGGATTGCGTCTCCACCCGCATGCAAGAGATTAAGAGCACTTCTGGAAAGGTCCTTGGATTACAACGATCGCAAATCAAATCCCGATAATCAAATCGATGGATTTATAGGTGAAGGTCTCCCTCGAGGAACCAAAATCTGGAGCAAAGCTGGTTGGATGAGCCAGGTTCGTAATGATGCAGCTTGGCTTTCTCTGCCAAATAGCAACCCGATGCTGCTCATTGTCTTCACGCAAGGCAGACAATATTCAAATGATGAAAAACTTCTACCCGAATTAGCTAAAGCTCTTTTCCAAATCCATTTAGAGGACAACTAAAAAAAGTATTCTCTAAATAAAAGAACGAAAGAGAGCCAATGAGCTGCAGAAATACATAGCCTTTCAAGAGCTCAGCATTTTGTAGATGCGCTTTGAGGCCTAGAGAAGCATTATGAGGAATCTTGAAATCACCTTGCGATCAACATCACCCCTGCAAACAAAATCGATCCAAGGATAAATCCAACCCCCAAAAGTATTGCAACTATAGGGGTATTCAGATATACGGATATGCTTGCCAACTCATTGCCTTGTTTTTCTGCCACTTTGTGATCCTTTAATTCGAAACAATATTCAAGCACCACACCACACCAGAAGTCTCGTTAAAAGGACCCCTAAAGACATTTCCGACAAAAACTTCAGCAATCCTTTACAGAAAAAGCTTCCTTGCAACGATCTATGCTTAAAAAAAGCCAGCTATCGGTTCATCTGCAGCATATTCACTCCAAATTGCTTCATTGCGCCGCTTTGCTGAGAAGTTTGAACAGCCTTATTAACGGGATCAACTACTTTCAAAACTTTCAAAGAGACCTGCTCAGGCTTTTCAATAGCTACCGTTTGGATGGGTTGTTTATCAACCTTTTTTGTTACTCCAACCGCTGGCGCAGATTCATTCTGGGGCCGCTCAATAGTCATCTTTAGGACAGGTTCAACCTTTTTTGTTACTCCAACCGCTGGTGCACTAGTAGGGTCTGAAAAGGAAGCATTTTTTTGAGTGATTTCTGAAACGCTTGATGGATCAGAATCAGTCACCTGCATGATCTGATCATTACTCAAAGTTGGAAGGGGTAGTTGGATTCCACCATGAGAGACAGAGACAGCAACGAAAACAAAAATTGCAGCTAAAGCAATAACAGCAAAAAGAATAGACAAGATTTTATTTATAGGCTTCCAATAAAGAGAAAAATTTGCCATCTCAATGCCTTTGCTGGAGGCTTTTGATTCGTCTTTGGATGAAGACCACTCAAAATAAATGTCATTGGTTACCCACCCTTTATTGGCGTCTTTGTACGGCGACTCTGTTGTTGCAAAATCGATTAACTCCTGAAACCTATCCCTCACCACTGGTTAACCCTCTAAACGATTTTCGTATTCAAGCACTGCGAGAGGACATATTTTGAGGCCATTACTAGAGCTCTCACAAAATCAAAAATTATCCCTACTCAGATTTTGAATCAGCGCACAATAAAAGCCAAAGCAGCAACTAAAAGTGCTGAGGCAATTACCCCAACTGAAACAACTGCTGCAATTTTCCCAGTATTTACTGAAACAGAAACTGTTAATAACTTATTCCTTTGATCACGCTTGGTTGCGGAGACTGTCTTTGATTTCTTTGCTGGGGCTGATGCCTTCTTACTCAATTGCGCTGATTTCTTTGCAGCCGCGGCTTTCTTC
>QCFO01000025.1 GCA_003280225.1 Prochlorococcus sp. AG-363-K07 | reverse complement strand
TTAAAAACCATAGTTCCAAAAGGACATGTTTTGGTTTTAGGAGATAATCGTAGTAATAGTTGGGACAGTAGATATTGGCCTGGGGGACCATTTTTACCTGAGCAGGAAATTTTAGGTAGAGCGGTTTTAAGGTTCTGGCCAGTAGGTCGTTTTGGGTTGCTTAGCTTATGAGTCCGCAAGCCTGAACTTTGCCTGTTATTGTTTCTTGTTGTAAGGGTTGATTCGCACAATACGGGAGGCGTTTGTTGTTTTGGACTTGTAGCCACTTTTCATTTGGATCAAATATTACCCAGCGATTGCTACCAAGTTCTAGACATTCTTCCTTGACTTTAAGCATTCTGGAAGGGCCAAAGCTAAGAGCTTCCCAAAGTTCTTCTGCTTGCCAGTCATTTTTGATCACAAGTTCTTGCCAGAGTAAAGGCAAAATAAGACTATATCCACTGACACCCGCAGATCTCGTTTGGGGAGGTAATCTGACTTCCTCTTGGTCAAGAGGTACAGCATGAGCTGCGATTGCAGATAGGACTCCATCTTTGAGGGCTTTAATTAGGGCTTTACGATCTTTAGGTGTTCCTAAAGATGGAATGACCTTCCATCCGATTTTGTTGGGGTCCAAAGACTCAGTGTCATTAATAAGATGCCACCAGCAAACACTTGCCATTATCTTTGTTTTTTTTCTAGATAAGGTCGTGCAAGCTTCAGATGTGGATATGTTCATTAACCTAAGTAATGTTTTGGGATGGCACTTGTGGAGTTCCAGTAACTGCGCCAGTGGGACTGTCTCGCTAGCTATAGGGTCTGGAATCCATCCTGCTCTTAAGGA
The DNA here is from genome assembly GCA_003280225.1 of Prochlorococcus sp. AG-363-K07. Taxonomy (GTDB): domain Bacteria; phylum Cyanobacteriota; class Cyanobacteriia; order PCC-6307; family Cyanobiaceae; genus AG-363-K07. Next base: position 25,586 of record QCFO01000025.1, on the reverse strand, counting down.
GTCGACTCCTTCTCGAATGACTCCGTTCCCTTGTATGTCGATGTCTCTTGCCGCTAGTAATAATGGTGAGTCACCCATTTCCCTCAGGGATAAACCACGATAAAGGAGGCCTATTGGAGGAGTCCGGTCGTCTTCTGCGAGACCAATTACTCCATTAGCTAGAAGCTCAGAATGAGGCGCAAGTTCTTTCCCTTTCCCTTTTTTACTGAAACCTCCCCAGAGATGAACTTTGACATCACAAGTTGAGTTGTTAAATCCTTGCAGGCTTTCAATGTCGTCTCTCCAAGTGGGACTTCGTGGTAACAAAGCAATTTGTCCGTAGCCTGCTTGAACTAACTTTGCCCGAAGACTTTGAAGGTTTTCACTTCGGCCATTTAGAGGCTCCTCCAAAATTGAATGGGGGTCAACAAGACATGGCGCAAGCAATTGATGAGGGGCTGCCTTGGCAGATATCGTTAGTTTTAAGGCTTGTTTGCGTGCTTCATCTCCAAAGGCTTGGATCTTTCGGTTTTGGATTAAGACAGCATCCTGCACAATTGGCTGATTTGGCCCCTTGAGGATTTGAATTGGATCAACAAACAGAGATTGAGGCATGAACTTAGAGCGCTCCTTCTGCTGTGCTATCAAGTAACCCGCCCAAGTGAGAGGTGAGGTTCAGGCAAGTAATTAAATCAGGTTTGTCTATGTTGGAATTGATATCAATTACGCTTACACAGCCATTACCTTGTTTGACCATCCAGATATCTGCTTCAGTAAGACCTAGAAGATGACAAAGAATAGTTTTATTTACTGCATCATGAGCTACTACCAGAGCAGTTTCATGTGCTTTTAACTCCGAACAAATCTTTTGCCAGCTTTGAACTGACCTTGACCAAACTTCTTTAATAGTTTCTCCTTCGGGCATTTGGACATTTTGCGGACTTTCTTTCCAGAGGCTTAGAAGTTCTGGCCATTCTTCTTTGATCTCTGATTCGAGTTTCCCTTCCCATAATCCATGGGCTATTTCTATTAACCCATTTTCTAATTTTAGCTTTGTATCTGTATGAGATTTGAGTATTAACTCTGCTGTTTCTTTTGGCCTAGTCATTGAACTAGAGAAAGCCTTGTCTATACTTACCTTGCTGAGGAACGACTGGGCAGCTGATGCTTGAGCTTTACCAGTGTTATTAAGAGGAATGTCTATTTGCCCTTGAAAGCGGCCTTCTGAATTCCAGTTTGTCTCTCCATGTCTTACTAGTAAAACCCTTGGGTTTTCAGTCTTTTTAGGCAGACCTTGATTTAAGTGACAGGTGTTATTTAGACATTCGATTTGAGCTTCAAAGGCTTTTGTTTTGCTTGGCTTTAGATTAAAAATAGAAATAGATGCATTGTCTAGTTGTAATCTTCTAAAACCTTGTGTTGGTTGCCTAAGTAAGATGAGTATAAGAGCACGAATAATTGCATTATGGGCAATAAGTAGAATTGTTTCCTCTTTTTCAGGAGGATGACTTCTGATGATTTTTTTTACAAATTTATCTGCTTGATTAATTAGATCTTTAATTGGCTTGAATTCAGTACCATTGACTTTCTTTAGAGTTAGTGCTTCTGGTTGTTGTTTCCATGTTTTGAAATCTTCTGGGAACTGTTCTTTTACCTCATTAATAGTCATCCCACTCCATTGACCAAGCTCTATTTCAAGTAGACCTTCATCAAAAGTAAGTTTCGATTTTTGGTTAAAACTCTTGATGATATTTTTTGTGGTCTCACTTGCTCGCTTGAGAGGTGAGCTGTAAATGGCATTAATTGATAATTCTGATAAAGCTTTCCCAGTCAGAAATGCCTGATCCTGTCCAATGGGGGTTAGGGTTGACAGATCATTGCGACCTTGGATTCTGCGCTCGAGGTTGAAGCTGCTCAATCCATGACGAACGAGTATTAGACGCACAGCCACTAGCAAATATATTTGATATTAATCATCGTATTTGGCAATACACCTGCCTAGGCTTTTATTTGACAAGGAGAACCCTCTTGTCTGAAGTTATTTTTAATGAAACCTTTTATGAGACAAGCCAATTCGGCCGGGAAAGTGGCCCTGGCTGTCATATCTCTCCTCCTAACTGTGTTGATTTGGGAACGGGGTTTAGAAGAGAGCTTTAGTCGACCTTCAGTTTCTCCAAAACTGTCACTTCGGCAGCAAGAAATGTCAGTTCTTGCGACTCCTTCAATTCCACAATCAATAAAACCTGTCTTACTTGGTTCGGCACCTGAGGAGAAATTACAAAAAGCTCTTAGAGAAATTCCTTTGGAAGAACTAGGGGATAGAGAAAGATTACTTCTCGCTTCTTTAGAGACCTCTCAAGAGAAACGCTTGTTGATTTTAGAAAAGTCATTTCATGATGAAACCTTTCAAGCAGTTCAGGAGAATTTGCTGACTGTTTCCAAGGATGGAGAAAACAACAATTTAGGCGCACCCAAACCTTTGCAGATTGTTGATGATCCTCTTTTGCAACAGAGTATTTGCCTTGCGAATGGTGAATCTTTAGAAGTTTGCTCTGATAGTGCTGTTTCCAAATCAATGGCCTTTAGGTTGCTCTTTAGTCAGGGGATACCTGCGCTAGCGACTTTCTTGGGTATAGGACTTTTATTACGTCAAAGTTGGCTGATGTTTAGACAAAAAGGGACTACTTGGCCTCCATTGGTCAGTTTGCCTCTCTCGCTTCTTGACATGACTCTCCTAGTTGCAGGGGGTTTTGTTGTCTTAGGAGAAGTGGTCCTCCCAACTCTTATATCTCCTGCAAGTGAACTTTTGACTAGAGGTATAGCTAGTCCTTTAAGTGATTCTTTAAGGGTATTTGTTGGTTATACCGTGATGACGATTCCTCCTTTGCTAATTCTGCGTCAACAAATTAAAGGTATTGATGCAAACATCACTCCAGATGGCGGTTGGATTCAATGGCGATTCATCCCATTTGGAAATGCTTTTACAAAAGCATTCTCGGGCTGGTTAATGGTTTTGCCTTTGGTTTTGTTGACTAGTTGGTTAATGACTTCTTTCGTTGGTGATCAAGGAGGCAGTAACCCTTTGCTTGATTTGGTACTTCGAAGTCAGAACCCACTTGCGTTGTTGCTTCTGATAATGACAACTGTTATTTTTGCCCCTCTCTTTGAAGAACTGATTTTTCGTGGTGTGCTGTTACCAGTGTTAGTTCGTTCAATTGGTCGCAATGTTGGAGTAATCGTTAGTGCTTTAGTTTTTGCCTTGGCTCATCTAAGTGTTGGTGAGTTTCCTCCATTGGTCGTTTTAGGTTTGGGACTTGCTTTTTTAAGACTTAGCTCTGGGAGACTTTTCCCATGTGTACTTATGCACTCATTGTGGAATGGGGTCACTTTCGCCAGTCTTTTACTTTTGGGGTGATGTTCATTTCTTTTGTTTTTGTGCAACCTTGCAAGCAACTGTTTTTGGTGGTTGAATGATTTATTAATTGTTTGTTTAGGTGGTCGTTGTTGCCAAGCTGCGTTCGGCCTCTTCTCGATCTTCTAGTTCGTATGCAGGATCTTCTGGGCCATTTCATTTAATACAGCGTTCATTTTCTTCTCGGAAAGTTGCTCGTCAGTATCCGGTTCTTGCTGGATTGCATAGAGCCATGGATGGAGCTCTCTTGGGTGTACTAGTGGCTGTGATAATGATGTCGTCTCTTTCATTACATTGGAGAAATCTGTGGACAACCTCCTATAGGCAACTTGAAGATACACGTGATTTGATTCAAAAGCTCAAATACACCACAGCCATGCTTGAGCAGCATCTTTTGAAGACATCTAGTCTTCCTGCCTCTATGGTACGGACTAATACAAAGGAACATCTACTATTTATAGATAATCCTAATAAGAACAGTGAATTAAATACGTCTTCTATGAAACCAATACCCTTGCATAAGAAATATGGCTCTTCACCAGTTAGTCATGGTTACTAATGAGTAGAGATAGAAGATCCTACCCTAGCCGAAAATATAGGTCTAAACGGTTAACTGTCATCCCTTTAGATCCAATTTCACATAAGAGGCTAAGACTTGTCTTTGCAATCCTTTTGTTAGGTCTTTGTGGCTTGATTTCTAGAATGGCATGGTTGCAAGTACTTCAATCCTCTGATCTCTATGCAAGAGCGCGAGCATTACAAATTCACAGAGTGCAACCACTCGGAGCTAGACGAACGATTGTGGACAGGATCGGAAGATTGGTTGCTTTAGATGAACAGCGTTTTCGTTTATGGGCTCACCCCAATAATTTTAGGTTTCCTGGAGATCATTCTGAATTAGTACGTGAGCCAGCTGAAGTTGCTGAGAAAATATCACAATATATCGATATGTCTCCATCAAAAATAATTAATATTATGGGTGATAGGCGTTCGGGCATTCGATTGATTGAGGGATTAGATGCAGATAAGGCTGCTGATATAAGTGCTTTGGGAATTAGTGGTTTAGAGCTTACATCTTATTTGCAACGTGTTTATCCTCAGGGTGATTTATTCGCAAATGTGGTTGGTTTTTTAAACCTTGATCGTATACCTCAAGCAGGTCTTGAACAAAGTCTCAATAACACCCTTTCAAGAGAAGAACCTGTAAGAAGGCTTAGGCTTACACGGGATGGGACCCCACTCCCTGATGACTTGGCTCCTGGTGTTTTTTACAGGGATGATGAACATCTACAGCTTACCTTAGATTCTCGTTTGCAGGAATTGTCAGTTAAGGCTTTGTCTGTTGCTGTTCAAGAATGGAATGCCAAAAGAGGCGCGGCGATTGTTATGGACGTCACCAGTGGAGAGCTTTTAACATTAGCATCTACTCCAAGTTATGATTCGAATTCATATTGGAACTATTCACCTAGTCTTTTTCGAGAATGGTCAGTACAGGATTTGTATGAGCCTGGTTCTACTTTTAAGCCAATTAATTTGGCTTTGGCTCTTCAGGAAGGTGCTATTCAAGCTGACGGTACAGTCATTGATACTGGCATTGTAAATGTGGGAGGGTGGCCGATTAGAAATTATGACGGAGGGTTTAGTGGTGTTATCGACTTCCCGACAGTTCTTCAAGTTTCAAGCAATGTTGGCATGGTTAACGCAATGAGGAATTTAGCACCATCACGTTATTGGGATTGGCTGCACCGGTTAGGATTAGATGTAAAACCTGAAACTGATTTACCCGGAGCCTTGGCTGGCTATTTAAAGTCAAAAAAAGATTTTGTCAATCAACCAATTGAACCAGCTGTTGCTGCTTTTGGGCATGGATTTTCTTTAACACCTTTGAAGTTGGCACAGCTTCACGCTTTAATTGCGAATGATGGCTATCTGGTAAGACCTCATATTACGAGACGACTGCATGGAGAAGAACTGTCAAAATCTCCTATCCTTAATAAATCCCAACCATTGTTGCGATCTGAGGTTACTAGGACTGTTCGAAGCTGGATGGAATCTGTTGTCGAGGCCGGATCTGGCGAAGGGGTTAAAACAGATGGCTATAGAATAGGAGGGAAGACAGGAACCGCTGATAAATCAGTCAATGGAACTTATCAGGAAGGGTTGAAAATTTGTAGCTTTGTAGCCCATCTTCCAGTTGAAAAACCCCGTTATGTTGTTTTAGTAGTCGTTGATGAACCGAAAGGGGCAAATGCCTTTGGGTCGACAGTTGCCGTTCCTGTAGCAAAGAAAATTATTGATGGATTGCTTGTTCTAGAAAAAATTCCTCCAACAGATGGTTGATTTTGTTTGATAAAGCTCAATCAGATATTGCTCTTATGTGTTTAGACCATAGTAAGAGCTCTAATCCTTCAAAACCCGGCTAACTTACGTGCGTATAAGAGACGTACTGCTTCATGGCGACCCTCCTTGAACAACTTTCCTCTATGACTGTGGTTGTTGCGGACACTGGAGAGTTAGATGCAATACGACAATTTAAGCCTAGGGATGCAACAACCAATCCTTCCCTAATTTTGGCCGCAGCTCAGATTCCTGCATATCAAAGCTTGATTGATGAAGCGCTCAAGCATTCACGGGAAAGGATTGGGATAGGTGCTGCGGTAGAGGAAGTCGTGGAGGAGGCTTTGGATGAAATTTGTGTTCTTTTCGGCACGGAGATTCTGAAGATTATTCCTGGTCGTGTCTCAACAGAGGTTGATGCACGTTTAAGTTTTGATACCCCTGCTACGATCTCCAAAGCCAGAAAGATTATTGATTTATATAAGGAAGGAGGAATACCTAAGGAAAGAGTTTTAATTAAAATTGCTTCCACTTGGGAGGGTATTAAAGCCGCAGAAGTTCTTGAGAAAGATGGAATACATTGTAATTTAACTCTTTTATTTGGATTCGCTCAGGCAGCAGCATGCGCAGAAGCGGGAGTAACACTTATCTCCCCATTCGTTGGCCGTATATTGGATTGGTATAAGGCAAATACTGGTAGAAATGTATACTCAGGTCCTGAAGATCCAGGAGTGATTTCCGTAACAAAAATCTTCAATTATTTTAAAAGTAATCAATATAAAACTGAGGTTATGGGAGCAAGTTTTCGCAATATTGATGAAATTATTGAACTAGCTGGGTGCGACCTTTTAACTATATCGCCTAAGTTATTAGATCAACTTAAGAATACAGAGTTTCCTTTAGTTAAGAAATTAGATTCTTCTAAACCGATTAAAGTAGAAGACAAGATTGATATGAACAGGCAAAAATTTGAGTCGTTAATGTCTCAGGATCGAATGGCGCAAGAAAAACTATCAGAGGGCATCAGAGGTTTTAGTAAGGCAATTGAAACTTTAGAGGCCCAACTTGCCCACCGCTTAGCTGTTCTTGAGGGAGGATCGGCTTTTAGTCATGTTGTGCACGAAATATTCATGTTGAATGATCTTGATGGAGATGGCTGCATAACAAGGGAAGAATGGCTCGGTAGTGATGCAGTCTTTGATGCACTTGATAATGATCATGATGGACGACTCTTGCAAGATGATCTCTTCTCTGGCCTAGGAGCTGCGCTTGCAGTAAGTCGAGCATAGTTTTTCAAGCTAAACCAGTTCTTATTAGTTTTTTAAGGATGTCGTACTTTGAGGCTTTTAGCTATCTATGATTAGTGTGTTGAATTAATATTAGAAGATTCATTAATTCAAATGACATTTAAGCTTACTTTCTTTTTAGACTTTTGGTATCAATTATCCAATCTATATATATTTCCATATTGCTTCTTTGGGAATTTCAGGCTCTTTGAGTAAGTCTTTAGGCTCATCAAACTTAACTCTCCAATCTGGAACCCTACAGGTTACAAAGTCAGCTCTTTCAATGGTTATCCCCCCCTCTTGACTTTTGCTTGCCAAGAAACCCCCTTCCCACAATCCTCCCTTTAAACCACCTTTAAACCAAACCCATGCTTTCTCTTTGCCCATAATGTTTAATTACCTTTAAGAAGACAGCTTCTGATTATGTTACGACCCTTGGAAAAGTAATCTTTTTATAACTCTTGATGCAATGTCTTCATATCCCATTTCGCCAGAAAGAATTTGGGCAATCCTTTTAGGTGCAGTTGGCCTTTTTATCCCAAGTTGGTAGCCAACTTTTGGAAATCGGTAAAAAACCTGCGAAATTCTTCTGCCCCAAGCCATTGATTTTCCCCAATTATTTCTCATTGCTATTGAGTAACTGTCGAGGTCTCGAGCTTCCCCGATCAACCAATTGTCAATGCTTCGCGCGGCTTCATAACCACTGAGTAGAGCTGGCCTGAGGCCTTCGGCGAGGAATGGATCGCAAAGTGATGCAGCATCTCCTACAGCCAGTATTCCTTCCCCATTAAGTTTGCTGTGACCATTCCATACTCTTAAAAGTGCTTCTGTCCGCTCTCCTTCATCTGGGCAAAATCCAAGGCTAGGTAATAGCTTGTCAAGAACTGCTACTGAATTTAGGGCTCTCTTGCCTATAAAGCTTCCTATCCCAACATTGACTCCATCTGTAAGAGGGAAAGCCCATGCAAAACCATGTTGAACCAAGCCAAACTCGAATCTACTGGAACCACGCTGGAGATTGCCTCTTCCTTCTAGTCGCACAGAAATGGTGCTGGCATGATGAATTGTTTTCGGTCCTAAATTAAATTCTGAAGGAAAAGTAGATCTAGAACCATTGGCAATGATCACGACTTTTGATTGTAATTGTTCTCCAGATTGACTTGTTAATTGCCAGTACGAACCTATTTTTTTGATGGATTTAACTTCAAAGGCATTTACAAACTCTGCACCTTGATTAATAGCCTGAGTGGTAATAAATTCGTCAAGTCTCTCTCTTTTGACTATCCAGAAAGGTGCTTGCCCAGGAAGTAGAGCACATACTTCGTCTTCTAGGCACCAACTGAAATTAACCTGGTTGATAACTTCTTCAACTATTGGCTGCAAATCAAATGGGAACAATTTTTGAACAGCTGCAGACATACCTCCTCCACATGGCTTTATAAGTTTTTTGTGACTTTTATCTAATAATGTGACACTATGACCTGACTTTGCTAAATGAAAAGCAGCAGTTGATCCTGCTGCACCAGCTCCAATAATTAGTACGTCTTGAGTTCTCACACTTTTAGTATGTCAGCTTCTTTATCTGAAAGATGCTTTTCAATCTCTACAATAAACTTGTCAGTAAGTTTCTGAACTTTTTCTTGTTCATCTCTACTTTGATCTTCAGAAATTTCCCCGGCTTTTTCTGATCTTTTGATTTTTTCAATAGCATCACGTCTTGTATTCCTTAGTGAAACTTTTCCTTCTTCAGCATACTTTGAAGCGATTTTGCAGAATTCCTTTCTGCGTTCTTCGGTTAATGGAGGAACATTGATTCGTATGACTTTCCCATCATTATTTGGAGTAAAGCCAAGGTCACTTATTGAAATAGCTTTTTCTATGAGAGAGAGAGAGCTCAAATCAAATGGTTGTATTGCAATTGTCTGGGAATCTGGAGTAGATAATGTTGCCAGTGATTTTAGTGGAGTTTCTGCTCCATAATACTCAACATTAATCCTATCTAATAGAGCAGTGTTTGCGCGACCAGTCCGAATTGTATTGAAATTCCGCTTTGCTGCCTCAACAGATTTGTGCATGGTTAATTCAACTTCTTTGTTTGACATGGCTTTAAAGGATAGATTTGGAGTTTGAGTTCAGTTTAAGTTGCCTATACGAGAGCCCACAGGCTCACCTGCAACTGCTTTTATAATGTTTCCTGGCTCGAACAAGTTAAACACAACTATGGGAATATTGTTATCTTTGCATAGTGCTATTGCTGTAGCATCCATGACTGCAATTTCCTTTCTTAGAACTTCTTGGTAAGTGAGGTTTTTATAGCGAACTGCATCAGAGAAGCGTTGCGGATCTTTATCATAAACTCCATCAACTTTGGTTGCTTTAAATACAACATTAGCATTGATTTCAGCTGCTCTTAATGCAGCAGTAGTATCAGTTGTAAAGAATGGTGTTCCGCACCCTCCCCCAAAAACTACAACTCTCCCTTTCTCTAAATGACGAATAGCTCTTCTTCGAATATAAGGTTCGGCAACCTCTTTCATCTCAATAGCAGTTTGTACCCTTGTTTCAACTCCAGCTCTTTCCAATCCATCTTGTAGGGTAATTGCATTCATTATGGTTGCCAGCATCCCTACATAATCGGCAGTGGCTCTATCCATACCAGCTGCTGAGCCTTTAAGTCCTCTGAAAATATTTCCTCCTCCAACAACAATTGCGAGTTGAGTGCCATTTGCAACGACTTTGGATACGTCGGAGGCAATTGACTGAACTATTGCTGGGTCAATGCCATAAGGCTTGTCTCCCATCAGCGCTTCGCCGCTGAGTTTAAGAAGAGCTCGAGAAAATACCATTTAGAGAGAATATCTTTTTGACAGTAGCAAGTCTTTGGCAGGCAGCTATATATCCGTTTCCTTTCTCTGGTAAATCTTTTAAACCTTCCTTTTCCAAACTAATCGATTTATGCGTACTCATGATCTGGATCAGACCGCAAGCAATTGGTTGAGTCGTTTAACCATCTCAGCTTTGGAGAGGGTTGTTACAGATTTTTCTTGGTGGAGTGACTATATTGTTTAAAAGCAAAACTTGTCACAAGATTATCAGTTTTGATCAATGCCAACCAACTTATAAAAAAGAAGATTTGGAAAATTGTTGACGAGGATTAAAACTCAATACCAGCTTGAGCCTTGACCCCTTGTTCTCTAAAAGGGTGCCTAACCAGTGTCATTTCAGTAACCAGATCTGCGTTATCTATAAGTTCCTGGGGGGCGTATCTTCCAGTTAGAACTACATGGGAATATTTTGGCCTTGATTTAATCCCATTAAGTATATCCTTGGTTTCAATATAACCAAGCTTAATTGCAATGTTTATCTCATCAAGAATTACTAGCTTGTATTCATTATTCTGTAGATAATTTAAAGATTTTTCCCAGGCTTTAGATACCATTTGCTGATCTCTTGCTCGATCTTGTGTTTCCCAAGTAAACCCTTCTCCGAGTGCGTGCCAAGCCACATTTTGTCCAAAAGATTTGAGTGCCTTAGCTTCTCCAGGGGTCCAACCCCCTTTGATGAATTGAATTATTGCTACACGCTCACCGTGTCCAATAGTTCTTAAGGCCATTCCAAGAGCTGCTGTTGTTTTGCCTTTGCCGTTACCTGAAAATACAATTATTAGACCTTTCTTTTGCCTCCGTTGTTGAAGCCTTTTAGATTGGATTTCCTTTCGGGCCTCCATCTCATGACGATACTTATTATCATCTATCTCTGGATTGGTTTTGCCACCCATTCCAATTTTCGAGGCACTTTCATCTAGCTCACTCACATCAACAGATTGTTCGTTATTTCTTGAATCCATTTTTAGTGATAGTTAATTTTCAGCCTTCTATTTAATATAAATATTTTCTTTGGCCAGATGATTTAAACTTAATGATTTATGCTTCTTTGAGATTTTGCTTTCTAAAGGCGCGAAGACTTTGTAATTAAATGAACTATGAACCAATTTTTGCTAGTGCAGAGTCCACTGCTTGCTGTTGATCTCTTTTTGTTATCCAATGATGGTATGTGCGATTGTGAATTCCAACAGAATGTCCCATCATTCTTGCAGAAACAGTATCGGGTAAACCTATATGAATTGTTCTTACAGCCCAGGCATGCCTTAGGTCATAAGGTGTAAATGGTAGTTGATAACGACGAAATTGTTCACTAACTCTTCTGCCAATCTTTTGGAGAGTTGTTTTCTTCAGGTCTGTATTGATTAATGGTAGAGCATGAGAGTTTTTCCCAAGCTTATCTAGTTCAAATAATTCATGCCAGGAAGGGTGAAAAGGCCAGACTTGATGTTCTCCAGTTTTTGTATTTGGCAGAACCCGCAAAATTTTATCGCCTCCATTACAGAAGCAAGAAAGGTCGCAAAAGAAAACCTCATGATTTCTGAGTCCATAAGTAGCCATTAGTCCATAAGCTAGCTTCCATTTAGGATTCGGAATTTGATGCCAAGTCTCTTTAATGAGATTGTCACTAGGTAAACTCCTGAAGCGTGCCTGATGAAGTCCATAGCCGTTTCCTATTGATCGCCAATCTTCTGGAAGTTCTAAGTTTAAATACCGAGCAAATGCAGCAAGAGCAGTGCTGCATTGCTGCCTACTTCTACTATTTTCTGAATAACTTAGAAGTGTTGTGAGAAATAGGTTCGCATCCAATTCACAATTTTGACTAACTTCAAGGCTCACTAATCTGTTTAAGTAAGGTAGATAAGCTGATGACCAAGTTGTATTAGTACCAGCAGCTGATCTTTTACGAATGGGATTAGAAAAGAAATCTGACTTAAATCTTTCAATGGCTTTTAAAACATCGTTCCCGATCTTCTGAGATGTAATTGATCTCTTGTGTTGTGACCAATGTTCCCAACTAAATTGTCCATTCTTTACTTGGAATTCAACTGACTCTAGAATTTTGAATACCTGATTCAATCCCTCTTCGTTTGCATTGATACGGAGACTAAGTCTTTGAACCCTTGAGAGCTCAGAGTTTTGCTTACATGGAAGAGGGCCTCTTAAATTCAGGAGGTTTCCTCTTCTCTCTATCCTCAGCTTTGATCCCTGCGAAGAAAGTTGATTATTGATTTTGGCAAGATTAATACTTAGATCCATTACATTGTTTTTTTTAGCTACCGTTACGGGTATACCGGGTTTATCTGACCTCTTTTTAAGGAATCTTTTTCTAAATGGCCAGGGTAGGTGTCCTATTAATGAATCTCGGGGGACCTGAGCGAATACAAGATGTAGGACCTTTCCTCTACAATTTGTTTTCTGATCCAGAGATAATTCGGTTGCCAACCCCTGCGCTGCAAAAGCCTTTGGCTTGGTGGATTAGTTCTATCCGAAGCAGGAAATCAGAAAAAGCATATCGTTCTATTGGAGGAGGTTCTCCTTTACGAAGAATTACTGAGCAGCAGGCTAGGGAATTACAAAGTGTGCTTCGTCAGAGAGGTATAGCTGCAACCAGTTACGTTGCAATGCGTTATTGGCATCCTTTTACTGAATCTGCTGTTGCAGATATCAAAGCTGATGAAATTACTCAGGTTGTAGTTTTGCCTCTTTATCCTCATTTTTCAATTGGTACAAGTGGGTCAAGCTTTCGTGAATTAAGCCGGTTACGAGATAACGATTCAGATTTCCGCAAACTACCTATTCGTTGTATTAGGAGTTGGTATGACCAGCCTGGTTATGTGAGGTCTCTGGCTGAATTAATCGCAGAGCAGATTGCTTTATGCGAGTTACCTGATGAGGCTCATGTCTTTTTTACTGCTCATGGTGTGCCAAAAATCTATGTGGAAGAAGCAGGCGATCCTTATCAGCGCGAAATAGAGGAGTGTTCTTCATTAATAATGGATGAATTAGAGAAGTCTTTGGGCTATAGGAGTTCTTCCAGTCTTTCTTACCAAAGTCGTGTTGGCCCAGAAGAATGGCTAAAACCTTATACCGAAGATGTTCTCGAACAATTAGGGAGAGAAGGGACTAGGGAATTAGTCGTTGTACCTATTAGTTTTGTAAGTGAGCATATAGAAACTCTTCAGGAAATTGATATTGAGTATCGAGAATTGGCCAGAAAATGTGGAATAGTCAATTTTCGAAGAGTGCCTGCATTAGATACCTATCCAGTATTTATACAAGGTCTTGCAGATTTAGTACAAGCTTCTTTAAATGGTCCGGAGGTTAGTCTTGATGAGGCATCACAATTGCCTTCAGGTGTTAAATTGTATCCACAAGAAAAATGGCAATGGGGTTGGAATAATAGTTCTGAAGTATGGAATGGCAGAGTAGCTATGATTTTATTTTTTGAGTTTCTTCTAGAAATAGTTGGAGGGAATGGTCCGCTTCATATGATGGGACTCTTGTAAAGATAGTTAAACGATTCTTTTATTCAGATATTGCTTTTTAGCCCTGACTTTGGCAAGTGGTTAATACCAGGTGGCAAATATAATTCTTCCTTGCAGAATATTTTTTGAATAATTTCTTATTCAAAAAATATTCTTTATGACATAGCCATCCTGACTCTCGGGTCAATTAATATAACTTTTCATTTAAGCTCGAAATCTTACGAGGTTTAAATGGTTTTTAGACAAAATTTGATTCATTCGATCATTCCCTTAGAGATAATCCAAAGATTTTGCATTTCATCCTTACAGATCTTGAGCAGATTTAGCTTTTAGCCCCTATTGTTGAAGACTAAACATATGCTGTTATAGCCGTGACCCTGACTTCTTCACCTAAGGTTCTAGGTGATAAAGAAAATCAGGAGCATCGTCAGATATCAGGGGCTGATGCTCTTATGGATGCCCTTCGCCGACATGGCGTGGATACTGTTTTTGGATATCCAGGTGGTGCGATTCTTCCTATCTACGACGCGGTACATAAGGCGGAATCGGAAGGTTGGCTGAAACACATACTTGTAAGACATGAGCAAGGAGGAGCTCACGCAGCCGATGGTTTTGCCCGGGCTACTGGAAAAGTGGGAGTTTGTTTTGGCACATCAGGACCTGGAGCTACCAATCTTGTGACTGGTATAGCTACTGCCCAGATGGACTCTGTTCCATTAGTTGTGATTACAGGTCAAGTGCCCAGACCAGCTATAGGCACTGATGCTTTTCAGGAAACTGATATTTTTGGAATTACGCTCCCAATTGTGAAACATTCTTGGGTTGTTAGAAATCCAGCTGACTTGGCTTCAGTTGTTTCTCAAGCGTTTTTTATTGCTGCATCTGGAAGACCAGGCCCCGTTTTGATAGATATTCCTAAGGACGTTGGCCAAGAATTCTTTTCTTATGTCCCTGTAGATCCAGGAAGTATTCATCCTCCAGGCTTTCGTCTTCCGGCTTCTCCAGATCCTTTATCTATTTCACAAGCTCTAGACCTAATTCAAAGAGCTCATCGCCCTCTCTTCTATGTAGGGGGAGGTGTTATTTCCTCTGGTGCTCATCAAACTCTTTCAGATCTTGCAAAATTGCATCAGATACCTGTTACTACAACCTTGATGGGGAAAGGTGCTTTTGATGAGCATGATTCTCTGTCTGTAGGGATGCTTGGCATGCATGGCACAGGTTATGCGAATTTTGCAGTTACTGAATGTGATTTACTTATCGCCGTCGGTGCTCGATTTGATGACAGGGTTACAGGTAAGCTTGATACTTTTGCCCCAAGCGCCAAGGTTATTCATTTTGAGATTGATCCTGCTGAAGTTAGTAAAAATCGAATAGCAGATGTTGCTGTTTTGGGAGATGTTTTAGAAAGCCTTGAGAAATTGCTTGATCTCAGCAGACGAAAGAAAATCGAACCTTTAACAGGACCCTGGTTGCAACGTATTGATGGCTGGAAGAATCGATATCCTTTAATAGTGCCACCACAAGATGGAGAGATATATCCTCAAGAGGTTTTATTGTCTATAAAAGATCTCCTGCCAGATGCTTATGTGACAACTGATGTTGGCCAACATCAAATGTGGGCGGCTCAATATTTGAAGAATGGGCCTCGGCAATGGATTAGTAGCGGAGGCTTAGGAACAATGGGTTTTGGAGTCCCCGCAGCATTGGGTGTTCAGATTGCTTTACCCAAAGAGAATGTTATTTGTATTGCTGGTGATGCAAGTATCCTTATGAATATTCAGGAATTAGCAACTATTGCTCAATATAAGCTTCCTATAAAGATCGTCATTGTTAATAACTCATGGCAAGGAATGGTTCGTCAGTGGCAAGAAAGCTTTTATGAAGAACGCTACTCTGCTTCAGATATGTCTAAAGGTATGCCTGATTTCATAAATCTAGCTAAAGCATTTGGAGTTGGTGGAGTTTTAATTAATGATAGGAAGGATTTGATTCCTGAACTTAAGAAAGCTCTTAATTTTGCTGGCCCTATGCTTGTTGATATACACGTCCGAAGAGGGGAGAACTGTTATCCTATGGTTCCTCCTGGTAAGAGTAATGCCCAAATGGTTGGTTTACCTTCTGGAACATAATAGTCAATGGAAATTATATGCAAGAGCAGTTTGTATGAAATTATTATGAGAATAAATTAACATAATAATTTCTCTGTTGTTGGATCTTTATTATGATGCTCTTTAGGTCAATCTTTATTTTCTTTATTCCTTTATTGCTTGCTTTCCCTTTTGATGTTTATGCGGCACAGATATTACAGGTTCGAAATTCAAGCACTCTGCAAATAGGTGATAGGAATAGAAGCTATACAGTCAAGCTCGCTTGCTTAGAAGTTAATCCTTTGGACGAAATTGAAGCAAAAAAAATTCTCAATTTAAACTTAAAGAGAGGCACTAGAGTTCAGCTTAATCCACAAGGATCTGAGAATGGGGTTCTGATTGCAAGGGTTATACCTATTGAAAGTGAGATTGATCTGACTCAATCCATAGTTAACAGAGGACTTGGAAAAAGAATTTGCTAAGGGTATTTATTTTTATCCATATTGTGATTTAAAGTATTTAGAATCAGGACTTGAAATGTAACTCCATTGAGACTTTTTAGACTTATCTCTCCGCCAAGAGTGAAAAAGTTTTTTGTTGGAATAAGTACAAATTGTACAAGCTTGAATTTGTTGGCTTCTAAGATCCGAATTTATGAGCTGTAGCTTGGCTGCATTCCTGATATCAAGGCGAAGCTTTTTGGGATCCTTGTCGTGAGATATTGTCTTGAGTTCAGATAGTCTGTTGATCTTGAATCTGGTTTCTGTCGCAATGTCATGGCAGGACCTAAAAATACTAGAATATATTTCCTCTGCTAATTTGTACTCAACTTGGTAATTTAATCTGCTTATTGCTGGGCCCAGAATAACTATAAGGTCTTCTTTTTTTGTTCCCATACTTTCTAGTTTTTTAATTGAGTTTAACAAGATTAGATTGGTTATTCCCTTCCATCCACAATGGACAGCAGCTACATTCCCTCTGTTTAAATCTGCAAATAGGACAGGAATGCAGTCTGCTGAATATATCCATAGACTTGTTTCTTTTTGATTACTTGCTAGTCCATCTGTTTTTGTCTCCGGATTTTCAAGTAATTGGCTAATCTCTATTACTTTATTGCTATGTATTTGTTTCGTTTGGTAAGCCCTGAATCCTGGACACAGGGCTTTGATTAATTCGGATGGGATTTCCCCAGTCCATTCTTTTGTTAAAAAACCATGATTAAATCCTTTCGCTTGAAGAGGCTCGAATTGTAGGACCCTTCTTTCTTTGAACTTGATCCAATGCCAACCTGTATTCAGATTGTTTCGGCTCTGTTTAGGCACATTTAGATCGAAAATCTTTTTAATAGAAAAAGTTGATTTTTAATTGTCTGGAATGTCTCTAAGCATCCAGAATCCAGTAAACATTTTTTCGTCTGGATGAGTTTGTACAGAAATAAATTGGATACCACCTGCATTTTGTCTTGAGTTTTCGAGAGCCTTTGTGGCTTCATTGGACAATTCATTTGTCATGTCTGTAACTAGCCATCGGTCATCTTGGCCGGCTTCAAGAAGAAGTTGAGTTCCTTCTACAGCTAGTTTTACGGGCTCAAGACCTCCTAACCAGCCAGCTAACGCAAAGGCTCTACTTTCACTAAAAAGTCTTAACCCTGGTATAAGGATTGATCTCTCATAGTTTTTATTGATTGGAAGTAGACCGCTGAATTCAATGGGCCATTCTTCAGCCTCTAAAAGCATTTCAAGTGGTAGTAATGCAAAGCTCCATGCATCACCACGAACTGCCTCAGGCAGAGGTTCGGGTTGATTGAGGATTCTTGCAGGTGGAGGGGCTATTGGCCCTTGCATGTATCCTTGCTCTTTGGGATAGACCTCTTTCTCACGTTCAGAAAGCCAGTCGAGAAGAGAGAATGTTCGTCTGCTAGGTACAACTTCTATTCCGACTTGAGATGCTGCTTTAGTAATCATAGTTTTCATTGATGATCTCCAGCAGCGAAGTTTTAGAGGACTTTCCCATCCTTGGCTATTTGCATCATTGATAGCTTCGGTTAGGGCTTTTGCTAACCAAATTGAGTTGACTTCACCAGCAGGGCATTGCTTTTCCCATCGAAATAGTTTTCCTCCTTTCATATTTTCTGTATTGGTAATTAATAGCTCCCACCTTTTTTTTCCATTGGCTTCAAGTATTGGTCTGGAATAAAAATCCAATTCCCAATCAGCTTTTTGCATTTGAGATAGTTTTTCTTGAGGGGCTTGAGTCATCATTAATCCTTTTTTTCCTGATCTTGCCTTTTCTTGAACTCTTCTTGTTCAAGCATTGTTCGTGCTTTGATAGCACGTTCTTCAGCCTCTTCCATTATTTTTTCTTTCTCGTTGAGTATTTCACCTGGAGGACCTTCTAGTAGGGCTGTATTAAGGCTAATTCTTGCTCGAGATGGATCTAGTTCAGTTATAAGTGCTTTTATTCGTTCACCTTGATTGAAAACTTCTCTAAGACTTCTAAAGGTTCCATTAGTGACCATCGAATGATGAAGGAGACCACTGATCCCTCCAATGTCTACAAAAAAGCCATAAGGCTTAATTGTTACAACTTGTCCTTCAACTAGTTTCCCAATTTCCAGATTCGAGAAGAGAGAAGCAATAGCAGCTCTTTTCTCTGATAGAACAAGTTTTCTAGTGTCTGGATTGACTTCGAGGAAAGCTACTCCGATTTTCTTACCAACTAATGATTGATGATTTGCACCATCTTCAAGTTGAGAACGTGGGATAAATCCTCGCAAACCTTCTAGATCACAAGTGACTCCACCACGGTTGAAACCGTTTATCGTGACTTGGACAACCTTTCCTTCAGCCTCAAGTTTTTGAATTTTTTCCCAGCTTTTTCTGAGAGCTAAGGCTCTGCAGCTGATGGTTACCATCCCATCAGCATTTTGCTCTCGAGTTACTAAGACCTCGACTTCTAATCCCTTTGGGAACTTTTCTTTGAGATTGGTAATAACTCCTAGTCCACACTCCTTTTTAGGCATAAAACCTGGAGCTTTTCCTCCTATATCGACATAAACACCATCGCTCTCAACTCCTATGACAGCCCCTTTGGCTATTTCTCCAGTGTTTCCAACTGGCTCGTTTTCATCTAATGCTGCTAAGAAAGCATCTTCATCAAAATCAAAGTCATCAACAACTCTGTTTTTATTCTCTTGGTTTTGGTTGAAATTGGATGTTTTTAACCCTCTTAGATCCTCTGGACTGCCTAGAAGGTCTGCCATGCTTAGATTTTCTAGCCCCTCCATTGATACATCTCGCTCATTTATTAATGATCGAGACCCTTCTGGGTTATTGAGAGGCTCTGGGCTTTCTATATATTTCGGTGAGCTTGGTTTATTGACAGTTGATTTTGATATTGAGGTGTCTTCTTTTGATTTTTGATTAAGAAGCTCTTGCTCTTCTTTGCGAGTAATGTGCATTACCTGCGGAGGCTTACGGGGGGACTCAGCAGTTGGCCTAACGGGTTTGTTTGGTTTTTTCGGCTGGGGTACGCCTGATCCGGCCATGGGACCCTGGTGTGATTGATGGGCCATTCTTGCAGGCAAGGTTAGTTTATTTACAGTCGCGATGAAGATGTAGATGACTTCTCAACCTCGTCGCTTCGATTATTTGAGCTGGCCCAGGGCACAGGAAGCCGCCCAAAAGGAAGGCTCCACCTTGGTTTGGCCCTTTGGTGCTTGTGAGCAGCATGGACCTCAGTTGCCTTTATCAACAGATAATTTGTTCGCAGAACAAATTTTGACAAAGGTTCTTGAACAACTGCCTAGGGATATGCCCATATGGATGCTTCCCTCCCAACTTTTGGGCTTTTCTCCAGAGCACCAATCTTTCCCTGGAACAATTTCTATTTCTGCACATATTTTGTTGAACTTAGTTATGGAGGTAGGACAACAAGCATCTTTGCTTGGATTTCAAAGATTGTTACTTTTTAATGCTCATGGTGGTCAGATAGGCCTTTTACAGGCGTCAGCGCGTCAATTGCGTGTTGCTTGCCCGAAACTTGCTGTTTTGCCTTGTTTTTTGTGGAGTGGTGTTCCTGCTTTAAAGGACCTTTTACCCTTACATGAAAGGGAAAATGGATTGCACGCAGGTCTTGCTGAAACAAGTTTGATGCTCTCACTGGCACCTGATCTTGTTGGCCCAGAGAGGCCTTTCGATGGAGAACATTGCTCTAAGGATTTTCTAGCTACTCCTCCAGAGGGATGGAGCTTGGAAGGAGCAGCACCCTGGGCTTGGTTGACAAATGACTTAAGTAAATCTGGAGTTATTGGAGATAGCAGAAACTCAACAGAATCTTTAGGTAAGGCTCTTGAAAATGCTCTAATCGACCATTGGGTAAGGCTTTTGATCAGTTTGATGGAGAGTAGATGGCCTCCAACTAATGTATAAAAAGTATTAGACGTGACTAAGGACTAACAAAAAAAAGATTTTTTTGAGGGATAGGTGGTTAAAGTCTTGCGCATTGCACAATTTATAAAAGAGATCTATGCAGACCCTCGAATCAGCTGAGGTTGCAGTGCTCGAACGTCCAGATGGATTGGGAGAACTGCCTGACTTCACATCTGAGGCATACAAGGATGCCTATAGCCGTATCAATGCAATCGTTATTGAAGGTGAAAAGGAAGCCTATGACAATTACATGTCCATTGGAACCTTGATTCCTGACAAGGCCGATGAGCTTGAAAAGCTAGGCAGAATGGAGCTAAGGCATATGAAAGGTTTTACCGCATGTGGGAAAAACCTTGGAGTGAAACCAGATATGCCATTTGCAAAGGAGTTCTTTTCTTCTTTGCATGGCAACTTTCAAGCTGCTTTTGCTCAAGGTAATTTGACAACTTGTTTTTTGATCCAAGCGATTCTGATAGAGGCTTTTGCTATCTCCGCCTACAACGTTTACATACGTGTAGCGGATCCATTCGCAAGGAAAATTACAGAAGGGGTTGTAAAGGATGAGTATTTGCATTTGAATTATGGACAGCAATGGCTCAAAGCAAATCTTGAGACATGTAAAGAAGAGTTGATCAAGGCCAATAAAGTGAATCTTCCTCTTATTCGTTCTATGCTCGATCAGGTTGCGGAGGATGCAAAAGCACTTGATATGGATAAAGAAGAATTAATGGAGGAATTCATGATTGCTTATCAAGACTCTTTGACTGAAATTGGACTTGATAATAGGGAGATCGCTCGGATGGCCCTTGCCGCCGTTGTTTAAGATCTATCTTGAGTGGATTTTAGCCTTCATTCTTTGAGCTTCAGAGCTTTATTCTCTACTTCATGAAATAGAGGGGGAGATGATGGGCTAATGTCCCATCAAATGGGGAAGGTTTTTGTTCCGGTTATTCCTTTATTAGCTACCAATGTTTGGACTGATCGGACACTCCACAAGTTTTAAAGATGCCAGGCTTAAGGCTATGGAGCTTGGCTACGACCATATTGCAGAGGGAGATCTGGATGTGTGGTGCAGTGCACCTCCTCAGCTTGTAGAGCATGTAAAGATCGTCAGCCCATCTGGCAAAGAGATAGAGGGGGCATACATTGATTCATGTTTTGTTCCAGAAATGCTAAGCAGGTTTAAAACTGCTAGGAGAAAAGTACTCAATGCAATGGAATTAGCTCAAAAGAAGGGTATTAATATCACCGCTTTGGGTGGTTTTACTTCAATCATTTTTGAGAATTTTAATCTTCTACAACATAAAAATATTCGCAATACAACGCTTGAATGGGAACGTTTTACTACAGGTAATACCCATACTGCTTGGGTGATTTGCCGTCAATTTGAATTGAATGCGCCTTTAATAGGAGTAGATCATAAAAAGGCCAAAGTTGCTGTAGTTGGTGCTACTGGGGATATAGGAAGTGCCGTATGTAGATGGCTAGCAAAACGAACAGGTGTTGGTGAACTATTGCTGGTTGCCAGACAAGAAAAACCTTTAATTAGCCTTCAGAAGGAATTAGGAGGTGGTCGAATCTTGTCTCTGGAAGAAGCTTTACCTGAGGCAGATGCTGTGATTTGGGTAGCAAGTATGCCTAGAACCCTTGAGATAGATTCCTCAAAACTCCGGAATCCTTGTTTGATGATTGATGGGGGTTATCCAAAAAATCTTGATTCAAAGGTTTCTGCTGAAGGAGTCCATGTACTTAAAGGTGGCATTGTTGAGTTTTTTACAGACATAGGTTGGAGCATGATGGAATTAGCAGAAATGGAAAAGCCTCAACGTCAGATGTTTGCTTGTTTTGCTGAGGCTATGCTTCTTGAATTTGAAAATTGCCATACTAATTTCAGTTGGGGCCGAAATAACATCACTCTTGAAAAAATGGACTTTATAGGTGAAGCTTCTCTAAGAAATGGATTCTCTACACTTAACCTAAATGGTTCACTTCAAGTCGCAGCTGCTTGAAGGCGGTCTTTCCTCCTCGTTCTGTTATGCCTCGTCGTTATCTTCTAGAGTTTGAGAAACCTCTTGTAGAACTAGAGAAACAAATCGAACAGATTCGAGAACTTGCTAGAGATTCCGAAGTTGATGTTAGTCAGCAATTACTTCAGCTAGAAACCCTTGCAGCGAGGAGAAGAGAAGAAATCTTCCAAGCACTTACACCAGCGCAGAAAATTCAAGTAGCCCGTCATCCACAGCGGCCAAGTACCTTGGATTTTGTTCAGATGTTTTGCGATGACTGGGTAGAGTTACATGGGGATAGAAACGGTAGTGATGATCAGGCCTTAGTTGGTGGAATAGGAAGAATTGGAGACAGATCTGTTCTTTTATTAGGGCAACAAAAAGGAAGAGATACCAAGGAAAATGTTGCTAGAAACTTTGGGATGGCAACCCCTGGAGGTTATAGAAAGGCCCTTCGATTGATGGAGCATGCTGATCGCTTTAAGTTGCCCATACTTTCTTTTATTGATACGCCTGGAGCTTATGCAGGGGTATTAGCCGAAGAACAGGGACAAGGCGAAGCTATAGCGGTCAACTTGCGTGAGATGTTCAAATTGCGTGTCCCAATCATTGCAACTGTGATTGGTGAAGGTGGGTCAGGAGGAGCGCTTGGGATTGGAGTTGCAGATAGGTTATTGATGTTTGAGCATAGTGTTTATACGGTTGCTAGTCCAGAGGCTTGTGCGTCTATTCTTTGGCGTGATGCTGCAAAGGCCCCTGAGGCTGCTTCCGCACTCAAAATAACTGGCCCAGATTTGTTAAGTCTTGGGGTAGTAGATGAGGTTTTAAAGGAACCTGCAGGGGGTAATAATTGGGCACCTCTCAAGGCAGGAGAAGTTCTTCGAGAAGCCTTAGAAAGACATCTCGAAGAACTTTTGAAGCTATCCGTTGATCAGCTGCGAGAAGCTCGCTATAGAAAATTTAGAGTTATGGGAAGAGTTCTTGATCCAAATTCAACAGAGAAAGACTTTATTTCCTAGAGTTAATAAACTCGAACTACTTTTATCTTGGCTACAGCTCTTATTACAGGAGCATCCAAAGGCATCGGCAGGTCTACTGCAAGGGCTTTTGCTAATGCTGGTTGGGACCTTTTATTAGTTGCTCGTAATAGAGAGGCTCTCCAACTTTTGTCAGAAGAGCTTGCTAGTACAGGAAGTACTATCTTTTTCAAGTCAATTGATCTTTCTGAAGCAGGTTGTGTCCAACAAGGAATTGGTGAGCTATTAACTAAAGGTCTTTCTCCGTCTGTATTGATTAATAATGCTGGAGTGGCTTGGACTGGCGAACTCTTGTCAATGCCTTTGCAAAGTTGGGAGTGGATTCTTCAAATGAATCTCACAAGTATTTTTCAAATTACATCTGCTGTAGTCCCTCTTATGAGAAAAGAGGGTGGTTTGGTTATCAACGTAAGTAGTCACGCAGCTAGAAATGCTTTCCCAAATTGGGGAGCTTATTGCATCACAAAATCGGCCTTAGCTACTTTTACTAAATGCTTAGCTGAGGAAGAACGTAAAAATAGAATTCGTGCATGTACATTGACTCTTGGAGCTGTTAATAGTCCTCTTTGGGAGAGTGACACTGTACAAAGTGATTTTGATAAGAAAGCCATGCTTAACGTTGAACAGGCTGCCGATGCACTTCTTTATATGGCTGAGCAATCAAATACACAAGTTATTGAAGATCTAACACTTATGCCTTCTGTTGGTGCTTTTTGATTTAAGCTTATCTTTTACTAAGACAACCTCATTTTGATTTTGAGGAATTGGACAAACTTATCATTAGTTGATTTTTTTAACACTCTTAATTAGTTCTTGGACTTTTTCAAGATCTTTTATCCCTGGGGATGTTTCCAATCGACTTGATGCATCAAAGCCAAATGGTTTGATCTCGTGTTTAAGAATTTGTGGAATCCATTCAGCTGAAATGCCACCAGCAAGCCACCAAGGGCACGCAAAATTTTCTTCCTTGAGTAATTCAAGAGAGACTCTTTGGCCTGTACCTCCAAGGAATTGTGGACTCCAGGCATCTAAGAGAAGTGCATCTACATGCTCTTCATATTGATGAGCTTTATTAATCTCCAAGGCTGAGTGAACTCGGATTGCTTTCCACCATTGACAGTTTGGATAGCGCTTTCGTAGTTCATTGCATCTATTTGGAGATTCGTTCCCATGAAGTTGGATTATGCTTGGAGAACCATCTCCTTTCAAAACGTTTGTTATTTCAGAATCACTAAAGTCTGCAATAACCAATACAAGTTCAAGCTCCTGAGAAAAGTTTTTCAACTCTGAAAATAGGATTCTCCTTTTTACATCAGTTAGATGTCTTGGCGATTTTTCTACTCCTATGACGCCTATCGCATCGGCTCCTAAAGATGCAATGTGTTTAGCTTGATTGGTATCTGTGATTCCGCAGATTTTTATTGCGGTGGGCTTGGGAGACCCCATTTTTAAGCTCATTTAGATAATGTTCTTTCTAGGATGAGATGGCTAGTGAAAAATGGATAGGTCCTATGGAGGGGCAAGTTTGGAAGGTTGGGAGTTGCTAAGGCTAAAAGGAATCCCCTTGCGGTTTCATCCAACTAGTCTTGTGCTGTTGCTGTGGCTTTCAGCATATGTACAAAGATATCTGCATATTAGTGAGCCATCCCTTTCTATTGGGATTAGTTGGTGCTTAGGTGTTTTTATGGCATTGATGGTTTGCTTATCAGTTATTTTCCACGAATTGGGCCACTCTTTTGTTGCTTTGCAAGAAGGAGTGAGGGTTAAAGGAATTACCATTTTTCTATTTGGAGGAATCACCAGTTTCGAACGCGAATTTTCAACTCCAATGTCTTCTCTTCGGGGAGCATTGGCAGGACCCTTAGTGAGTTTGTTTGTTGCGTTGGTTCTCTTGCAAGGGATTCAGGCTTGGCCAGATGCAATAGGCCCTTTATTCCAAAAGCTCATAAGGAGCTTAGGAATGTGGAATTTATTTTTAGGGCTTTTCAATTTATTGCCAGGATTGCCTTTAGATGGTGGATCAATTCTCAAAGCTCTTGTTTGGCATTGGACAGGCAGTCAAAGGAAAGGCACTGAGGTCGCTTCCTCAGTAGGTCGTTTCCTTTGTTTGTTGGCGATCTGTTTTGGTTTTTATGGGCTTTTTAAATTTAGATCTATTGGATTAATTAGTTTTATTTTTCTTGGTTGGTTTGGTCTGCTTGTGCTTCAGGGCCAGAAGCAAATTTATTCGTTGCAAAATATCCTTATCGATCTCAAAGTAAATCAGGCTTCTGGGAGACAGTTTCGAGCATTAGAAGATGATCAACCTTTGAGAAGACTTAGTCAGTTACGTTTACTATCCAGTAATAAGAGCAATATGCCAGAGTGGATTCTGCTTTATCGTACAGGTAGATGGGTTGGCTATTTTGATGAACAAACACTTAAGGACCTGCCCGTTCAATATTGGGATAAGCATTGTTTAGGAGAAGAAAAATCGCCAAGACGTCTAACTGATGTAAAAAGGAGAAACCTATTTTCAGAGTTGAAAAACATATCTCAGGAGCTAGAACTTGAATAGGTTATTGCAGACTTAAGTGATTCTGAAATAACAAACGGTTTGATAGGAGATTGTTCTCCAAGCATATTCCAACTTCATGGGA
>QCFO01000024.1 GCA_003280225.1 Prochlorococcus sp. AG-363-K07 | reverse complement strand
TTAGAGATAAAGGACATCAAGTTGATATTGTGTACGAGGATGAAAATTGGATAAAATTATCAGTTATTTGTGGTGGAGAATAAATCTTCGGGATTAAGAGGTATTGTTGTAGCTAAGAAAGCAAATTTTTTTGTAGTAGAATCTTTACCTAATGGATTAATTTCATCTTCATTAAAGGGAAAAATAAAAACAGATTCTTTTCGCTTATTGTGTACTTTGCGCAAGCGCTTATTACATCAAAATGTATCAGTTTTGGTTGGGGATTTTGTTTCTATTGAATCTATTGATTTTCACGCTAATAAAGCTGTTATTAGTCACTTGTTTCCTAGAAAATCATCTTTAGAGCGCCCTTCAGTTGCCAATTTAACTAATGTTATTGTTTTGCTCTCTCTGCAAGACCCTACTTATGAAATGGATCAGGCTAGTCGATTTTTGATTGCCGCTGAGCAAAGTTTTCAACAGGTCGATCTAGTTCTTACCAAAAGTGATTTGGTTAAAAGAGTTGAAGTCAATAAAACACTTGGGAGGTTTCAGCAATGGGGATATAGTCCTATTGCTATCTCGACAAAAACTGGAGAGGGCATTTCTCTTTTGGAAACAAGCTTAAAGCAGGCTTCAGTATCTGTTTTGTGTGGGCCTTCAGGAGTAGGTAAAAGTAGTTTACTTAAATATTTTTTTCCTCATGAGTTGATTTCAATTAGTGATCTATCAGGTAAATTGAAGAGGGGAAGGAATACAACTCGAAATGTAGAGCTTTATCATTTAGGAAATGGTTCTTTTGTTGCTGATACTCCAGGATTTAATAGGCCAGATTTATTAATTGAGCCAAAACATTTGCAATCTTTTTTCCCTGAAATTAGGCGTCAAAAAAATTCGTGCAAATTTCGTGATTGTTTGCATCTATCTGAGCCTGGTTGCGGGTTGGACTTGGATTGGGAAAGATATACTCAATACAAAAAACTTGTTCGAGAGATGATTAGTTATCGAGGTCCATACCAGGTAGATTTAGGTTCAAACCTCCAGTGAGCTCTTCCATTTTGGTTTTCATAGTCGTTGTTGAGTTTTCATAAGCATCAATGAGGGCTTCTAAAATTTCTTTTTCTGCTTCTTCTTTGCCGAGTTGTAGGAGTGATGGATCAATTTGGACACGTCTCGGCTCTTGATTTCCTGAGAGCCAGATACTTACTTTTTCCTTAGGGCCCTTTCCTTCCAGTTCTAACGAATCAAGTTCTTCCTGCAGCTTTTGTGCATCCTGTTGAATTTGTTGTGCTTTGCGAAAAGCCTCGGTTAGTTGTCCGAAATTTGGGAGTCCGAATGCGGCCATGATTTTGTTAGACCAGTTGAAAGATTAGTCCTTGATGCCAAAACCTAGTTGTTTGACTTCAGGGTGTAGTAACAACCCATAAGCTTCTTTGACTTGTTTTTGTATGAAAATAATTAATTGGTTTATGTCTTCAGCTGTTGCATTCCCTGTATTTACAATGAAATTTGCGTGGGTTTTCGAAATTTCAGCGCCTCCAATTTTGTGGCCTTTTAGACCTAGCTGCTCAATCAGTTTTCCCGCTTTAAGGGGCTCAGGATTGCGAAATACGCTGCCACAGCTTGGAAGATCATATGGCTGAGAATTGGTTCTAAGAATCAGGTTTTTATTTGTACGATCAATGATCTCTTGTTGATTTTGGCTTGGATCCAATTGCAAACGGGCAGAAATAACTACTAGCTGCTCTGTTTGTAAAAGGCTGGACCTATAGGCAAAGCAAAGCTCTTTTTTGGTGAGTTCGTGAGTGTTTGCGGTTAGTAAGGAAACAACTTTGACGGATTGAAGCCATTCGGCTGTGCAACTACCTTGTGCACCAGCATTCATGACTACGGCTCCTCCAACAGTACCAGGTATTCCAACTGCCCATTCAAGACCATGTAATCCAGCTTTGGCAGCTTTCCTGGCTAAAGTTGGGATTGGTTCACCGCTGGGGGCGTCAATCAGTCCACTAGCAGGATTGATTTGTTGTATGTCTTGGAATTTTTTCATGCAAATACTTAGTCCAGTTAATCCTGAGTCGCCAATCAATAAATTTGATCCGGCACCTAAAACGTGAAAAGGAACTGCGTTGTTTTTTGCCCAATGGATTAGTAGCGTTAATTCTCCTATATTTTTAGGTTCTGCTAGCCATTCCGCAGGACCTCCTACTCTGAGTGTAGTAAACTTAGAAAGAGATATGTTTTTTTCTATAGGTAGTTTGTCCACTTATTTCTTGACACTTATGGACTGATTATCTGATTTAATTCTATTGTCAATATTTTGGAGCTTATCCCATAATGTATTGATATCTCCCGCCCCCATTGTTAAAATAAGATCATCTTCTTGTGTGTTATTCTGCACTAATTGTGTGAGTTCCTTGAAATCATTGGCAATTTTTATAGTTAGATCTGGAAAATTACTTCGCATCATTTTTGCAAGTATTTCATTGCTAATATTTTCAATAATTGTTTCTCCTGCTGAATAGATAGGGGCTAGTAATACTAAATCGGCATTTCCTAAAGTAATTGCAAAATCTTTTATAAATTCTTTCAACCGACTATATCTATGAGGTTGAAAAACAACTATTAGTCTTTTTGCTAATCTTGGCAATCTACTAGTTTGTGTATTGATCATTAATCGAGCCATTTTTAAAGTTGCTTTTACTTCGCTTGGATGATGAGCATAATCATCTACAATTTGTCTTCCTTGCCAAGTTCCTCGAAAATCAAAACGTCTTCCAGGCGTTTTGAGAGAACAAAGATTTTTTTCTAACTCACTAAAGCTAATTCCTGCTATGCGACATGCAGCGATAGATCCTATGGCATTACTGAGATTATGGAGGCCAATGACTGGAATGGTGATCTCTCCAATTAGATGACCATTTTCGTAAAAATCTGCGATTGTTTGAGCACCATTAGCTGTGCGTGGTTTTCCTGCAAAGTCAATACCATGTGTTTGTTCGATGGACCACCATGCTGATGATTTAATGCTTTCTCGTAAATACTTACAGTCATAATTTGCTATTACATGCTCACAATTTTTGCTAAATCGTTTCATCGTTTGAATTAGTTCATTTAAATTTTTATAGTGATCTATGTGATCAAGTTCCAAATTTGTGATTAAACCAA
This sequence comes from Prochlorococcus sp. AG-363-K07, assembly GCA_003280225.1. Lineage (GTDB taxonomy): Bacteria > Cyanobacteriota > Cyanobacteriia > PCC-6307 > Cyanobiaceae > AG-363-K07. The sequence continues at coordinate 23,998 of QCFO01000024.1, read as the reverse complement.
TTGTTGGCTCAAATTTGATTAGACTTCCGTCAGATTCGTCTGCTTCGGCCACCAAAAATTTCCCTAATCCTGAGTGTGCATTTGAGTTGAAGCAAGGTATGACACCTCCAATAACAGCAGTAGGGTCTTGTTTTGTTGTTGTTAGCAGTGTTGTAATGAATGTGCTCGTTGTTGTTTTGCCGTGACTTCCAGCGACAACTATCGATGGTTGGTTGGAAATTAGAGCTGAAAGAATGTCTGATCTATGACAGATCGTTAGATCGTTTGCTTGAGCTGCTTGGAGTTCATGATTGTTCTTTTTTACAGCACTGCTGATGACGATTAATGGCGATAAGCTTTCTTTTCTTAATAATTCTTGGATATTGCTTGCACTTTGCTGTTCGAAGATCTTTATACCTGATTTTTCAAGCTTCTTTAGCCTTTCACTCATTTGTTTGTCTGAGCCTGAAATTGAATACCCTCGAGCAACTAGAACGCTTGCCAACGCCGACATACCGATGCCACCAACCCCTATGAAGTGGATGTGCCTACGATTGTTGAGCAGACTTTTCAAAGGGCTCTTCTAGAGGCTTGTAACGATACGTCAGTCTTCTTGTTATGGCTTGAATTTTGTTTTATGGGCACAAAACTCTTTGCTCATGATGCATTTCGAGATATTTTTCTTCATGGAAAAATAAAAATACCTTGAAGTGAGTCGCATTTCTGTATGATCAGCGGCCAAGAACCTGCGGTTTACGCCGCTTTTGATATGACCCTGCGTGTTGCAATAAATGGATTCGGCCGAATTGGCCGCAATTTCATGCGTTGTTGGTTGAGTAGAGGCTCTAATACAGGTATTGAAGTCGTAGGAATTAATGTGACTTCTGATCCAAAGACCTGTGCCCACTTATTGAAATATGACTCCATTCTCGGCCAGATTAAGGATGCAGAAATTAGTCATACTGATGACACTTTTGTAATCAACGGTAAAAGCATAAAGTGTTTCTCTGATCGAAACCCATTAAATCTTCCTTGGAAGGAGTGGGGAATTGATCTGGTAATTGAATCAACTGGAGTTTTTAATACTGATGTTGGAGCTAGTAAGCATATAGAAGCCGGTGCTAAAAAAGTAATTTTGACAGCGCCTGGCAAGGGTGATGGTGTTGGGACATATGTCGTAGGAGTTAATGCTGATCAATATCACCATGAAGATTTTGATATTCTTAGTAACGCAAGTTGTACAACTAATTGTTTGGCACCAATCGTTAAGGTGTTAGATCAGACAGTTGGTATCAATAAGGGTTTAATGACTACTATTCATAGTTATACTGGGGATCAAAGAATATTAGATAATAGTCATAGAGATTTAAGGCGTGCAAGAGCAGCTGCAATGAACATTGTCCCAACTTCTACGGGGGCAGCTAAGGCAGTTGCTTTGGTTTATCCTCAAATGAAAGGTAAGTTGACTGGAATTGCTATGAGAGTTCCTACTCCTAATGTTTCTGCAGTCGATTTGGTTTTTGAAGCTGGCCGAACAACAACAGCAGAGGAAGTTAATTCTATTTTGAAGGCATCTTCTGAGGCTGAAATGAAGGGTATTATTAAATACGGAGATTTACCTTTAGTGTCTACTGATTATGCAGGTACTAATGAATCAACTATTGTTGACGAGGCTTTGACAATGTCTATTGGCGATAATCTAATTAAAGTTCTTGCTTGGTATGATAATGAATGGGGATATAGTCAAAGAGTTGTGGATTTAGCAGAGATTGTTTCCACAAAATGGAAGTAATTTAAGCCTGATGTTGTTTATCAAAAGAGTTTCCTTTCCCATGAGTTAGGAAGCTCTTTTTTCTCTAAAAATGTTCAAATTCACTGAAAGTAGATAAGCTAATTTCCTCTCCGTTTGTCCACATAAGTTTTGGATCCCCTTTTTGTATTGATCCTATTATTTTGCTTAAAGGAAATGTTGCTACAAATGATTGTGCCCATTCTGATGGGAGACTAAGAATTAATTCAAAGTCTTCCCCGCCATTCATGCACCACTTTTCCCAAGGTAGTCCTAAGGGCCAAGAGTTTGCTTTAGGGAGTTGGTTTGGATCTAGAATGGCTTGACAATAGCTGCTTTCGCAGATACTTTGCAAAGCATTTAGTAGTCCATCACTACTGTCAGTGCCAGCTGCTCTCCATGGTGTAAGAGAGGGTTTACAGTTTTTAAGTGTTGTTAATGCCGCAAGCCCTGTTTGAGGTCTTTGGTGAGCTTTAATTGCTTGAATTTTAAGTGATTTAGATAAGTTGTCGGAGTTAATATTTGGATTATTTGTTAATAAAGCCAATCCGAGTCTGCTAAGGCCATGTGGCCCACTTGTTACGATAATATCCCCATTTTTCGCATATGAGCGGTGCAGCCTAAGCTTTCCAACTGATCCAATAGCAGTAATTGATAGTACTGTTTGATTACTTCTAGATAAGTCGCCACCTAGCAACTGACCTCCGAAATGGTTAAGAGCATCATTGATACCTTGATAAACCTTTTCAAGCCAAGACCATGAAGTCTTTGCTGGTGTAGCTATACCAACAGTGATTCCAAAAATGTGATCGACTCCACTTCCTGCCAGATCAGAAATATTTGCAGCAACTGTTTTCCAGCCAATATCTTGTGGAGACATTGTTGAGTCACTAAAGTGAACATTTTCAACAAATATGTCTGTATTTATAAGGATATTTGGATTTGTTAAAGTTAGTTGAGCTGTGTCATCTTCAATTTGGCCTTTCACCATAAATTTTTTTAAGCGATTGAGGATCTCTCTTTCCCCAATTTGATTAAGTCTTTCTATCAAATCTATTCCTCAGGCTTCTGTTTTTAATTTATTTTTTCCTTCCTCAATTTTGATAGCAATAATTTCATCATCAACTTCTAATTGATTGAGAATATTTGTTCCTTCTACTACATAACCAAATGCAGAATTATTTCCATCGATTAAATTACGTCCTGCTGGATTTAGTTCCGCATCATATAAGAAGAAGAAGAATTGGGAAGAACCATCCTCGACTGATTTACCAGAATGTGACCATCCTAGTGCTCCTGGGGTCGCAAAAGGCAGAGTAGGGATTTCTGTATATAGTCCAAGTTCTTCAAAGGTTTTGTTGTAAAGAGTTTCGTCTCTGCTAGCTGTTCTAATTTCTAATGGAATATGCCTTTCTATATTAGTTTCCGGATCAACATAACCTTTTGCCTCTCCCTTTGGATCACCAGTTTGGAGAACAAAAAATTCTTCTGCTCTGTTAATTGGTAAGCCATCATAGAAACCTTTTAATGCAAGATCTACAAAAGCTCCAGCTGTTAGTGGTGCATTATAACCATCAATTATAGCTTTCATATCTCCTTTATTAGTTTTTATAGTAGCAGTAGCTCTTCCAAGAAGTTTGGGAAGATTATCAAATTCTTTTGGTATTTTGTAAGGGAAGGAATCACCTTGTAGTAGTGATTCTAGTGTTCCTACTTTAGCAAGACTCTGATCTCGCTCGATAAGAAATTTTGTTTTCTCTTTATTACTAGATAGCTCCGCTAATTTGGCTAAATCTGTTTTTAATTTTGCAAGAATTGTTTCTGCCTCAATTTTGTGTTCTGAAGGTATTGCTTCGATAATTTGATTTTTACGATTGCTGACTCGAAATTGGCTTGATGAAATAGCTTTACTAACTGCTGGCCAACGACTGCCACGAAGTAGTTCCCCAGTCTCTTCTAGTTTATGTTGGATTTCCTGAAGATCTTTTTGTTGAACAGGTAAAGAATTTCTGAGGATGGCATAAGGATCTTTTACGGCATTGCCAGGTGGAAGAGCTGCTGCAGCTGGTTTGATGCACGTAAGGCCTATTGCCGTTAGGAGAGTGCAAAGAGTTATTAGGAGTTGCTTCTTTATCATGGTTGGCCTAAGTGGTGCATGACTTTCGCACAGTCTTATGATCACAGTAGAAGTGCCTCGGAAATGATTTCCAGTAACGACTTCCGGACTGGCACCACTATTGAGTTGGATGGTGCAGTTTGGCGTGTTGTTGAATTTCTCCATGTTAAGCCTGGGAAGGGTTCAGCCTTTGTTCGTACCAAGCTAAAAGCTGTACAAACTGGCAATGTGGTTGAGAAAACCTTTCGAGCAGGAGAGATGCTCCCGCAGGCTTTGTTAGAGAAGTCCACTCTTCAACACACCTATATGGATGCTACTGATTATGTCTTTATGGATATGTCGACTTATGAGGAAACACGTTTGACTGGAACACAAATTGGATCCAGTCGGAAATATCTCAAAGAAGGGATGGAGGTAAATGTGGTTTCTTGGAATGGCAAACCCCTTGAGGTTGAGTTGCCAAATTCGGTTGTCCTTGAAGTTAAGGAGACTGATCCAGGTGTTAAAGGAGATACTGCTACAGGAGGGACAAAACCTGCGATCCTGGAAACAGGTGCTCAAGTTATGGTTCCTTTGTTTATCTCTATAGGTGAGAAAATTAAAGTTGATACACGTAATGACAGCTACCTCGGCCGGGAGAACTAATGTCCATACAGCTTGACCACGACGAACTCCATCGATTACTGGATGCATTAGCAGACAGTGATATTCAGGAATTTCGTTTGGAAGGAGAAGACTTTCGCTTGGAGGTTCGTAGAAATCTGCCGGGCACGAGTTCAATCGTTCCAATAGCATCACCTGTTGCTTTGCAGGAGCAAGCCTCCCAGACTGTTCCTCAGCCAAAAGTTGAACAATCTGCTGCTCCGAGCAATCCTCCTCCTCCCGTTCCTGCTTCAAGGGCTGACTTGGTGGATGTGACAGCTCCTATGGTTGGAACTTTTTATAGGGCTCCAGCTCCTGGTGATCCTTCTTTTGTAGAGGTTGGCAGTCGAATAGGAGTAGGTCAAACAGTTTGTATTCTTGAAGCCATGAAGTTAATGAATGAGCTTGAGTCCGAAATTGGTGGAGAAGTAATTGAAATCTTGGTTGAAAATGGAACACCAGTCGAGTTTGGCCAGGTCTTGATGAGAGTTAAACCTGGATAAATTTAAGTTTTATTTGTTTTTGCTGAGTTCCCATGAGGCTTTGATTGCACTGATCATGCTCTTTTCTTGAGCACATCCTTTTCCTGCGATATCAAAAGCTGTTCCATGATCTGGGGATGTCCTTACGAAAGGTAGACCTAATGTTGTATTTACTGCTTCATGAAAGGCAAGTAATTTTGTAGGGATTAATCCTTGATCATGGTAAAGAGCTAAAAACCCATCGGGAGATTGAGTATTGGAAGTTTCTCTCCAAGATTTTGCAGCTGATAGCCAACAGGTATCCGGGGGCATTGGGCCTTTAATGTCCACTGAAGCATTCTTGGTATGCCAACGCTTTATAAGTGGTTTAAGCCATTGAACTTCTTCTAGGCCAAGTTGACCATTTTCCCCTGCATGTGGATTCAGCCCGGCAATAATAAGTTGTGGATCACTTTTAAATTGCTTACAAAATCCTAAAAGTGTATTTAATTTTGCTTCAACAAGATTTGGCGTTAGTGTGTCTATAACTTTGGCTAATGGAATATGAGTTGTTGCTAGTAATGTATTGAATCGCCAGCCGGTATATGGTGATATTGCTGTGAACATCATTGATGGATTTGAAATAGAAGCAATTTCTGCTAATCTTTCAGTTTGACCAGGGTAAATATGTCCAGCTTTATGCCAAGATTCTTTTGAGATTGGTGCAGTAACTAGTCCTCTTGCAGCTCCTTTTAGCATCAGATTAGTAGCATGAGTTAGCCAGTGAAAACTGGCCTCACCATTTTTTGCATTTGTTTTACCAGGAGTCACGTTGTGATTTATAGGCAGATTATCAATCTCTAAATTTGCTGGATTAGCTAATGAATTGACGCCTTGTTCCTTTAAGCTGGAGTATACTTCTTCAATATATTTTTGACACCCAATTAATAAAGGTTCAATTTCTGAGGGTAATTTTTTAGATCCTAATGCTTTTAGTGTTATCTCAGTCCCTATACCTGCAGGATCTCCGAGTGAAATTACAATACGTTTAGTTTTTCTAGAGGAATCAATTTTGTTGTTCATAGCTTTTAATATCTAACCAGTTTAGTTGAAGCATAATATTGAATTTTAAAAATAAGCATTGTTTTTTTATAGATATCTTGATTTTAGTTGACTTTCTTTTCTTGTGAGAGGCAATCTCGAAGCCCCGATTTGTAATCAGGATGTACTAATGAATATCCAAGGTCGTGGCAGAGCATTTTATTGCTAACTCTCCGGTTTTCTTCCCAGAAAGATATAGCCATAGGGCTCATATTTCTAGAGGCGATTTTGAATGGTTCAATAGGTGGCAAAGAAGTTCTAAGTAATGATGCTGCATATTGCATAACTTCTATGTTTGTACATGGAAGGTTGTCTGCAAGGTTTATGATTTTGGGTTTGATATCTTTCTCTGCTAAGTGCATCAAATGTATTGCAGCACCAGCAATATCATCAACATGAATCCTTGAAAATACTTGACCTGGTTTATGGATCATTTTTGTTTTTCCGGACAAAATATTTTTTATTGCTGAACGACCTGGACCGTATATTCCAGGAAGGCGAAGGATTTGAATTGGCAAGTCTTCGTTGAGCCAAGCTTGCTCGCAGGCCCATCTTCGTTGACTTCTTGGTTGATGAGGCTTTGGTTCATCAGTTTCATGGACCCATTCCCCTTGACGATCTCCATAAACTCCTGTAGTGGAAAGATATCCAACCCATTTCAAGGGAATATTTCTTAATTCTTTTCCGAGACTGTTCAGGACAGGATCCTCTCCTGTTTGATTTGGTGGTACACAACTAAGAATATGCGTAACGTCTTTGAAAAAATCTTTCGGAGGCAATAGTTTTGACTCGCTATCAAATGCACAGTCTGAACCTGCCTTTTTATTTGTTCTGCGAGTACAGATAACCTTTGTTCCTAGGGCTCGTGCTAGGCCAGCAATGTGCTGTCCAGTAAAACCGCCTCCAAAAATTAATAGCTTTGATTCAACTGGAAGCGGAGAAGACCGCTTGACAAGTGCTTCTAGCATTAGTACAAATGTATTAGATCATAGTTTTGCCATGGTTGCTTCAGCTCCGTTGCGTAGGCAGTTAAGAAGGTCTTCAGCTGGCCAATCCCATAATGGCTTAAGTCTTTCCTTAGCGCTTTTGTGTTTCATTGGTGTAATTTCTTTTGTGCCTGACAGTTCAATGGAACTAGTTTCTATTTGTCAAAAATATAATTCAGCTAACGCATGTCGTGTTTGGTAACGCTTGTTAAGCGGCTTGAAAATGCCATTGCTGGTCTTTGTTGTTCTCTGATTTCTTTTCTGCTTGTTCGTTCTCAGGTTGAGCCCATTGCAGCAACCTTAGAGCTAAGGAGAGATCTCCATCCATCCATGCACGTAAAGCCATTGCTCTTCTAGGGTCATAAAAACGTTGATGCCTGTACCAATGAAATGCTTCTGAGTTTGATTTATCGCCATTACAAGATAGGCATGCTGGCACACAGTTTTCGGTAATGCTTAAGCCTCCTTGACTTCTAGGTATTACATGATCAATTGATTCAGAAGGTTGTCCACAATAAATACAACTTTTTCTAGTGAAAGTATGAAGAGATTGTCTCCAGCGTCTTACACGTAACTTAGGACAGAGATCTTCTAGAAAAACCGCATCTCTGTTTGTCATTCCAGGATCTCGATTGTTGGCACTGTGCCGCGAATCCTGATCTAGTCAATGTGTTGAAAGACTTATTTCTAGTTTATTTTATTTCTCTTTTAGGTTTGCAAATAAAATCTTGTAGTCATCTTTTTTTTTAGTAAAATTAATTTCTTCTTAAGCCAAGATACGGATCACTTCAGTTCCTAATTGCTATTTAGGCTTAACTCCTACCGGATTAATTAAGGTAGCCTTTCCTTTTGATGCGGTTACTAATGCCCAATTGCAGAAAATCTCTCCTAAAGGTATATGGAAGGGGTCAGGGAATGGTTGGGAATTTCCTTTTTCAGCAGCTAATGCTTTAAAAGAACTTTTAGGAGATCGTTTTTACTCTACTGATGAGTTTTCTCAGTGGTTTGATTGGCATCAAGAGCCTTTGAGACCCCTACCTTCTCATAGCCAATTAGTTGAAAGAGCTGATCTTGATAGTGTTTTAACTGATGGTAGGAGGCCTCTTCCGCATCAACAAATAGGAGCTAGTTGGTTACTTTCACGAGAGAGGGCACTACTTGCTGATGAGATGGGCTTAGGAAAAACGCTTACCGCTTTACTCGCTGCTCGAGCAATTGTGCGTGTTATCAATGTTCGATTAATGGTGGTTGCTCCTCTTGCTCTTCATGAACATTGGCGTAATGAGGCTAGTGCTTTTAATTTACAAATAGATTTGCTGAGTTGGTCAAGCTTGCCAACCAATTTACCTGAGACTGGAACTGTTCTTGTTGTAGATGAGGCACATTTTGCGCAATCTTTAAAAGCAAAAAGGACAAAGGCTTTGTTGAGACTTTCTCGACACCCACGACTAAGAATAATTTGGATGTTGACAGGAACTCCGATGAAAAATGGCCGACCCATTGAGTTGTTTCCACTTTTGGCAGCTATGGATCATCCATTGTCATATGATCAGCGAAGTTATGAAAAATATTTCTGTGAAGGACACTGGTTAGAAAACGGTTCTCGTAAGGTTTGGGACTGTAAAGGCGCTAGTAACTTATCGGAATTGCGAAGATTAATCAGTCCATTTATTTTGAATCGTGTTAAAGCAAGTTGTTTGGGATTACCCAAAAAGATTAGAAGGCATCATGAGGTTGCCCTTACGAAACCAACAAGACTTGGTTTTGAATATCGTTTAAGTCTAGTAATTGAAGATTATAGATATCGTATGCAGCAAGGCTTAGTAAATTCAGATTCTGAGTCTCTTGTTACTCTGACAGCCTTAAGGAAGATATCAGCAGAATTTAAATTGCCAGCAGTGAGTAGATTATTAAATGAATTAGCTACAGCAGGCAATGCAATTGTTGTATTTAGTTGTTTTGTAAAGCCGCTTCAATTATTAAAAAATCATTTGGGGGGTGTTTTGTTGACTGGTCAACAGTCCATTGGCCAAAGGGAATTAGCAGTTAGCTCTTTTCAAGAAGGTAAATTTGATTTACTGTTATCAACTTACGGAGCTGGTGGTGTTGGATATACATTGCATAGGGCAAAACATGTGGTTTTACTAGAAAGACCATGGACGCCTGGGGATGTTAATCAGGCTGAAGATAGATGTCATAGATTGGGAATGCAGGACTCTCTAACTAGTCACTGGTTTAAGTTGGGACTTGTTGATGACTTAGTGGATTCATTATTATTGTCAAAGGCGAGCTATATTGATGAATTATTTCGATTAAAAGTGAATACTAATATCCCATTGGACTTTAAAAATTATCTTTTGAATCATACTTGACACTTATATACAAGGACTTGCTTTTAGGAGCATGCTCTTTTGGTTTTTCTATAACGAGCTTAATATGCTTAAGATGAACTGACTGTTGATCTCTTGCTATGTCAAACTCTTAAATAGGTTGAAGCTATAAATTAATAGCTATACCTATCTCCTTTTTTTATATTATTGGGAGGTTCATTTATTTCAAGTTCATTAGATGGGTTATCGGATGTTTCTTCATTTGTAATTGCCTCTACACTAGGTGGAGAGAAGAGGTCTCCTAGATAGTTCCCACAATTTTGATATTTATCTGGATTAGATACTACCGTTTCTATTATCATGACTGCAGCATGTTTTGGGGAGGTTTTGAATAAGCTACTTTTTTGTCTTTTGATTATTTCATAAGAAGCATCCCAACTGACTGCATGACTATTTCCAGTACTTCTCATGAAGCAATATACTTTTGCCCCTTTGTTACCAATATCGTTGGGACCTGCTTTGACAGTAGGACTTATAAATTGCACGAAAAGTGCACCTATTGCTGTGATTGGAATTACAGCAATATTTCGAAGTTTGGCCATTCTCATCAATACAGCTTTTTACAAATTATCCTCTGATGACTTGATGTCCAGACCTGAATAGGGTATTTGTCATTCTTTTTTTGTGTAAGACGTATTCAGTGTTGTTTCCCTTACATGAATTATGTCCACTGTTTTTTGACCGACGTCCAAGCATTTATCTCTGAAGCATTTGTCAAGTCCTGTTTATTAAGCTTCTGGTTTAGTTCTACCGAATTGATTTTGACTATTTTGTCAGATGGCTTTAGAGATCGAAATTCTTTTTGTTGTCATCAGTTGATATGTTTTTGTTATGACTTTGTCGCACTCTTTCCGGATTCTTCCTATGGCGTAGCATTTAGCGCAAACTATAGAGCCAGTTTCTCAACGCTTAGTTCAATTAGAATAAAGACGGATGTCTCTCGAACTTTAGTTTCAAGAGCATAACCACTCTATTCCTAAAAGCAGGTGAGAAAAATCTAGATCGAATAGATCTTGGGTCCAAGTAATGCGGAAAGCTGTTGGAACAACCTAATAATGTCGATATGAGACCTCTTCATGGAACTTGCAAATGATTCAGATTCTTTTGATGCTTAGTTTTTCTTAGATATCAAAAAATAATTATCCTCGAATCCATGGTTGGCTATGCTGATCCTAACTAGTTTTTTGGGTTGTTTAGCTTAATGGTATTGTCTATTGAATGATGAATGGCCTTTTTGCATGATTAAGCCTTTTCATGTAGCAGGGCTAAACCAGTATTTTTTTGGTTATGAGCAATTGTGATTAACGTCGAGCTATTGCTTTGACCAGTAAATAGCCTATTAGCTTTAATGCTAAGGATCTATCAACTGGAAGAAATCCTCTAGAAGTGCTATGTGGTCGATTTTTCTTTTGCGAAAATTTGTTTTTATTTAGATAGGCTCTACTCATTAATTAGAGGCCGATGTAAAATTTACTCGTGAATAACTTTTTAAAGTTAGCTTAGTAAAAATTTAATTCTTTTGATAGCATTGTCTGCAATGAACGAAACAAAGTCTAAACGAGAAGCATGTTTAAAGACGGCTGTTAACTTTTTTGATTCTGCTTCAATACAGGCAGAAGCCGGTGATATTAAAGCTGCCGCTGTATTGATCCTCAAGGCTTTAGATCAAGAACGAAGAGCCGGTTCAATTGGTCCGCAAGTTCTACAACTGATCAAACCCAGACAATAAACACTTCAGAAAGTTATTTGCAATAAAGTTTCAAACAGCTTAGCCTCTTATTTGGATTCATTTCCACCAGAAAGCGGGTGACCGGACTCGAACCGGCGACGTTCAGCTTGGGAAGCTGACATTCTACCGCTGAATTACACCCGCATTTTTCAATATTATAAATCATTTTCAATATATTTGACTAATTTTTCATGACAGAACTTTAGCTGCAGCTGCTACTCCTGCACCTATTTGATTTTTTAGTAGATTCAGTGAATCAAGACTGGCTTCTATAGCTGCGACAGCTGTGATGATATCTCTGTCATTGACATATCCTAGGTGTCCTATTCGAAATATTTTTCCTTTCATATGATCTTGTCCTCCTGCAAGAAGGATGTCGAATTTAGATTTAATAATTTTTCTTAAATCTTCTGCATCAAAGTTTTCAGTCTTGACTGCTGTGATAGCAGGACTTCCATATCCGTCATCTGCAAAAAGTTCAAGTCCAATAGCTTTCATAGCTTGTTGTGTCGCTTGACGGTGTCGTGAATGCCTTGCAAATATTTTTGTTAAGCCTTCTGCTTCCATCATTTCTAAAGCAGCATCTAATGCAAAGTAAAGGTTCACTGATGGAGTAAAAGGGTTGCTGTTTTTATCGCAAGTTTTTCGGTACGTATTGAGGTCTAAATAAAATTTAGGTAAATCAGATTTTTTTTGAGCTTCCCAAGCTCGTCGATTCATTGCAACGAAGCTTAGACCAGGGGGAATCATATATCCTTTTTGTGAGCCAGAGGCAACTACATCTAGACCCCATTCATCTATTGGGACATTGCATGCTCCTAAGCTTGTAACACAGTCTGCGATTGTGATTGCATGTCCATGTTCTTTTACATGCTGATTTATTGCTTCAAGGTCATTTATGACACCTGTAGATGTTTCTGAATGAGTAAGAATGACAGCCTTAAACTCTTTATTTATATCTTCTTGTAGAGCTTTTCTAAAGCTTTCTGGATTGAGGGGTGCGCCCCACTTTGCTTTCACGACTTCTACATTCAGCCCATAGGCTTTTGAGACTTTTACCCATCTTTCCCCAAATTTTCCATTGTCACCACATAGGACTTTATCTCCTTTGCTAAGAGTATTAATGATGCCTGCTTCCATTGCTGCAGTGCCGCTACCGGTAATCGTTAGGACATCTCCTTTAGTTTGATGCAACCACTTCAATTTCTCAGTCGTTCTTTGCACGATTGCTTGAAATTCTTTGCTCCTATGTCCAATTGGGTGTTTAGCGAATGCCTGGAGTACTTTTTCTGGTACTGGCGTGGGCCCGGGAATCATCAGGGTGAGTTTTTCCTGCATGGTCTCGGGAGTAAGAATGAATCATCTTAAAAAATCACTGGTAGGTAGCTTTGATCGTTAATTCTTCTGTCATGAACAATGGATTAACACTACCTATGTGGGTTGCTGCATCTGCAAAGGCCGCTACAGCACTATTAGTAGGAAGGCCCTTTGATCAAGAACAACAGATTGTTGTTCTTGATCAACAAAAACAATTTTTAATTCCCGTTTGTTCTGTTGCATTAATTCAGGGTGGAAGTCAAGCAATTGGCATTAGTCGTGCAGACTCGGGAATCAATCTTGATATCACTAAAGGGTTGGAAGTTTGGGTCAGTGTTCAATGGATGTCTGGCTTTCCGCTTAATACGACCTTAGAGAAGCATGCCGTAGCTTCTTGGCTATCAATTTTGCCTGGGCAAGGTGTTGGAAAACATCATTTGAATGGAGAGATTTGTTTATCCGCTTTTGCAAAGGAGTTGTTGCTGTTAAATCTTCGTCCTTTAGTGCCACTAAATCAAGCTTTACAAGTGGAGATTATTTTCCCCAGAGGCGGGGAATTGGCTAAACGTACTAGTAATGAAGCTTTTGGTGTTGTTGATGGCCTTGCATTGATTGGAACTCAAGCTGAGAGTCAGATCAGTGCTTCACCTGAACAGATTCAAGACACTATTCAGATCTTGCAAGCTAAAGCGGCAGTTTGCTGCCACTCTGATCAATTTGTCTTTGTGATTGGTGAAAATGGATTTGATTTGGCTGTTCACTTAGGAATACCGATCGAATCGATTGTGAAAGTAGGCAATTGGTTGGGGCCTTTATTAGTGGCAGCAGCTGAATTAGGCATTAAAAATCTTTTGATTTTTGGTTACCACGGCAAACTAGTTAAGGTTGCAGGAGGCATTTTTCACACACATCACCATTTAGCAGATGGCCGTTTGGAAGTCCTTACAGCGTTGGCGGTTGCAGAAGGTCTTCCTTTGCCTTTAATTCAGTCGATTGGTCAGGCAGGGTCAGTTGAGGAGGCTTTTTTGCAATTAGAGGCAGTCAATCAAGACGCTGCGCATGCCCTTTGGCTTAAAGTTGCAAGTGTTGTAGAACTAAGAAGCAAGGATTACGTTGGACGTTACGGTTCCTTTTTACTTAATATTGGTGCAGCATTGTTTGATAAGCAACGACAATTGCGATGGACTGGACCGCTTGGGTTTAAACAGCTTGAAGCTCTTGGTGTTGATTTCAAGGACCTCTACTGACTGTGCTTATCTAATGTGATTCTCCAACATTTTTTGTTTTACGCGTTTTTTGGTTGATATGCCCTATCACAAATTTGATTATCAGCAGAAGCCAGCCATTGTCATTCTTGATTTTGGTTCTCAGTACTCGGAGCTAATTGCAAGACGTGTGCGTGAAACAGAGGTTTACTCCTTGGTCATGAGTTATCGGACGTCTGCTGATGAGCTTCGTAAGATAGCTCCAAAGGGAATTATTCTTAGTGGTGGTCCAAATTCTGTTTATACAGATAATGCACCAATGTGTGACGCTGCGATATGGGAATTAGGAATTCCAATTCTTGGAGTTTGTTATGGGATGCAATTAATGGTTCATCAATTAGGTGGATCAGTTGATATTGCTAGTGGCAAAGCAGAATACGGGAAGGCACCTTTATATTTTGATGAGACGAATGGCTTATTAAAGGATGTTGTGAACGGTTGTACTATGTGGATGAGTCATGGTGATTCTGTTAAAGAATTGCCATCTAGTTTTATTCGACTAGCGCATACATCAAATACCTTAGAAGCTGCTATCGCATCTCCTAGTAGATCCTTATATGGCGTTCAGTTTCATCCAGAAGTAGTTCACTCTACCAATGGAATGCAATTGATTAAGAATTTTGTATATGAAATATGTAATTGCAAACCTGATTGGACTACAAGACGCTTTATTGATGAAGCAGTTGAAGATGTAAGGAATAAGGTTGGTCAAAAGAAAGTTTTGCTTGCTTTATCGGGTGGTGTGGATTCTTCAACTCTTGCTTTTTTATTGAATAAAGCGATTGGAGGTCAATTGACTTGTATGTTTATTGATCAGGGATTTATGCGAAAAGGTGAACCAGAATTCCTGATGGAATTTTTTGACAAAAAGTTTCATATTAATGTCGAATATATTAATGCTCGTGAGAGATTTATTGGTAAATTAAAAGGAATTACCGATCCTGAGGAAAAACGTAAAATTATTGGCGCCGAATTTATTAGAGTTTTTGAGGAAGAGAGTTCACGGCTTGGACCATTTGATTATCTTGCCCAAGGTACTCTTTATCCTGATGTTATTGAGAGTGCTGGTACAAATTTAGATCCTAAAACAGGAGAAAGAGTGGCTGTCAAAATCAAGAGTCATCATAATGTAGGAGGATTACCAAAGGATTTGCAGTTTAAATTAGTTGAACCATTGAGACAACTATTTAAAGATGAAGTTCGAAAAGTTGGAAGGTCTTTAGGCTTGCCTGAAGAGATTGTACGTCGTCATCCATTTCCTGGACCTGGCTTGGCAATTCGTATTCTTGGTGAAGTAAATAGTCAAAAACTTAATTGCTTGAGAGACGCAGACTTTATTGTTCGTGAGGAGATTAGAAATGCAGGCCTATATAATGATATTTGGCAAGCTTTTGCTGTTTTATTGCCAGTTTGTTCAGTTGGAGTTATGGGAGATCAGCGAACATATGAGTGGCCTATTGTAGTTCGGTGTGTTTCTAGTGAAGATGGAATGACAGCAGATTGGTCTAGGTTGCCACATGATTTGCTCGAGTGTATTTCCAACCGGATTGTAAATGAAGTGAAAGGTGTGAATAGAGTGGTCTTAGATATAACTAGCAAGCCACCAGGAACTATAGAGTGGGAATAGTTCAGGGCAGTAAAACGTAGTTAGTCACTCAAAAACTCACTTCACCTTCACTTCACCTTGTCACCTTGTCACCTTCTCTACGGAGAAATCGTAGGTAGTTGTTTTCTCTACACTTTGGGTTGTAGAGAAGATGTCGAGAAACGTCTAATCCAGAAAAATTAAATCGGTGCTTTGAGATGAGTATCGATATGAGTTCTATCTTTTGGAATTACGAAGATGAAGAATGAGAGCGTCCTTAGAGGACAAAGATTTATAAATTATAAAAATCAAATTAAAAACTTATTGAATAAAAAACATACGGAGAGGGTGCCAGTCGATTTATGTTCAGGAGGGACAGTGAGGAAACAAAGAGGAACAATAATGAGAAATGGTGTCAAAAATCCAACAAGATCCAACCACACATTTTTTGACTCGTCAGTTCTTGCAATGAAGGTGTGTATGATAAAAAATAGACCCGATTACAGAAGACAATTAATTCTGCTACAGAAAGCACCCTCAAGAGGTTATAAAGAATTGAATAAAGAGACTGTTTCCATGTATTAAAAGGTAGTTGAATAGGTCTTTCTCATATTTAAAGAAATAAGACTTAGTAGGTTTTCCCCGGTCAATTAAGTATAATTAGTTTTTAATTAAAGGTAGGAAATTTGGATAAATCAGGAAATAACAACCAAGATTCAATATCTATACTTTTCAACGATTATTACAATAGATCTGACTTTTCGAGGCAAACGTCATCACATTGGAGAAAGTACGGATCTCTGCAGAAAATTAAGAAATCAAATGATGGTTGGAAATTAGAAGGATTAGGATTTGGAGACTATCAGCAAAATAATATTTTAAATTCAATTAAAAATATTCCAACAAGGATCTATATTTCTAAACTTCTAAAGGATTGCGATAAAAATATCATTAATAAGACTAAAGTTGTTGCAAATCAATCTTGTCGAACCTTATCCTATGATCTCGCAAGACAAGCGTTAATAGTTAATAAATTATCAAAATCAATCTCTAAACTAGATACAAAAACATTCTGCATTATTGGAGATGGTCATGGTGCACTTGGATGCCTAATTAAGAAAGTATTTCCAAAATCGAAAATAATCTTCATCAATCTTGGAAGAACACTTATCTTTGATCTTTATTACTCAAAAAAGGTATTTCCTGAAATCGAACATTTCTTAATAAGATCTAATGAGAATATTTTCTCGAAGCACTTTAATTATATCGAAGCGGAGAAATGTAACAATGTTGAGATTAATGCTGATGTTTTTATCAACGTTTGCTCTATGCAAGAAATGAATTCAGAAGATATAAGATCCTATTTTAAACTAATAAGAAAACAGAATTCTGAAACTTATTTTTATTGCTGTAATCGTATTTCAAAAGAATTACCAGATAATAGTTTGATCAACTTCTCAGAATATGGTTGGTTAGATAAGGATATTATTATTTTTGATGAATTATGTCCTTGGCATCAGGAATTCCCAATTAACAGACCACCTTTTACTCGTAAATTTGATGGACCAATTCAACATAGATTGATTAAACTTATCTGAAAAATTAAATTTTGATATTTACCTACTATTAAAAATGCAATTTTTCCAAATATATCAACAAATAAATCCATAAATATTACAAAACTAGAAAAGTCAAAATCTCAACTATGAGAAATCTTTGATGAGATTGTTAAAGCAATACGTATTGAAGGGAGGTGGAACAAATGAGTAAAGATTACCTTTGGTGTAATGACAATTCCTTTCATATCCATCGTTGAGAAAAGGATGGCATCAACAACGGAAGTGATGGTGCTTATGGTTCTGGTGGTTCCATAAATAACCCGATGTATCGCAAAATTGCTTGTAATGGGAATTACGAACCTATGTCTGGAAGAGGCAAGCAAGGTTATATCAAGAAAAGATAGGGTGAATGTTTAAGTAAGAAGAAGCAATTCTTTGAACTTTGAAGTGTAGCGAAAACGTAGAGACAAAAACTAAATTCAATCATTACCCCCTTCTTACAACAAGGGGGTATTTTGATAGGGACAAGGTGACAAAATGTGAGGTGGAGACAGGAATATCGTAGAAAGTGCTCTATGAGTTTTCTACAAATGTCTCATAGACAGTCAAAACACCCCAAAAGAACTGGCACAACTCACTTCACCGTGATTTCACCGTGCTATTATTAAAGAAATAAACCCTGTCTATGACTGCATTTTTGCCCCTATTATTCCCAAGCATTATTGAGTGGGAATAGTTCAGGGTAGTAAAACGTATTGAGTCACTCAAAAACGGTGTTCCCCGTGTCCTCTTGTCACGTTCTCCGTAAAGACATTGTAGATATTTTGTTTCCTCTACACTTGTGATTTTATTTTAAGATTCAGTTCTTGAGAATCTATTAACGACTTCTCTATGAATTCATAACCTATTGATATTAAGCATCTTGCTCATTAGAACTAACTTCTGTAAGTCTGTGTGTGTTTTACTATCAGTAGCATTTTCTTTAGGTATTAACTGCCTAGTTACTTCTAATAAGAGGTGGAATTCCTAATTTTTCTGCTATGAGTTCAAACCCTTTTTCATCTCTAAATTCTTGAATTTCATCAACCATCTGTCGAAGAGGAACCTTTTGCCAATTGCTGGAATTATTGTGATGTTCTTTGATGAAATCACGAGTAAAGGTATAAAGTCTGTTTTGTCTACACCTTGAATTAAATAATCATCCAATTATTTTTTAATATCTTATATTTTCTTTTCATTTTTTATTAGTTCATTAGAGATGTATGGAATTTTGAATTGATCAGATATTGATATGATGGTTTTTCTATAAATTTTCTCATAAATATCCCAATTATAGTTGTCGAGACTAAAGCAATTATTGTTGTAAATAAATAAAATATAAAATATTGATTTTCTGAACTTAAAAACGATTGAGTGATTAATTTGCTGATTTTCAAAATCCCGCTTATAGTAATCACTTGTATCAAATAGATTGAGTATGAAGAATCACATATTTTAAGAAAAGGTTGAAATATAAATATTGATTTATTTTTCTTTTCTAGATTAATGAGGCAAAATAATAATGCCCCACAAAAAACTCCAATAGGGTAAGTAAAAAATTCTATGGAGAGTGAAATATATAAAATACAATAAGGGATAGAAAAATGAGATTGGTTGATTGATTTTGAGATAATCATAAATACACTTATTCCAATCAAGAAGCAAGAAATGAACGGAAGATCAAGTATGCTGCAAGTTACAATTCCAATAGAAATTAGGTAACAAAATACTTTATTTTTCACGAATTTAGCAAATTTATATGAGAGTGGAGAAAATAGAATATAAAAACCCATTTCATAAAATAATGTCCAACCAACATAGATATATCCATTTTCGTTCTTGCCAAAACCAAAAAAAAGTGTATTTATAACTTGTTCAATAGATAAATTTGGAGAACTGTTAAATGCCTCTTGGGGAACTAAAATAATGATCGCAACGACAAGGGCAGCAGTAAATAAATACACTGGATAGACTCTTGCTAATCGAGTAAATATAAAATCCAAAAGTTTTTTAGGTTTTAAATATACGGAATACGCTATAACAAAACCAGAGAGGCAAAAAAATATTGGTACCCCAATACTTCCCCAAGAAAATAAAGAAATATGGTTTTGTGCTTCCCAATATTCATTTATGCCACATTCAACGTGAAATAAGACAATGGCGATTGCACATAATCCTCTTAAGTACTCAAGTGAATTAAATTTTAATAATTTACTATCCAATTTTTAAATGAGTTTGTTGGAGTTCTAAAATCTAAGATTTTATATTGTATTTGATAGAGAGACTTCTAAGTTAATTTATTTACTAAAGGAAAACATATTCATGCTTTCCCTAATACTTAATTCCTCTTTGAAAATGTTCCCCGTACGTTCCCCGTGCTATATTACATTTAAGAAACCCGGTCACTTACTGCTTTTTTACACCCCATATATGGTAGGAACTATTCAGTGTGAATAGTCCAGTAGGGAAAACGCAGTGATAGACTCAAAAGTACTTCACCGCAAGTTTAAGGTGACGGATGACAAGGGTTTTCAAGTAGTTACTTCACCTTCACTCCTTGGATACCGAAAGTGGTATATTATCCTGCAATTTGTCTGTGATTTGATCTTATAACAGGAAAACTTTCTTATCGTACGATAACTATTCCATCACGTAAGCAGCCCATATTGCTATTGGGCGTTTATACTAAAGGTTCAACTTCTCAGTATGACCAAACACTCTGAAGGATGTGAATATGGAAAAGACCAATGGGACTATTGAGTCGGAATAAATCAAATCAATGAATCAGTTTTTATCTTTAATCAAAAGATTTTCTATAAGCATTGCTTTGCTTATAACTTTACCTTTATTGACTTATGCTCAGAGTGTTGAAGACTTGCTTGACTCTGGAGCGAGGAAGGCTCAGCAAGGAGATTTTGAAGAGGCCATGTCTTCTTTTAATAGAGCGTTAGAGATTGAACCTAAAAATGCTTTTGCTTATTATTATTTGGGCACGCTAAAGGGTCGATTTATGAATGATATGGCTGCAGCAGTAAATTATTTTGACAAAGCAATTGAAATTGATCCTGAATATACATTAGCGTATAATAATCGTGGTAATGCTTTCAAGAATTTAGGAGATTTTTATAATGCCAAATTAGATTATACAAAGGCAATTGAAATCGATCCTAACTATGATATAGCTTATTATAATCGAGGCATTGTGAAGAGGAAAATCGGTGATTTGAAAGGTGCTGATTCTGATTACACTAAGGCAATATCAATAGACCCTGCAAATTCCATTTTTTATAACAATCGTGCAAATGTAAGATATGAGATGAATGATTACGATGCTGCTCTTGATGATTATGATATGGCTATTAAAATTAATCCTAAGTACTTACAAGCATATAATAATCGTGGTAGTGTACGAAATAAGCTAGGAGATCATAATGGTGCAATACTAGATTACAATCAGATAATCCAGATTGATTCTAAAAAGGCAATCTATTATTACAATCGTGCTAGTATTAAAAGTCAATCACTGTTAGATTATTTAGGTGCAATAAGTGATTTTAATAAGTCGATTAGCCTTGATTCTAATTATTATAAAGCCTACAATAATAGGGGTAATGCTAAGAGGCGAAGTGGGGATATTGAAGGAGCTATTCGGGATTTCGATAAGGCAGTGGAATTGAATCCTAGATATTCTCTTGCATATTTTAATAGAGGATCTGCAAAGCAGCAGCTCGGAGATTCGATTGGATCATGCTCAGATTATGCCTTAGCCGATAAGTTGGCTGACAAATCTTTCTCAAGATGGATTAGGTCTGAAACATTTTATTGGTGTTCATGGTAAAGCAAGATGTTGCTTATTTTATAATTTAGATGGTTTGATTTGATCCGAATTTTCTTAGGCTTGAGATTTATTCTTAGAATTTGTATTTAAGTCTTCAGAATAAGTTTATTTTTTTATTACTGAGTACAAAAGGGCTGGTGCAATTCTTCAAGAGTAGATATCCTAGGCCATTGACTTGGATCTCTTTGACAGCTTCACTTCAGACCGATCCGCAATTGCAACGTCGCCTTCAGCAAGACAGTATTTGCCTTGCTGGCAAGACAATTTATATAAACCCTTTCCTCTACTGGCGTAGGTTTGATAGCAACACTGACCGATGGTTGAGGGAGCCCGGACAGCTTTGTGAAGATCAAATAAAACTCAATCGAACTCGTTTTTATCCTGAACTTGACTGGTGTGATTTAGATGAAGAAGAACTGTCTTTGAAGGATGCAGCTGTTGAAATGTTTTTGAAAAGCCTTGAGCTGATCGGTACATTTCATCCTGAATTGACTGCAGGGCAGTTACTAGAAGTTGAAAGGAAGATGGCCGTGACTAAAAAACGAGCCTTTGAGCGGTGGGTTGAGAAATCTTTTAGGAGACGATGGAAAGAAGAATCTAAGGAACGCAGACGTTTTGAGCGTGAGAGAGTGTTGCGCACCTTAAGTGAGTGGTTGAGGCATGAAATAACCCAGCAAGCTTTCGTGCCTGTGATGGCTGCTATTTTCTTAGCGGGATTTGCTGGATGGTCATTTGGAGCTGCAAATGTAACTTGTCCTCCATATTTGATGCCTTCACAGCAGACTGGTATTAAGTAGCTGTTTTTTAGATGGCAGAGAATCCATTAGAGGCTTTTCGGCTATCTTTGATGCAGGATGCTCTGCCAGTTGGACTTGCGATGGTTGAGAGGGCTCAAAAAGGCGGTATTGGCAAGATTGCGAAGGCATTTAATGAATTCAGTGAGCCGTGGCAAGCTCTTAAAAATGAAGGCGAGCCTGCAGCTCACACTTTAAGAAAAGAACTTGATAAGGTTATGCCGGGCCTTGGCAATCCGGTTGTTTCAGTGAAAGTTGAAGTGGATTCAGAACAATCAGAAGTGCAGGAGATTTTAAATCAGGAGCCCTTAATGCAGTGCTTGAAAAGAATTGAGGCTGATCTTGATTCCTTGGAAAGTTTATTAGAACATTCTAGAGAAAATCCATCGAGTAAAGCTGATTGAGTGTTTTCTATATGAAAAGTCTTCCTCAATTAGATGCAAGTAATAATCGAAAAATTGGGTTATTTAATCAATCTAAAGTTTTATTTTTTCTTGTTCTAATACTTAGTTTAACTAGTGTTTCCCGTCTTTTTTGGTTACAGGTTTTGAACGGTAATTTCTACCGGAGACTCTCGGATGAAAATCGAATTCGTTTGGTTTCTCGACCTCCAATCAGGGGTAGATTATTGGACCGTTCTGGTCAGGTTCTTGCTGATAGTAAATTGACATATGCGCTTTCGATTCAACCTCGACTGGTTTCAAAAGAAAGTTGGCCTTTGTTACGGGAAACTATCTCAGATTTACTTGTGATACCTCAAGATTCTTTGGATATTTATTATACTAGGGGTGCAGGTGATGACCAATTTAGAATTACTTTACACAGGAATTTAACACCTGAACAGGTTCTTAGATTTAAAGAAAGACAGAAGTCTCTGAATGGTGCACAGGTTGATATTGAATTAGTACGTTTTTATCCATATGGAACTTTAGCTGCACACATCCTTGGCTACACCCAATCCATTACTTATAAAGAATTTCAAGTTTTAAGTGAAAAAGGGTATGAAATTTCTGATCGTATTGGAAGAACAGGTGTTGAAGCTGCTTATGAGACAGTTTTGCGCGGGGAATGGGGAGGTGAAATGCTCGAAGTGGATGCGAATGGTCTTGTTCAACGGAGTCTTGGTTTTAAATCACCTAAGGCAGGTCAGGACTTGTCTCTGACAATTGATTTGGATTTGCAATTAGCGGCAGAACAGGCACTTGCAGATAAGTCTGCTGGCGCGATCGTCGTGATGGATCCACGCAATGGCGCGATTCTGGCAATGGCGAGTAAGCCTACTTTTGATCCTAATTTTTTTTCCAAGCCTTTTACAACTCAAAAAGAATACGACGAGCTTTTTTTATCAGCATCGAAACCACTCTTTAGTAGAGCAATCAATGCATATGATCCTGGTAGTACTTGGAAACCTATTACTGGGATGGCAGGAATGGAGAGTGGAAAGTTTCCAGCTGATGTCAGATTAAAGACGGTACCTTGTATTAAATATGGAGGTCATTGTTTTCCTGAGCACAATGGTCAAGGCTATGGCTGGATTGGTTATGAGGATGCTCTGCGAGTGTCTAGTAATACTTTTTTCTACCAAGTAGGTGTTGGTGCTGGTGCTGAAGCTTTATATAAAGCCGCGACGGCATTGGGTTTTGATGCTCTGACCGGGATAGAGATTGGTTATGAAGAGAGTAAAGGTTTAGTTGGAAATGAGGAATGGGCTCAAAAAGGACGGGGTTGGGCTAAGCCTGGTACGACTCCTTGGATTCCGGAAGATATTGCTAGTGCATCTATTGGACAAGCTGTGGTGCAAATTACTCCATTGCAACTTGCACGAGCTTATTCAGTTTTTGCAAATGGTGGTTATTTGGTTACTCCACATCTCGCTAATTTAGATGTTAATTGGAGCTCAGATCATTTTAGAAAGAAAGTCAAGATGAGTGACTCTACGTTGCAAACATTACGTAGAGGATTGAGAAAAGTTGTCGAGGGTGGAACTGGTTCCAGCATAAATTTGGATTTGCCAACCCTTCCCCCTATTGCAGGTAAAACGGGTACAGCAGAAGATAGTACAGGTGGAGCAGATCATGCTTGGTTTGTGTGTTTTGCTCCGTATGAGTCAAGTGAAATTGTGATTGTTGCTTTTGCGCAAAACACTCCTGGCGGTGGATCGGTTCATGCCTTGCCTATGGCACGTCAAGTTCTTAAGGTATGGAATCAAAATCGCCTTCCTGAGTCTATGTAGCTATTTTCTTAAATCTCTTGAAGTATTTTATGCAGCTTTCTCGAGATCTTCTTTCTCAGAGAGCTTGTTAATCAACATTATTTTCACCTCATCCAGCGAACAATTAGTAGTTCGAAATGGGAGTAAAAGCATTGGACTGCGCTCTGGCCGGACCAACCATGTTTGATCGTACTCT
>QCFO01000023.1 GCA_003280225.1 Prochlorococcus sp. AG-363-K07 | reverse complement strand
TTCATCGCAATTGGTTCCTGTGCAAATTTCTTCATCGCAATTGGTTCCTGTGCAAATTTCTTCATCGCAATCGGCTCCTGTGCAAATCCCTTTATTACAATCGGTTCCTATGCAAATTTCGGTGTCACAATCAGGTCCTTCGCATTCCTTTTGCTCTGCTGTATTGTCTCCACAGTTAATATAAGGTTTAGTGCCTCTATCATTAGCTCTTGAAGAATATTCTTTGACAAGGGAAATACCAGTGTTTGGGTTATAGCATCCAACAACTGCACTGCCATCTTTTGCATATGGACCACCAATGGGATTAGCTTTTACTTGATAGCCTTCATTAACACTCCTCATTTCAACTTTGTAGTTCCCTGATGGGGAATAAAAAAAGATGTTGTTTCTATTTACAGCGACAGAATTTGAGCCCTTACAAGCTGAACTCCCTTCTTCTTCTATATTGCTAGCAATGCATTGTTGAAGCTTTGCAAATTTTGAGACCTGTTCCATATCTTCTGGTATTTCAGCGAATAAGGCATAATTAGATTTAGCAGCTTTGAGCATGGATGAGACAATGCCAGAAGCTTCCTTTTGCTTGAATTTGTTGATAGTAGGCTTGAGTTGGGGAACAACTATCGAGGAGATAGCTCCAAAAATTGTAATTACAATAATAAATTCCGCAAAAGTGAATCCTTCCTCTTCTGTTTTTGTAAAAAAGTCTCTGGCTGCGAGATTTGGAGTATTGGTACTCACAATTATTTTTCTTGTGTATACCGAAGCAATCATCTCAATTAATTTAAGAACCTTTAGCCTTAGCATTTAATTTTCAAGCTTAGTTAATGGCATTATTCTTTAAAAGTTGCTTGAAAAATGAAAGGTGCAATTGAGATTGATAGCACTTCATTTCCATTTCCATAGACTTCCAGGTTATTGTTAGCTGAAATATCGAAGGTTCCATCTGAGTCCTTTTTAAGTACTATTGGCAGTGATAAGTCGACATTATAAAACATATAGGATGCTTGATCCCCACTAGCCTCTATGAAGTCACCATCCAAACCAATTGCAGTTATTTGATATCCATTATAATTCAAATCGCATCTAGTTGGAGTCCCTCCATTATTATTACAGTAATCATTATCCTTATTAAAATCACCTCGCCAATTTGACAACTTTATTTCGAATTCGACTGGATTCTTATCAGATATTTCGATTGCAGAGGAATTTAGCTTCTTGTCTTTATAACCCATGGTTCTCCAACTAGTGTTTCCGCTAGTGTATTTTCCAGAACTTTTAAAACCATTTTTAAAAACCATCGTTAAATAATTATAAGTCCCCGGCTTGATTTTTTCTCTGCCAGTTTTTGGAAGTTTAAATCTAGAACCTTTTGCTAACTCTTTCTTGTAAAGATTACCATTGCCATTAAATAAGGTCATGCATTTACTTCCAGCATAATCAGCAGAACTACGAAAAGAAGGAAAAGGATTCTTTTGGCAAAGATCTACTCTATATGTATATACTTTATATGAGGTAGGTTTTATCAAGCAGGCCGTCTTGTCTGGAATTTGTCCTTTGCATTTTATAATTGTAGCAGCGGAACGGGCAGGAGCATTACTGGTCCCTATTAACACTCCTAATAGTGTTATCCCTGTAAATAGTAATGAGCGACTTTTCATGTAATCAAGCTTAGAGACTAATAAACGAAGTAGAGAATTTCTTTTAGTTAGTGTTTAAGACTTCTATTTTAAAATCAAGTTTATAGAATTAGTTGATTTTTAATGATTATACAAGTATTTGCTACAAGAGTTTCGGGTGAAAGTTTACTGTTGGATTTTCTCCGTAATTCATATATATCGCTGATAAGGGACCTTTGATCATAGGCAATCCAGTTTGTTATTAATCAAAAAAAGTGAAGGGATTTCGCCTTACCTGATATCAATCAAAAAATAGGGTGTGGTTTTAGGTATTTGTTGCCTAATCACTGGTACAGTCCTAATTCTTCCTGACTTATGAAGCGACTCACTACTTCAGGCAAAAAATCACGCGGTCCGACGGGACCAAGCTTGGTAGTGCGAGTGCTTTGGTGGCCTGCAATTAGATAAGTCAAAACCTTGAAAAGACAAAGTTGGAGTATGCAAGAAGGAGGTTCTAGTGATCAATAAGTGCACCTGTGACGTCAATTGAAACAAGACGATAGCGCTGGCATTAGCTAAGTACCCGGTCTATTGAGTACCTTGAATAGTGATTGATTGACATGCTCCTTATCCGCAACTAATGCAGATGAATGCTGGCAGATTTGTGGGATCGTCAGCTTCTCCATACTCTGCCTTTAAGTGCGTTTAATGATTTCCTAATTACCTATAGTTGCTCTGCATTTTCCCTTTTTGGGATACTCTTTTGATCATGGCAAATACTGTCTGTTAATCAATTCTGGCACCATGGTTTCTAGTATTTGGATGTAAGGCGATTAGAAATAGACGTTCTACTACAGCTGTGGTACTTGTAATTCAGGCCTAGTGACTTTGATCAATGTGATCTTTGGATTGTTCTTCTAAGAATTTCATGCTATCTGGATGTGAGTTGACGTATCTCCTTAAGGTCCGATAAATTTATATCTACTGCAGCCACTGCGTCTTTCTAATGATAACCACCATTCTTGAGAGTTAGGGCTCTTTGAGTATGGGGGCTAACCGACTTCTGCTGTGGGTACGATACGAATGTTATAGCTTTATGGCGTTAAGACTTTTCATGCATAGGGTACGTAGTGATGCCCATCCTTTCTATGCTCTGTGGTAGGTAATTGGGTTGTTATTGAATAAGGTTCAGTTCCATTGTGTTGTTGGTGGAATAATCCTGAGTAAGACAGTAACCGTATGGTCCTGGTTTTCCCAGAGGTTTTTGGAGTTAATAGCTGGGTCAGAAGTGTTGTTGATCGCCTGGCTGACCATGGTTTCGCTGCATTGGCAATGCCACTATTTGCACGAACAGCTCCAGAGTTAGATCTTGGTTATACCAAAGCGGATTTTTTGAGGGCCGAAAACATAAACAATTTACTACGACTGAGCAGATTCTTGTTGATGCTTCTGCAGCTATTACTTGGAAGAAGCTCCAAAAAACAATCAAGAATCACGGTTATTGGATTTTGTTTTGGTGGCCATGTTGCACTGATTACTTCAACACTTCCAGAGGTAACTTCTACTTTTGATTTTATGGCGCAGGCGCGAGTATTAGTCGGCCAGGTGGGGATCCTCCAAGCTTAGATTTGCTTCCAATTGTTTCTGGGGAATTGACTTGTTTATGCGGTATAGCTGATCCTCTAATTCCTATATCTGATTGAATTGCAATACAAGAAGCCTTGAAGAAAGAAGATCCAGAAGGGAGTCGATTGATTTATATCGAAGTTGAATCAGCCGACCATGGATTTATGTGTGAACAGCGTGAGAGTTTTGATGCAGATGCTTCCAAATTTGGTTGTGGTTTGCTTCTAGAGACGCTGAATGCTTAGCAAGGAGAAGAAAATTAAATTCATTAGCACTAAAATCTTATTGTAAACTTTGTGATTTTATTTGTTTATCAAAATAGTTACGTGATGTCTATTATATAGAGAACTATATTAGTCGCCACCTTCCTCTTTCTACCTTGGAAGCAAATAGTGAGTTTTGCCTTCCCTGCTTGCTCAGCAACTTTGAAGCTTGGCTCAATACTTTCGCGAAGGACTCCTCTCAAGTTTGAACCCATGCTGGGTTGTACTTGCGTGATTCGATAAACTCATATGACAATGTTTGAGCATATTTGAGTCAAGAAGGAGACCCTTTATACCCAAAGGGATTGGTTAAGATCCAGGTCAACCACTACAATCAGTGAGTAACGGGGCGTGGCGCAGTTTGGTAGCGCGGGTGCTTTGGGAGCACTAGGTCGCAGGTTCGAATCCTGTCGCCCCGACTAGGTTTTGGTGATTCTCGATTTGAGAAGGGGAGCTCAAGGGGAGCTCCTGACTTAATAGATTTGAGTTGACGCAGTGGTTCTAGTGCTATGGCTGTCAGCACTCGTATTAACCAATTGAACCAAAGGGGCAAGAAGGAAACCCTCTGTAAGAGCAATGTCAGAAAGGAAAGAAGATTTAATTTCGATTCATAGTTTGCTTAATCAAAAGCCAAGACACCGTAGATGGTGTTTAAAACACTTGTTCTTACAGAAGATTCATCTACTCTTTCTTCTAACCCAGTTGAGTGCCCAAGTATCTGCTTGCTAAATCAACCTCTTTTGGGAGTCGGACTGCCAGCAAAAGCTAAGTCTTTTGTGTTTGGTGGATTGATGAGCGGGATATGTTCTAAGCCTTTTAGCCAATGCCGCATAAACAGAACCGCTATGCCAACAGGTCACAAGTAAATGGCATCCAAGTTGCTGTTCCTTTTACCTCTGGGCAGTCTGCATCTCAAATAGCAAAGGATCTTGATCGCCTCATTGGCGAGCGAGATGACATTGCTGGCGAAATAGGCAATTGGCCGAAGTCGGTTCAAGCCGTAGCAAGAGCCAAAGGAATACCCTTCGAATAAGTCATGCAGGCACTTAATTCAATCCGATGGATCGGTACGACTCAATGTGCATTCGCATTGGGCATACATCCAATGACCTTGCTGCAAAAAAGGTCTGATGGATACTTTGAGAGAGGTCTTCACTACTACCAAACAGGAACATCTAAGACCTGCAAATACCTCTGGAATTTAGAAGAAGTAGAGAAGGTTTTCACCAACTGGACAGCTCCAAAGAGGTGTTGAAAAGACTTGGTAGATAACAAACGTTTGCCAAAACAGAAAGGGCAATCACTTAGATAAGCACTTCTTTTCACAACTAAATCTCAATTTTATCCACCAGTTCTTTTTTTTTCTTTTTAGTGGGAACTCCAAGTAGATGTCGCCAGATGTCTTACACAACGCCAGCCCCAATTCACCCCCAAAAGTTGAGCAATTGTGCAAAACATAAATTAGGGGTGAATATAATTAAACTTGTATTCTTTGATTCTAAGAATACTCAACAATCAGGAATAAGCATCATGAATGAGTATGTCTTTATGGTTCGAACAAATAAAGAACTATATGAAAAGATCCGTAGATTAGCCTATCACTCCGATACAAGTAGAAGCAAAGTAATTCGCACACTTCTAGCAAGCCAGAAAGAAGATCAGCAGCTCAGAGTCCTTTTGAGCTAATAAAAAAGGCGCTTTAGTAGCGCCCTATAAAACAATTATTTCTAAATTTATTTTATCATGAATAATGAATATGTTATCCCTCAAGATGCAATAAAGTTTCTTGAAATCCTAGGTAAAGATCCTGCAAAAACTCGATTGCGCTCGATACCTCGTCAAAAGACAAAAACAAGAGTCCCAAAAAAAGGTTCATTCAGTAAAGAAGTTCTGCAGGGCTGGGTTCAAGAAAGCAGCGGGATTTACGTCGTCATCAATGATGGTGGTGATACTGATCAAGAAATCACCGACTGCCGTGCATTATTTCTTGAACACGATGATCGTTCAATAGCAGAACAAGCTACTTGCTGGAAAGGAGTTTTACCTGAGCCAACGATGCAGGTATTTACGGGGGGGAAAAGTCTTCATCAGTATTGGGTTTTTGAAAATCCTGTAGATCCACATCGTTGGAAAGCATTGACCCAAAAAGCCATTCAAAAGTTTGAGTCAGATCCAAATATCAACAATCCTTCGCGAGTCATGCGATTGCCTGGGTTTCCATATTTCGACTGTGAAGGCAACAAGGGTGAATTGGCCTCTATTTACGCCTGTTCAGGTCAAAAGTATCGGATTGAAGAATTAGAAGCCGCACTGTCAGATGTTGTTTTAAAGCCACATACATCCTGGATATCTGGTAAACAAGCCTTGAATACAAATCACGAATGGCACTCTGCAAAACCATGTCCTATTTGTGGTCGTGATCTAGATGATAAATGTCGAATCACCATCGACGAAACCTATATCCAATGTCATCAAGGTGACAGGTTCTGGCCGCCAGATATTCCGCAAGGCTCAACCATCAAGGATCAACAGGGACGAGAGTGGAAGAAGATGGGAATCACCTCAAATTGTTTTGGTAAAGCCATTGGCTTCAAAATTCATCAGCCCAGCAAAACATCTCATGACGGCAAAACCAAGCAAGATTTAATCGCCTTCGTAAAGGAAGAATTTGGAAAATTACTGGAATGGAATCAACTCAAGATGCGCGTGGAACTAAACGGTGATCCACTCAAAAATCTTGAACTACAACATTGCTTGCTCGCTGATCGTTTTCAGATCAGTCATACCTCGGTCAATGTTCGAGATGCTTTTTTATATGTGGCCAAACAAAACGAATATCATCCAGTGCAGCGGTATCTGGAATCAGTTGAAGATAAAGATGCTGGGATTCCACTTGATCAGTTAGGGCGCAAATACCTCTCTCTTGAGACAGATATTGAATCCAAATTATTTGGACTGCATTTGCTAGCCGCTGTCTGTCGAGCTTTTTCTCCTGGTTACCCATATGACCAGATTCTGATCTTGAAAGGAGCTCAAGGAGTTGGCAAAACAAACACAATCAAAACACTTGCAGGAGAAGAAAACTACATCTCAGCAGTTACGGTTCCGAATGAGAAAGATCAACTGCTGCAGATAGGGCAATGTTGGCATTACGAAATGGAGGAAATTGACGGACATATTGCTTCTCGCCATCAAGGACAACTCAAGGCATTGATTAGTCGCCATACAGATAATTTTCGAGTTCCCTATGGAGCCACAACAGTTGATTACCCAAGGCCATGTGTTTTATGGGGTACAACTAATGCAGATGAACTCTTGGTAGATCAAACCGGCAACAGACGATATTGGATCATCAACATGACTCAACACGTAGATCTAGACTGGTTATTACGTGATCGAGACATGATCTGGGGCACAGTGATGAAAGCGTATCGAGCAGGTCAAACCCCATCTCTTACTAAAAAAGAAACAGGGCAAGTTGCATCGATTGCTGATGCATCAATCAGCGAAGATCCATGGCTAACCACTCTTCAAGCTGCAACCGAAAACCTACCCGTCGTTTTTGAGCATGATCTACTCACCAGAGTTTTAGGGATCAAAGTCAATCAACAAAAAGGAGGGTGTTCAACTGAAGTCAGAAGACTAAAAGACTGTTTAAAGAAACTAGGCTTTACAGCATCAAACAAACAGGTCAACAATCTTTCGCATGGCTGGCCAGAACGAACACGAGGAGTCTGGTTTGCCGAAGGAGTTGCCCACACTGTGAATGGAGGCGAGGTTCATAGATTGCTTAAAGAGGCTGCGGAGGCTGTCCCTCGTGGACCCAATTCTTTAGAAGTTCCTTTCTAGATCTCCATGCTCAATGCACAGAATCAAAGCCGGGTCTGAATCTACATTGATCATGAGAAAACCCTTTCCTGATCAGGGATTAGAAAGAAATGCTCAATGCACAGTTAAAAACTTTCTTTTTGATTACCACTATTATTTATCAAACCATTAGTAAAGGTTTAACTCATAAGAACTGTGCATTGTGCATCACTATTTAAAAAGTAAATACACAATGCCAGGAGCCTTCGACGGAGAGTCTTCTATTTAGATCTGGAAATTCACAGGTACTAAAATACAGTTATATGTAGTGTTAATTAGATGTCTGACAAACAGGAGCTGTTATTTGCTGCTCAGCTACGCGATATCGTTATAAGACTAGAGAAGCTTCAACATGATATCAACCAACTTACAAAAATAAAGATCCCCGATCGCTTTGTTCCGTTGCAAGAGGCTACTCGCTACATGCATTGTGGAAGAGATTGGTTGCTAGCACAAATAAAAGCAGGAGTGCTGAGATCAGGGATTGATTTTCTTGATAGAAGTTCTAATTCCTCAACTCGAAGAAGATATTTAGTTAACCCAATTTCAGCTCAACGCTGGCTGAATGGTGCTGATCCTGTGCCTGTGAAGCAAAGTATTTAAGTAACCTATGAACTACATAGATGAAAAGCACGCTAATCAGTCTTTTCATCATCGATAAGGCTGTTGCTGGTAGGAAAAACGCTGAGCAACTACAGGTAATTAGAGAGTCTTTAAATGCGTTGGAAGGCGGCAGGGTTATCGATGTATGAGCTTTGATTTGAAATCGAAAATTAAAACTCACGGCTAGTGAAGTGATCCACAACCTATGAGATAAAAAATGCAAAATTTACATTTTATACATATTTGCTACCCAAGAAAGCTTGGGTGAAGCACGTCTTGAAAAGGAAATAAGCATGATAATGATAACCATTTTTTATATAATTGAGCTGTTTTTCTGCTTTTAAGGCTATGAACGGTACTCAAAAAGTACCCGTAACTATCCTTACGGGATTTCTTGGTTCTGGAAAGACGACTCTTCTTAACAAGATTCTGAGCGAAGAGCACGGTAAACGGATCGCCGTCATCGAAAATGAATATGGTGAAGTTGGAATTGATCAGGGACTGGTGATCAATGCTGACGAAGAGGTTTTTGAGATGTCCAACGGATGCATCTGCTGCACTGTTCGAGGCGATCTAATTCGCGTACTTGGGAACCTCATGAAGAGACGCGATAAGTTCGATTATGTATTGGTTGAGACCACAGGGCTTGCCGACCCCGGTCCTGTTGCTCAAACATTCTTCATGGACGATGAAATTCGTTCAGAATTTTCACTCGATGGGATCGTTACGCTTGTTGATGCAGCTCATATTGATCAGCAATTGGGACGCAGTGATGAGAGTTCCGAGCAGGTTGCATTTGCTGACGTACTGGTTCTGAACAAAACTGATCTCGTTTCTGATGAGTCACTCGATACTCTTGAAGCACGACTACGTGACATGAACCGTATGGCGCGTGTCGTACGTAGTAAGCAAGCGGATGTCTCTGTTGAAACTGTTCTAAACCTCGGTGCTTTTGACCTTGACCAGGTTTTGGAGCGCCGCCCCAGCTTCCTAGAACCAGAGTATCCATTTGAGTGGACGGGTGTTTTTCAACTTGAGCCTGGTCGTTACGAAGTAAGTCTCGAAGAGGGGCCTGACCCGATGATGTCTCTCGTCGTTGTAGCTGACCAAGGCACAGACGAAGAATCTCTCAATGAAGGTGCAGAATCATGTGTGCGACTTTACGCTGAATCTGCTGAACTCCTACATCCAGGTGACAAAATCCCACTGAATAAGCATGTGAACCTTCAGCTGCAGTCCGAGGGGCGCAAGTCGTTTTCGCTTGAAGTTGAAAAATCTGGACATCTTGGTTTATTCACTCAGCACACGGCCGAGGAATTCGATATCAAAGTAAGAAGAATGGATACTTCAGTTTCTGAGTCAGGAAGTAATCAACAGAATGATCTTTTAATTCCTCCTATAGCAGAGCGAACTTGGGTAGCACAACACGAACACGATGATGAAGTGGGTTCAATTGCTATTGAGCGGAATGGCAATGTCGATCCTGAAAAGCTCAACACTTGGCTGAGCCGACTTCTCTCAGAGAAAGGTGTGGACATCTTTCGCATGAAGGGTTTCATCAGCTTTGCCGACGAGCCGCGGAGAATAGTTTTTCAAGGTGTACATATGCTCTTTACCTCACAGCCTGATAGGGAGTGGGGTAATGAACCTCGCCGAAATCAACTCGTGTTTATCGGTCGGAACCTTGATGAAGAGGCCTTGCAAAGTGGGTTCGACAAATGCCTGACATAAGAGAACTCGGTCCTCAGGGTCGGGGGATGCTGCACGAGGGGTGGAGTACTGAAGTCGCCGATTATGTCATTGTTTGCGGATGGGCACTAGAAGGTAATGCTTTTTTGGTGGGTGATGCTGCAGGAGGCCTTTATGCCTTTGAAGGCAAGTCTGGAACCACCCTTTGGCATCGAAAGGAAGTCCATGAAGGTGGCTTACTTGCGATGTCCATTCATCCAGATGGAGATATTTTTGCTACTGCAGGTCAGGATGGACGTGTTCTGATTTGGAAGAGTAAAGAAGGTGAGTCAAATAAGGCATTAGAACTTGGTAAAGGATGGGTCGAACATCTCCAATGGTCACCAGATGGACAATTCTTAGCCGTAGTCTTTTCGCAGTACGTCTATGTTTTTGGTGCTGATGGGGAAGAACATTGGCGCTCAGATAAACATCCTAGTACTGTCAGCGCGGTTGCTTGGTCAAAGTCGAATGAATTAGCAACTGCATGCTACGGCCGAGTCACTTTTTATGATGTAATTCGTGACCAGGTCAATCAGAAGCTGGAATGGCAAGGCTCACTCGTGTCGATGGTGCTTAGCCCTGATGGCGACATTGTGGCTTGCGGTAGTCAAGACAATTCTGTTCATTTCTGGAGACGTTCAACTGCGCAAGATGCTGAAATGACTGGGTATCCATGCAAGCCAAGTCAACTAGCATTTGATCAAACCGGCATGGTTCTTGCCACTGGAGGAGGTGAACGAATAACAGTTTGGAGTTTTCAAGGCAATGGTCCTGAAGGAACGGTACCAGGAGAGTTAGACCTTCACATTGGAGCGATTTCTAGCCTCGCTTTCTCCAATCGAGGGTCACTATTAGCCTCTGGATCAAGGGATGGTTCGGTTTTTGTTTGGCTTCTCCAGAAGAATGGTCATGGTGAGCCACTTGGCGGTGCATTCGTAGGAGGCCGTATCGAAGCAATTGCTTGGCGACCTGATGACTGTGCTCTAGCAGCCGTTAATGCAAACGGAGGAATTAATGTTTGGGATTTTAAAAATCGCATAAAAACATCTCCTAAAGGATTTTCATAAACCGAATACAACTGCGAAATCGTCCTCCTACTCCAACCTTGTTACACCCCTGCTTAGTCAGGGGTTTTCATGCACAAAGTTCTGCCTTTTAGTTTAAAAGCAAGCCAATAACTCCGTAGGTCTAATTACTCAAAATAGATCGATTATTTCTTTTTCCAGGTAACAATCCTATTAAGAGAATGCATAAAACAGCGACAAGGGGACCTGGAGACATATTGAAAGCAATCGCAAGCAAAAAACCTAAAATTGAGATTAAAGATCCAAACATTGCAGATCTAACCATAGCAACGCATAAAGATGGGGCTTGTTGCAGACCTAATAAGGCAGGAGTGGAAAGCAAAGCAATTACAAGAATGACTCCAATTGCAGACATTGAACTAACAATAACAAGCGCAGTCGTAAGGCCAAGCATTAAATTTAAATAAGACACTTTTATGCCACTGTCAGAAGCTCCTTCCGGGTCTAATCCAATATGTACAAGCTTTTCGTAAGCAAAAAGTATCAAAGAAATAAATACGAAGAAAGAAATAATAGTTCTTAATAAGTCGCCTAAATTTGCAGTTAATAAATCACCAAATAGAACAGATTCTAAATCGATCCTAATTCCAAGAAGAGGTATAAGAAGAACACCAAGTCCAAGAGAACCAGCAAGAATTGTATTCATTATTGCTTCATAATTTTCATTTTTTTTGTTGGTTAATGCTTCCGCTGCAAGAGATCCAAACAATCCACTGAAAACACCACCTATTGAAGGACTAACGCCAAGTGCTACTGCCAAAGCCAACCCTGGCAGGACACAATGAGAGATTAAATTAACTTGCAGAAGTCGCTTATGGGTAATTAATACAGTACCCATCGCCGGGCAAAGTATTCCTGTCAATAGAATTACGCAAAAAGGAATTAACCACCAAGTTTCTAGGATTGAGTAAAGATTAAGCACGGCAATAGCTACCATGCATACAGCTAAATGAATCAAGCTTTTCTCTCACTACTTCAGGAGTACCAGAAGCCAAAACATGCTTATCCAAAGCAACGACCTTGTCATACGCATTTAGAGATGTACCCCAATCGTGACTACTAACAAAAAGTGATAACCCAGCTTCAGCCAGCTGGCGAATGATTAATAGAAAGTCTTCTCTTGCAGGTGGATCTAAAGCAGAACAAGGTTCATCAAGAAGCAAGATTTTTGCTGGTGTCATTAAAGTTTTTGCAAGTAATGCTCTTTGTTGTTGCCCGCCAGATAATGAATCGAGTCTCCTTTTTCCTAAATCAGATATTCCAACTCGTTGTAGTGCAGCTTCTACTTCGCAACATGTTGATCTTGAATGATTCACTCGTCCTAAAGCAACCAATCCTTCAACAGTGATTGGAAAATTCCAGTTCAACTTTCCTCTTTGAGGCATTAGAGAAATTTGGGATCGACTATCAAGCAACGGATGACTATCAATGGTGATTTCACCTTTGTCAGGCTTACTGCGGCCTTGAAGTAGACCTAGCAATGTTGACTTACCAGCACCATTTGGACCAACAAGTGCAGTCAAAGTTCCAGGTTTGAGCTCAACTGAGACCTCCTCCAAAACAAGATGACTTTGCCTTGAATAGGAATATGTCAAATTTTCAGCAATCAAACTGGCCATGGATTAAGAGCATTTCCACATGAAACAACAATACGCTTGTCAGGTAGAAATGATAACCATTATCGTTGGAACTCACACTTGTTCACTCGTGCATGCAAGATCACTTAGGGCAATCAAGCCAAAGAAGGCTTTCGATCAATAGATCAATTTTAAAAACTTCTCTTTTAGCAGGAGCGGTTTTTTTATCTGGAACGGTTCAAGGAGTACAAGCCAAGGAGAAAGCAATAGTTGCAATAGAGCCGCTGGTCTGTGACTTGGTCAAGGCAATTGCTCCACCTTCAAAGCAAGTTAAGTGTTTGATTGGCAGAAAAGTAGACGTTCATGATGTCAAATTTTCTCCTAGACAGGCTCAAGCTCTAAATAATGCAAGTCAAGTTTTCACACTTGGTCAAGAGATGACTCCTTCAATAAAAAAATGGCAAGATAAACCCATAACTACTGTTGTCGGTGTAAGTGCAATAGAGATTGATGACCATGACGACCATGACGACCATGATGAACACTCATCTGCGAAGCATGACGATCATGATGACCACGGCAAAGGTCATGGAGAAGAAGCTTTTGAATGGGCTGGTGTCTTTGAACTTTCACCAGGAACCTACACATGGTCTTTTGCAAAAGTCGATGGAGACTATGCCGACCCTGCCATGAAAATGGTCATTCTCAAGTCTGGTGATATTGAAGCATCAGAAGAACTTGCTGAAGAATTATTAGAATCTAAAAATTCAGAATTTAAACGTAATAATGATCAACTTGTTGCACAGGAAAAAGCATATGTTCTCACATTTAATGAGAGGAAAGAAAGCACAACATTCAATGTAGAAATTAAAAAGGCTGGTAAATATGTATTCTTTACTGAGCATATGCCCTTTGAGTTTGAAGCCGATGAGCATTTCTTTAAAGATGTTTCAGGCGATGATGTCGAACCGATAGCCCAAGTTCCAGACGAAGGCGGTGATCATCATCACCATGACCATGGAGGAGCAGATCCTCATATCTGGCATGATCCTCATAACATTATCAAGATGGGAAATATTATTTCTAGAAGCATCAAGAAGAACATGTCATTTTTTGATAGAGAAAATAGGAAAATTGTAAGTGAAAGATCTAAATCTGTTAATTCTATTTTAGAAGATTTAGATCAATGGACTCAAAGACAAGTATCCACAATCCCTTCTAATCAAAGGACGATCGTTTCTAAGCACAAAGCTATGGAATACTACGGAGATGCATTTGGTTTGAAAACTATTAGCTTATTAGATTTTATGGGTCATTCAGGGAGCCTTAGACCTCAGACTATTGCCAGAGTATTAGGTGAGCTAAAAGAAGAAAATGTGAAAGTCTTATTTGCAGAGCAAAAACCTCCTTCAAAATTAATAAAAAACTTGAGTCGGCAGACTTCCACTCCTATAGCAAAACAACAAATCTATGTTGATGGTTTAATGCCAAAGGGAAACACCATTTCTGTTGCTGTTCATAACACTTGTTCTATTGTTAATTCCTTGGGTGGTTCATGCAATAAGATTACAGGTACCCAACTTGTAAATAGGTGGGATTCGTTAATCAAGCGGTGACTTACTAAATAAAAACTTTAACCTTTAATCAACTTTTAATTGAGTGATCAATGTACATCAAAAAAGGATTCCACATGTATAAACGATACTGGGAAGATCAAGCAAGTTTCATGGATCAATCACCATGGCATTTGAAAAAGATCTTAAAACTAACTATCTCAAATGATTTTAATAGAAATATTGAAGAACTTGAATTTTCCAATCACTCCATTTCAAGAGAAGAGGGGCAATTAACCTTACGGGTAAATGTTCCTTACAACTACTTTGAACTTGATGGTTTTGAATTAAAGGCTATTGAACTCCTTGGTGTTGATAAAAATTGGTTAATAGATATGAGCTTAGAAGACTCTAGTTGTACCCATCAATTAACAAAGTAAAATGACTATTGAGTTAAATAGAAGCTTTTCTAGAATCTTCTGATTCACTGAGACATATTGCTACTATTTAGTATATTTACTTATCAATATGAACGGTTTTGCTGATTGGGGTATCGTTCATTAGCGAGGGCAACAAGAACACCAATTAATTCCTTGAAGAAGACAATGTTGTTGATATTTTAAAGGGTTGATCAATCATTAAAGTCAGATCCTATAAGTACGAATTAAGAACAAGACTTTGCTGCATTCTTACAACTCTTTTTCAGATCAGCTATCCAATCTTCTAATAATTGCAACGCTTCTAGATCCAATTTGTAGTACACCCAACGTCCGCTTTGACGGTCTGTAATTAATCCAGAATCTTTTAGAACCTTGAGATGAAATGAAAGGCGTGATTGCGCAAGACCTGTCTTTTCCATCAGATCACAAACACAACGCTCTCCTTCTGATAAAGATTGAATGACTTCCATACGAAGAGGATCGGCTAAAGCCTTGAGAAGCCCACTTGCTTGACTTGTTGCAAGCATATTTTTCTCAGCAATTACTGCTCCCATGAATCCAAATAATCTAAAAAGGTTTTTGCTATCAATTTTTGAAGCAATCACACAATAGCTTGCATCAAGCAAGGTTGATATATCAAAATAAATTGATGCGTTCTAAGGTAGCTTTTCTTTCAAGCCCAGAGCGTTCTTTTTTTACTGCTAGTTGGTTCAATGCGCATTGGTATTAATGGTTTTGGTCGAATTGGCCGCTTAGTTTTTCGTGCCTTATGGGGTCGCTCCAATATTGAACTCGTTCATATCAATGACCCAGCAGGAGATGCTCCAACAGCAGCTCATCTACTGGAATTTGACTCTGTTCATGGTCGTTGGGACCAGCACATTGATTCCGACTTAAAAGGGATCAAGATTGATGGTCAATTTCTTAGCTACTCGCAAGAGAGTGCTCCCACTAATGTTCCATGGGAGCAAGCGGGTGTTGACTTTGTTCTGGAATGCAGTGGAAAGATAAAAACACCAGAACTATTAAACCCTTACTTTGATCAGTGTGGCATTAAAAGAGTTGTTGTTGCTTGTCCCGTGACAGGTGAAGTGGCAGGGACAGAAGCTCTAAATATCGTCTATGGAATCAACCATAATCTTTACGACCCTAAGATTCATCGACTCGTCACAGCTGCATCGTGTACAACCAATTGCTTGGCACCAGTTGTCAAAGTTGTCAATGAAAGTTTTGGCATTATCCATGGAGCCATTACCACACTCCATGACATCACGAATACACAAGTGCCAATTGACTCATTTAAAAGTGATCTAAGACGAGCCCGTAGCAGCATTCAAAGTCTTATTCCTACTACTACTGGTTCAGCGAAGGCAATAGGCATGATTTTCCCAGAGCTTCAAGGCAAATTGAATGGACATGCTGTACGTGTTCCACTGTTGAATGCCTCTCTGACTGATGCCGTTTTCGAACTTGAGAGAAAGGTTTCAGCTCAAGAGGTTAATGACGCTTTTCAACGTGCAGCAGAAGGAGACTTAAAAGGCATTCTTGGTTATGAAGAAAGGCCCTTAGTCTCCATTGACTACGTCAATGATTCACGCAGTTCAATTATTGATGCTTTGTCCACAATGGTTATAGATGGGAATCAATTAAAAGTTTTTGCATGGTATGACAATGAATGGGGTTACAGCTGTCGTATGGCAGACCTAATTTCTTATGTCGTGAATCTAGATAGCAAAGGTTAAAAGATAACCAAATGAAATTGTCGTCTCTGCAGCAATACGGGATCGTCACAGCCAACTATTGGGCGTTCACTCTTACTGATGGCGCTCTGCGTATGTTGGTGGTCTTTCATTTCCATCAGCTTGGATATACAGCTTTAGAAATTGCTTTTCTTTTTCTCTTTTATGAGTTCTTTGGCATCATTACCAATTTGTATGGCGGCTGGATTGGTGCTCGCTATGGCTTACGACTAACCCTATGGGCAGGAACTCTTCTGCAGATAGGTGCTCTACTGATGTTGGTTCCTGTTGCTGCTAGTTGGCCAAAGTTGTTAAGCGTTAGTTATGTCATGGTTGCGCAAGCAATCAGTGGCATCGCCAAAGACCTCAACAAAATGAGTGCAAAGAGTGCAATTAAAACAGTTGTTCCTGAAACGCCGGAAGAAGAACAGAAAGGTAAAAAGCAATTATTTAAATGGGTTGCGGTTCTAACAGGTTCCAAAAATGCTCTCAAGGGTGTGGGGTTTTTTCTGGGTGGAGTTTTGCTGATTAGTTTTGGTTTCAATAAGGCCGTTGCGCTAATGGCATTTGGCCTGGCTCTGTCTTTTGTTTTGACCCTGGTCTTGCCTGGTGATATGGGGCGTATGAAGGAGAAGCCAATGTTTAAAGATCTGTTTTCAAAATCCAAAGGGATCAACGTACTTTCTATGGCACGTTTTTTCCTCTTTGGAGCAAGAGATGTGTGGTTTGTCGTTGCATTACCTGTTTTTCTAGAGACATCTCTTCATTGGAACTTTTCAGAGATTGGAGCTTTTCTAGGACTATGGGTGATTGGTTACGGCTTTGTGCAGGCTTTAGCGCCCACTTTAAGGAATGTCTGGGGCAAGAAATCTAGCCCAGGAGTTTCCACAGTTAAGTTTTGGAGTGCTGTTCTGACTGCGATTCCTGGACTCATCGCTATTGCATTGTGGAAGCAGAGTGATCCAGGCATTGCTATTACCGCTGGCTTAATTGCTTTTGGAGTGGTTTTTGCAATGAACTCATCTATCCATTCCTACATGGTGTTGGTTTATACCGATGCAGAAAACGTGAGCCTGAATGTTGGTTTCTATTACATGGCGAATGCAGCTGGCAGGCTTCTTGGAACATTGCTTTCAGGAGCTCTATTCGTGCTTGGAGGAAATGCATCTCTAGGGATGCAACTTTGTTTATGGTGCTCCAGTTTACTCGTACTCTTCTCATGGCTAAGTAGCTTATGTCTACCATCATTAAGAAGCTCTGTATTGCTTAAAGGAAGTTCGCCATAAGTCCAAAATCAAATGATTTGAACTCTATATTCTTAGCATCTAACTCAACTTATTTGAATGCAATCTTCATTCCCTGAGTTGATTAAAACCTTTCTAAAAATAGGACTTCTCGGATTTGGTGGTCCATATGCCCATATAGCAATACTGAAAGATGAAATTGTAAAACAGAGAAATTGGGTCTCCAATCAAGATTTTGAAGCAGGATTGGGTTTATGTGAGGTATTACCAGGTCCAGCTTCTAGTCAATTAGCGATCTATCTTGGGATGAAGATTCGTGGACAAGTAGGCGGCCTCATAAGTGGGATTTGTTTTCTGATTCCTGGCCTTCTAATTGTTCTACTATTGAGTCAACTATGGCGACAAGGACAATCTATTGATAGCTTTGCAGACATTGTTTCCATTACTCAAGTAGTCGTTGCTTCAATTATATGGGCTTTTGCTTGGAGACTTCTCCAAAAGCGTTCTCATTTGTGGCAAATATCAATGGCAAGCTTTGTTCTCATAGGCACATTGATTGATCAATTTACTTCTATTCATTTACCTGTGATTATGCTTTTATTATTAGCAGGTCTGTTTAATTTATTTAGATATAAATCTAAAAACTATTTTGGACTTTTTATTTGGCCTTTAGGATTAGATCAAATACATTTTGGTTCAAGTGTTATCTCACCCTTTAATCTTCTAACTATTTTAATTTTAGGAGAAGAAAAAGAGGATATTTTTATTATTCACCTGAAATTATTTTTACTTTTCCTTAAGGCAGGATTATTTGTATTTGGTGGAGGTCTGGTAATTATTCCTTTATTACAAAATCAAATTATTGAGATGGGATGGCTAAATATTCAAGGTTTCCTTGATGGATTAGCAATAGGACAATTATCTCCTGGACCTGTTGTACTTACAAGTGCATTTGTTGGCTATCAAGCTGGATGGAATGAAGGAGGATTGCTTTTGGCACTCTCTTTAGCAGTAACAGCAACTTTTGGAATCTTCTTGCCAAGTTTCATTTTTGTTCTTATTGGTACACCTTTTCTTGAGGGTTTAAAAAGAAAAGTAAGCGTGAATATCTTTCTAAATGGTATCCTTTCTGGCTTGCCAGGTGCAATCATTGGAGCAGCAATACCTATGACTTCGATTGCATTGGAAGTAAATAGTATGATTGAATTATTACCCAGATTATTGTTATTAATGATCACAATCTTACTGATAATCACTAATAAAATAAAACCATTTCAATTGATCGCTACAACTATTGGAGTTGGTTTGGTTGGCACAATTCTCCCAAAATAACCCAAATATGACCAATAAAAAGAGGGGTTAAGGACCCCTCTTAAGGTTATTGGGGATGATTGGTCCTCCTTTAGATCAGTTTCCAATCCTATTTACGGCAGCACGTGCCTTGTCAAGGATGTCACCCTTCAGAGGCACAAAGCCAAGTGTAGGGGCTTTATTTTGAGCCTTATCGCTAAGCAAGTAGTTTAATGACTCTTGTATGGCTCTTGTTTTAGAGCCGTTACCGGCCTCATAGGCCAAAACCCAAGTCAACGTTGCAATGGGGTAGGCACCACTAGCAGTTGGATTTGGATTTTTACCTGCAAGATTACGATCTAGTCTGATTCCATTAAGAGCAGCAGCACCTGCTTTGGTACTTGGCTTCAAGAATTCACCTGAAAGGTTTTGTAGAGCCGCAGCTCTTACATTCCCTTTTATGTAGGACTGGTTAACGTAACCAATTGCACCTGGAGTCTGCTTGATTATTCCAGCAACACCAGCGTTGCCTTTGCCGCCAACGCCAGCGGGCCAAGCCACCGATTTACCTGTTCCTAATGTCCATTCGCGAGAGAAGGCCTGCATCGAATTAGTGAAGGCCTTAGTCGTACCCGAGCCATCTGAACGATGAACCCAAAGGAGTTTCCCGGCAGGGCAATTCAATTCACTCCAATCAGTAACCTTGCCCATAGCAACTCGAACAGCTTGCTTTTGGGTCAATTGGAGATCACAATCTGGATTGTTGTAGCCAAAGGCAATTGTGCCTCCAACCATTGGAATTTGAATTAAACCACGAGTGACTTTGGCAATGTCCTTAGCTTTCATCGGATCATCTGATGCACCAAAGTCCACAGATTGATCAATAAAAGCTTTACGACCAGATCCTGACCCCACGGCTTGGTAGTTCACTTTGGGGCCACCTGATTTCGCGAGGTCAGAGAACCAACGGGTGTAGATCTTCGCAGGGAAAGATGCACCAGCTCCGCTTAGCTTGACATTTGAAACTGAATCGGAAGAACCGCAAGCGGTAATACCAGCCCCAAGGGCCAGGCAAGATGAAAAGAGAAGAGCCTTCTTGGAGAAGGTCATGGAAGCCATAAGACATCGGCCCTCATACATTAATCAAAAAGCCTTGATAAGATCAAGTAATCTTGATTTATGGGCTTATAGAGTGCTTAAAAAAGAAGCTCCTAAAGCATGCAATCGCTAAGAAGTCAGGTGGCTAGAGCTGTCTCAGAAGGTTAAGGATAGATCAAGAAATGTTGATGATTTGCTGACTTGAGACTCTCTTGCTATCCAAATCAGTCAAAGTATGACCGATTCCGAAATGATTGGAACTCAAAAGTGAAGACTCTCTCCTCCGTTTCTTCATACATTGAACAACCTAGACTTCTTCTAGTTGAAACTGACAATAACCTCTGTCAACCCTCGATCACTATTTTGAAAAATGTAGGCTTTAAGGTTGTGATATGCAATACAGGAAAGGAAGCTCTAAACACTCTAAATAATCGTCAAATCTCAAATCCTTTTGATTTGGTCGTGCTCTCTCACGAGTTGCCAGATATAAAAGGGCTAGGAGTCTGTCAAGAGTTACGTGACAAAAGCAACAACATCCCCATACTTTTAATCAGCAATTGCAGCCACGAATCTGATCGAGTCCTGGGGTTAGAGGTAGGAGCTGATGACTATTTAGTAAAGCCTTATGGGGGGCGTGAATTAGCTGCTAGATGCAAAGCTCTTTTTAGAAGAGTAGAAAAATTAAATCAAAGGGTTAATAGCAAGAAAATATTGAGTGGGGGAGATATTTCTATTGATCTCGACCAATACTCTGTCACGAAAAATGGGCAAGCACTAAAGCTTGCCCCAAAAACATACAAACTTCTCAAATACCTAATGAGCTATCCAGACAAAGTTCACTCGAGAGAGGAGATTTTAGAAGCAGTCTGGCCGGATGACTTGGAGATAGATCATAAGACCATTGATGTTCATATTCGTTGGTTGCGCGAAAAGGTTGAAGACGATACTTCATTCCCTAGATATATACATACAGTAAGGGGATTTGGTTATATGTTTGCTTATAGCTCATAGAAGTAATCAATCAGATCTTTCCTGGTAAGGATCAAATAGTGATTGTATGGATAATAAATTTATAATTAAGTTGCAATTTTTGCATGTACTTTGAGCCTTTAGTAATTAATTTTTCCTTTCTATTCAAGTAAGGTTCAGATATTTTTATAATTTTACTAGTTTTGCTAGCTACTTGATTAAACCATTAAGATTCATTGTATTTACTGCAGAGAGTTAACT
Source organism: Prochlorococcus sp. AG-363-K07 (assembly GCA_003280225.1). GTDB lineage: Bacteria > Cyanobacteriota > Cyanobacteriia > PCC-6307 > Cyanobiaceae > AG-363-K07. The sequence goes on along the minus strand of QCFO01000023.1, from coordinate 9,611 downwards.
AATTTGAAATGCTAATTCCCTCTCAAGTATCTAAGATAAATTATGATTTAATAGCAGTAATTATACTGCGGCAAGAATTATAAATTAATAAGTATATTGGATGCTTATATCTCCTATATTTTTTATTGTAAAGTAACTACAATTACCCCTTCCTAAAAGTTCCTGAGCATGTGGTGATATGTTAATGGAAAGAAAAGATTTAATTTTCTATAGAGCCTACTAAGTAAGTGTAATTTAAAAAAGAAATATATGCTTGGGTTGAAGCAGCATTAGCTGATTTCTTATTACTGGTTGCAATGCTTCCAATCGCAGAAAGAGGAAGACCTGCACCAAGGCAAGCCAAAGTGGACAAAACATATCTACGATCTCCTGTTTCAAAAGCAATAGAAGCAGCTGTAAGAGTTCCAAATATTGCGATCATAAACCCAAGAAATTTGCATAATTCCCCAGCAAGTGACTTAGTAGATTTAAGATTCAAAATATCATTTTTCAATGCTTCAAACTCTTCATTGAAACTTAAATCATCACTACCAGATTCTTGTTGTAAAGTCATAATTAAGTGATCAACTACTAAAAAATGTAACTGGATCCCTCTCCCCAGTAGTAACTTACTGTCTTGCGAGAATCAGAAAGTTGAATCTGGGGAGGTTGCATGTGGGATAGCAGCAATCCCACATAATTATTTTATTGCTCAATTCTCTGAGTGCATGTCATTCAGGATACCAGTGATTCAATTGAATTAATTAGTCACAAAAGTATTATATTTTTTTTATCATTAATCTTTAAGAATCTCTGCTTCTTAAGTAAACCCATGATACGTGTAATAGTAACTCTTGTCGTTCCTAAAGCATTTGCTAAATCTTGGTGTGTTAATCGAAAATTAATAACAATTCCATCTTCAGAAACTTGTCCATAGTCGTTGGAGATTGATTTCAAAAACTCTTTAATGCGTTCTTCTATTAGATTTAAACCAAATAAACTAAGGAATATCTCTGATTGTTTATGACGTTCACAAACTCCTTTTAAAACTGCTAATGTTAATGAAGGAGAAGATTCAATTTCAAGGCCATCAAAACATAGGAGATCACAGTCTGAAAGAGCTTTAACTTCGTAAGGAAGAACCTTGGTAAGAGAATCACCGAATATCTCATTTGGACCAACTAAGCCAAGAAGTTGTTGGTCTCCATGCATTGTTATAGATTCAAGCTTAACCATTCCCCTTATTACCATCCAATACTGATTCTTATTAAGAACAATGGTGCTCCCTCGTTTTTTGTGAATAAGTTGACGATTTTGATAGTTTTCCTCTAGAAATTTCCTGAACTTAAGGCTTGGGAGGAGTTGGTTAGGCGATTCAATCGGAGGCATGTGGATCGATTAACGCCCTCAAAGTATACATCAAAAAGACTTGATGCGTTTACAAGTAAGTCTGTATTTATAGGCTTATCATTAGGTTAAGGACAGGTTATTAAACAATTAACATGTATGCTTTTAAGCCTTATGGTGTTGCAAATGACATTCAATATTTAGAGGCTAAGTAAAAATAAGCCAGTGGGAATCTACCCCACTCATTTAATAATTCCGTGTGAGGAATCTCAATGAAACTTTTCCAGCAATTGCTGGTAGCGCCTGCTGCACTTGGGCTTATGGCCCCTGTCGCTGCAACAGCTGCTGAGCTAAACATTAATGATGTCTCTGGCTACTCCAACTCAGGACAAGTACAGAGCTTTTCTCAATTTTCAGACGTCTACCCAACTGATTGGGCTTATCAGGCGTTGACCAACTTGGCTGAGCGCCATGGTTGTGTTGCTTCTGCTCCTAATGGCAGCATGACTCGTTATGAAGCTGCTGCACTTTTGAACAAGTGCCTTGGCAATGTTGCTCAGGTTAACGAAGAAGAGCGTCGTCTTCTCAACGAATTCGGTCCTGAACTTGCTGTTATCAAGGGTCGCCTTGATGGCCTCGAAGCACGTGTTGGCGAATTCGAAGCTGGTATGTTCTCAACGACTACCAAACTGTCTGGTAAGACTGAATTTGTGATGGGTGGTGTTGATAGAGACAATGCTACTGATACAGCTACTACACTTAATTACAGCACACGTTTTGATTTGAAAACCAGTTTTACGGGTGAGGATCTTCTATATACAAGGATTAAAGCAGGTAATTTTGATAACTCCTCATTTGCCAGCAAGAACTATGGGGCATATTTAGGCGCTACTCACAGTAGTGCAGATGCTCTTGAGGTTGACAAAATTTGGTATACATTCCCAGTTGGTGAAAACTTCACCGCATGGGTAGGTCCAGCGATCGAAAGTGACCATATGCTGGCAAGTAAGCCATCAATTTATAAGAGTATCCTTAAGGACTTCGGCAAGGGTGGTGCTGCAGGTGCTTATGGAGTAAGTACTGGGGGGGGCTTTGGTGTCGCTTGGACTCAATCTGTAGATGATAGTTCTGCACCTAGATTCGCTATTAGCTCTAACTACGTCTCCTCAGGAGCTTCCAGTGCTTCTGATGGTAGTGGAATGTTGACTGACAACCAGTCAAAGTGGCTTAACAAAATTGAGTATGGCTCAAAGCGTTGGCAAGTTTCATTAGGTATTGCAAATGACATGTGTAACTCAGCTGATGGGACTGAATCATGTAAAGGCTGGACTAGTTATTACGGAACAGAGAAAGGCAAAGCAGCCGGTACTGGAAATGCCACCAGTTATTCTGCAAGAGCCTATTGGAAACCAGTTGATACAGGTGTCGTTCCATCTATCCAAATTGGCTATGACATACGTCAAATTGATGATGACGGAGCATCTGGTTCCGTTGAAGAGCAAACAGGCTGGATGGTTGGATTGACATGGAAGGATGCTTTCATCGATGGCAATAAACTTGGTATTGGTTACGGACAACGTATGTATGCCAGTGAGATTGTTGGTGGTACAACTGATCCTGCAGAGGACAACAATCTTTGGGAGGTTTACTATTCCCACCAAATGTCTGACAGCATAAGTGTAACTCCAGCCATTTTCGGTGGAACGGACACCTACAACGGTGCCTCAGATGGTAGTGATGACATCTTTGGAGCAATCGTTAGAACCACCTTCAAGTTCTAATTATGTAACTTTATTTCTGCGATACAAAGCATCGCCTACTTCACGCAAGAAAACAAATTTGAAGCCCTTCATCATGAAGGGCTTTTTTTATTTCTCCATCAAAAATCTTTGACTGGTGCTCTAGATGACATGCGGGTTAGGTCATCTCCGATTAAAAATAATCATTGAACAACACATGCTATACAAGGATGAGTGCATGATTTTGGATCTTTCATTACTGTTCATCACATTGATAGCTTTTGCAGTAATGTTTATCAGAATAAGTTTGTTCGTTTACTCAAAGAACTTTCCTTCTTCTTCTGATAGAAGGATGGTCTCCGTAGATGTAGCAATCATGGACTAGTTTTAAATGATCTGCATAATAGAAATAGAAAAAGCCTGACAGTTATGGAATTACTGTTGTTATTAGATCCTATGAGTTACTTCTATAAGGAACCTAATGAATAATTCTTCTAGAGTATTAACTACGAAGGTGAGCTATTAAGAGAAACGTTTAGATGAACCCACATGAGCAAGGAAGCCTCCTGCGTCTGCACAGGGCACCTTCTTTCATGATGAGGTGACATCTCTATATCGAATACCCCTTTTCATTGAATCTTCCAACATTGATTCACTACTCCATTGGGCATAGGCAGCGTTATGAACTTGAACGGTGTGCCCCATAAATACAGCCATCTCAGTGTCAGAGAGTTTGTAGACCTGATGTCCTCGTTTGCTATACGAATGCCGGAAGCTGTAGGGCACTACTCCACTCTCAGCTTTTAGTCTTTTCCAGACTGGGTTAAAGCGCAGGTAACTTTTAAAGGCATCACCTGCACTTGTTCTCATACGAGGAAGAGGGTCTTTACGTTTGATTCTTTGAATGAGATTCCATTCTTCCTCCCACTCAGGATGTAGGGGCCATAGTCTTCTGGGTTTGGTAATGCCTCCACCAGCTTTCTTACAATGGGTACAGAACAAATGCTCTTTTCCATTCTTTTTGATCTCTAAATAGTCATAGCTGACTTCGATGGGACGCAATCCATAAACGATTGCAAGCTTGAGAGCTAAATCCCACTTCATCGCACGATCTCTTAGGCGGTGTTTCTTCTCATCCTTATCAAGATCAATGGGTAGTGAGTTGATCAGCCCCAGCAGATCCTCATCTTCTATAACCACAGTCGGGCTAGATGTTTCCTGTTGCTTCTTGGCTGACTTACGTCCCACATAGTCTCCAAGTGCATTTTTAGGGGGTGGAGTCCAGTTATCAGCAGGTAAGAAATGACCTGAGGCTCTAGAGGTAGCCCACCTCAAGAAAGCCGCGATATTTTGCACTTTGATCTGTCTGCTTCTAGACCCTGGTTCATTTTGTTTGCCAATCTCAATCAGTAGATCATTAGCATTCGATGCCTCTATCTCTTTGAGCCTGCGGAACGTTTTTCCGTATTCGATTTGCCATGTTTTGACAGAGACATCACCACTGACATTGACTTTGTAATTTCCATAGCTCTCCCATGCAGTAATTAAAAGTTTTGGATTAGCTCTCCTTGATGCTCTTGGTGCATCAGAGTTTGTCTTTTTAACTCGTTCTATAGCTTCATCTAGTGGAACCTTTTTAACCATATGCAGGTCAAAAATTTCATCAGCTAGTTTTCTGATTCTTGGTTCTTGTGCTCTTTCCCAATATGCGGGGAGGTTTCTATAAATTCTCGTTCCATCTTCTAATCGAATTCCTAGACAAGCTCTCCTACCTTTTCTCTCAATCACCTGCCAATGAGGCGAGAGATTATCGCGCAAATGAGTCCTAAGGCCCTGCACCCAATCTGGAGAATCAGTTCTGGCTTTCATTGACCACTAGATCGTATGTCGGGGAGCTCAAGGGGAGCTCCTGACTAAATAGATTTAAATAGATCTATTTATCTTACACACGATTGAGTCTCAAATGACCCTTGTATACTACATTTAAGCTAGTGCTTTGCTGGGATTTGCTGCTTGTCTCATTTCTACAACCCAATGCTTTGGGAGCACTAGGTCACAGGTTCGAATCCTGTCGCCCCGACTAGCTTTTTGGCGATCTCGAATTGGGATTGGGCCCTCATTGGGCCCTCCTGAGCGATTAGTTCTGAGTGTTGACGTGCGTCTTGCTGAGTTTTGGGGAAGAACAAACTTTCTGTTATTGAGCTGGCTGCATTCATCGTTCATGCCGCCCAAGTGCATAACGGTGCTTATGCCCAGTGGAGTAGCAAGTCGATATTGGAAGACTCACTGCAACGGGCGATACGATTTAGAGATCTCACTGATAAAAAAATGAAATGAGCAAGGAGATCACAGCTGAATATGCCAAGAAAGCTCAAGGAGAAGCTGAGTGGGCCTATGAGAAGGCAAAGGAAAAGTTCTACTATTCAATGTTGGAAGTCGTTTTCCTAAGGATCAAAAGCCATCTCAGCGAACAAGGCTTAAAGAAGGTCATGGAGATGGATGAGAGAAGAAATAACAACGAAAACCTGGGGGTGGAATTTAGTCAAAAGACTTGGGTGGCTTTGGCAGAGTCTTGGGCCAGTGCAGAAGCTCTAGCGATGACCAAAATTGCTGATCTATATGGGCTGGAGATAGCTGACTTGGATATGTCTAAGATCTCTCCTCCTAAAGAGGATGATTGATCTTGTTGCTAGATGATCAACTTACTGAAAGCACGCTATAAAAGTTGGGGACCTAACAAGTAAGTAAATGGGAGATTCAGTCCAAAAAGCCTGTTCATTTATTACGGCTTTGGCACTAAGCGTGATTGCTGTACAACTAATCCCCTTTAGCCGAGACAAAGAGCTATCGAATTACTGTAGAGAATATCTTGCCCTTCTTAAAATTCGACCAGATGAAGAAATAGCTCAAAAGATAATAGAAAAAAGAGGTATTATTGCAAGGAAAACAGATCTAAATGTTGACATCCAGCAAATTAATGATTATTGCAATTCCTTTTACTTAAACCAAAAATAGATGTGTCTAATTCTCTAGCACTCAAGAGGTCTACGTATATTGGATTACCAAGACTTAAATGAAATTTCTAATACTTAGTATGCACAAGTATAGAAAATTAAAACTCGAAGAATACAATGTTGTTGATATTTTAAAGAGTTGATCAATCATTAAAGTCAGACTATTATTGCTATTAAGACATCAACAAATGAATTGATAAGTTTCCTAGAAATGATTGCACTTGATTATGGTAATGCAATAGAAGGTGGTCTCTTAATACCTTTCAAGCTGAAACATGAGAAAATAGCTATTGCATTGTGCATGACTCGTGTATCAGCCACTCGAGCCATTTCATACCTAAGAAGCCAAGGACTAATAATCAAAGATTCTAATGGAAATTTCGTTATCAAGAACTCATAAGAAGTCCATCAACTAATTTAAGTCCAACAAGTTGTGCTATTAAAAGAAACGTTTAGATGAATGAACATGGCCAATAAAGCTTCCCACATCTGCACGGGGGCTTTTTTATTGGATATTGATTGAAGACTTGTCTGTAAAGGTCATGATGAGGATATGAGATTCGATCAGATTCATGGGAGAAGCTAAACGACGCAAAGAGCAAGGCGGCCTACCGCCTAAGCAAAAGAAAAATAAAAAAAAGAAGAGAAGTCAAACTCCTTTAATTCATTATTCAACGGTCCCAGGCTCGGTTTATATCTAGGCGCTGCTTTTGTTATTTATCTAATTTATGACGTTATCCACTACTACACACGTGGATAATTATTAGTTGTCGGATGATGGGATGGTAGGTCTCTATCAATCCAAGATCATATCAGATCTTTGGATACTTACTCAATACAACAACACAGCCTTATGCGGACAGAAACGATTTCAATTCAGACCAGCTCATCCTTTTCCTGTCACTCAATCACTAATCAAATTGAGAGCATTATCCAATGCGGTATCCAGTTAGAAGGTGTTGTATGCGTGTCTTGTTTGCATACGACTACAGCCTTAATTGTCAATGAGATGGAAGAGAGATTGATACTGGATCTAGAAAAATGGTTGAAGGAATTAGCGCCACCATTGCAGGGTTATAAACATGATGATCTACATCTAAGGGATAATATCCCGGAAGATGAGCCAAAGAATGCTCATTCCCATATGCAAGCCTTATTGCTTGGTAATGATGTGAGCGTGCCATTTAAAGATGGAAAGCTGCAATTAGGGCAATATCAAGATGTAATCCTCGTTGAGCTAGATGGTCCAAAAAAAAGGAACGTTGTAGTCAGCATTCAGTAAAGGAAACAATAGGAACGCTGCCCAAAATCTTCGTAAGAAAAAGAAGCCAAAAATGGCTCCTTCAGAACGTCCTTAGTGAACCACATCACTCAGTTTACTGTTCCCGTTTTTTATATCACCTATCTACAAATAACGACTATTGCGTCTGATCCTTTCAATTCTGAATAGCCAAAGAACAATGACGTTATTATCAAATTCGATTTTGGACTCGATGACCTACTGACCTAGAACCATGAGCTATCGCTATGAGGACCTAGTAGAAATGGATTCAATAACGAAATGGTTAGTAAGGATTGCTTCTGTGATGATCATTCTGACCTGTTTGACACTTGCTTTGGCAGTTCCTGTGATTGCTTTTACTATCAGCTCCAAGCTGTCAGTTGCCCAAGATTCATTCAAATCAACCCTTGAGCTTTTGATTGAACAAGTACTAACTTGAACAGTCTACTCGTGTCAGTAAGTAGTTAAGGCTGCAAGATTTCTTATTTTTCTTACTCACAATGTACAAAATTGCTGGTTTATGTGTTTTATCAAGTTTATTGGGTCCTTCTTAGCGAAATCACTGTGGTTCATTAGTTAAGTAAATTATGCTGGGCTAAATCTAGTGATACCAACATCACGATTATGGATGGTTCAGTCACTCACTAAAAGTAAAGGAGAAAATGATGGGTGAGATGCCAACAATAGAAGCAGCAAATAGAGCAGTTGGAACTATTGGACTTTTTTTGTTCATTGGAACCTCTACCTACTTAGTATGGCAGTTCAAAAGATTTTTTGGAAATAAATAATGCAAAAACTGCTAATCACTCTCGGGCTTGGAATTGCTGTTATAGGTGTTCTCTACCCTTATTTTAGGCAATTAGGTTTAGGACAACTGCCAGGCGACATAATTCTGAAGGGGGAAAACTCAACTTTTTATTTTCCAATAGTTAGTTGCATTGCTATTAGTTTGCTTGTTTCGGTTCTTCTTAACTTATTCCGATCCTCCTAATACCCCTTAAGAAGCCTATTCCTGATTCAGTTATGAGCCTGTGGAGGCGTATTCGCAGGTTTTAATTAACACGCACTCTTCGTGCAACTGAGAAGAGGATGGAATACGTCAAAAAATCATTGGCTTATATAGATCGAGTAGAAGTCAGAATAACGAAATAGGGGGGTCCTTTCTCGGGTTCATCGTGGGTCATCCGAAGTCTTAGGGTTTGATTAGTCCTCAATTGCTTAATTTGGAGACACCACTGTCTCTAACTCTCTCATGGGATTACTTGGTCGCCATTGGATAATTCCCATGATGTGATTATCGAGAGACTCCTTCCCTTTGGGCTGTAGATCGAGATAGTTCTTGTGTGTTCTCTGCGATGTAGTCGTTTAACCAACCATCGTGCTAGTTTGTAGGCTGTGAGCTGCTTTTATATCCCATCAGTTTTGCAGCTTCTGAGAAGGTCGCCAAAGGCATCTTTTAACGTTTTTCAAGTCCTGCTTCCTACAAAAGGACAAGCAATCTATCCTTATTCCTTTGTCTCAGTTAAAGAGGCCTATTAGCTCGTTCTTGCTAAACCAATCGATGAGGTTCATCGACCTGAAAGAAAAATCATTGCTGAAGGTGAGCCAACAAACTCAGTACTTTCAAACGAGCGATGCAGAGCTGAATGAAAAACACTCTGATGCTTTCCAAAGTTTGATGTCCTCATCTATATCAACAATAGAAACCTTATCGATAGCAATAGAATTTTTGAGCTGAGGAAGAGAAGTTATTAAATTTTCTTTGGCTTTCTTTTCATAATTTCCATATGCCAGGCTTATATGAGGCAAGTAGGGATGAGACGGCTTGTGATGATTGATTTTAAACATTGCATTCCTCAGATCATTCAATTCTTTTGATTGAGATACAGCAATAAAAAAGGATTGAAAGAACTTCTCCTGATAGTCGTACTTAAAAAGCTTGACCTCAATTGGAAAATTCTGACTGCAGTAGGTTCTTATTCCATCGATTGAAGATGGATTGATCTCATTGAATGGACCAGCCAAGGTTAAATGGATTTTAAATTCTGGACCTCTGAGCTCGCGTTGGACTTTATTTTGAATCTGATTTAAGTACTCAGTATCGATTGAAGAAAACTCACCCCACACCCAGAAGTCTTTCTTGAGTCTTGTCATATCCCTTTGAATCGTCCGTTTTTTGCCCCACAAATGGGGTAAGTCCAACTTTCAGGCAGTTCCTCAAACTTCGTTCCAGGGGGTATGCCATGTGAA
>QCFO01000022.1 GCA_003280225.1 Prochlorococcus sp. AG-363-K07 | reverse complement strand
CAACCATTAGGGAAAGCCCTAGGTTTATTGGTTAAAGATGAAGTAAATGTTGATTCTCTAGAGACACCTGTTGATTCGGTTGAGATCTTGTCCGATTCGAGCTAATAGGCTCCAAGTAGTCATTAAATCAGGCCCATTCAATCGGCCAAGTAAAGCTGCCCTAAGGCTTTTCATAACTAAACCTTTTTTTACTTCTGCTAAATCAGCGCTTTTAGAAACCAGATTCTTGGCGTAAAACATATCTTTACCGTCCCATGAATCTCTTTTTAGCTCTTCGGCAAGATATTTAATGGCTTTGAGTGCACCTTCACTTTGTAGTTGATGTTTCCCATCAGCTTCTAAAGTTGGCTCTTCAAAGAATGGACGGCTTTGTTCAATAGAATCGTTTAGCAAAGTAAGTGATGGCCCTATAAGTTCTGCAAGATCAAGTCCCCATTCATTATTAGGAGCCTTCCATCCTTCTCTTAACCAAAGAGGTTCTAGTACCTTCAATAATTGTTCTGAAGACCAACTATGAAGTACTTGAGAATTTAGCCAATTTAATTTATCCCAGTCGAATTTTGCGCCAGCTTTATTAACTCGATCAAAGTCAAACTTTGCAGCCGCTTCATCAATAGTAAATCTTTCATCCATTCCTTCAGGAACCGACCACCCAAGCAAAGTCATGTAATTTGCAAGAGCTTCAGGGGTATACCCCATGTCCTTGAAATCACTTATAGATGTAACGCCATCTCGTTTAGATAACTTCCTCCCTTCTGGATTGAGAATTAAAGGGGTATGAGCAAAAGTTGGGATTGAGAGCGCCAGGGCTTGATAGAGAAGAATTTGCTTGGCTGTATTTGCTAAATGATCCTCACCTCTGATCACATGAGTGATTTTCATATAACTGTCATCTACTACCACTACTAAGTTGTAGAGGGGATCGCCTATTTCATTTGAGGGTGAACGGCGGGCTATCACCATATCTCCACCGAGATCTGCTCCAAGCCATTTCATTTCTCCTCGAACTAGATCCTTCCACTGAATTGAAGTGTTGTCATCAATGCGAAATCTGATAACTGCTTGTTTCCCTTCTGCAATAAATACTTTTTCTTGCTCTGGAGTGAGGTCTCTATGTCGGTTGTCATAGCGAGGGGCTTTACCTTGTTTTTTGAGATTTTCTCGCATTGAATCAAGCTCTAAGTCGCTGACATAGCAGCGGTAGGCAAGACCTTTCTGAAGTAGAGACTGAATTGCAGATTTATGGGCTTCAATGCGTTTACTTTGAATAACTGGACTCTCAGTCCAGTTCAGACCAAGCCATTCAAGTCCTTCCAGGATATTTTCAGTGAATTCAGGTTTTGATCTTTCTTTATCAGTATCTTCTATGCGTAAAAGGAATTTCCCATCTTTTCGATTAGCGAAAAGCCAGTTAAAAAGAGCTGTTCGTGCTGTTCCTATATGTAATGTGCCTGTGGGACTAGGGGCCAGCCTTACTCTCACAGTCATGGTTTTTTGTAATAGATACGGGACCGACGGGATTCGAACCCGCAACTTCCGCCGTGACAGGGCGGTGCTCTAACCAGTTGAACTACGGTCCCAGTTTTAGCCCTTTGCAGGACTGGATGATTTTGGCTGATGTTCGTCGCATATGCGACCAAGAAAGTATCAACCCCTTAATGCCATCTCGTCAACTCAGAAAGTGATGTTTGTGGAATTTTGAATTTAGCTCACGGCTTTTTCTGTTGGGAGAGGATTTTTGGCTTAATCCAAAAAGCCTGAAATTTCTTAGATCAGGCTTGGCCCCTTCTGGTGATAGCAATGGAGCTTGGTAGTTAAGTTGATTCCCTTGGAAGGGGATCAATCAATAAGAGATTGACACAATGATTCCCAATATCTATTAGGAATGAGCTTGGGGAAAAATCTTTGAAAGATAAAGATTTTTTCTTTATTTATGGTCGGAAACCTGCTGGTTCAATTAGCCGAACCTGATTACCTCGAGCTGTAAATTCACGGCCTTGATCGCTTTGCACGACCACACGACCGCCAGACTTAACGCGAATGACGCGTGCTCGAACCCACCCTAGAGCGGCAGATTCGAGTACCTTAACGACATCACCAGGTTGAAGATCTAACTCCATTCTCAAAACTAGGAAACTGCAAGAAGGGACATCGGACGCGCCGTGGAGGACTCGAACCCCCGACATCAGGTTTTGGAGACCTGCGTTCTACCAACTGAACTAACGGCGCAGTAGAAATACCCTTGGACCATCGTTGGACCGACGGTGTTTGGTTTGAACGGAGGCCGAAACCTCAGCGGTCGAAGCGCTGCTTCACGCGGGTGGCTTTGCCGACCCGTTCTCGCAGATAGAAAAGCTTCGCTCTTCTCACTTTACCGCGGCGTTCAACCTTTACGGAAGCAACTTGGGGGCTATGAAGCATGAAGATTCGTTCAACCCCGATCCCCTGAAATATTCGTCGAACAGTAATGGTCTCATTGAGGCCTCCATGACGCTTAGCAATTACAACACCTTCATAGGGCTGAACACGTTCTTTGTTGCCCTCACTTATTCGAACTCCAACACGTACTGTATCTCCTACATAAATGTCAGGAAGGTTGGCTTTTAGCTGTGCCTTCTCAAATTCACGTACTAAATCAAACCCCTTAAGAGCGGCGGCTTTGGCCTTGTCTTTAGGAACTTTGTCTTTTGTTTTGGACTCGATCCCCTCTGTCTGAGAAGGTTTGGTTGAGGTTTCTTTATCTGATTCCTCGATAACGTTTGTGGTGTCTTTCGATTCAGCTGCCATCCCAGCTCCGGAATAAATGCCCAAACTAAAATTCTAACCGTTCGTTTCTCAATCTTGGGAAATCCACCCACACTTGAAGTTTCAATGTGACGCATTGATGGCTGCATATCACAATGCTGATCCTGATGCATCAATATTTTAATTCAGGCTTATTTGCCTTTTAGATAGATTTGGGATGAAAGATCATGTATTTAGAGTTTCTTTAGATTTTATTGAATGGGAAAGAATGCTTTTTTTGATGGGGGTAACGACTGTTAATATTTTGAGATTTTTTTATTTCTTGGTCTGATAGAAAGAAGTTACAGCAAGTTAATCATTTAGGAGATAATCCAAGAGAGTTTCTCTAAAGGGCAGAAACTCTCTTAAATAGCTTTAAAAGACGTCTATTTTTCGGCATTATGAATCTCTTCGCCGATCTTCTCGCTTCTAATTCGCTTTCAACTCAAAAGAATGATGGGCCCCGCATTCACCAGAGACGAGGTGTAGAGATTAAATCTGCGAGGGAAATAGAAATAATGAGAAAAGCGAGCAAGATTGTTGCAACAGTTTTGCGTGAGATAAACCTGATGGTTCAGCCAGGAATGACAACAGGTGATCTTGATCTTTTTGCGGAGCGACGGATAAAGGAAATGGGGGCAATTCCAAGTTTCAAGGGATATCAAGGATTTCCGTCAAGTATTTGTGCAAGTATCAATAATGAAGTTGTTCATGGCATTCCTAGTCCAAAGAGAGTAATTAAAGAAGGTGACCTTTTGAAAGTTGATACAGGTGCATATTTTGAGGGATATCACGGAGATAGTTGTATCACTATTAATGTTGGGAATGTCTCACAAGAATGCTTAGATCTAAGTAGAGTAGCTAAAGAGGCTTTAATGGCTGGATTGGCTCAAGTAAAGGAAAATAATACTCTTCTTGATATTGCAGGTGCAATCGAGGATTTAGTTATAGATAATGGCTTTAGTGTTGTTGAAGATTATACAGGCCACGGTGTAGGTCGCAATCTGCATGAAGAGCCTTCTGTATTTAATTTTCGAACTAATGAATTGCCTAATTTGACTTTGCGTTCGGGAATGACACTTGCTATTGAACCCATTATCAATGGTGGTAGTAAGTTCTGTCGAACATTGCGAGATGGCTGGACTGTAGTTACTCAGGATGGCAATTTATCTGCTCAATGGGAGCATACTATTTTAGTAACAGCAGACGGATGTGAGATTCTTACAGATAGAGAAGATTGAATATTATTTGTAAATTTGCTTTTTAAAACATTAGCTTGACAAGCGAAGAATAAAATGATCTTGATAGTTCGACAATTGGCATTATTAAATATGTTAGAGGATTTGGAGTTACGATAATTAAATCCAAGCCTAAATCAGCTTGTTTGATTATTTTATCAGCCACAAAATTTGAACTCATAATCCCTATTGGGTTTAATTCAGACTTGAATGGACCTAAAATTAGTTTTCTTATCTTTATTTTTTTTCTTTCTTCTTTGCTTAGGTTGTTCTTGTGAATACTGACAAGTTCACCTATTAATTTTTTACTTATTTCGTAGCCAGGACTGAGAGCAGGTTGTATCTCTGCTTCAGAGGTATTGACCCAGACCTCTTTAGGTATTGGGTTTTGGGCTTTCTTTAAAGAAATATTATGAAACTGTTCTATTAGGCGCCACATGCTTAGGGCATTTATTTCAAGAGCTCTATTCAGATCGTCAGTAGATTGACTAGCCTTTGGATTTATTCCGTGATTAAGAATCAAAATGTCAATTCTTTTTAGTGTGCCCGATAATTTTTCCTCTTCACCACATTGCCAATTGACCCATTCATGAGGACCTTTCTCTGAATCTGGCTTGGTGTTTATAGAGCGGTGGGTAATTCCAATAATGAAAGCGCCTTTATTTCTAAAGTGGTGTGTTAGAGCTCTGCCAAGAGAACCATTTGCGCCAGTTATACCAATAGAGCATTCACTCCATGAATTTGAGAGGGTTTGCCTTGTGTCGGTTGTCTTCGTTTTAGAGGTCATTTCGAGAAACTTATCCATAACTGTTAAATCAGAGTCTTAAGCGGAAAAGTTGGATGTTTGGGCTTTTGATTTTTTCTAAATGTTGATTCTTTTAAGACCTGCGTTTTGACGGCCTTTAAGAACCTATCTGAAGAGCCTAAAATTAATTAGTTTTCTTGGGAAGTGTTCGCTGGTATGGGCAGCACCTTAATGATTGGCTCATGTGAGCCATTCAGTGGAAAGTCGGCTTTTGTGTTAGGCCTTGCTAGGCAGCTAATAGTTGCAAGCAAAGAGATACGTTTTGGGAAGCCTTTGGCAACCAGTTTTGAATTGGATGCTATTGGACAAGGCAGTATGGCCTCTAAAAGCCCTTTGATTGACGACGATGTTCGATTTGTTGGAGAAACACTTGGCCTATCTGAGAAACAGTTGATTCCTTCTTTGGATCTTTCAACTTCTTCTACTGCTAATAAAAGACTATTGAATTCTGACTTGCAAGCAGGTAAGGGATTTGAGGAGTTGCAAGAACAGCTTGGTGCTTCTTTTGAAGGTTTAAATATTCTTGAAGCAGCAGGAAGTCTTCACGAGGGGCTCCTTTATGGATTAAGCCTTGGTCAGTTAGCTAAGGCGCTTCAAGCAAAGGTCATTCTTGTTCATTTATGGGAGAACAGCTGTAGCGTTGAAGCTCTTCTGGCGGCGAAAGAACAACTTGGAGAAAATTTGGTTGGTGTTGTTTTAAATGCTGTTAATCCTGATGAAGTTAAAGATTTAGTTGATTCAGTGCTGCCTTCATTGGAGAAGCTTGGACTTTCTGTTTTTGGAGTAATGCCTCGATCTCCCTTGTTAAGGAGTGTCACCGTAGGCGAGCTGGTCAGGCGTCTTGAAGCAAAGATTCTTTGTTGCCCTGAGAGTCTTGAATTGATGGTCGAGACTTTAAGCATTGGAGCGATGAATGTTAATTCTGCAATGGAGTTTTTTCGAAGAAGACGCAATATGGCAGTTGTTACAGGTGCGGATAGAACAGATATTCAGTTAGCGGCTTTAGAGGCTTCTACTCAATGCTTGATTCTTACTGGTGCTGGCGAACCCCTCCCTCAATTGATTAGTAGGGCCGAAGAATTGGAAGTACCTTTATTGAAGGTTGACCATGACACCCTTTCAACTGTTGAAGTTATTGAACAGGCATTTGGTCATGTCAGATTGCATGAGGCAGTAAAAGCTACTTACGCTTTTCGACTTGTAGAGGAGCACTGTGACATTGATCGTCTTCTCTCAACTCTCGAATTATGATCAGTAGAGCCTAATTACTGCTAATTTCTAGGAATTGTTGCTGGGATTTCCTTGAGTAGCTCCCTGGATCTCCCTTCTTTGGGCCGAATAGATACACTTGCTCAGGAGTTAGCCCTTTTGCAAGACAAGGGGAAAAGGCGCATAGCTTTTCTGGGTAGTAGGCATGTTCCTGTAGTCGCTATTCACCTTGTAGAGCTCATTGCGCGATCTCTAGCGCAGGAGGGGCATTCAATTATTACTTCTGGTTCTCAAGGGGTTAATGCTGCCGTAATTAGAGGGGTTTTAGAAGTTGACCCTGCTTTATTAACCGTATTGTTGCCGCAAAGTTTGGATCGACAGGCTCCAGAGATTAGGGATCAGTTAGGCCAAGTTTTTCATTTGATTGAAAAGGTTGATAATGATGATCTGCCTTTACCTATAGCTAGTAGCCTTTGCAATCAAGAAATAATTAATCGATGTGATCAATTGATTTGCTTTGCATTTCATGATAGTGAAACTCTCTTGACTAGTTGTCACACCGCAGAAGAAATGGGTAAGGTAGTAAGTCTTTTATTTTTCGATTGATTTCCGGATTTTTTTTATTGTTGGCTTGATGATATTTAAAGTGGATCTTAGGCAAGTTATGAAGAAATGAAAAGCCTTTTTGGTATTGAGCTCATTCCGATTGTTTTCTGAAATATTGGTTGTACTATTGCAAAAGTAATGTATGTAAAATCTCTATGGCAGCGTCTTATTCTTTTGATGTTGTTTCTGAATTTGACCGACAGGAATTGATAAATGTTGTAGACCAGTTAAGAAGAGAGTTAGTTCAGCGTTATGATTTAAAGGATAGCAATACAGAAATTCAAGTAGAGGAATCGCAAATTATAATTACTACGGCTAGTGAAATGACTTTGCAATCAATCGAAGTTATTCTTCGACAGAAAGCGACTAAAAGGGATCTTTCCTTAAAAATCTTTGATTTTCAGCCCCCTGAAAGTTCTACTGGTGGGCGGGTAAGGCAAAGTATCATTCTTCGTAAAGGGCTAAAGCAAGAAATCTCTAAGAAATTAAGTAAAATAATTCGTGATCAACTTAAAAAGGTAACTGTATCTATTCAGGGAGAGAGTATAAGAGTTACTGGAAAGAATAAGGATGATCTGCAAGTGGCAATATCTTTACTACGCAAGTTGGAGGAAGATATAGAAGTTCCCTTGCAATTTGAGAATTATCGATAACCTTTAATTTGGTAATTGAAAATTACCCTCGCTTAGCGAAAAATGATGCTTTCCTTTTTTGCACGTTCTTGTTCAGGTCCTCCTCTGGAAAAGCCTGGGATATGCCCCTTGGATTTGTCCAAAAGTGTTTGATCTCTAAAAATATTAGAAAAAAGTCTCGTAATTATCGAATTATTCATATGATTTACTTACACCAAAAAACTTATGACTACACCATTCCGTAATGTGACTCCTAATGGAGCTGGAGGAGCGGCCACTTTTTTATTAGCTCTTTCTTTTACAGGCTTCTTGCTGCTAACCCAAGCATTATTTGTGGTACCTGCCGGTCAGGTATATGTCGTGACAACTTTAGGCAAGGTGAGTGGAGGTTCTCGCAGACCTGGCCTAAATGTCAAAATTCCTTTTATACAGAATATTTATCCTTTTAGTGTACGGACACAAGTTAGACCAGAGAATTTTGATTCATTAACCAAGGATTTGCAGGTTATACAGGCTACAGCAACGGTTAAGTACGCAGTTAAGCCTGCAGAAGCTGGAAGAGTATTTAAAACAATTGCATATAGCGATAGAGAGGTCTATGACAAAATCATTCAGCCTTCTTTGCTGAAGGCTCTTAAATCTGTTTTTTCTCAATATGAATTGGTCACGATTGCTAGCCAATGGAGTGATATTTCTGCATTAGTAGAAAAGACAGTTTCAACTGAGCTTGGTAAATTTGATTATGTTGAGATTCAAGCTCTAGATTTAACTGGGTTAAAAATTGCTGATGAATATAGAGCTGCAATTGAGCAAAAACAAATCGCTGAACAACAGTTGCTAAAGGCTCAAACAGAAGTAAAAATTGCAGAGCAAGAGGCACTCAGGTATGAAACACTTACTCGTAGCTTGGATGACCAGGTTTTATTTAAGTTGTTTTTAGATAAGTGGGATGGTAAGACGCAGGTTGTTCCTGCCCTCCCTGGGTCTAAAGCTGGCAACCCACCAGTGATTGTAGGAGGTCGAAAATAATAAAAAGTTAGTAGTTTCTTTGCTTTGATTAATTAGTTCAAGTGATTAGAGACTCAACTCCAAACCGAGTAGATTGAAAGATTTGCTTTGGGGTTGAGTTTTTTTATGCAATAAGAGCAAAGCTTTCTTGAAATGCTTTGATAGTTGCATCTATATCATCTTCTGAATGGGCTAGTGAAGTAAATCCGGCTTCAAATGCACTTGGTGCAAGGTAAATTCCCCTTTCAAGCATGGCCCTGTGAAGTTTCCCGAACTTATCCGTATCTGTTGCTTTGGCATCTTCAAAATTCCTAACAGGTCCTTCACATAGGTAGAACCCAAACATTGCACTGATACTGTTCCCAGTGATATTTAAACCTGCTTCTTGTGCTGATTGGATAATTCCGCTAATTAATTTTTGAGTTGTAGATTCCAGTTTTTCGTAAGTCCCTTCTTGCTTAAGTAGTTCAAGAGTTTTAATGCCTGCTGTCATTGCTAGGGGATTTCCGCTTAGCGTCCCTGCCTGATACATCGGGCCCGCTGGCGCAACCATTGACATGATTTCAGCTTTGCCTCCATAGGCCCCTACTGGTAAGCCTCCTCCAATAACTTTACCCATTGTGGTCAGATCAGGAGTTACTCCAAAGCGGGATTGCGCTCCTCCATAGCTAATCCTGAAGCCAGTCATTACTTCATCAAAAACTAGAAGCGCTCCGTTCTCTTTTGTGAGCTCTCTAAGACCTTCAAGAAAACCCGGCTCTGGAGTAATGAATCCAGCGTTCCCAACTACTGGCTCTAGAATTACTCCTGATATGGCATCTGGATTTTCAGCAAAAAGCTCTTTTACTGCTTCCAGATCGTTATATGGAGCTGTCAGAGTATTTGCAGTTGTGCTTCTTGGAACGCCAGGAGAGTCTGGTAGCCCCAATGTTGCGACTCCTGATCCAGCTTTGACCAAAAACATATCTGCGTGCCCGTGGTAGCAGCCTTCAAACTTGATAACTTTGTCTCTTCCCGTGTAAGCCCTCATTAGTCTCAGCACAGCCATGCAGGCTTCTGTGCCGCTATTTACGAACCTAACCATCTCAACGCTTGGCACAGCATCTATAACCATCTCTGCGAGTTGGTTCTCAAGCTCGCAAGGAGCTCCAAAACTTGTCCCTTTTTCAAGAGTTTCTTGAAGGGCTGCTATTACCTCTGGATGGCTATGTCCGCAGATAGCTGGCCCCCAGCTGCCTACATAGTCAATGAAACGGTTTCCATCCACATCCCATGCGTAGGAACCTTTTACTCGATCAAAAACTATTGGCTGTCCTCCAACAGATTTGAAGGCCCTAACGGGAGAACTGACTCCACCAGGCATCAGAGCTTGGGCTGCACTGAAGATGGCCTGGGAATGGGAGGTGTTCAAGGCGTTTGTCACGGGGACCGATGCCAATAGGCTGATAAACACAGTGGGACATCTTGGCCCAAAAGTGTCGCTTTCGTCTCAATTTTCTTTGTTCGTTCAATACCCATTTACTTAAAAGACTGACTTCTAAGGGCTGTTAGATGCTCTCGTTGAAACTTCAGATGTCAGTTATGAAAAGGGGAGTCAGGAAATAGAACAGGAAACTCAACCTCATATGAATTCAAAAGCTTTTCGTTAAGTGTGTGACGGTATTCCGATAGGCCGTCACATATTCTGGTCGGCTGTTTGCTTGAAAAAGTTGCGGAAAGACTTTAAAGGTTATGAAATTTGGTATTTGGGAAGCTTACTGATTCTTAATTCAAAGGTTGGGAAATTTCTATTAGATGAATAGATCCTCTAAGGCATCATCTTGATCATCTTCAGGAGGCCAATTGATATCCACTAATACGGGGACATGATCACTGGGTTGCAAGTTCCCGCGTACTTGTTTGTGAATTTCGCAGCTGCTTGAATTATTAGCAAGCTCTTCTGAGAGATAAATGTGGTCTATTCGCCAACCTTTGTCTCGATTCCAGGCACCACTTCTGTAATTCCACCAACTCCAATGATTGGTATCACTTTCAAAAATCCTAAAAGCGTCTCGAAGTCGATTCCCTAAGACACTCTTTAGAGCACTCCTTTCATCTTCACTTGCCATTATCCCGCCGGATAGTGCTTGAGGCGTGTGAATATCCTTGTCTTCAAGGGCAATGTTGAAGTCGCCTAAAATGCATAGAGGTTCGTCACGGAGAGCCTGGGCATTTATGTATTGCTTAAGGCAGTTAAGCCATTCAAGTTTGTATATATATTTCTCACTACCCACTGCTGAACCATTTGGCACATAAAGGTTCACTATTCGGATTTCATTGATTAACGCACTTAGGACTCTTGCTTGGTTACTTAACTGCTTAGCCGCAAGGCTGTGAGGGAGTTCACCAACTAACCCTACGCGTAAATCCTTAATAGGATGATGACTTATTAGGGCAACTCCGTTATATGACTTTTGGCCATGGAAGCAGACGTTATAGCCTTTTTGCTCGAACTCAGAGTTAGGGAAAAGAGCATCTTCGACCTTTGTTTCTTGAAGACAGAGCACGTCGGGCTTGACTTCTTCTAGCCAATCCATTACTTGTGCAAGACGAGTGCGTATTGAATTGACGTTCCAGGTAGCAATCAACACTGGTTAAAATCTTTTACAAGACCATTAGCATCTTTTTAATCTTTCAGAATAGTATTCATGGAAAAACAAATACATCAAGCATCAATGAGATTCAGAAAATTTATCTCAGTTAGTTTTCTACTGCTCCCTTTGGGAACCTTTTTTTCTTTAACTCCTCTAAAGGCCCAGTCTCTTGACGACCCGAAGGTTCCGCAAGATAGGCAGATTCATAACACTTTCGTTGATGATCAAAAAAAAGGTCTTGGTGCAACCAACCCCATTAAATTTTTAAATCAGTTGCGTCAGGCAAGTTCTCTTGATAATGCCACTGCTCCATCCGATGCAATTGATCAAGCCTTAAAGGCTTTTGATGATGGGGAGGTAGGTGGGGGGACTTCTTCAATCCCAACCTCCACTGGAAAAGAATTTTGAAGTAAGAATCCCCAGTGAAAGCTTTAAATATTGAGAAAAGAACAATTTTATTGTCGAAGGGAAAAAGAACTTAAGATTCAGTATTCATCTTTTTTGTGTTGATGAGTTGAAAAGGTTATCTCTTTAGGTCTAAATCGCGCCCCTTTCATAATGTTGGCTAGATTATGCATCTGGTCAGCTATATGCTTTCTTTTTCGATGCGAGACCATCCGATCCCCCCGGTAACCGAGCTTTTGCAATATCGGGCAATCGGCATTGTTAGGGCTAAATACATCCCTGGTGATCCTGATCATTTCACTAGGGGAGTACTAGTTGATCAAGATGGCTTAGAACTAGAGGCAGTTGTACTAGGTCGTGTTCTTTCTTTAATGAAAAGGCACTTAGATGCTGATCAATATCATTTATGGGTTGTTTATCCCAGGTGTCGAGAACCTAATCATCTCCATCTTCAGATAGCGGGAATTTGGGAACCTAGTACTCTCTCTATGGGGACATCTGACTTAATGGATGAAGCAGATATTGAACCTCCTTCGTTTTTAAACAATGATGAGTTGCCAGAAGGTGATGATTACTTTTCTATAAGAGGTGAATTAATATATACCAAGCCTGAGACAGAAGAGATTGTTGTTAAGATACGTCAGCGAGCGAGATCTAATAGGAAAAGGAACTTACCCTTCAAGCTAAATCTTAAAGGAAGCATTTCATTGGAACATTTACGACATTTTATCAGTTTAGATGTTCGTCGTACTGGAAACCAACTATGCTTAGAAAACTATGAGATTCTTGAACGAATAACAACAAGAGGTGGAACAAAAAAAGGAAGTAAAAATTCGTTGATAAGAAAAGTAAGTAAAAAAGTTAAAAGCTGATAGTGATTATCTATTTAGTTCTTATTTCAAGATTTGAATAGTCTTACCTGAATGCCATGAAAAATAAATCTTTATTTATTGACGCTCCCACAGGAATAGGCGGAGATATGCTTTTATCTGCTTTCTTAGACTTAGGTGTCCCTTTGGAGCTAATAGAGAAAACATTAGAACCACTTGGCTTGGACGAAAATTTTAACTTTTCAGTTCAGGAGGAACGTAGTTTTGGCATTAGAGGAAAGACCATTAAGATTGATGGTTTGCCTGAAAATAGTACGTCAGTTACTTTTAATGAAATTAAGTTAGTTATTGAAAAATCTCCTTGGAGATTATCATTGAAAAATAAAGTAATGAGTGTTTTTCAAGCTCTTGCTGATTCAGAGGCTTCTGTTCATGGAACTAAAGCCGCTGATGTTCATTTTCATGAGATTGGAGGTTTGGATGCTCTTGTTGATGTTGTGTCAATTTGTACCTCGTTTGAATATTTAAATCCAACTCATATTTACTGTTCACCGCTTCCCGCAGGTTCAGGGAATGTGGCGACAGCTCATGGAATCTTGCCTGTACCTGTTCCAGTGGTAGTTGAATTAGCTAAGAGATACAATGTCAGTCTTGTCGGTGGCGAAGATTATCCAAAGGGTGAACTTACTACACCTACAGGCTTGGCTTTGATTGCTATCTTCACAGATAGCTTTAGTCAACCTAATTCTTTTCACATAGAGGAAATCGGAATTGGTCTAGGGACAAGGAATTTAGGCCGACCTAATTTTGTTAGAATTTGCTCTATTTCTGACTCCGTTCAATGTAAATCGAATTTGGATACAGGTGATACTCATTGGCAGGACTTAGTCATTCAGGAAGCTTGGATTGATGATGCTAGTCCTGAGGATATAGCTTCTTTAGCTGATGAATTACGAACTTCTGGTGCTATCGAAGTAGTTACTTATTCTGTACAGTTAAAGAAAGGTAGGAATGGTTTCTGCTTGCATGCAATGGTTAAGCCTAATCAAGCTGAAGAGTTAAGGTCTATATGGTTCGCTAAAGGATCAACAATTGGACTAAGAGAAAGGTCTGGTGGTAGATGGGTTTTACCTCGTCGTCGTGGAACTTGCCTGACGAGATTTGGCCCAGTTAATGTTAAGCAAGTTCGACGACCTGATGGAAAGCTAACAATCAAGCCCGAGCATGATGACCTGATAAGGGTAAGTAATTCAACAGGTGAATCAATATCTGAGATTCGTAGAGAATTGATTGCAACTTTAGATAGCTTTATTCCTAATGAGCATTGGACGTGCTAATGATAAAATCTTTTGAATTTAATTATGGATTTTAGCTTGAAGCAAATTAAGAAATACTTTCCTGGAGGTATTCGTTTGTGGGTGACATTACTGAGCCTAGCTTTTGTAGGGTATTCAGTTTTTATTAATAGTGAAAAGTTGAGTGAATTGGAATTAGGCGTTTCAGGAATGATATGGCTTCTGGTCGGACTTATTTTCACTATTGGAAGTTTAGTTGTTAATGGAATTGCATGGAAAATGGTATTAAAGTGGTTAGGCTACGAATGTAAGAATATTAATTTAATTTCGCTATTCTTGTCCACTAATTTATTAAAGTATTTACCAGGAGGAGTTTGGCACTTAGTAGAAAGAATAAGAGTCCTAAAGTTTTATATAGGAGGAGTCAAAGCATTTTCTTCGGTTTTTGTAGAGCCATTACTTATGGCTGCTTCTGCTTTGGTATTGGTTCCACTTGGAGGATGGCAATCAGGCCTAGGTTTCGTATGCTTAATTCCTGCAATTTGTTTTAAAAGGCGATTCAGAGAACCACTTTTGGCAAGAGTTGAATTACTGCAGGCTGGCAAGTTAAAGAAAATTTTTTCCGCAGCTAGTTTGAAGAAGTCAAGTCATGATATTGGGCTGGGAAGAAAACATTATCCTTATAAAGCATTTGTATTAGAGATTGGTTTTGTCTTCTTACGTTTTGGTGGATTTTGGTGCTCTCTGCAAGCATTTTCAGGGGATTTTGGGTTTACTTTTTTGCAATGGCTTTCTTTTTTTAGCATGGCTTGGACTATAGGCTTAGTTGTTCCAGGAGCTCCTGGAGGAATAGGCATTTTTGAATCAGTCTTATTACTTCGGATAGGTGACTCTTTGCCAGAAGCTGAATTCATTGCAGCTTTACTTTGCTATAGACTTATTTCAACTGTTGCGGATATACTGACAGCTTTGGCCGCTCAATACCAAAAAAGAATGAGACTAAATTAGAATTTCTACTGATAGCTTTGCTTGATCATTTGTTCTTTATTTTAATGAATACCTTTAATTTTCGGCTGTATCTAGGCTAGGAATCAGTGCAATTGAGGCTAATAGACCAAGAGATAGAATTATTAAAGCAGGTAAAATGGCTTCCGCCATTCTTTCGTCTCCTGCGTATTGAAAGATACGGACTGAAAGTGTGTCGAAATCAAATGGCCTAAGAGTAAAGCTAAGCGGTAGTTCCTTTAACGTATCTACGAAAACTAATAATGCTCCTACACCTAAAGGACCTCTTAAAAGAGGTAAATGAACCTTCTGCAATACTGCTATCCACTTACAGCCTAGCCCCATAGCTGCTTCATCAAGGTTAGGAGAGATTCTTTCAAAAGCAGCATCTAACCCTCCTTTTGCTACAGCAAGGAACCTGTCAGTGTATCCCCATAACAATAAAAATATTGGAGCTATTCTCCAGGGAGGACCCCCGAATGAGAAGAGCCCCAAGGCTAATACTGCCCCAGGAACTGCATAACCAATCCCTGCTAGGAATGTCAAGCTTTTAATCCATTTATTTGGGTTCCATCTTTTAGCTACTGTTAGGAATAAAGCAGTAGTAATACTCAGTATGGCTGCAATAATACCAAGACCAAGGCTTCTAATTGTGAGTAGAAAAAGATCTAGATCCATTCCTTTTCCGACTTGATCAAAATTAACAATTATCCAGGTAAGTGGTGTCCCTAAGGTAAAAGCAGGTGGTAGAAAAGCTAAGCTTTGAGCTAAATATTCTCTTGTACCAGTTAGTTGCCAGCTAGGTGCTTCTCCACCTGCAACACCTTCTGTCCATCTTCTACTCTGAGCTCTTAATTTACGCTCATATGCAACAAGTGTCATTACTATTGCCAAGCCAATAATTGCAAGCGCGATAGCCCCAGTCGGATTACCATTCGCGACCCAGTTTTCAACAATACCTGCAGAAATACTTGGGATGTTGAGTAGTTGAACTGCACCTAATTCGTTGATTACTTCCATGCTAGTCAAAGCAACTCCTGCTCCAATAGCTGGAAGCGCTATTGGTAAAGCTATACGTCTAAAACTTTGCCATGGGCCAACACCAAGGCTCCTACATGCTTCTAGTTGCCGACGCCCACATTTCGTAAAGCTCTCTGTGCTTAATAGGAAGACATAAGGATAAGTTGTAAGAGCCATGATTAGGATTCCCCAACTCATTCCATGAATTCTTATTGAATTAATACTTCCCAGATCTATAAGGGTTGCGGAAAGAAGGTAGGCAGGAGTGGCCAGAGGTAAAAGCTGAGAGATACGAAGAATTTTTCTGAATCGAAATCGACAATTTGCCAATAGCCAACCATTTGCTGTTCCAATCAAAGCTGCGATTAGGCCAGTGAAAAATAGTAGGAATAAAGTACCTCTAATTTGTTTAAGACCATCGGAACCAAGTGTTACTGAACCATTACTTATTCCTTTTAATCCTTCAACTAATAGTCCTATTAAGGGCCACAAAGCTATTGCACAAATAACTAATGCAATAACACTCAATAATGTTCTTCCAGACCTTACTTTATTAGTGAAAATTTTCAAGAGATGATTTCCTCACTATCTTTCGAGAGGCATTGTTCTAGTTGGTGACGCAGGACTGTGTGATTAATCCCTCGACCTATTAATACAAGCTTATTTATTTTCGCAGTTGTCCAGTCAGTATCATCTATTGAAAAACGTTTTCCTGCGAGGTGGAAAATATGTCTTCGCTCACTCTCTTTAAACCAAAGTATACCTTTAGCCCTGAATACACTTTGAGGCATTTCGTTGTCTAAGAAATGTTGGAAGTTTCGTAGTGAGAAAGGTTTATCACTAGCAAAGGATAGTGAGGTGAAACCTTCCAGCTCAAGTCTTTCTTCGTGGTTGTGAGCGCTTGAATGGTGATGGTGATGGTGATGGTGATGGTGATGGTGATGGTGATGGTGATGGTAATTTTCTATAGATTGAAAATTACCAATTTCAATTTGATCGGTTTGGAACAGGCCAACACTAAGAATTAGAGGTAAAGGAACCTGACAATTTGTAGAGTGTAGTACTCTTGCGTCGTTTTTTATCTCTCTTAATTGCTTTTCAGTCTTCATAAGTTGTTCTTTTGAGACCAAATCGCATTTATTAAGAAGTAGAATATCTCCATAGATGATTTGGGCTCTAGCAATATTTGAACTCATTAGTTCAATGTCAAAATTTTCTAGATCAACAACGGTAATTATTGAGTCCAGTCTAGTTAAGTCTCTCAGATCACTTCCCATAAATGTCATTGCCACAGGGAGGGGGTCCGCAAGGCCAGTTGTCTCTACAATTATGTATTCAATTGAGGGTGACTTATTAAGGATGTTATTAATAGCATCAAGTAACTCTCCATTGATTGAACAACAGATGCAACCATTGCTGAGTTCTACCATGTCTTCACTTGTAGACACTATTAAATCGTTATCAATTCCTATCTCTCCAAATTCATTGACTAGAACCGCTGTCTTTAATCCATCTTGATTACTAAGGATGTGATTCAAGAGTGTCGTTTTCCCAGAACCTAGAAAACCTGTAAGAATCGTTACTGGTACACCACCATCCCTTTGTGGGCTTTCTTTTTGGATTGAGTGGTTTATAGGACGCAAGGCTGATTTAGTTCAATTTCAATATTTTATTTTAAATCAACTTTAGTGTGGCATCCTTTGGCGATTCATTGACTTGATCAAATTTTGGAATAATTCAAATTTCAGGATATTAAGTTAATGGCTTTTGCAAGTTGCCTATCGCGATCTGTTAATCCTTGTGCTTCATGTGTAGTGAGTGCAACGGTTACCGAGGAGTAGACGTTGCTCCATTCAGGATGGTGATCCATCTTTTCTGCCAACATTGCGATCTTTGTCATGAATCCAAAGGCCTCTACAAAATTTGTGAATTGCCATTCCCTGTAAAGATGTATACCTTTCACCTTCCAGTTAGGTAGCTCATCTTTTAAATCTTCTAATTCTTGGCTGTTTAGAAGTGAAAGTGTCATTTGAGTTTGGTGGGCCTACTAATTGTCTTTATTTAACTCTCCTATTGCGTGAAGGCAAATAGTTCTCCATTGTGGGCAACTGCGATGTTCCCAAAGGTAAATGGCTTGCCATATACCTAAAACAAGTTCTTCTTGATAAATGCTTAAACTTAATACACTGTTAGTAAGCATTGTTTTTATGTGAGCAGGCATGTCGTCGGGGCCCTCTTGATTATGTTGATAGGTATTTAATCCCTCTTCTCCACTAAGGCCTTTGAAACCTATTTCTGGTACTAGTGCACTCATATAACATGCAAGATCCTCAAGAACTTTAGGATCAGCATTTTCGTTAATGGTTAGACTGCAGCTTGTATGCTTTGTAGATAAGGATAGAATTCCTGTCTTTAGTTTTTTGTCTTTGATCCATTTGTTGATTGTATGGGTAATATTTATAAAACCTTGACCATCTGTTTTTACTTTGAGTTCAGAAAGGATTTGGTCCATTTTTTTAATAACCATCAATCTCTTTAGTTATGCAATGGCTTTAGAGTTAAAGCAACGGACTGATAAAAAAGGTTTACTCCAAAAAATTTAAATATTTTGATTTGGATTTTGAACGTTCGCATCTCATTATAGGTAGTGGGCTTTTTGTGGGTTTTTGTATATTCTTTCCCTAGTGATGGATCCAGTATTTGCCTGCGAGCGCTTGGAGTCGATTGGGTGACTATTTGCATGAGACCCAGTTATTAGGTTCTATTCAAAGCACCCTTTATTGGGACCAAAACACTACTATGCCAACCCTATCTGCTCC
Organism: Prochlorococcus sp. AG-363-K07; assembly: GCA_003280225.1. Lineage (GTDB taxonomy): Bacteria > Cyanobacteriota > Cyanobacteriia > PCC-6307 > Cyanobiaceae > AG-363-K07. The sequence goes on along the minus strand of QCFO01000022.1, from coordinate 14,186 downwards.
CTGGAGAGCGGAGCAATTGGCTTTGCTTGCTCGGCAATTGCATGCAAGGCAGAGCAGTAAGGAATTTCAAGACTTGATTTGTGAAGCCAAATTTGAGACAAATGAAGTTATTGAATCGCAAAATCTTAGTGAGACAGAGTTTGAAGAGAGAAAAAGAAATATAGAGCTCTTAGAACAGGACTTTAAACGTCAGCAGAGTCTTGATCCTAAATTGGTCATCATGCTTGCCACTGCAAAAGCAGAGGGATATAGCTTATGGCAAACCGCTCGCGCCAAGGCCGATTTTCAGTGTTTTTCTCCTGCGTTAAAAAAACTCATTGGCCTTCGCCAGGAGCAGGCTAGACAACTAAATGAACCAAGAAGTTGTTGGGAAACGCTGGCTCAGCCATTTGAGCCTGATTTAAGTATCCATCGCTTACAGGAATTATTCACTCCGCTTAGAGAAACTCTCCCACAATTACTTGATGAAGTTAATGGATGGAAGAGACCTGATCTTTTGAAATGGGATCTTGATGAGAATTCTCAGAAAATTCTCTGTGATCAGTTAATGAGTGATTGGGGGAGAGATGTGGCTTTGACATGTATATCTTCTTCTCCTCATCCATTCTCGATCACGCTTGGGCCCAAAGATTTCCGATTAACTACTCGAGTTGTTCAAGGGCAACCTCTGTCTTGCTTTTTGGCAACTGCTCATGAGTGGGGACATTCCTTGTATGAACAGGGACTACCTGTTCAAAGTCATCAATGGTTTGCTTGGCCTGTTGGGCAGGCAACCTCTATGGGGCTTCATGAGAGTCAATCATTATTTTGGGAGAATAGAGTTGCTCGCAGCCGTGCTTTTGCAGAGAGATTTTGGCCTCATTTTGTAAAACAGGGTGCTCCTTTGCAGTCAGGCTTTGACCTCTGGAAATCGATGAACCCTCTGACGCCAGGCTGGAACCGTGTTGAGGCAGATGAACTTAGTTATGGACTTCATATTTTGATACGTACTGATTTAGAGATTGCTTTATTAGAGGGTGGTTTAGAGGTTGATGCTTTGCCAGGAGAATGGAATAGAAGATATAAAGATCTACTTGGGATATCCCCTAAAAATGACTCTGAAGGGTGTTTGCAGGATGTCCATTGGAGTGAGGGACAGTTTGGCTATTTCCCTTCATACTTGATTGGCCATTTGATTAGCGCTCAGTTATCAGAGGCTATGCAACGTGAACTCGACTCACCAGAAGGCAATCATGATTCAATTGATTTCTGTATTCGCTTCGGGCAGGAATCCAAGTTACTCGCTTGGTTAAGGAAGGCAGTTCATTTACATGGAAGAAAAATGAACGCAGAGGAGTTAGTCAAGAAAGTCACGGGTAAACCTCTTTCAAGTTCACCTTTCTTGAATTACCTGAGGGGAAAGTTGCGAATGCTTAAAGGGACCTCGTAATATGCTCTGCTTGGACTTTTTAAATTAATGGCCAACATTGATCAGGCCCCAAGCCTAAGCATGCCCAATTTGTTGCATGTTTTGCCCGCCTTCGCTAATGAAACTGAATTGCGGTTGAACACTATTGTTGAGCTCAATTCCAATACACTCAACAAATATGAATTGATTACTGAAACTGGTCATTTGAAACTTGATCGGGTTGGTTACTCTTCCTTAGCTTATCCATTTGCTTATGGCTGTATACCTAGAACTTGGGATGAGGATGGTGATCCATTAGATATAGAGATTGTTGGTGTAACTGAGCCACTCATCCCAGGATCCATTGTTGAAGCAAGAGTGATTGGAATAATGACTTTTGATGATGGAGGAGAAGTTGATGATAAGGTGATTGCTGTCTTGGCTGATGATAAGAGAATGGACCATATTACTAGTTTTGAGCAGTTAGGTGCTCACTGGAAGAAAGAGACGACATATTATTGGGAGCATTATAAGGATTTAAAAAAGCCTGGTACGTGTAGGGTTAATGGTTTCTTTGATGTTGAAAAAGCAGTTGAAATAATCAAGTCTTGCGAGGCCCGTTACCTTGCGGAGATATCGCCAAAGATTGTGAATTGAAATAGAGTTTTGATGTTTTATTTAAATTAAAAAATAAAAAATATTTAAAAAGGAAAAGAAAAGGTTTTGAAAAGCTATTTCTTTTCCTTTTTAAAATGTATTCCTCTATGCCTCAGGCCTCATCTCGTCAAAGATTTCATTGAGGATCTCTTCTGCACCTTGGCCTTTTAGTGCATTTGCTAGATCTATACCAATTGATTCTGGTTTGTTTGCTGGGCCTCTTTTTTCGTTTCTGATTAATCTCTTCCCATCTAGGCTTGCAACCATTCCTGTCAGGATTAGATCCTCAGATTCGATTTTGCTATTGACTCCAATGGGGACCTGGCAACCTCCTTCTAATTCTCTTAAAAATGATCTTTCTGCTAGGCATCTTTGCGAACTTTCAATGTGCTCCAGACTTTTGATGATTTGAATGACTTCAGGTTTGTCTGCAACGCATTCAATTCCAAGTGCTCCTTGGCCTACTGCATGTAGAGAAATATCACTAGGTATTAATTGATGTATTCGATCTGAATACCCAAGTCTTGTGAGACCTGCTGCAGCAAGTATTAAGCAGTCATATTCTTCTGAGTCTAATTTCTCAAGTCTGGTTAAAACATTTCCTCTTACATCTTTAAAAATCAACTCTGGATAGTGATGACGAAGTTGTGCAAGTCTCCTCAGCGAACTAGTTCCTACAACAGAACCTGCTGGCAGAGTTTCTAATTTGTGGCCAGAATTTTTTTTGTTTACAACGAGGGCATCTGCTGGGTCTTCGCGTTTTGTTATACAGCCCAGAATCAGTCCCTCAGGAAGATTGGTTGGTAGATCCTTGAGGGAATGAACTGCTATATCTGCCCTACCTACAAGCATTTGGGCTTCCAGCTCTTTTGTAAAAAGGCCTTTGTCTCCAATTTTTGCTAGTGCTACATCGAGGATTTTGTCTCCTTGTGTAGCCATGGCTTCAACAGAGATCGCAAGCTCTGGGTGACTCTTTTCTAGCTCTTGCTTAACCCAAGTAGTCTGGACCATGGCCAGCTGGCTTCGGCGAGAGGCGATGCGCAGTTGGTCTAGAGACATTGATGATTATTCGCACCTGATTAGATTAGACAGGTGACGTTCCCAAAATCGTTAAGACTGACAATCCGTTATTAGTTTTATGCTTGTTAAAGGTTTTGAACCGGATGAGTGAATCAAGCTCCTATGCCAGGGGAAGTACCATAATGGACAATTTCTCTTCTTCAATAAGATGAGAATATTGATACTTCAACAGAGAAATTGAATTTTCAGTTGAGTTTCTCATCAATGTATATTGCGTTCACTTGAAGAAATTAAAGCTTCTGTCGACGTGCTTATTTTATATATTCCTTTAGTACTCCATTGCGATTTGGATGCCTAAGCTTTCTAAGAGCTTTGGCTTCAATCTGTCGAATACGTTCTCTAGTGACATCAAAAATTTGACCGATCTCTTCTAGAGTTTTCATGCGCCCATCATCGAGGCCATATCGAAGTCGAAGTACATCTCTTTCTCTTGGACTTAATGTCGCTAGTACACCTTCAAGATCTTCTCTGAGGAGATTTTTGGCTACATCTTGCTCAGGATTCTCAATATCTGCCTCTATAAAGTCTCCTAGGCGAGAATCCTCTTCCTTACCAATAGGGGTTTCAAGAGAGATGGGTAATTGCGCACTTTTAGCTATAAATCTAAGTTTTTCTATAGTCATTTCCATGCTCTCGGCAATTTCTTCCTCCGTTGGTTTGCGACCAAACTCTTGACTGAGAACTTTGGTGGTTTTCTTTATTCGAGATATGGTTTCATATAGATGAACAGGGAGCCGAATAGTGCGACTTTGATCAGCAATAGCTCTTGTTATCGCTTGTCTGATCCACCAAGTTGCATACGTAGAAAATTTATAGCCTTTTTCATGATCAAACTTTTCAGCTGCTCTTATTAATCCAAGACTTCCTTCTTGAATTAGATCTTGGAATGAAAGTCCTCTATTCATATATTTCTTGGCTATAGAAACAACTAGACGAAGGTTTGACTGAACCATTTTTTCTTTTGCTCTTCGCCCAAGCATTAGCCTCCGCCTGAACTTAACCAGTGGCATTCCTACAAGTGCTGCCCATTCCTTTGTAGTTGGGAAATGTTCGTTTTCACTCTCAAATTGTGCAGCAAGTTCTTCAAGTTGAAGTAGGTCTGCAATTTTGCGAGCTAGTTCTATTTCTTCATCAGGTCTTAGGAGTCTGATACGACCAATTTCTTGCAGGTAAACTCTAATAGAGTCTTCTGTATAGACACCTTTCGGACCAATTTTGATACTTGCTAGCGCCCTCGCTCTTGCTTCTTGATCACTAAGTGAACTGGCTGTAACAGAAAGAAAATCTGTCGAAACTTGTTCACTAACGTTGTTATTAGAGGCTTCGGCCAAAAGTTTGTCTGCAGCCAAATCAAGTGATTGATCTGTAGAAGGAACACTTTTTGATTTTGATTTAATCTCTTTTTTTGGAGGAGAAGACTTCTTCACAGAACTAGTTTTTTTGACAGAACTAGTTTTTCTTTTTGATGCCTTGGTTTTTTTTGCCTTGGCTTTGGGTTTTGTTTTGGCTTTTAAGTCGAGGGTAGACACTTTTGGAGCCTCCCCAGCTGATTTAGGTTCGGATGTTGGTGTGTTTGTTTTTGCAGGGGCTTGGCTCATTTCAAATCTCGCGAACTAACAGAAGAGTGGAGGTGCTAATTGAATTATCATCTCTGCAGAAATTAACAATGCAGGGATAGGGATATAATCTAAAAACAAACAGTTGACGATTCAATTAACCGAGAAAGGAGAATGACCAAGCTATCTCCGAAGAGTTAGATGATCCTATTTGTATTCGATCAGATGAAAATAATGCTTGTTGTTAGATGTGGATGCTGTTAAAGAAAAGATGTGGAATGTGGCAGGGCTGTCAGGGGCTTTCTCAGACAGGCCAATCAAGGATGAGGGAACCTCAGAGATTGTGCTTCTTGTCTTCCCACTGGACGGAACTCTGCTTGTTCCGACAACAGCCATTGGGCTGTCCAACAACCTAATGTTAAAAAAAACTTGTGACCTCTGCAAGTATTGATTTTGAACTACCTCATGTAGAGGTTGATATTTGGCTGCCTGTTGGGAAAGAAGGCCGTGAATTTACCTATGCGGACAATCGTGGTTTAGGACTAGATCTTGGAGATTTAGTAAGGGTTCACTTGAGAGGAAGACCAATGAATGGCTTGGTGATTGCCAGAAGAACTTCTAAATCAATAAATTATTTGAACAAGGATGAGACTTTTGAAAGAAAAGTTCTTTCTGGAGTGGACGAATTAATTCAGAAGGCAGCAGTTGATAAAGAATGGCGTCTCTGGTTAGAAGAGGTTGCTGTTAGTTGTCATATCAGTCCATTTAGAATGCTTAAAGCGGCTTTGCCCCCAGGGTGGCTTGGACAAAGAAACTTGCGCAAGCAGTCTTTGCAGGATCTTTGGTGGGTTTATTTGGTGGATATTTCTTTTGATGAGAATTTGCTAACTAGGAGACAAGCAGAGTTAATTGAACTTCTGAAAAATTCTGGAGGCGGTCTCTGGCAAAAAAATATTTATAAGTCTGGATTTTCATCTGTCATTCTTCAAAACCTGATTGCACAAGGTTTTGCTAATCGGGAAAAACGTAAAAAAGATCTTGATTATGACAAGAAAGATAAGCCTTTGACTTGCTCTTCTCTGAAGTTGGAAAATCCAAGCCAGCTTACTTGTGAACAATTGGATGCTGTTACCACTTATGGAGACTTAAATCCAGGCGATAAATTGTTGATTTGGGGGGTTACTGGCTCTGGGAAAACAGAGGTTTATATGCATATTGCCTCTAAGGAATTAGCCTTGGGTAAAAGTTGTCTAATCCTTACTCCAGAAATAGGTTTAATACCTCAATTAGTTGATCGTTTTAAAAAGCGTTTTGGCCCTAGAGTTCATGAATATCATAGCGGTTGTTCTGATGCTGAAAGAGTAAGGACTTGGCGGGAAATCCTTGCTACTAAAGAACCACTTTTATTAATAGGAACACGATCTGCAGTCTTCCTCCCACTCTCTACGTTGGGATTGATTGTTTTAGATGAAGAACATGATAGTTCTTATAAGCAAGAGTCACCTATGCCTTGTTATCACGCTAGAGAAATTGCGTTTAGTCGAGCAGTAAAAACAGGTGCAAGAGTTGTATTGGGAAGTGCTACCCCATCATTGTCGACTTGGAAAGAACTTTCTCCCAAGGGATCTATAGCTTTAGCTCGCTTGGAGCATCGAATCTCAAATAATCCGCTTCCTGGTGTTTCTGTAATTGATATGCGTCAAGAATTGTCTTGTGGAAATCGAGGCTTAATTAGTAGGACATTAATGCAACATCTCGCTGGGTTGCCCGAAGCCGGTGAACAGGCGGTTGTATTAGTTCCAAGAAGAGGGTTTAGCAGTTTTTTGAGCTGCAGAAGTTGTGGAGAGGTTGTTGAATGTCCAAACTGTGATGTGGCTTTAACTGTTCATAGAGATGGGGATGGAAGAGAGTGGTTGAGATGTCACTGGTGTGATTATCGATCCAATGTTGGGACACATTGTTCTGAATGTGGTTCTAATGCTTTTAAGCCATTTGGCGCAGGCACTCAAAGAGTTATGGATTACTTAACAAAGGAATTAGAAGGTGTGAAGTTGCTTCGTTTTGATAGAGACACCACTCGAGGACGTGATGGTCATCGAAAACTTTTAGAAAGATTTGCTTCTGGTGAAGCTGATGTACTTGTGGGTACTCAAATGCTCGCCAAAGGTATGGATTTGCCAAGAGTTACTTTGGCGGCGGTATTAGCAGCAGATGGCTTATTGCATAGGCCTGATTTATTTGCCAAAGAGCAGAGTCTTCAGCTTTTGATGCAATTAGCTGGCCGCGCAGGTCGGGGGGAAAGACCTGGGAAGTTAATTGTTCAGACCTATTGTCCTGAACATCCAGTTATTAAGCATTTAGTGGATGGAAGATATGAGGAGTTTTTAAGAAAAGAGTCATTACTAAGAAAAGAGGCGAGTTTAGTACCATTTAGTAGAGCGTGTTTACTTCGATTATCAGGAGAATCTGCGTCTTGTACTGCTACTGCAGCAGCAGCTTTAGCTGAGAGGATTAAACCTCTTTGTATTACGCAGGGCTGGTCAGTGTTGGGACCAGCACCTTCTTTAATTGCAAGAATTGCTGGGAGGTCTAGATGGCAGCTTCTACTTCATGGACCAGAAGGAAGCACTTTGCCATTTGCAGAAGGCTTTGATTTATGGAGTGGAATACCTCGTGGGGTAAATCTTTCTGTAGACCCTGATCCATTACAGCTTTGATTTGATAAGTGAGATTTATGTTTTATTTTATGGTGGAAGTTCTGGGTAACCAAATCCCATATCGAGTCGTAATTTTTGAAGAGTTATTGTCAGTCCTAAAGCAATAATTATTACTAATATTCCTACCCCGAGAGGACTCCATTTCCATTGATGAAATTGGATGAAATTCAACTTCCCTTCCTTGATTTCCCATAGTGAGTGCTCCTTAGACTGATTAATTTGCAATGGAGAGCTTTTAACATCTCGAAGATTTTTAGAGTTAAATAGTAATTCGAGTTTTAATCCAGGAATTTCAGGGAGATCTTTTAAGTCTATTTCTAACTTGATATCTTGTTTTACGCCAATGAGCCAATTTTTCTCTTTTAATGAAAGCTGGGGTGCTGCTAGGTCGATTCCTGCAGATTCTGCTGCCATATAGGAAATCTTCTGAAGCATTTCATTTGCATCTGAAGATTTTAGAATTCTTGTTCTTATTATTTGCTTCCCATTGGTTGATGTTATATGAGTTATTTTTGGATATAATGATTGAAGAGAATTCTGAAATTTCGTTTGCCATGAAAGAAGTTTTTTGGATGAATTTTTGATTGTCACATTCAGCTGCACACGATCCTGTGCTGGGAAATTTAATTCCGTCCTAATTTTTACACAACCACTTAATAGGATAGTTAAAAATGTTAAAGTTATAAATACTAATATTGAGAATCCTATACCCAGATTTTTGGTTGGCCCTGTAGGAGGTATATATATAGTTTCTTTTTTCATTTTCTTTTTCCCCTTGCTATAAAAATTACTATTTTCAGTGCTATTAAATTCTATTACTGGAAGTTTAATTGACCAATTCTCTGGTCTTTCAAGTTTCGGAGAGTCAAGAACAGATAAAAGCTGCTTCGCAATCTGACGCTGTTCAGTATTTTTGCAGCGGGTTAATTTCCTACACATTGACTTTGCCTTGTCATCTTCTCCCTTTCCCATGTATGCAGTAATCATCATCATTCTGATTTTGGCCCCTTCGTCGGTATTAATTGAATAACTTTGGATTAAATTTCCTAGATTCTTAAGGCAAAGCTCATATTCCCCTTTCTCTATGGCAGCCTCAGCTAGGGCTAGGGCTGAGTCCATTTTTAGTTCTCATTAACAACCATAGTTCCTATTCCTGAGTCAGTAAAGACTTCCAAAAGGAGAGCATGTGGTATCCGCCCATCAATTATGTGAGCAGCTGAGACGCCTTTAGATATAGCCCTTATGCAACAGGTGGTTTTTGGTGTCATTCCACCATTGACAATACCTTTATCTATCAGTTCCTTTGCTTGGTTGAGTCCTATGTTTCTTATTAGCGAAGAGTAGTCATCTCTTTCTCTCAAAATCCCAGGAGTATCTGTTAATAGAATAAGCTTTTCTGCTTTCATTGAAGCTGCCAGCTCTCCAGCAACTGTATCTGCATTGATATTATGGGAACGGCCATTTTCTGTTGAAGCAACACTAGAAATTACTGGAACATAACCTTTTAAAAGAAGAGGTTCGAGGACATCAGTATTTACATTTGATACATCTCCTACTAATCCATGGCTTCCATTACCCCAAGGACGTGCTTGGATTAAATTTCCATCTATTCCGCTTAGGCCAACAGCCTGCGATCCCAGTCTATTGATACCATTGACAATTTGTTTATTTACTCGTCCAATAAGTACCATTTCAACTACGTCCATTGTTTCGGCATTTGTAACTCTTAAACCATCACGAAACTGCGTACTAATGCCAAGTTTTTTGAGCCATTGATTAATTTCAGGTCCACCTCCATGAACAACAACTAGTTGTACCCCAACGCTTGAGAGTAAAGCAATATCCCTAAAGACAGCTTCTTTTAATTCATTATTAACCATCGCAGCTCCTCCATATTTAATGACAATTCTTTTCCCGGCAAATCGCTGGATGTAAGGAAGAGCTTCGCTAAGAACTGATACTCTTAAGGAGTCATCTTCTTTTGTGTTTTTTGTTGGGTTGTTGAGATGAATTTTTCCCACTTTGAATCACATTAGTTTGTTGTCTAAAGCTATTATTTTTTATTAGCCGCTCTCGACTTTTTGGGGTACGAGAATAAGATCTATTTCCTTCTCACTTATTGAAATTAACTCTGCCTGCATTCCCGACGTAAAGAATCTACCTAGTCGCTCTTGCTTTTCTTGCCATCTAGAAAGTTCTACTCCGCCAAGTTGAAATCTAAGGCGGATACCATATCCGGACTCTGAGGCGAGTTCTTCTATTTCTAATAATTGTGGTGGCTTCATGTCATCCCAGAGTTTCAGGGCTTTGAGAGAAGACTCAAGGTGTGCATTTTGCCCATACCGCCATCTGGTTACATCCTTTAATAGCTTTGCTAGTTCTTCCGGACTATTTGCTTTCAGTGCTGAGATTTCACCTGCTGATGGGATAAGGTTTGTGGGTGCTAACTCTGAGCTTTTTAGGGCGAGACCCGCAAGGAAAATTGGAAAGCCATAAAAAAGAGTTGGGACGCTAAGGTTTGCTGCTCCTGTTACGTAAGCCAATCCACCTATTACTGTTAGGACTGCCCCCGTAACGGTAATTAAGTTGGCGGGAGAAAAAAGTTGCTTCATGAGTGTCATTTTCGCCCTTTGGGCAACATGTTGGTTTGTTATCCAGTTAAATTAATGGGCTTGCTTAATACGAAAGCTAAAGACCTTGCTGCTCTAATTGCAAGGTTAGAAAAAGATAGAGCCTGGCTTTTGGAGCAGATTGATCGAGGCAATTGGCCTGACTTGCGTGCGGATTTGGCTGATTTGGAAAGAGAGTTGGGACAACTCTTGACAAGAGCTAATGACGAACTTGATGAACAAACTTGATTTGGAAGTCAATTTAAAATGGAATATCATCAGTGTCTGGAACTAGAGGCGAACTATTCCAGTCAGAGCCTTCTTCATTGATTTTTAATGGGGAAGATGTAGAAGAAAGTTCTTCTGTCTGATTCCCTTGAGAAGGATTGGCTATTGGATTTGAACTTTTATAAGTTGATTCGGAGGACTCTGTGGGAGTTGGACCAGAACTTTGGTGCACTTTAGATACTGTTAGCTCAGCTCTTTTTTCCTTAGTTCCATCTTGACGCGGAACTGTATTCATACGAAGTCGACCCTCCAAAATTAATTTTTGCCCTGTCTTTACTTGATTTTGAAGATCTTGAGCCATGTTTCCCCACCCAACTACCTTCATTTCACTAGGTGGATCATCTGCTTTAAGACTTTCGAAAATGACTTCCATTTCCGCAATGGGTATTTTTTTGTCTTGTGTATAGCGCAGGGTTGGAGCTTGCTTAACCTGAACTTCAAGTACACAGTGGTTCATTTCATCTCCTTGTATTGAGCGCTATCTTGATGCAATCTCGAAAAAACCGCCAGAGGCGTGTGTGGCTACTGGGAGGGACAGGTGAAGGACCTTTGGTTGCAGGGGCCTTCCTTGAGCAGGGATGGCAAGTGGCTGTCAGTGTTGTTTCCAGTCATGCTTCAATCCCATATCTCGAGATGGAATCAGTTGTAATTCTAATTGGACCGCTGGATGGGGTTGAAGGAATTAGAGAGCTGCTAAAGCGACCCATTTTCTCTCCAGACGCTTTTGATTTGGTTGTGGATGCAACCCATCCTTTTGCAATAGAAATTAGTTCGAATCTGATAAAAGCTTGCCAAGAACTTCAACAACCTTTAATTCGTTTCGAAAGGCCAATTGAAGATTCCTCTGGGGCGAATGTGATTTCTGAGTCGTCTCATTTTTCAAAATTTTTAATTAAGGGTAGGAATGTTTTAATGGCTATTGGTGCTAGATACCTTTCCGAAGCAGTTGTTTCTGCTAGAGACGCAGGTGCAAATGTTTTTGCAAGGGTTTTGCCATTCCCAGGGAGTATTAGGCAGGCTTTGAGCTCTGGTATCCCAGAAAGCCATCTAGCTATATTGCAACCATTACAAGGCTCTGAAACTGGTGGATACGAATATGCAATTTGTCGAAGATGGGGAATTACTGATGTCCTCTGCAGAGAGTCTGGGGGTAAAACCCAAAAATTCTGGACAGAATTATGTGCCAAGGAAAATATCCGTCTTTGGTTGATTTCTCGCCCTCCCGCTTTTAAAGGGGTGGAGACCATTGAAACTATTGAAGAATTAATAGATCTAATTACAAAATCAACTAGTTTTAAAATTCCGACTCTTTCTAGATTTAAATGAATGAATTACGTTCCGAAAACGAATTATGCATTGTGCTGACAACTGAGGCCAGTATTAGCTCGGCTGAGTGCTTGGCGAAAGAAATTTTGAGAAGAAAGATTGTTGCTTGTATAAGCTTCAAGGAAATAAAAAGTTTGTTTTGGTGGGAGGACACCTTGGCGGATGGGATGGAAGTTCAACTTATTATCAAAACGACATTCTCTAAAATTGATATTTTGATTGAAACTATTAAAGAATTTCATTCTTATCAGATTCCTGAAATTATATTTTGGAAGGTTTCGTCTGATGAAAAATATAGACAGTGGGTTCATGATGTTGTAGGACTCCTGCCTCATTAGATTATATGCCTGTTTATTACTGATTTTAGTGAACCTTCTGACCTTGATCCGATACGGGTAACTATTTGCCCTGCACAAATAGATCCAATCTCGCCACACTCTTTTAGTGCTCGGTTATTTGTATATCCATAGAGAAAACCGCCTGCATATAAATCACCTGCTCCAGTTGTATCAATTATCGAACCAAATGTATAAGGGTTTATTGTCCATGCCTCCTCCCCTGATTTAATAATTGAACCATTCTCTCCCATTGTTAATGCTATTATTTTGCAAGAATTACTGACTTTCTCTAAGGCTATATTTATTTTCTCGGATTCATAAAGTGATAGAAGTTCGCTTTCATTAGCAAAGAGAATGTCTATATGATGTTCTACTAGGTCTTTAAAGCTTTCTCTATGTCTATTGACACAAAATGAATCTGATAGTGATAGAGCAACTTCTCCTCCAGAATCTTTGCATAACTTTGCTGCTGCAATAAATGTATTCTTTGCCTCAATATCATCCCAAAGATAACCTTCTAAATATAATACTTTTGTTTTGCTTGCGATTGAAAGATCAATACTTTCGGGAGCAATTAAAACAGATGCACCTAGATAAGTACACATTGTCCGTTGCGCATCTGGAGTTATAAAGACTATGCATCGAGCTGTTGAAGGACCTGTTGTTATTGGTTGTGTTTCGAAGTAAGCTCCTGCAGAGCGAATATCTTTCATGAATATTTCTCCTAGCTTGTCATCTTTAACCCTCCCAATAAAGCCAGACTTACTACCTAATTGAGAAAGTGCTGCCAAGGTATTTGCAGCTGAACCTCCTGATGTTTCGGTTGTTGAACCAATAGATTGGTAGAGTCTTTCTGCATCATTTTCATTTATTAGTGTCATGCTACCTTTTACAAGAGAATTCATTTCTAGGAATGAATCTTCAACTTTGACGAGTACGTCGACTATTGCATTTCCAATTCCAACTACATCAAATTCCTTGCTGCTATGGGTTGAATTGTTTGACATAGAGATACTATTTAAAAGTTGTACTTGTTGAGAAGAAATAATAAAAGTCTTATTGCTTCAACAAGGCTCTTTTGGGCCCGTGTATTGGGTCCTCTACCACAATTGTTTGATCTCGACTGGCTCCTAAAGACACGATTGCGATAGGTACTTCCATAAGTTCTGCTAAGAAACGCAGATAATTCATAGCAGTTGGAGGTAAGTCTTCTAATCGTCTGCAACCAGCTGTTGATCGCTTCCAGCCAGGAAGTGTTTTAAAAATTGGTTTGCATTTTGCAAAATCCTCTGCTGAACTTGGGAAATGCTCGATTTTGTTTCCATCTAACTCGTAAGCAACGCAAATATTGATTTCATTAAGTTCATCAAGGACATCAAGCTTTGTAATTGCTAGGCAATCAAGACCATTTACTTCTACTGCATATCGACCAATAACTCCGTCAAACCATCCACATCTTCTTCTACGCCCTGTTGTGGTACCAAATTCACCTCCTCTATCACAAAGTTGATCATTTAGATTCCCTTTTAGTTCTGTTGGAAATGGACCTTCTCCCACACGAGTTGTATAAGCCTTGGCAACTCCAATAACCCTATCGATCAGAGTCGGTCCGACTCCTGCTCCTATACAAGCTCCCCCAGAGACGGGGTTAGAGGAAGTCACGAATGGATATGTACCGTGATCAAGATCTAGCAGAGTTCCCTGGGCTCCTTCAAAAAGAATATTTTTTCTATTCCGTGCAGCTTGATGAATAGCACGGTTGGATTCGACTACATGAGGGCCAAGTCGTCTGCCATAAGCTAAATATTCTTGGAGAATTTCTTCTGGATCTAAAGGGGGTACCTCATAAAGCTTTTGAAGAAGATCGTTCTTCTCGTTAAGAGGGGCTTTAAGTCTTTCACGGAGCCGATCTTCATTGAGAAGATCTATAACCCTTATCCCACTCCGCTGAGATTTGTCAGCGTATGTTGGACCAATACCTCTACCTGTAGTTCCTATCTTCTGAGAACCTCTGCGACTTTCCATTGCTTTGTCAAGCAATCGGTGATAGGGCATGGTTACGTGGGCTGTGGAAGATAGTTGAAGCCCTGAAATGTCAATATCATTTTCTAAAAGCATATCTATTTCTTTAAGCATCACTTGAGGGTCAACAACAGTGCCTGAACCAATGAGACAAATGGTATCTGGATAAAGAATCCCAGAAGGGATTAAGTGCAATTTGAGCACTT
>QCFO01000021.1 GCA_003280225.1 Prochlorococcus sp. AG-363-K07 | reverse complement strand
GTTGAGGCTTATGTGGCTTGTTGAATTATTCCTAAAAGAATTTGATTCACTTTCTCTGGCTCTTCATCATGAGGACAATGACCAGTCCCTTTAATGATTTCAAGAGAACGAACACATTGAAAGTGTGAAAGCCAATTTTTTGCTTCATTAACTGGTTCCCAAGGATCTTTTTCTCCCCAGATCATATAAACGGGAGTTTTTAAATCTTGCAATAATTCAGTCGCAAGGTAGTCATCAAAAATATTGATAAAACCTCTAAAGGCCTCCGATGCACCTTCTCTTTTACTTGGTTCTTGTAATAAACTTATTAGCTCTTGATCTATATTGCGTCCGCTTGGATACGCTTGCATAAGCACTCGTCGTATTACAGAAACATTTGCAGCATTTTTGAAAAGACTTGTGCTTAGCCAGCGTTGTCTAACCAGTGCTTTTAACCATGGACGAGTCCATTGCATCCAGTAGGGTTGCTCATGTAAACGTTTGTCGTCCATAGTCCTTTGAGCACAGTCAATCAGCACAACACTGGTGCAATTTTCTGAAAGTAATTGAGAGGCTTTTAAAGCAATAACTCCTCCAATTGAGTTCCCTACAAGAATCACTGGTTGCTTGACTACTTCATTGCAGAATGCAGCCACTTGTGATGCCCATGCATCAAACCCATACTGAAATTCTCCATCATTTGAAGTATCACCTTGTAGTTTTGCTTTCGGTTGGCTGCTCTTGCCAAATCCAATAAGGTCTAATGCGTAGCAAATGGTTTTCGTCGCCAAGAGAGGTTGATTATGTCTCCAGTGTTCTTTGCAAGCTCCAAATCCGTGTATAAGAACTATGGCAGGTGTAGTTTCTTGGAGTTGACCTTTACTATTCCAGCTGATGTTGAGAGCTTGCCAGCGCCAAATATTATTTTGACTTTCAAGTAAATCAGGATTCATAGATAATTAATTTGTCATGGGTTTACCTCTCTTTTTGATAACGATTTGGGATGATGATAAGAGGTAGTAGTGATTTTTCTTTAGGAGTTTCTTTAGCACCTCCTCAAATTCATCTTTTGCGCAACTTACTTCTTTCTTGGTTTGAAGAAAATGGCCGTCACAATATTCCTTGGAAGGTGAAAGCTGATAGCAGGAGGCTAAATCCAGGTGAGGCAATTTGTCCTTATGGTGTTTGGATTGCTGAAGTGATGCTTCAACAAACACAATTAAATGTAGTTTTGCCTTTTTGGGTAAGGTGGATGGAGAAATTTCCAACACTTAATCAATTAGCAGATTCATCCCTCCAAGATGTGTTGTTGTTGTGGCAAGGTCTTGGTTATTACTCAAGAGCAAGGCGAATTCATGAGTCTTCTCAGAGGTTGATGCAATTTATAGATTCCGATGATTCCTCAGATCCTGAGCTGTGGCCTAAAGGAATAGATATTTGGATGAGCTTGCCTGGGATAGGTCGCACAACTGCTGGCAGCATTATTTCTACAGCTTTTGATATTCCTAAGCCTGTATTAGACGGCAATGTAAAAAGGGTCTTGGCAAGATTAATAGGAATCTCTAAAGAGGACAAGCACTCTCTTGCAAAATTATGGCACTTTAGTGAAGAGTTGCTGGATTTAAATTGCCCAAGAGATTTCAATCAAGCATTAATGGATATAGGAGCATTGATATGTACTCCGACTAGTCCAAATTGTTGTATTTGCCCTTGGCGTGATTATTGTTTTGCCTATTCTATAAAAAAGCCAACTTCCTATCCAGTGAAAGATCGAACTAAAGCATTATCTGTCCAGACTATAGGTATAGGAATTGTTTTTAATAGGGAAGGAGAAATTCTCATAGATCAAAGATTAGATAAGGGCTTATTAGGCGGAATGTGGGAATTCCCTGGTGGGAAGCAGGAATTAGATGAATGTATTAAGAAGACGATCGAAAGAGAGTTGAAAGAGGAGTTGGCTATTGATGTTCAAGCCGGAGAACATTTAATTTCTTTTGAACATTCATATAGCCATAAAAAGTTGAGCTTTATTGTTCATATATGTCAATTCTTAGGTGGTGATCCGCAACCTCTTGCAAGTCAAAAATGTTTATGGGTTAAACCGAGCAACCTTCATCAGTATCCATTTCCAGCTGCAAATGCAAAGATGATTAAAGCTTTGAATAAATATTTAGATAAAGAAAAAAAAATACTCGTTAACTGAAAGCCAATATAAAGCAAGCAATTGAGCCCATTTTAATGAGCATTTCCAATGCCAATGCCAATGCCAATGCCAATGCCAATGCCAATGCCAATGCCAATGCTCTGTTGCCTCCTCAAGTTATTTGTATCGGAGAGGCTCTGCTCGATCGTCTAGGCCCTTTAGGTGGAGACCCTTTAAGGGATAATCCTGTTGAGGATCGCTTAGGAGGCGCTCCCGCGAATGTGGCTTGTGGTTTGGCCAAACTGGGAACGTCTGTCGCTTTTTGTGGTCGGCTAGGTAATGATGCGATAGGGATAAGCTTTAAAGCATTGCTGGAGGAATCTGGAGTCAATGTGTCTGGCGTCCAAATTGATCACGTCAGACCTAGTCGTGTTGTTTTAATTAATCGTTCAGAAAATGGAGAGCGATTTTTTCAAGGCTTTTCTGGTGATAAGGGACAAGGTTTTGCAGATCAGGCATTTGCTTTAAACCCATTACAAGATGCTTGGCCTTATCTTCAACAAAATGCTAGTTGGCTGTTAGTTGGAACAATTCCTCTTGCGAATCATATGTCTTCTGAGACTTTGTTATGGAGTGTTGATCAAGCGATGCAAAGAGGAATTTCTGTTGCTTTAGATGTTAATTGGCGTCCAATGTTTTGGGATGTAAACAGTGCATTTGATAGTGGTCCGACTAATTACGTTCTTAAGGAAATAGAGCCCTTGTTGACGAAGGCATCCCTTCTCAAGTTGGCAAAGGAGGAGGCAATGTATTTTTTTAAAACAGATGATCCGCTTGTTATTTCAAGTTCTTTACCAAAGCACCCAGATGTTGTTGTGACAGATGGAGCCAATTTATTGAAATGGACAATAAGAGGCTTTGATGGAGAGATGGCCGCTCTTTCTCCAAGTTTGGTGATGGATACAACAGGCGCTGGAGATGCTTTTACTGCGGGATTATTAAATCAACTTTTGATAACTGCAGATTCCAATCTTTCTGGAAAATGGATTACGAGCATGATTAGGTTTGCTGCTGCTTGTGGAGCACTGGTTTGTCAGGGAGCTGGAGCGATAGATCCTCAGCCTTCAACGTTAGAAGTAGAAGAGTTTTTATCTGGGATAGAAGGAGGAAATAGTTGAGCTAATCTCCCTCCATCATCGTGATGTTGTAAATGTATTTTCCAAGCATCGGGAAGTTGGATGCTTAAGCGTTCGGGCCATTCCACCAGAAGGACTCCTCCCAGAGTCTTTGCTTCCTCTTCTTCTTGGAGGAATAACTCATTTGCTGCGTTCTGAGTTTCTAACCGGTAAAGATCTACGTGAATTAACGGTCGGGTGCCTGAGGGATAGTGCTGAGACAAAGAGAAAGTTGGACTTGTGATTGGTTCAGCAATCCCTATAGCTCTCGCGAAACCTTTAACAAAAGAGGTTTTACCTGCGCCTAAGGGACCTTGTAGTAGTAGCAATTTCAAATCAGTAATAGTATGAGCGACTATTTCTCCTAATTGGATTGTTTCTTCTAAGTCTTTCAGCAGCCAGCATGAATCTGTAGATTGTTTTGCTATAGAGCGAGCAGCAAACATGCTGCCAAGCAAACGTTTTTTATTTTCTTGTTGTTCTGAGCTTTTTTCCATGGTTTCAGTTTCTTCTCCATCGATCAATTTGGCTAGTTCTTCTGATTACGTTGTGGCTGATATAAGCCTGGCGGATTTTGGCCGTAAGGAATTGAAGATAGCCGAGACAGAAATGCCAGGTCTAATGGCTTTAAGAGTTAAGTATGGGCAAGAGAAGCCTCTTAGTGGGGCAAGAATTGCAGGTAGTTTGCATATGACAATTCAGACAGGTGTTTTGATCGAGACTCTGGTTGCTTTGGGAGCAGAAGTGCGTTGGGCTTCATGCAATATTTTTTCTACTCAAGATCATGCTGCATCTGCTATTGCAGCTCAAGGCATATCCGTTTTTGCCGTTAAAGGTGAGAGTCTTGAGGAATATTGGTCATACACTCACAACATTTTGGATTGGGGGAATGGGGCAGCGCCAAATATGATTCTTGATGACGGTGGTGATGCAACCGGTTTGGTCATTTTGGGAAGTAAAGCAGAGAAGGATCTATCAGTACTTGATAACCCTAGTAATGAGGAAGAAACGGCTCTTTTTTCTTCTATTCGTAAAAAATTGACAGAAGACTCAACATTTTATTCTCGGGTTAAGCAGGCAATTCAGGGTGTCACTGAGGAAACCACCACAGGGGTTGCCCGTCTTTATCAGATGCAAGAAAGTGGTGAACTTCCTTGCCCAGCAATTAATGTCAATGACTCAGTAACTAAGAGTAAGTTTGACAACCTATATGGTTGTCGTGAATCTTTAGTTGATGGGATTAAGCGTGCAACTGATGTGATGGTTGCAGGGAAAGTTGCTCTTGTGATGGGGTATGGAGATGTTGGAAAAGGTTCTGCTCAGTCTTTAAGAGGACTTGGAGCAACTGTCCTGGTAGCAGAGATAGATCCAATTTGTGCCCTGCAAGCATCTATGGAGGGATATAGGGTCGTTCGATTAGATGATGTGGTTGAAGAGGTAGATATTTTTGTTACAGCAACTGGAAACTTTCAGGTTATTAGACATGAACATTTAATTCGAATGAAAGATGAGGCTATTGTTTGCAATATTGGTCACTTTGATAATGAGATTGATGTGGCTTCTTTAAAGCAATACAAGTGGGAAAATATTAAGCCTCAGGTAGATCATATTCTTTTACCCAATGGAAACAAAATAATATTACTTGCTGAGGGACGTTTGGTGAATTTAGGTTGTGCGACGGGGCACCCTAGCTTTGTGATGAGCAACTCTTTCACTAATCAAGTTTTAGCTCAAATTGAATTATTCACTAAGGGAGATAATTATACAAATAAAGTTTATGTTCTTCCAAAGGAATTAGATGAAATGGTTGCAAGATTACATTTAGCAAAAATTGGAGCCAAGTTAACCAAATTAACTTTAGAACAGGCTGAATATCTTAATGTTCCTATAAATGGTCCATATAAAGCAGAGCATTACCGTTATTAAGCAATTCACTTTAAAGAAACCTTTTAATTAGAAGTTTATGGATATCACTCAATTCGTTAGTAACTTGCCTGAGTTAATTGGTAATGCTGTAGCTACTAATCAATGGATTGGTTATCTTTCAATCTTGTTTGCAATGTTTCTGGAGAATTTATTTCCTCCTATTCCATCTGAATTAATTATGCCATTAGGTGGTTTTTATGTTCATCAAGGACAATTGCAGTTTTTACCTGTTGTTTTGGCTGGTTTGATTGGGACTGTCTTGGGCGCCTTTCCATGGTATGGAATTGGTCGAATGGTTAATGAAGAAAGGTTGAGTTTTTGGTTGCAGAGGAATGGTCGATGGATAGGCATTAGTCCTGATGATTTAGCAAGAAGTCGTCGCTGGTTCAATCGCTATGGCACTGCATTGGTTTTTTGGGGACGTTTAATCCCTGGTATCAGAACCCTGATTTCTGTTCCGGCAGGCATTGAATTGATGCCCTTAGTTCCTTTCTTGATTTGGACTACAGCCGGAAGCCTAATTTGGACTCTTTTACTTACCTCAGCAGGTTTAGTACTTGGTGAAAGCTATAGCAATGTAGAAGTATGGATAGGACCTGTTTCTAAGGTTATTAAGGTTTTAATTGTGCTTTGCTTATCATTTATTTTGTTTTGGCTTGGAATACGCACTTGGCGTAGGTTTAAAAATAGGTGAAGGAATTTAAAAAGGAATTTCTTCGTCGCTTGTTCTGCCTCCGTTGGATCGTTCTCCTTGGTATTGATTGATTTCCGAGTCTTTTCTAGAGCCAAGAAGCTCTAACCGATCAACTCTCACAACGGGTTTACTTCTAGCTTCTCCGGTAGTCCTGTCGGTCCATTTATCTAATTTGAAACTACCTGTGATACCTAAAAGAGAGCCTTTCTTGACATAGTCTGCTGCTACTTGGGCTTGTTTGCCCCAGATTTCAAGGTTGAACCAATCTGGCTCTTCATCGCGTCCTCGGCGATTGACGGCCATTGTCAGGTTTGCGACCACGCTTCCTGATTCGAAATAGCGAACGTCAGGATCTCTTCCAGCGCGGCCAACAAGAGTGATTGAATTTATTCCCATTTAGTGCGTTGTAACTTTGAGTTCTTTAATAATGCTTCAAATTAGAACTTAATGGATGCAAGGAGTTCAAGACTCTTCTTGCTAAGTAACATGAGTCTTCGCTCAAGCCCTCTATGATTCGCCGATCTGGATAAAAAAACTGTGTTTTTGAGCCGTTTTAAATTTTCACGCGATATAGGTATTGATCTGGGTACAGCTAATACCCTGATTTATGTATCTGGGAAGGGGATTGTTCTTCAAGAACCTTCAGTTGTGGCTCTTGACTTAGAAGAAGGTGTTCCATTGGCTGTTGGTGATGACGCCAAATTGATGCTTGGTCGTACGCCTGGCAATATTCGTGCAGTGCGTCCTTTGAGAGACGGAGTTATTGCTGATTTTGATGCAGCTGAACAGATGCTTAAAAGCTTTATTCAGAAATGCAATGAAGGTAGAGGAATTATTTCACCACGACTAGTGGTTGGAATTCCTAGTGGAGTTACAGGTGTTGAACGTAGAGCTGTGCGTGAGGCAGGGATGGCTGGCGCCAGAGAAGTTCATCTCATTGATGAACCTGTTGCAGCGGCTATAGGAGCCTCATTACCTGTTACAGAACCAATAGGTACGATGATTGTTGATATTGGGGGTGGAACTACTGAGGTTGCTGTTCTTAGCTTGGGAGGGACAGTTTTAAGTGAATCAGTGAGGGTTGCAGGTGATGAAATAAATGATGCAATTGGTGTTTACTTAAAGAAGGTTCATAATTTGGTGGTTGGAGAACGCACAGCAGAAGAAATCAAAATTCGCATTGGATCTGCATTCCCAGATAATGAGTACGATATGAAATCAATGGATGTAAGAGGATTGCACCTACTTTCAGGTCTACCACGATCTATAAACCTTCAGGCTGGTGATCTAAGAGAGGCGATGGCAGAGCCATTAAGCAAGATTGTTGAGGCTGTCAAGCGTACTTTGGAGCGAACGCCGCCTGAATTAGCAGCAGACATAGCTGATAGAGGGATCATGCTTGCTGGAGGAGGTGCACTTGTTAGGGGTATTAGTGATCTTGTTAGTCATGAAACTGGGATTTTTACTCACGTTGCGGAAGATCCTTTGCTTTGTGTTGTGAATGGGTGCGGCCAAGTCTTAGAAGATTTCAAGCGTTTGAGAAGAGTCTTAGATACTCCAGAATTTGCAAGAAATGCAAGGAAGGATTGAATTAGATGCGGGGAGGACCCTCTCTGGTTAATTTTCGCTGGCGATTTTTACTGCGCTCTTGGCCTTGGCTCTTTCTTGCTGGATTTCTTTTTTTTGTTCGTTGGTCAAAAGGTGCAGTCTTTTCTGATGTGTTTGCATTAATAAGTAGGCCCTTTTGGCCTGGGACAGCTCAGCGTGTATGGCTACAGAATGCAGATCAGCTTGAGCAAGAATCAAAATTGCATTTACTTGAAAGGGATAATGCAAGGCTAAGAACAATGTTGGGACTGCAGGCATCATCTAAATCGGATCTTGTTTCGGTGCCAGTGATTTCCCGTAATCCACGTGGCTGGTGGCAACAATTACAACTTGGCAAAGGTTCTTTAGATGGAATTCAACAAGGTTGTGCAGTAGTTGCACCTGGGGGCTTAGTGGGAATTATTAATAGCGTTACGCCGAAGACTTCACGAGTGAGGTTGCTTACTTCTCCAGGAACTCGAATAGGTGTTTGGGTAACAAGAGTCGAAAGACATGGCATTTTGCTTGGGATGGGTACAAATCGTCCTCAATTAACTTTTCTCGATAAAGATCCTCAAGTGGTTGTTGGAGATCTTCTTAGTACTTCGCCTGCGAGTACTCTTTTACCTCCTAATTTGCCGGTAGGAGTTATTCAATCGTTGGATACTGAGGCTTTGCCTGCGCCTAATGCAAGTATTCAATTATTGGCTGCCCCTGAAGCTATTGATTGGGTACAAGTTCAAAAGTGTAAATGGTTAGAAAGTTCCAAATAGCAGCCTTTGCAGCTTCAGGGGTTTTAGTCCCAGTAATGAAATTGATTGAGCCAAATTGGCTGACAATTATGGGAGTAGCCCCATCTTGGCCGGTTTTATGGTTACTTCCTTGGGCATTGAAGGGCGGTCGGTTTAAAGGAGTTTTTGCAGGCTTAGCTTTAGGCCTGCTGTTGGATTCAATTAGCCTTGGAGGCGCTTCTCAAATTCCTGTTTTAGTTTTACTTGGTTTTTGGTGGGGACACTTGGGAGAGCATCGTTCATCCTCAATAGATAATAGTTTCAACCTTGGTTTATTGGCATTCCTTGGGACTGCTTTTTTTGGTTTGAGCTTGTGGTTCCAGTTTTTATTGACACAAATGAGTTGGTCTTTCTCGCTTTTCAATGCATGGAGTTTTCAAACCCTTTTATCGCAGTCATTTCTGACAGGCTTTCTCGCTCCAATTCTATGCAAACGACTTCTGTTTATTTTTAGAGATTTGAAATTGTTGAGTTAACAGTGCAGGTTTGCCAAATTTTGTTTATCAACGTTTTCTGAGCTTCTAAAATAGATTTTCTTACTAAGAAATATGTAGAAAGTGTCTTTCATAAAAAAGATGGCCAGTTAGCGAGGCCTAAATAATGAAGATTCAGCTTCACAATTGAATCTTTACAGATTTAAGTTGCAATTTATACCCACCAAAAACTTGGAAAATAAGCATGATTACTTAAGTATAAATACTTTTAAAATCTTAAAAAAAACAAAAAACTCTGCTTTTTAGGTTGTTTGGAGGACTTTCCCTTTCGGGTGGAAGGTTATTGTTGCGTTTCTTGATACCTATTCGACATGCCACGTAGAGGACCATCAGAGCTTAAAAGCGTTGATGGTCCAGTAAAGAGGGCACCAGTTGCTAATCCCAAAGCCACAATTCTGGTTGTTGATGATGAGCCAGCAGTCCTTAGGGTTTTGATGACTCGGCTTCAATTAGCTGGATATCGTGTCCTATCTGCTGAAGATGGTGAAAAGGCTATTGAAGTCTTTCACAACGAATCTCCAGATTTGGTTGTTTTGGATGTAATGCTTCCAAAAATAGATGGATTCGCTGTTTGTAGAAGATTAAGAGCTGAATCATGTGTACCTATTGTTTTTCTGACAGCTTTAGAAGCAATATCTGAGAAAGTTGCAGGACTTGATTTAGGAGCAGATGATTATCTTTCTAAGCCATTTAGTCCTAAGGAATTGGAAACAAGAATAGCAACTATATTGCGGCGAATGGGGCCTGGTGCTGCTGTCGCGGAACCAAGAGAACTACCTGTTGGACAAGGAGTTTTACGTCTAGGAGATTTGGTAGTGGATACAAATCGCAGGCAGGTAAGTCGAGGTGGCGAGCGAATAGGACTTACATACACTGAATTTAGTTTGCTTGAATTATTGTTTAGAGAGCCAGGAAGAGTTGTCCCAAGGGCTGAGATCCTCGAACAACTTTGGGGCTATCCACCAAGAAGAGCTGCCGATTTGAGAGTGGTTGATGTTTATGTTGCTCGTTTGCGAGGAAAGCTTGAGCCTGATCCTCGCAATCCAGAGTTAATCCTTACTGTTAGAGGCATTGGATATGCTTCTCAACGGATGGGTGAGTTTCCAAATGCAATAGCCAGTTAAACAAGCCATTACTTTGATGATTGCAAGTGGACCATATCGGGGCAAGATGATCCAGTTCTGCTTATAGTTTTTTGTCAGAGTTACGCGATATTCGTCTTCAAAAGGCGAAAGAATTAAGGGATTTAGGACACGAGCCTTATGCCGTTCGATTTGAGGTGACTCATCAAGCGGCTTCTTTGCAGGCTGATCATAAAGATCTTCCTAATGGTGAAGAGAGAGATTTAACTGTTTCAGTAGCTGGAAGGGTTTTATCTAGACGAGTGATGGGAAAACTGGCTTTTTTTGGGTTGTCGGATGAAACAGGTACGCTTCAGCTTTATTTGGAGAAAGCCACACTCGATAAAGACAATGAGGGTCTGCTTGGAGTGGAATCTAGTCCTTTTGCAGACATGATTAATCTTGTTGATATAGGAGATTGGATTGGCGTTTGTGGGATTTTGCGACGGACCGATCGAGGTGAATTATCTGTCAAGGTTCGTATTTGGAAGATGTTGACCAAGTCTTTGCAGCCATTACCAGATAAATGGCATGGTCTTGCTGATGTAGAAAAGCGATATAGACAGAGATACTTGGATCTAATTGTCACTCCTCAATCACGAGAGACTTTCCGCAGAAGAGCCTTGATGGTTAGTGCAATTAGACGATGGTTGGATGATCGTAGCTTTTTAGAGATTGAAACTCCTGTTTTGCAATCTGAGGCAGGGGGAGCCGAAGCGAGACCATTTATTACTCATCACAACACTCTTGATTTGCCTTTGTATCTGAGAATTGCAACTGAGTTGCATTTGAAACGATTGGTTGTTGGTGGATTTGAACGGGTATATGAGCTAGGTCGAATTTTTCGAAATGAGGGCGTCAGTACAAGACATAACCCTGAGTTCACATCTGTTGAGATTTATGAGGCATATTCTGATTATCAGGACATGATGGATCTTACGGAAGAATTAATTGCTTCAGTTTGTAAGCAAATTTTGGGGTCTACAAAGGTTATTTATCAAGAACAAGAAATCGATTTTACGCCTCCTTGGCGAAGGATCACTATGCATGAATTAGTTCAGGAAGTTACAGGAATTGAATTCAATAATTTCCAGGAATGCTCGCAAGCTATTGCTGCAATGCAAGCTGCTGGTTTAGAAGTACCCCCCCAAGCAGATAGTATTGGGCGCTTGTTGAATGAAGCTTTTGAGCAAAAAGCTGAGGAGACACTTTTTCAACCTACGTTTGTAATTGATTATCCAGTAGAGATCTCACCTCTTGCTAGAAAGCATCGCACTCGAAATGGGCTTGTGGAGCGATTTGAGTTATTTATTGCTGGTAGAGAGACTGCTAACGCCTTTAGTGAGTTGACTGATCCAATAGATCAGAGGGAGAGATTGGAATCTCAGCAGATTCGCCGTCAATCTGGTGATTTGGAAGCCCATCCTATTGATGAAGATTTTCTAAATGCGTTGGAGATTGGCATGCCACCAACTGCAGGTTTAGGTATTGGAATTGATCGATTAGCAATGCTGTTGACAAACAGCTCGTCAATTCGGGATGTGATTGCTTTTCCTTTACTTCGGCCGGAGTCAAAGTAACCGCCCTTCCTAGTTGGACCCATCACAGTGGATAATTGTCCCAGTGGTAAGGGTCTGTTCAGATGAGTGGCGAGCGCGTAGGTTTCCGCTTCAAGCACGCAGATGCTGTGGTGAAGCGCAATCCTCAGGGACGATCTAGGCGTGGTTGGGTCATGGAACCTGTTGAACAGACAACCAGCAGGGGCACCAAAATGCCTGCCTATCGGATCCGTTGGCGTGATAGCGAAAGGCCTGAGATTGTCTTGCAGCACATGTTGATTGCTGACCCTGATCCAACTCCGCCACCAGAGAACGTAAGTCTTGACCCCCCTGCTAAAAAATAATTTCAAGCCTTTCTCCCTTGGAGAAGGGGCTTTCGCAGAGAAGATGATTCGGCAAAATCAGACTATTTTGCTTTGAGTTTTTTTAATTGTTATGAATATCTATTAATTCATTAGAATTGATTATGCCAAATTTCTATCGGCCCAGTTCTTTCCTTAAGGGATGAATAGCAGATTCACGGGAGAGGAGGAATAGTTGTGATACCTTTGCGATAAATGCCTCTTTCCCATTCATTTGGGCAAGTTTGTCAAATTTAGAAATGTAAAGAAGCTCAAGATCTCTTATTAACTCTTCAATTAAGACTGTCTTTGACTTGGCTTGACTCTTTGGATCCATGTTTTGTCTTAATAAAGATGAAAACTCTAAATAATTCAAGGCTTTCAGAACTTATTTATAACGCTCTAATGCTGATTTGACTTCACGATTGAGCTGTTTTTTCTTTTCTTCTTGCCTCTTGTCATATATTTTTCGACCTTTTCCTAGACCAATTGTAAGTTTGATCCAAGAACCTTTGAGTTCAAGACTAAGGGGAATGAGTGTGAGTCCTTTTTTTGTTAGTTGACCTTTGAGCTTTTCAATTTCACGGCGGTGTGCAAGGAGTTGACGGACTCTTAGAGGATCATGATTGAAGTACCCGCTTGCGTGGGTGTGAGGTGAAATATGAACATTATGCAGCTGGAGTTGTCCCTTTCGGATCAAGCAAAATCCATCTTTCAAATTTGCTTTTCCTGCTCTTATAGATTTCACTTCAGTTCCTAAAAGTTCAATACCAGTTTCGAGAGTTTCCAGGATTTCATATTGATGCTTTGCCAGACGGTTCTCGGCCAGCCTTCGTTGCGCTGCAAACCGTGCGGAATTTTTTAACGTTTTGACTTTTTTCTTGGACATTTCTTTTCATTAATACCTTGACGATATCCAGGGATGGTTACCCTTTCATCATGGCGATAGTTTCTTCCAATATTGATCAGAAAAAGTCCCATCATTCAATGGGGCATCAACGAGCTGTTGACGCATTGCCATTACCTGAAGAAAGGCTGCCTGTCTCTGAAGACGGAGTAAGACCAAAGCGATTAGATGATTACATAGGTCAAAATGAGCTAAAAGAAGTACTTGGTATAGCAGTTAAAGCTTCTCTGGAACGTGGGGACTCGTTGGATCATGTATTGCTTTATGGACCCCCTGGTTTAGGGAAAACGACTATGGCCCTAGTTCTGGCAAAGGAATTAGGCGTTAGTTGCCGTATTACTAGTGCACCGGCATTGGAACGTCCAAGGGACATAGTTGGCTTACTTGTGAATATTAAACCTCGCGATTTGTTGTTTATTGATGAAATTCATCGCTTGCCGCGTGTTGCTGAAGAGCTGCTCTATCCGGCCATGGAGGATAAGAGGTTGGATCTAACAGTTGGGAAAGGCAGTGCTTCTAGGATTAGATCGTTAGAGTTGCCTCCATTTACCTTGGTTGGTGCGACTACAAGGGCAGGATCTTTAAGCTCTCCATTACGAGATCGCTTTGGCTTGACACAAAGGCTGGAATTTTATGGTTTGGAAGACTTAACAAAGATTGTTCAACGAACATCTTGCTTGTTAGGTCTTTCGATTTCTACGAAAGCTTGTTTAGAAATAGCCAGGAGATGTAGAGGCACACCTAGAATTGCTAACCGTCTGTTAAATAGAGTTCGTGACTTTGCCACAGTGCGAGGAAATACAAAACTTATAGATGCCCCTATTGCCGATGCAGCCTTGCAATTGCATCGAGTAGATCATCGTGGCTTAGATCAAAGTGATAGACGTTTATTGAGTTTTTTGATAGAGAATTATGATGGTGGACCTGTAGGTTTAGAGACTATTGCTGCTGGATTAGGTGAAGATTCAGTGACGTTGGAAACTGTTATTGAACCTTTCCTGCTCCAAATTGGGTTTTTACAGCGGACTTCTAGGGGGAGAGTCGTTACTGCTGCAGGTATAAAGCATTTTCAGGGGCAGGCAACCTTATGAGTTTTGGGTTGACAATTAAAAAAATTGTTATTTCTTTTTTTACCTGCTTGTGTGTAATTCTTTTGTTTCTTCAACCTGGAGTTGTTCTTGCTGATCAATCTTTTAAGTCGCTCTTTAATGAAGCCTTGACATTGACAAAGGAAGGAGACTTTTTTAAGGCTTTAGAAGTTTGGAATACACTTTTAGAAATTGATCCAGAGGACCCAATTGCTTTGAGTAATCGTGGCAATGTAAGACTTGCACTTGGTGATTCTGAAGGGGCAATTGCTGATCAAACTAAATCAATGGCAATTCTTCCCGAAGAGCCTGACCCTCATCTAAACCGAGGAATGGCTGAAGAAGCTTTGAAACTTTGGTCTAAAGCTGAAGAGGATTACGAATGGATCCTCCAACGAGATTCAGAAAATTCCTCTGCTTTATATAACCTTGGAAATATCAGGCTGGCTCAAGGCCAATGGACTCAGGCAAATGACTTATTTCAAAAGGCTTCTCTGGCATCTCCAGGTTTTGTAATGGCTCGATCTGGCTCGGCGTTAGCTCTTTATCAACTTGGGTTATTAGATCAATCAGAATTTGAACTGCGGAAAGTTATTCGCAGATATCCAATGTTTGTTGATGCTCGTGCTGCATTAACTGCTCTTTTATGGAGAAAAGGCTATTCGGGTGAAGCTGAAAGTCATTGGGCGGCGGCTTCAGGATTGGATAGTCGTTATAGACAGCAAGAGTGGCTATTAAATATTCGACGTTGGCCCCCAGACCCAGTGAAGGATCTTATGGCCTTTTTGGACTTGGAGGCACTATGAATCCTTTTGAGGTTTCCAATCCCTGTCTGCAGAGATTTCTGCCTGAATTGCTGGAATTGCGACGCCATTTGCATGCTCATCCCGAATTGAGTGGTAATGAACACCAGACTGCTGCTCTGGTAGCAGGAGAACTACGTAAGTATGGGTGGGATGTTCAAGAGGGGATCGGCCGGACAGGTGTCGTAGCTGAATTAGGGAATGTAAAAGGACCTTTGGTTGGTTTGCGAGTGGATATGGATGCTTTGCCTATTGAAGAAAGAACAGGGCTGGTCTATTCGTCTCGTCAGCAAGGATTTATGCACGCTTGTGGGCATGATTTGCATACGTGTATTGGACTTGGCGTGGCACGAGTGTTGTCTCAAGAATCAAATTTGTTAACTGGTGTTCGATTAATCTTTCAACCTGCTGAAGAAATTGCAGAAGGTGCTCGTTGGATGCGTTCCGCGGGTGTGACTAAGGGATTGGATGCGCTTTTTGGGGTTCATGTTTTCCCCGAATTAGCAGTAGGAACAATCGGTGTAAAAAGTGGGAGTTTGACTGCAGCAGCAGGTGAGTTAGAGATTGAAGTAATTGGGGAATCTGGGCATGGAGCAAGACCTCATCAATCAGTTGATGCAATTTGGATTGCCGCGAAAGTTATCAGTGGTTTACAGGAGTCTATAAGTCGAAGATTAGATGCATTGAATCCCGTAGTGGTTAGTTTTGGGCGGATTGAGGGAGGACAGGCATTTAATGTGATAGCCGATCGAGTTAAGTTATTAGGGACTGTTAGGTGTCTTGATGAGTCATTACATGCATCATTACCTAAATGGATAGAGGAAACTGTGCAATCAATTTGCTTTAGCTTTGGGGCAAAAGCTCTCGTTAATTACAGATGCATCACACCTATTGTGTTTAACGATCATTCTCTAACAAGTCTGTTGGAGAATTCAGCTGCTTCTATTATCGGGGAACAAAATATTTTTAGGCTACAGAAACCATCCTTGGGTGCTGAGGATTTTGCGGAACTCTTACAAGATGTTCCTGGGACTATGTTTAGATTAGGTGTCGCTGGCGATTCGGGTTGTGCACCCTTGCATAACGGTCACTTTTCTCTTGATGAGAGGAGTCTCTCAGTTGGTATTCAAGTTCTTTTGGGAACGATAAATGCGTGGATGAAACAGAATTCAATTTCCCAGGTGTAGGCATGACGAAGTTTGGTAATCCTTTACTATCACTTTCGGCACCATTCTTGATTTTGCTTGCAATAGTTGGACTTTTGCAAAGGACTGGATCACAGAGATTGCAAGCACTACCCCCCTTATTTGTAGGGACTGGATTGATAATTAGTGGGGCACTAGAAAGACACAGCCATAGAAAAAAACTTTTATTGGCGATTAAAGGACATAGTGATTTTCGTAATTCTGACTTTAGGCAACAATAAGAGTCATATGATTTATTTTAAATAGTTTGCACGCAGTTTTTGTTGTTGACCATCGAAATTGCAGCTTTAGCCACCTGAATCATTGGCAATAGTGAATAAATTGCAGCTTAATGAGCTAAATGTGGCTAACTTTCAAATAACACTAGGGGTGCCAAAAAGCTTTTGCTTGCTTGCTGGCTGAGATCACACCCTCGGAACCTGCTCCAGGTCAAGCTGGCGAAGGGAAGTGAAACGAGCGTGATCTTTAGCGAATACCCCAAAGGTTGTCTCCTTATCATTTTTGATCATGCGAACTTCTTGGGTGGCTCCTCGTAAAGGCAAGGGAAATGTCTCACAATTGCACTTTGCTCGGAAGGGAGTCATTACTGAGGAAATGGCTTATGTAGCCAAACAGGAGGGCTTGCCAGAATCTTTGGTTGTGGAAGAAGTAGCACGAGGACGGATGATTATTCCTGCGAATATTAATCATTTAAATCTTGAGCCTATGGCTATAGGGATTGCCTCAAAATGCAAAGTGAATGCAAATATTGGTGCTTCTCCTAACGCAAGTGATGTCAATGAAGAATTGAAAAAGCTCAATTTAGCTGTCAGATATGGGGCTGATACGGTTATGGATCTTTCTACGGGTGGAGTCAATTTAGATGAGGTTCGAACTGCAATTATTAATGCTTCACCAGTTCCTATTGGTACTGTTCCTGTTTATCAGGCATTGGAAAGTGTTCATGGCTCTATTGAGAAATTATCAGAAGAGGATTTTCTCCATATCATTGAGAAGCATTGTCAACAGGGAGTTGACTACCAGACAATCCATGCTGGCTTACTAATTGAGCATCTCCCTAAAGTGAAGGGGCGTGTTACTGGGATTGTTAGTCGGGGTGGAGGAATCCTTGCTCAATGGATGTTGTATCACTACAAACAGAATCCTTTGTATACGAGATTTGATGATATCTGTGAAATTTTTAAGCGTTACGATTGTTCTTTCTCCTTAGGTGATTCTCTCAGGCCAGGTTGTTTACATGATGCATCTGATGAGGCACAACTAGCGGAATTAAAAACACTTGGTGAATTGACCCAGCGTGCTTGGAGCCATGATGTTCAGGTAATGGTTGAAGGACCAGGTCATGTCCCAATGGATCAGATTGAATTTAATGTTCGCAAGCAGATGGAAGATTGTAATGAGGCCCCTTTTTATGTACTTGGTCCTTTAGTGACAGATATTGCACCTGGGTATGATCACATCACTAGTGCTATTGGTGCTGCAATGGCTGGTTGGTATGGAACGGCAATGTTGTGCTATGTAACACCTAAGGAGCATTTAGGCCTTCCTAATCCAGAAGATGTTCGTGAAGGTTTGATTGCATATAAAATCGCAGCTCATGCCGCAGATATTGCTAGACATCGGCCTGGTGCTAGGGATCGAGATGATGAATTAAGTCGGGCAAGATATGCATTTGATTGGAATAAACAATTTGAGTTATCTTTAGACCCTGAAAGAGCAAAAGAATTTCATGATGAGACATTGCCAGATGATATATATAAAAAAGCAGAGTTCTGCTCAATGTGTGGGCCTAAACATTGCCCAATGCAAACAAAAATAACTCAGGAAGATTTGGAAGGGTTGGAGAAGGTTCTTAATAAGGATGGAGCATCAGATTTGATCTCAGTAAAACTAAATCAGGAAAAGATTAATTAGCGGATTATTGGTATAATTTAAAGACTGATCAGAAGTTTATTTATTGAGCATAATAATTATAAGTTTGCTTTGAACCATTCAATTGTAGTGTCAAGCCCTTTTTCAAGAGATATTGTAGGCTCCCAGCCTAATTCTTGCTTCGCTATTTTAATTTCTGGCCTTCTTTGAAGAGGGTCTTCATCAGGAAGTTCCTTGTGGATTAGATTGATATTAGGATTTATTTTTTTTGTGATTAGTTTTGAGAGATTTAATATTGAAATCTCTTCTGGATTTCCAATATTTACAGGTAACGAATATTTCTTATCCATGAGTTTTACCATCCCATTGATTAAGTCTTCAACATAACAAAAGGATCGAGTTTGATTGCCATCCCCAAAGATAGTAATAGGTTCTCCTTTTAATGCTTGCACGATGAAATTGCTTATGACTCTTCCGTCATTTGGGAGCATGCGAGGCCCATAAGTATTGAATATTCTTATAATGGCAATTTCAGTAGCATGCATTCTTTTATAGTCGAAACATAGAGTTTCGGCTATACGCTTTCCTTCGTTATAACATGCACGTATGCCGATCGGATTGACAGATCCTTTATAACTCTCTGCTTGTGGATTTACTGCAGGATTTCCATATATTTCACTTGTACTTGCCAGAAGCAACTTCGCTTCAACTCTTCTAGCTAAGCCCAGCATGTTGTATGTTCCCAGAAAGCTGGTTTTAGCTGTTTTTATTGGGTTGAATTGGTAATGAATAGGAGAAGCAGGGCATGCAAGATGCCATATTCGATCTATTTCTAGTTGTATTGGCAATGTGACATCATGGCGAATTAGTTCAAATCTTTTATGGCCAATCCATTTGCTTATATTTTCTTTGCGTCCAGTTGAGTAGTTGTCTAGGCAAATAACTTCTTCGCCTCTTTCCATTAGTTTGTCTACTAAATGAGACCCTAGGAAACCTGCTCCACCAGTTACTAAGTTTCGTAATCTATGAAATCTAGCCATTTGCGAGAAAAGTAATCATTTAATGTCTATTTTTATTTACCTTATTACATTAATCAGCTGGTTGTGTCAGACCTACTTTGCTGACCAACGCAGGTCTGATTTCATTTGTCCAAACTATTGACTTAGAGGAGATTAGCTCAATAGTTTTTTGGATTTGCTTATTACATTTTCTACAGTGAAGCCAAATTGCTTCATGCAAGTCCCCCCTGGTGCTGATGCTCCAAATCTAGACATAGTTACGCTATCTCCGTCGAGGCCGATGTATTTGTGCCAACCGAATGATTCTGCCGCTTCAACTACCATTCTTTTACGAATATTAGAAGGAAGAACCTCTTCTTTATAGCTTTCAGCTTGCTCTTCAAAGAGTTCTATGCATGGCATAGAAACGACTCGAACTTTGTGACCTTCTTCCGTAAGTGTTTTGGCTGCTTGGACACATAGGTCTAGTTCTGTGCCAGTACCAATCAGAATAAGTTCAGGGGTCCCTTCGCAGTCTTCAAGTACATATCCTCCTAAAGACACCTTGTCAATTGAAGAATTGGCTTGGTTGGCCATACCCTGTCTGCTAAGGCATAAGGCACTTGGCCGATTACGGTTTTTGATAGCGATTTTATAGGCACCACTGGTTTCGTTCCCATCTCCGGGACGGAAAACCAGCATGTTGGGGATGGCACGTAAGGAAGGTATTGTTTCTATTGGTTGGTGAGTAGGGCCATCTTCCCCAACACCAATTGAATCGTGAGTTAGTACGTAAATAACTCCAAGCTCACTTAATGCTGAAAGTCGCATTGAGCCCCTCATATAGTCGGCAAAAACAAGAAATGTTCCTCCGTATGGAATAAGCCCACTATTGTGATAGGCGATCCCATTAAGGATTGCTGCCATTGCATGTTCACGTACACCAAAGTGCAAATAGCGTTTTTCTGGACTATGAGCTTGGAAAGAACCAGTTTCGCCTTTAATATCTGTGTAATTTGAGTGTGTTAGATCTGCAGAACCACCAATTAGTTCAGGAAGATGAGGTCCAAGAGATCCGAGACAAATTTGGGAGTGCTTTCTAGAAGCAAGGCCTTTATCTAAACTTGTATAGCTAGGTAGGTCTTTGTCCCATCCTTGAGGGAGTTCACCCCTTACCATGCGCTCAAATTCAGCTGCCTCTTTGGGATATTTGTTTTTGTACTTTGCAAGATCCTGATTCCAAGATGACTCTAAATCTGAACCTCGTTGAACTGCCTGTCGGAAATGGTTGTATACCTCATCAGGAACCTCAAAGGCTTCATATGTCCATCCAAGTTTTTGCCTAGTGAGCTCTGTTTCTTCTGCTCCTAAAGGAGCACCATGGACGCCTGCTGTATCAGATTTATTAGGAGATCCATAACCAATCGTTGTAGATACCTTGATAATTGATGGTTGATCTTTTACAGATTTAGCTATTTCAATTGCCTTTTCAATTGAGTCGCAATCTGTATCACCATCTTGTACATGCTGGACATGCCACCCATAAGCTTCATACCGTTTAAGTACATCTTCGGTAAATGAAACGTCTGTTCTGCCATCGATAGTGATTCGATTATCGTCATAAAGAGCAATCAATTTTCCAAGTTTGAGGTGACCAGCTAGGGAACATGCCTCAGAGGAAATCCCTTCTTGATTGCAACCATCACCCATTACTACATAGGTGTAGTGGTCAACAATTGATGCATCAGGTTTGTTGAACTTCGCAGCAAGATGAGCTTCTGCTATTGCGAGGCCGACTGCATTTGAAATTCCTGCGCCAAGGGGACCGGTTGTCACTTCAACGCCTGGTGTCTCGAAAGTTTCAGGGTGTCCAGGCGTTTTTGACCCCCATTGTCGAAACTGCTTTATATCCTCAATGCTGACTGATTCATAACCAGTCAGATGCAGCAGCGCATACACCAACATGCAGCCATGTCCTGCTGAGAGGACAAACCGATCTCTGTTGAACCATTTTGGGTTTTTGGGGTTGTGGCGAAGAAATTTATCCCATAGTGCATACCCCATTGGGGCGCAGCCCATTGGTAAGCCAGGGTGTCCACTGTTGGACTTATTGATCGCATCGACGGCCAGCATTCGGATGCTGTTGATGCAAAGCGTGTCAAGAGAGGCAGTCGCAGCGACCATTGTTTGATTGGGGGAATTTGGTGGGTTGAGTGAAATTGAAGAGAGTTTGTGGCAGATCTATTTAGATCATCTGCCTAAAGGCGAGGCAGACGTTATGGCCGCCAAAACCAAAAGAATTAGAGAGTACTACTTCGGACAGGTGATCTCTTGCTGTGTTTGCTACATAGTCGAGATCGCAAGCAGGATCAGGATTGACGTAATTGATTGTGGGAGGTATTACCCCGTGCTTGAGGCTAAGCACACACGCAACAGCTTCAATTCCACCTGATCCGCCAAGGAGGTGACCTGTCATGGATTTGGTAGAGCTGACTGGAATTTGATGGGCTCTCTCAGTGAAGACAGATTTGATGGCTGATGTTTCATTGCTGTCATTTGCTGGGGTGCTTGTTCCATGAGCATTGATGTACCCAACTGATTCCCTATCAATTTTTCCATCATCTAGGGCTAGACGAATTGCTTGAGCACCACCTATACCTCCAGGGGAAGGAGATGTGATGTGATGTGCATCGCAAGTTGTGCCGTAACCAACTAATTCAGCGTGAATAGTTGCACCACGCTTGTTGGCATGTTCCAGAGTCTCCAGAACCATTACGCCACCACCTTCTCCTATTACAAAACCGTCACGTTGTGCATCAAAGGGTCTGCTTGCAGTTGCTGGGTCATCATTTCGGAAAGAAAGTGCTTTGGCACTCGCAAACCCTGCTACTCCTAAAGGAGTAATACTTGCTTCAGCCCCACCGCAAACCATTGCATCGGCTTTGCCCATCTGTAGTAAACGAAAGGCATCTCCAATGGCATTAGAGCCAGCAGCACATGCAGTCGCTACTGCAGAACTGGGCCCTTTTGCTCCAAGTGCGATAGCAGCAAGTCCTGTGGCCATGTTTGGGATCATCATTGGCACAGTAAATGGACTTACTCGAGAGGGACTTTTGTCGGCTAAGACATGAGCCTGGGTCTCCATCGTTAATAAACCCCCAACCCCAGAGCCAATAATTACTCCTACTCGCGAGGCATTTGCCTCATCGATGCTCAGTCCTGAATCAGAAAGAGCTTGTTTAGCAGCAATTACTCCGAACTTGGAGAATCTGTCCCATCTTTTTGATTCCTTCGGCTCCAAAAAATCTTTTGGGTCAAAGTTTTTAACTTCTGCTGCAAACCTGCAGGCATGCGCTGAAGCATCAAAAAGAGTGATAGCCGCCACACCATTACGACCTGCTTTGAGGCCGTTCCAGTACTCCTCGACGGTATTGCCAATTGGAGTGATCGCGCCGAGGCCAGTGACCACAACGCGATGAAGACCCTCAATCATGAGTTCCTCAGGATTGCTTGTCTTCTATGTATTTGACAGCATCACCAACGGTGGCAATGCCTTCGGCAGCCTCGTCTGGGATCTCAATGTCAAAAGCCTCTTCTAGTGCCATGACTAGCTCGACTGTGTCGAGAGAGTCTGCACCAAGGTCGTTTTGGAAATTTGATTCCGGCTTTACTTCGCCGGCCTCAACGCTTAGTTGTTCTGAAACGATAGAACGAACTTTTTCAAGGATCGCTTCCTGGGACATAGCCTTTAAAACCTGACCCCGCATCCTACGAGTTCGTGGAAGTAGTTAACAAGAGTGAAGGCAATGGCGTGAATCTATTTAATTTCTTGCATACAGAGTAAAGTTTGCTACAGGCAAGTGAAAGGATTAATGTCCCACGCGGTCAAGATCTACGACACATGCATCGGGTGCACTCAATGTGTAAGGGCATGCCCCCTCGATGTACTGGAAATGGTTCCATGGGATGGATGCAAGGCAGGCCAGATTGCATCCTCTCCCCGCACAGAAGATTGTGTTGGTTGCAAGCGCTGTGAAACAGCCTGCCCAACTGACTTCATAAGTATTCGGGTCTACTTGGGAGACGAGACAACCCGAAGTATGGGCTTGGCCTATTAAGCTTTCCTATTCCTTCCTGGATCAGGTAGGTTTGTGAAAGCTATTTTGAGCTCAGGCCTTTTCGGCTGGGCTAATAAATGTGTGGAATCGTTGCTGTAATTGGCTCGAGGGATGCAGCTCCCTTGCTTCTTGAAGGCTTAAAGCAGCTTGAATACAGAGGTTATGATTCTGCTGGCCTTGCAACAATTGAATTTTCTTCCCAGGCCTCTAATAATGGCTCCCTGACTTGTTTAAGGGCAGGTGGAAAATTAGTAAATCTCAACTCATTAGTTGACCGGGATGGAGCTCCCGGTCAACTTGGCAT
The DNA here is from genome assembly GCA_003280225.1 of Prochlorococcus sp. AG-363-K07. Classification (GTDB taxonomy): domain Bacteria; phylum Cyanobacteriota; class Cyanobacteriia; order PCC-6307; family Cyanobiaceae; genus AG-363-K07. The sequence goes on along the minus strand of QCFO01000021.1, from coordinate 9,764 downwards.
TGGACATACACGTTGGGCAACTCACGGTAAGCCTGAAGAAAAGAACGCTCATCCCCATAGAGATTCTTCAGGAGGATTGGCTGTTGTCCAAAATGGCATTATAGAAAATCATAGATATTTAAGGAAGGAACTTGAGTCAGAAGGTGTTTCCTTCTTATCAGATACTGATACCGAGGTTATTCCTCACTTGATTGCTAGACAACTTCAACTTTCTTTAGCAGAAGGTATGTCTCCAAGTGGTTCGATTCTTGTTGAGGCAGTTAGAAAGGTATCTTTGGAATTGAAAGGTGCTTATGCACTTGCAGTTATTTGGGATAAGACCCCCGAGTCGCTAGTCGTAGCAAGGCGACAAGCACCATTATTGATTGGTTTGGGGGAAGGTGAGTTTTTATGCGCGAGTGATACGCCTGCTTTGGCAGGTTTCACGCGCACAATTTTGCCTATGGAAGATGGAGAAGTTGCTTTATTAACTCCTCTGGGTATCGAGCTTTACGATATTCGAGGGGAAAGGCAACAAAGAAGTCCTTCATTGCTGAATGGACTTGAAGATGTAGTAACTAAACGCAATTTTCGGCATTTCATGCTGAAAGAAATTTATGAACAGCCTGAGAAAGCAAAGCTTTGGGTAGATAGACATTTGCCATATGGTTTACCAGCAAGCTCTCCAATTGCTTATCCATTTGAGAATTCCTTTTATGAAGGGATTGAGCGCATTCAAATACTTGCTTGCGGAACCAGCCGCCATGCTGGAATGGTTGGTGCCTACCTGTTAGAACAATTTGCTGGAATTCCTACGTCTGTTTTTTATGCAAGTGAATTTCGTTATTCAGCCCCTCCTCTAGCTCCAAATACACTCACCATTGGAGTAACTCAGTCAGGAGAAACCGCTGACACGTTAGCCGCATTGGCAATGGAATCTCGTCGTAGAAAATCGCATGGGAATCCTGCTTTTGCGCCTCGTCAGCTTGGAATTACCAATAGATCCGAAAGCTCTATTGCACGTCAGGTACCCAACATTTTGGACATTGGGTCAGGGATAGAAGTAGGAGTTGCGGCTACAAAAACTTTTTTAGGTCAATTACTTGCTTTTTATGGTTTGGCTTTGACATTTGCATCGCGAAGAAAAAGTAGATCTGTTGAGGAGATAACGACTATGGCAAATGAATTAAGAAATCTACCGAGCCAGTTATTTAGTCTGATTGAGAAGCACGATCAATTAAGTATATCTTTGTCTCAAATGTTTTCAGAAACACAGAATGTGATTTTTTTAGGACGTGGTATTAATTACCCCATAGCACTTGAAGGAGCCTTGAAACTCAAGGAAATAAGTTATATTCATGCAGAAGGATATCCTGCTGGAGAAATGAAGCATGGTCCAATTGCTTTATTAGAAAAGCGTGTTCCGGTTATTTCCATAGCTACTCCAGGAGTTGTATTTGAGAAAGTTTTAAGTAATGCTCAAGAGGCAAAGGCAAGAGATGCAAAATTAATAGGAGTAGCGCCAAATGGCTTGGCAGAAGAAGTTTTTGATGCGCTTTTGCCTATTCCAGAAGTAAGTGAATGGATGAGCCCTTTGTTTTCAGTTATTCCGATGCAGTTACTGAGTTATCATATTGCAGCAAATAGAGGATTAGATATAGATCAGCCTCGAAATCTGGCTAAGAGTGTAACCGTTGAGTGATTAAGCATTGGTTTCACTTTTTAAACGTCCATAGCAATCTTCAAATCTAATTATGTCATCTTCTCCCAGGTAGGTACCACTTTGTATTTCAATTAATTCCATTGGCATTTTGCCTGGATTGCTTAGTCTGTGTTTACAACCTAAGGGAATATAAGTACTCTGATTTTCACTTAATAAGCTTTCCTTCCCATCTCTTTCAATCATTGCAGTTCCTTTGACGACCACCCAATGTTCTGCACGATGATGATGCATTTGGAGAGAAAGACTTGCTCCCGGATTGACTTCTATTCTTTTCACTTGCCAACGCTTATCATTCATTAATGTTGTGTAATGACCCCATGGTCGATAAATCTTTTGATGTGCAGTTCCTTCTGAAAAACCTTCTTTTTCAAGATATTTTACTATCTCTTTAATGTGTTGAGCTTCTTTTTGATTTGCAATTAAAACTGCGTCATCAGTTTCTACTACAATCAGATCCTTCAATCCCATACCCACAACTAGCCTATTTTCACTTCTTAGGTAGCAGTTTTGTGTCTTTTCTGCTATTACTTTTCCTCTAAGAACATTTCCATTTACGTCTTGATTAGCCGTTTCCCAAAGTGCATTCCAGCTACCTATATCATTCCATCCTGCATCAAGAGGAATGACTGTACCTAATTCTGTTTTTTCCATCACGGCCACATCTATTGCGATATTTGGACAACTATCAAAAGCTTTTTCTTCTAGGCGATAAAAATCTAAATCCTGTGTTTCATTTTTTAATGCTGCATGGCAAGAAGAGATAACTTCAGGAGCCAATTCTTGTAATTCTTTAAGAATCGTATTTGCTTTGAATAGGAAAATCCCACTATTCCATGTGAATCGCCCATCTTGAATTAATTGTTTTGCTTTTTCTTTATTTGGCTTTTCTATAAATTGTGAAATTTCGGAGCCTTTTAGAGAGTCCTTCCCAATTGCTTCTGCAGCCTCTATATATCCATATCCAGTCTCAGGGTTAGTAGGTACTATCCCAAAAGTCACGAGTCTTCCTTTGTTTGCATGAGGCATTCCCGCTGTAATTGCTTGTTGGAATCGCTGTTTATTTGTAATGACATGGTCTGCGGATAGGACTAGCAAAACCGGGTCATCACTTGTTTCTATCGCCTTTAGCGCTGCAACTGCAATCGCAGGTGCTGTATTCCTGCCAACTGGTTCAAGAACAATTTTTTGCGGAACCACACTGATTTGTCGCATTTGTTCTGCGACTATGAACCGATGGCTTTCATTACATACCAATAAGGGGTTCAGTATTCCCTCAACACCTTCAAGGCGCTTATAGGTTTGTTGAAGCAGAGTTTCATCGCCATCTCCAAAAAGAGCCCAATACTGTTTTGGATAACTGGCGCGAGAAAGGGGCCATAGTCTTGTGCCGCTTCCACCGCAAAGGATTACAGGGATTATCGATTTTGCGCCCACTTGTATCAATTCGAGTTGGAGTTTTTAGGGATGAATATATTCATTTATCCCTTGATGACGACCTATTCATAATTCTAAAAGACCTGGAGGTGGAGTCAGTATTAGCCAACCTTCTTTGATGTTGACTATAGGGACGATTGGTTCAACAAAGGGAACTAGGACCTTTCTCCCTGCGCTTAGTTCAATTTCCAGAAGATCATTTCCAGCATTAGTTAGATTTGTGACTCTTCCAATTGGCTGTGCATTGATGCTCAGCTTTGCTTCTAATCCAAGTAGGTCTAGGAAGTGAAATTCATTGGCATCTAGCTTTGGTCTTTCTTTAGCCGGCACTAAAAGCTTTGAACCAATTGTCGAGTTTGCTTCAGTTCGAGTATTGATTTTTGCTAAGCGAATAATAAAAACAGACTTACCTGGTAATTTCCGTCCAGAAATCAATTGAACTTCTTGAGGCTCTTCTTTTTTCTTTTGTAACCATCGTTTACCAGGCTTGGTAAACCGTTCTTGGAAATCACTCAAAGGCTGTACTCGGATTTCACCTTTGAGGCCTTGCGAGGCTACAAGTTTTCCTACTGTTAGCCAAGTTGCCTCATCAATCATGCAAGATAGTTAGAGCGTTTGATAATCACCTTATGAAACGGGAGCCTGTCTGTGAGTAGTTCTCAAAAATTAATTTTGCCTGGTTCTTCTGTGCAAGTGAATGATTCTTCGTCAATTTATAATGGCTATAGCGGGTTTGTTCAGAGAATTACTGGAGATCGGGCAGCCGTTTTATTTGAAGGAGGGAATTGGGATAAGTTAGTAACATTCCGTATCAAGGACCTTTTGTTGGTTTGATAAGTCAATTTAGTTAAGGCTTGCTTGCTTTTCGGTTTAATTAGGCGAAGATTTGGTCTAAATTTTCTAACGCAAAGACAGCTGCTTCTTTTTCTGCTTCCTTTCGAGAACCGCCCCACCCTTTCCCACAGAGTTTATCTTCTAAGTAAACTTCGCAAAAGAATCGTTTTGGATTCCCGTGTTTTTTAGATAGTTCTTTAATATGATACTTGGGAAGAGTAAATCCTTTTGATTGTGCCCATTCTTGCAAGGCTGATTTTGAATTTTTTTTATGTGGATCTGTTAATACTTGTTCGCTTGTAATAAGCCAATAAGGTTCAAGCCAAGTTTGTATTAGTTTTAGCTCTTTAGTACTTTCATATATTGCTCCTATTAGAGCTTCAGTTGCTTCTGCTTGCAATGTTGACAGTGCAGAAGAGTCGCCAGATGCCTTCAATCCTGTGATTAGGCTTTTTTCAATTTCGATACTTCGGCCAACACTAGTCAGCCAACTATCACTAACTAAGTGTGATCTTAGTGCCGACCTGTCGCCTACTTTTAATTTTGGAAAGTTTTCATCAATAAATTCTGATGCTGCAAGTCTTAGAACAGCATCCCCTAAGAATTCAAGCCTCTCATGGTTGATAGCTTCTTCTGCTGAGGTATGAGTCAAGGCTTCATTGATTAATTGCAAGTAATTATTATTTTTAGAGGTGAAATATCTTGGATTAATATTGATTTTCAAAAGTAATTGTTTCAGTTGATTGATCCGTTTCACCGAAATGATTTGCTTGCTTTTTAAATTCATGATTATTTATTTAATATCATCTATTTTTAAGGAATTTGACTGGGCACTTTGGAAAGTAAATAAAGTGAAAGCAGGTCGTAAGCCGGGTTCTGTTCACATTGCCTAAGGAATGTGGGAGATCATCTATCTGGGACTGTCGTTACCGACAGCCTCTAGCGGCTCATAACATAGGAACAAGGTTAATGGCCAACCATTTGCTCCTTAGCCTTGCTCCCAGCCGGGGTTTACCAAGCCAGCACCTCTCGATGCTGCTGGTGCGCTCTTACCGCACCTTTGCACCCTTACCTGTGCTGTAGAGACTGTTGTCCCTCTCTAGCCATCGGCGGTGTGTTTCTGTGGCACTATCCTCACGGTCACCCGCACTGGGAATTACCCAGCAAGCTTGGCCATTTGGGAGCCCGGACTTTCCTCAATCACAGTTGCTTGTTCAATACAAACAACTCTGGATCGCGATCACCTCCCCTGCTTTCAAAGTCCATAATGCCTCGAAGGCATCATTCATTCCAGTGGGGCTGTAGCTCAGTTGGATAGAGCGACGGTTTCCTAAACCGTAGGTCGTGGGTTCGAGTCCCGCCAGCCCCGTTTTTTTTAAGGTTGTTATCTTTGTTCATGGCTACATATAGGGGGTGGGCAAATAGTGCCCACTGTCGCTAGCGTGCATTGAGTGAATCAGTCACTATGACCAAGCTTCACGATCTCAGGCTGCGTTTGCTTGTACAACAAGAAAGCGAGCACATTGCTAAATCTCAACCTACAGATTTAGATCTTTCAGTAGTTCAAGCTAGATGTTTATGTTGGTTGGCGCTTTTAGCTGAGTCGCATGAAGATCAAGCTAGCGATGCTGAACGTAGAGGAGATACTGAGCAAGCAATGGGTTGGTTTGCTGATTCAATGCGTTTGAGAGATGTAATACAGGTTGTTACTAGTATCGAGATTCCTTTGCCTGATAGCGTTGAGGCTGACCAAGGAGAGGACATTTCGTCTGATGAACCTCCAATAGCGGCCTAGTAGATGTAATGATGGTTGTAGTGCTAGAGGGAATGCGTTGCCCGAAGAGCCCTGTCAATGCCCTGATTGCCAAAGGTTTTACAGGGAGCATGACCGTTTAATTCGAGAGTTTCCTACTCTCCGTCAGCAGCAAGAGATTAATTGGGCTGCTCTTCAATCCTTTCGAACACTGTCTGGACGGGTATTAGAGGAATTGCAAAAGAATCATGAGTCTTCCCCTAATACAGATCTTCCTTCTGATTCAGTCTCATCTTCTGGGGTTAGCGAAGACGTTAATGATTCAATTCAGCAGGTAATCGCTGATCTTGAGAATATTAATGCTCATCTTTTCTCAATAGAGGCTTTAATGGAAAGAGTATTTGATGTAAGGGTTCCTGAGGCGATAGAGCAAAAGTTTCGAGAGCACGCAGGTGAATTAGCCCCTGATCCATTAAATCTAGATCGTTTAAGACTAAATCGACTGTTACATCAAACACCAGATATGCCCGATAGGAATTAATAAATTTATATTTTATTGAGGAACTATCGAATTAACGTCGCATGTAATTTCAACAGGCAATGATTCAACATTCCATATTGCTTTGCAGTATTCTCGTATTGATCTGTCTGAAGAGAAAAATCCGGACCTTGCAGTATTTAGAAGTGACATTCTGTTCCATTCAGAGCGGTCTTGCCATGCATGACTAACATTATCCTGTGCTCTTAAATAGTCTGCGAAATCAGCCATCACAAAGAAAGGATCCTCGCCAGTGATGTTGTTGAGGATTGGTCGAAAGAGTTCTCCATCGCCATTGCTGAAGTGGCCTAGCTCTACTAATCTAATAGCTTCACTTAGTTCAGGCAGTGCTTTGATAAAGGGTTTTGGGTCATAATTATTATTTCGTAGAGCCATGATTTCTTTCTCTGTATTTCCAAAAAGGAAAAAGTTTTCTGCACCTACCCTTTCACGAATTTCGATATTTGCGCCATCAAGTGTACCTATTGTGAGTGCACCATTCATGGCAAATTTCATGTTCCCTGTTCCTGAAGCTTCCTTCCCCGCAGTGGAAATTTGTTCTGATAGATCGGTAGCTGGATAAACTTGTTCCCCAAGCTTTACGTTGTAATCAGGAAGAAAGACTACTCTTAACTTTCCATCCATATCTGGATCTGCATTGACCATCTCGGCTATCCCATTGATAAACCGGATGATGAGCTTTGCCATGAAATAGCCAGGCGCTGCTTTTCCTCCAAAAATGACTGTTCTTGGTGCCATTCCTTGGGCTTGTCCATTTTTAATGCGTAGATATTGAGTAATTACTTGCAAGGCATTCAAATGCTGCCTTTTGTATTGGTGAATTCTTTTCACTTGTACATCAAACATGCTTGATGGATCTACAAGAACACCTGTTTGGCGATGGATATATCCTGCAAGTTTCTTTTTACTAGTTAACTTTGTTCTACCAAATTGATCGAGGAAATTCTGATCAGTTTCTTTTTTTTCTAATTGATTTAATAGTTCCATATTTGTTATCCAGCCTGGACCAATTTCATTATCTAAAAGTTCTGATAGTTCAGGGTTAGCAAGGGCTACCCATCGACGAGGGGTGACACCATTAGTGACATTGGTGAATTTGTCTGGCCAGAGATTAGCAAATTCAGGCAGTAATTGACGCTTAATCAGATCAGAGTGAAGTGCAGCTACACCGTTGACATGATGAGCTCCTATGGTTGCTAAATGAGCCATGCGTACTGCTTTCCCATTGTCTTCATCAATAATTGATAATTTCCTAAGGATCAGATCATTGCCTGGATAACGAAGACGAACTTGCTGTAAGAATCTTTTGTTGATTTCATATATTAATTCTAAATGCCTAGGTAATAAGCTTTTAAAAAGATCTAAATCCCATTTTTCAAGAGCTTCTGGAAGTAATGTGTGATTTGTATATGCAACAGATTTATTTGTGATTTCCCATGCCTTTTCCCAGTCTAAATGATAATCATCAATAAGTAGTCTCATCATTTCTGCTACAGCAATAGCAGGATGGGTGTCATTAAGTTGAACCGTCCAATGGTTTGGAAATTCTTCTATGCAGATGCCTCTTTTTTTAAGACTACGAAACATGTCTTGTAGAGAACAACTTACAAAGAAATGTTGTTGCTTTAATCTAAGGCGACGCCCTTCGTCAGTTCCATCATTTGGATATAGCACTTTTGACAATGTTTCCGAGGCAACTTTTTCTTCGACGGCTCCGTAATAGTCACCAATATTGAAGGCATAAAAATCAAAACTTTCAGTAGCGTCAGCTCTCCAGAGTCTTAATCGATTGCATGTGTTAACCCTATATCCAAGAACAGGTACATCATGGGGGATCCCAATCGCATGCTCACTAGGAATCCATCTTGAACGGTATTTACCTTTGTCGTCCATATAGTTTTGTGTGCGTCCACCAAAGCCGACAAAGCATGCTTCGTCGGGTTGAGGTAATTCCCAAGGCCAACCTCCTTTTAACCATTTATCTGTAACTTCTACTTGCCATCCATCTCTTATTAGTTGATTGAAAATTCCAAATTCATATCTGATGCCATATCCAGTTGCAGGGACTTGCAGACTGGCTAATGATTCCATGTAGCAAGCTGCTAGCCGCCCTAGTCCACCATTCCCTAAACCAGGCTCTTCTTCTACTTCAAGAATATGAGCTAGTGATTCAATACCAAACCTTTTGAGTGCTTCCTCTGCTTCTTTTTGAATCCCAAGATTTAGAAGATTGTTGTTTAATTGTGGCCCAATTAGAAACTCTGCTGATAAATAAGCCACTGTTTTTTGAGGTCGTTCTCTAATTGCTTCTTGGCTGGCGAGATAGCGCGTCATCAACCTATCTCGGACCGCATAACTCAGCGCCATATAAAGGTCGTGAAGACTTGCACTGGGAGCAAGTCTGCCCAATGTAAAAAAAAGATGTTCTGTCATGCCATCAAAAACGGCATCAGCATTAATGCCTGCTCTTTCATGATCTGAATAGCAGCCCGGAGTAGGAAGACGAAGGTCTAGTGGTTGGGAGCTGCTCATGAGAAAAGAACTTTTGATGAGTTGTTTTACTTCTTGAAAAAGGACTCCCTGCAATTTGGGATTTAGCCCTGTTATCGCTGGACAGTAGCTGCAGTTCTTCCTTCAAACGCTTAGTGACTTCAGATCCACACGCAATTAAGAAGATCTTTTTTGTGGCTGTAATTACAGGAGAAGGCTTCTCGGTCATTTATGTTCTTTTAAGAAAAGGCCCCCTTAGCTTGTAAATGATCTTGCCAACTGTTTTGCCTGTTCTGAGCACCCATGACATAGAGGTGGCTGAAACACTTATAGGTGTTATTAATTTTCTATTGATCTTTGTCGCAGCCAGAACACTGGCGGAAATACTTGTTAGATGCAGTTTGCCTACCATTGTGGGAGAACTTCTTGCTGGTGTCCTAATTGGGGCTTCAGGTTTCCATCTTTTAATTCCTCCAACCACTGGGGCTCAATTAAATGATGGTTTTGTTCATTTAATTAGTGCTTTGGCTTCTGTTCCAACTGAGGCAGTGCCAGATCTTTACTTTGAAGCATTTCCATCACTTCAAGCAGTAGCAACGCTTGGTTTATATGCCCTATTATTTTTGACTGGCTTGGAAAGTGAGCTTGAGGAACTCGTAGCAGTGGGAGTTCAAGCTTTTACCGTTGCAATGGCTGGGGTGATTTTGCCATTTGCATTTGGGACTCTTGGCTTGATGTTCTTGTTTCAGGTTGATTTAATTCCTGCTGTTTTTGCGGGAGCTTCTATGACTGCAACAAGTATTGGTATTACAGCAAGTGTTTTTGGGGAGTTGGGTTATCTGAAAACTCGTGAGGGGCAAATAGTGATTGGTGCAGCCGTACTGGATGACATTTTGGGAATAGTGATCCTTGCAGTTGTGGTTGCCTTGACCACAGGTGGCTCATTAGAAATCTCACCAATTGTCAAGCTTGTTTTGGCAGCAACAGTTTTT
>QCFO01000020.1 GCA_003280225.1 Prochlorococcus sp. AG-363-K07 | reverse complement strand
TTTGCCTCAGTACCATAATAAATACAAGGTGCCCCCGGACAAATAAAAATAATGAAGAGAGCCAATTTCAAAGCCGAAATATCTCCTTGAAGAGTATGCAAAGCACGAGGTACATCATGACTATCTAGCAGATTTAATTGAGCTTTATTTGTATCATCTGAATACCAAGAAAATGTGGTTTTCAAAACGCCAATGAATGCATCATCAGTAATTTCATTTAGAGGATATTCCGGATTAAGATAATTTTTTTGCAGTCTACTTCCAGCTACCCAGCATAAAACACTCCACCCAAGGGGATAATTCATTACCCCATCAAATTTATCTCCAGTTAACCAAGGTCTAGCATCTCCCCAAATTTCTCCAATAATCCAGACATCTGGGTTGACTTGCTTGACCTTACTTCTGAACTCTACCCAAAAGGTAGAAGGTACTTCATCTGGGACATCCAATCTCCAACCATCTATACCCTGATCAAGCCAGTAAGTCGCAACTGAAATTAAATAATCACGTACAGGCTCGTGATGATGGTTGAACTTTGGCAGAGCAGGGTCATTCCACCAACAACTATATCCGCACTCTTCGCCAATTTTCGAGTAGGGATTGATAGGCCAATTATTAACACAAAACCAATCACGATATGGAGACAAATCCCCATTCTCTACAAGATGGTGAAAGGCCCAAAAACCCCTTCCACAATGATTAAAAACTCCATCAAGGATTATCCGCATATCTCGTTTATGCAGTTCCTCAATCAGCATCTTCAAAGCAGTATTTCCTCCCAGAAGAGGATCTACCTGAAAATAGTCATAAGTGTGATATCGATGGTTGGCTGCTGAACTGAAAATTGGATTTAAATAAAGGCAAGTGATACCTAATTTTTCTAAGTAATCAAGACTATTAAGCACTCCATATAAATCGCCTCCATAAAAGCCTTTCTTAGAAGGGCGAGAATCCCAACTTTGAAATACATAGTCTTGACTCTTGCCAAGAAGAGCACTGCGTCGAAAACGATCTGGAAAAATCTGATACACAATCGCCCTTGAGGGCCAAGAAGGTGGCTTCATAAAAAAATTATTTTGCTGCATTTCACTTTCCATCTTGGGCAGAGGTCGCTAGGAATAGGTAAAGACAATAGCCATGGCTAATCAGCCACTTCTTTTAGCTCTTGATCAAGGCACCAGTAGCTCAAGAGCAGCTGTTTTCAATTCTGTTGGTCAAATTGTTGCTAGTGCAAGTGCTCCTCTGAAAATTGAATATCCAGCTGATGGTTGGGTTCAACAAGATCCCAATCAGATTTGGGTCAGTCAGAGAGAAGCAATGAGATCTTTAAGCAACAAACTCTCTACCGAACAAAATAATGCCGTTGTGGCATGCGGCATTACTAACCAAAGGGAAACAACAATCTTATGGCGTAGAAGTGATAGCCAGCCATGCGGCCCAGCATTGGTATGGCAAGACGGACGAACTGCCGATACCTGCTTTCAGTGGAAACAAGACGGGCTAGAAAAAGAATGGAGCCACCGAACAGGGCTACTTCTGGATCCATATTTCAGTGCCAGCAAAATTGATTGGTTGTTAAAACATGATCAGCAAGCGATCCATGCACTCGCTGACGATGACATTTGTTTTGGCACAGTAGAAAGTTGGTTGCTTTGGAACCTCACTTCTGGGAAATTCCATTGTTCAGACATGAGCAATGCAAGTAGGACTCTATTAATGGACCTCGAGCATTGTGCATGGGTTGATGCATTCTGCGACACAATTGGCCTGCCAACTAATGCTCTCCCTGAATTAGTTCCGTGCCGTGGCGAGTTTGGCACTATCAGTAAAGGGTTGCCGTTCGAAGGTGTTCCAATTCGCGGAATGCTTGGAGACCAACAAGCAGCAACTCTTGGACAGCTTTGTCTTCAAAAAGGTGAGGCGAAATGTACGTATGGGACAGGTGCTTTTCTAGTTGTCAATACAGGCACCAACATCTATCGCTCAAGTGATGGTCTACTCAGCACCTTAGGGTGGACTGATGCTAACGGAACTCCAACATACTGCCTGGAAGGCAGTCTTTTTAATGCTGGGACAGTAGTTCAATGGCTGAGAGATGGCCTGGAAATTATTGATAAGGCTGAAGACGTCAATACTCTCGCAGAAGAAGTTGAAAATGCAGCAGGCGTTATGCTCGTTCCAGCCTTTACAGGGTGGGGGACACCCCATTGGGATCCATCAGCTAGAGGCTTAATAATTGGACTCACAAGAGACAGTCGCAAAGGTCATATTGCTAGAGCCGCCTTAGAAGGGATTGCCCTATCTGTGGCGACCCTAGTCGAACTCGCAGCAAAGTCCTTTGGTCAGAGTCTTGGAGAATTAGCTGTTGATGGCGGTGCTGCTGCATCCAATTTATTACTGCAAGCACAAGCCAACAGCACGGGACTGACAGTAAGAAGACCTCGCTCTCTAGAAAGTACAGCTAGGGGCGTGGCTTTACTTGCAGGAGTCCAAGTAGGGGTGATCTCAGATCTACACAAGCTCGAAGATAAAAAAGAGGTAGATGCAAATTATTTCAGGCCAACAATTGATCATGAAACGCGAAGGCAATGGATAGATCGCTGGAACAAAGCTGTCAATAGAAGTCTTTATTGGCATGCATAATCATTGTGTCGACTTACTTGTGATTGGTGCTGGAGCCAGTGGTTCATGTATCGCATACGAAGCAGCAAAGAGGGGGTTAAAGGTTGCTCTTCTAGATGCTGGAGATATTGGATGTGGAACTAGCTGCAGAAGTACAAAACTCCTGCATGGGGGTGTGCGTTACCTCGAGTTAGCATTTAAGACATTAGACTTAGCGCAGCTCAGATTAGTCAGAGAAGCACTCTATGAAAGAGGTCATTGGCTAGAAGAGGTACCCTTTCTAGCTCATCCAATGGAGTTAATTCTGCCTTCAAAAAACTGTATTTCCCAATACTATTACCGGCTCGGATTGGGGATGTATGACACCCTCGCTGGGCAAAAAAACATCGGTCATAGTCGCATACTCTCTAGGCAACAAATCAAACAAAATTTACCTTTACTTAGTGATGAGATAGCTAATGGGGTTGCCTACAGCGATGGGCAATTTGACGATTCACGATTAAACCTATTACTAGCTCTCAGTGCTGAAAAATCAGGAGCTGAACTATATACACGTTACAGAGTTGTTGGGCTTGAGAAAAATAGAAATGGGGAAATCTGTGGAGCCATTAGTCAAAATGAAGCTGGGGAGCAAGAGCGCTGGACAACGAAGGTAATCGTCAATGCAACAGGAATACATGTAGATACTATTCGAAGATTGGCAGATGAAAATATAGATTCACGTATCCTTGTCAGTAGAGGGGTGCATATTGTCTTAGAAGAAGTACTTTGTCCAAAAGGCGTAGGCTTATTGTTACCCGCAACAGATGATGGAAGAGTCTTATTTCTACTACCATTCTTTGGAAGGACTCAAGTGGGTACAACTGATTCTCCTTGTGAAATAAATGACGCGAACACCCCATCTTCTAAGGAAGAAGAATATTTGATTGACTATGTCAAACGGTGGTTTCCATCTCTACAAAAACCAAATATAAAGAGTAGTTGGGCAGGAGGACGCCCCCTCTTAAAACCTTCTGGTAGTAGTAGACATACAAGTCAAGTCGTGCGTGAGCATGAAATAGAAACTTTACCTTGTGGCTTAATAAGTGCAATGGGAGGCAAATGGACTACCTGCAGACAAATAGCTTTTGACGCACTAAAAGCAATTGAAAAAGTTCTGGATAAACACCTACCCGAACCGCGATATGCTCCAATAATTGGCTCACATAAAGACAAGAGTAAAACATCCGAATCACTATCTAATCAACGAAAAATCCTAACAAGTTCCCTACCAGCATCAACACTACAAAACAACCAAATTCTTCATTTGCAGTCAAACTATGGTTTACAAGCACCATCAATTATTGCCAAGAGCTCCCAAAAACAGCGAGAACCACTAAGTGATGTAATCCCAATTTGCGAAGCAGAAATCGAGCATGCAATTAAGAATGAACATGCCAAAACATCCACTGACATACTTGCTCGTCGTTGCAGACTGGCAATGGTCGACCTGAGCGAAGCTCAAAGAATTCTTCCCATTGTCCAAAAACATTTCCATGATTTTGGCTTGGACATCAGCGACTTAGATCTCCAGCAGTGAGTAATCCCTTCACTATCAATCATCAACTTTGGATAGATCATTATTTTCAACTTCCCCTATCAGCCACCAACTAAATCCATATGAGGCTAAGTAAACAAACCAGTCCTGATCAGCAGGCGGATATTCACAACCCCATATAGCTTCTCGCACACGAGATCCTTTCCACCTACTTAAGTCTAGTCTCATTGATGCACCAGCAGCCGAAACATTGGCAGCAATCAAAACAGTCATAGATCCAAGACTTCGTGAGTACACTAGAATACTGGGATGATTCGACTCCAGAATCTCGCAGTCACCATGGCGTAAAGCTGGCAAAAGGCGACGGCAAGTAAGCATACGCCTATGCCAATTAAGAAGAGACCTTGGGAGTTGTTTTTGGACTTCTACATTAACCACTCTATAGTCATATCCTGGAGAAGTAATCGCTGGGAGCACTAGCAATGGCTCCGGAGCAGAAGAGAATCCTCCATTCCTTGCAGCTGTCCAAGCCATTGGAGTGCGATTAGGATCCCTATCTCTTAAGCCAGGCCAATCACCCATACCCAACTCATCCCCGTAATACAAGCAAGGCATTCCTGGAAGGCTATAAAGAAGAGCATGTAGCAGTCGATTAGCTCTGGGATCTCCATTAAGTAAAGGGGCTAATCGTCGATTGATTCCCCAATTAAGCCAATGACCATGACCCTGATGTAGTCCAGATCGAATAGCTTCGATCACCTCTTGTGAAACCAAATATCCATCGCCAAGCCAAAGTTCATCATGATTGCGCAGAGGAAGGGCCCAGTTACCTCCAGGAACAGCCAACTTCGTTTCCTCTAAACACAAGCGTAGATTTGTGCACTTACCACTAGCTATCGCAGAAAAGAGATGTGCGGTAAGTGCAAAATTAAATGCGGCATGTAATTCATTCTCAACCAGATAAGGAGCAGCCTCCTTTACAGGCTGAATAGCCTCGGCCAAAAGCAAGATATCCCTGCCACTTTGATCTACACGTTTGCGAACCTTTTTTAAAAACCTATGCGTTGCAGGTAATCCTTCACACCTAGTCCCCTCTGATTCAAACAGGAATGGCACAGCATCTAAGCGAAAGCCATCAACGCCCTTCCCTAGCCAAAATTCCACAACCTCAAGCATTTGATCCTGTACCCAAGGATTTTCGTAATTGAGATCTGGCTGATGTTTTAAAAATCGATGCAAGTAATACTGTTGCGCAACCTCGTCCCACTCCCAATTAGAAGATTCGAACTTTCGAAACAAAACAGGAGCCTCTGAGTATCGAGTTGGGTCATCACTCCACACATAAACATCTCTTTCTTTGCTTCCCTTAGGTGCCCATCTGGCTCTTTGAAACCATGGGTGAAGGTCACTTGTGTGATTAAGAACTAAATCAAGTATTACTTTGAGTCCATGCTCATGCGCCACCAAAAGGAATCTGTGAAAGCCTGCTAGATCGCCCAACTCAGAGTGAATACTTTTGAAATCGGTAATGTCATATCCTCCATCTCGAAGCGGGGATGGATAAATTGGCGTCAACCAAATTGCTTCAACCCCCAACCATCTCAAGTAACTCAACCTGCTGGATAGCCCTTGCAAGTCGCCTATGCCATCTCCATTCCCATCAGCAAAACTCCTAGGGATCAGTTGATAGATCACTGCACCCTTCCACCAAGAGTCTTGAATAAGCATTGACCCTTAATTGCTATTACTACTTCCCCACTGCTAAACAATTCTTGCGTTTTCGTCAGCCCTTTGCTCTCAAATAACTTGCTACTTAACGATCTACGTGAACCTGTCATCAAAGGTCAAACAAGGCCTGAAAGCTGGCGGCACAATCACTTAAGACGCTTGAAGCTTTTAATTGAAAGACATGAACAAGAAATTGTTGATGCACTAAAAAAAGATTTAGACAAGCCTCAAACAGAAGCTTTCTTCGAAATTATTGCTCTCAAGCAAGAATTAAAAATCGCGCAGTCCCAATTAAAAGACTGGATGCGCCCAGAGAAAGTGAAAGTGCCTCTATCACTTCAACCAGGTACAGCAATGATCACAATGGAGCCTCTTGGCTGTGTTCTAATCATTGGTCCGTGGAACTATCCCTTCTCACTAACGCTTCAACCTTTGATTAGTGCATTAGCTGCAGGCAACACAGCTGTTCTAAAGCCCTCAGAACATGCCCCAGCAACTTCTAAGTTGATTGCAAGCCTTATAGAGCAATATTTCCCATCCAATGTGGTCCAAGTAGTACAAGGAGATGGAAGTGTCGCCGCAGAGTTAGTAAAGCAACCTTTCGACCATATTTTCTTTACAGGTGGCGGCAATATTGGGAAAATAATCATGAGGGAAGCCTCAGAGAACCTGACTCCAATAACCCTTGAATTAGGAGGTAAAAGTCCCGCAATAGTTATGGATGGATCAGATTTAGAAGTTACATCAAGACGACTTATTTGGGGGAAAGGATTGAATGCAGGTCAAACCTGTATAGCTCCAGACTATCTATTAGTTGAAGAAAAACTTAAATCATCATTACTAGACAAAATGAAGAAAGTAATTACTGAATTTTATGGGCCAAACCCTCTTCATTCAGAGAACCTTGGGAAAATTGTTAACGAGAGTCAATTCACAAGGCTCAAGCATCATCTTCAAAACACTCATGAAAAGCAAAAGGTGATTTTTGGAGGGGAGTATGACGAAGAAAAGCAAAGAATTAGCCCTACACTAATTGAAGTTGATGACAACAATGACCCTTTAATGGGAGAAGAATTATTTGGTCCATTGATGCCCGTCCTGACTATTAAAAGTCTCAAGGAAGCTATCTCGAAAATCAGAAAGCTGCCAAAACCATTAGCGCTATATATGTTTGGGGGTACAGCATCAGAGCAGCAACAAGTCCTTAATCAAACTAGTTCCGGAGGAGTTTGCTTTAATGATGTTGTGCTCCAAGCAGGGATTCCAGAACTACCATTTGGTGGCGTAGGCGCTAGTGGGATGGGTCGTTATCACGGTAAAGCAGGCTTCCAGACTTTTTCTCACCCGAAGTCAATCTTAGAAAGATCATTTTGGCTGGATTTGAAACTACGTTATCCTCCTTATAAAGTTGATCTTAGAACCTTGAAAAGGTTTCTTGGCTAAATACAATAGAATAGCAGTTTTTAGAAATAGCATGAAGGAAATCAGAAAAGGACTGGCAGAACTTTCCAAGGGCCTTATTCTTCATCAAGGTTTATAAGAACTAAACATGATTTTCCCTATATTTAGCCTGATTTCATTAATAGCAATTATCTCAGTACCAGCTTCAGCAGCAGAGGTGACTATTCAACCAGGAGAGACCTTGTCAGATATAGCAGATAGATATAGGGTGTCAATCCATGAATTAAAGCTAATCAATGGAATCAATGATGAAAATAAGATCCCATCTGGTTTAAAGCTAAAACTACCCAAAAGGACAAATCAAAATAACAGTTTAAGAACGACAACACATAAAATCTCAAAAGGAGAAAGTATTAGCTCTATTTCAAAGAAGTATGGAGTTAGTCAGAGTGAGATATTATCCATAAATTCAATTTCACCTTCTGACTATTTACAAATTGGGCAAAATATTCAAATCCCACTAGAGAAGACAAGCGGCCAAACTAGAAAACATAAACTGCATAAAGTGTTAAAAGGTGAAAACTTGGAATGGATAGCAAGGCAATATGATACAAACCCATTAGAGATTGCAAAATTAAATAATCTAACTATCAATAGCTATATATTCCCAGGACAACTATTAAAAATCAGCTCATTAACTCCACAGAAGGACTTGAACAAGGACAAAGTAGATTCTAATATCGCCAAGAAGCATATAGTAATTAGAGGAGAAACATTATCATCTATCTCAAAACAATATAAAATAGACACAAGAACTCTAATAGCTATCAATAATATTGCAAATCCTAATCATCTTAATGAAGGTGATGAACTATTATTGACTGAAAATGTCAATAATTCAGCTAGCTTGAGAGCAAAAACGTCAAGTCTTCCTGAATCATCTAATTGGCGTAATTATGGCCCACTCGAAATAAATTGGTCAAAATGGCTGATTATGGATTCAAGCTTTGTTGCTCCAACTCGCCATAAAAATGGCCAATCTTTATATATTGCTGTGAACTGCCCACTTAAAAAACTCAATTCCACTGGAAAAAATGGAGAGTGGAAGGCTTGGAATTCACCTGTAGAGACATTTGAGAAAAAGTTACTTGACGATCTTTGTAATTCTAAAAAGAGCTAATCAATTAAAATCTCAATGCATGGCTCTTGAGAATTTTAATGGCCATGGTACCTCTAAATATCTTCTACCCGCCTCAGAAATAAATAATCTTTGAGCTCCATCATTACTTTCTTTCACTAACTCTTCCTGAATCAATCTTCGAGCAAGCCAACTCCAACTTTCTCCATTTTTAAGATGAACTTGAGTAAGTAGTCCTCCAAGATTGTCTATCTTGAGTCCTTTTCTATCCTTTAGGCACTCAAGCAAGATAAAAGCCTTATCAGACCAATCTTTCATCGGATAAGCAACAACACATCGATCACAACGGCCGCAGGGCGGCACTAATTCCCCTACTGCTAATAAAAGAGATTGTTCCAAGCAGCTGCTCCCCTCAGCAATCGCTTCAATCTTCCTTAAATTTTCTTGAGCTTTCTCAGACCTACTCTCTTGAAAATCTTTGAATTCATTTTCAAATTTTGGCCCTGCTGAGGACTTAATTGCCCAGCCCAACCTTCTTCGGTCTCCTGGCGAAAACCAAACAATGCAATTAGCTGGCAAGCCATCCCTACCTGCCCTCCCAGATTGTTGGAGATAACCCTCCGCTGTTGACGGTAAGTCAAGATGCAGCACCAACCTCACATCACTGCGATCAACCCCCATACCAAAAGCAACTGTTGCGACAAGAACAGGTCTAGGTTTTTCTAAAAAATCGATTAGTGCATGCTGGCGTACTTCTTTTGATAGACCAGCATGGTAAGGAATGGCAGGAATTCCTTCGAATTGCAGAGCTTTCGCCCAATTATCAACAGCGGTACGAGTACGTACATAAATCAACGAAGCTCCATCAGAATCTCCTAAAACCTTCAATACCTCTCCTAATGGTTTTTTAGAACGCCTCCGCATTGAGTAGTAAAGGTTTTCTCTCCTTGCAGAGGCAACTTGAATAAGGGGATTACGAAGGTCAAGTAGGCGAATAATATCTGCACGAGCTTTAGGTGAAGCTGTTGCACTCAATGCAACTAATGGGACCCCAGGGCAAAGAGAACGAATTTCCCCGAGCCTCCTGTAATCAGGCCTGAAGTCATGACCCCATGCACTAATACAATGTGCTTCATCAACAGCGATGGCAACAATAGCTCCCTCAACACATTTTTGCATCAGAAGTCCTCTTGTAGCAGTCCTTTTTAGTCTCTCTGGCGACAGATATATGAACCGTAACTTTCCGTCTACCAATAATTTACGAGCATCTGTAAATTGATCTCCATCTAAGTCCGCATGAAGGCAAACAGCACCAATGCCACGTTGATTCAGTTGCTTAACCTGATCTTGCATTAATGCAACTAGAGGCGAAATCACAACAACTAAGCCCTCTTTAACAAGTGCTGGGAGTTGATAGCACAATGATTTTCCCCCTCCAGTAGGCAATACAGCTAACACATCTCTACTTTGAAGAAGCGCCTCTATAATCGATCTCTGCCCAGACTTAAAAGTATCCCAACCAAAATATTGATTTAGTTTTGAAGTCAATAAATCCACATAACACTTTCCTGGAATTCACAAGATAACTAAGAGCCGTTAAAAGAACCAGTTCATAATTTCCTTATGACTGGCGGTTCTAACCTGTCAGCATCTTCTTCAACAAGCTGTAATCTTATTTTTTTGCCTCCTGAAAGCTCCCCTAGAGAAACCCTCATCGTGGCTCCACTCAAGGTTTGCAGAACATTCAAAACGTCTCGAAGATAAGGCGTGCTACTTCCACTTTCTAACCACAATCTTTCTTGCAAACCACCTAAACGTCGCCAGGCAGTATGTAACTTCAGAACAGAGGACTCAATCTGCTGAGCTTGGCCCAATGCATCCGCAAGCAAGCCCAGAGCATCGAGTCTTTGAGCCTCTTCTATAGCTTTTTCAAGGTTCAATTCATCCACTTCAAAGGCTCTTATAGCAATAGAAGCATCAAGGGACTTACTCATCCATCGAGCTGTACTAGTGACATCCTTAATGCACTCAACTTCTGGTTCTTCGCGTAAAGCTCTATATAAATCTTTTTGCTGAAGCTCAGGCAACTTTTCAAGCTCTTTAACTAAAGGAGCCACTACCCTTGTCGGTAAAAGATTGGACTGTGTACGTTCACGAATCTCCTCTGGCAAAAGTGAACTGGTCGCTGCTGTGAACTCATCCTTTAAACGTTTAACTTGCCTTCTTGTGATTTCACTCCCTTCATTAGCTGCCTCTGAAATCATCTGCTGAACCTCTGGAGCAGCTTTAGCTGTCTCAATAAAAGCCCTCCTAGAAAAGTTATTAACACTGGTCTCCTCAAGTAAACCAGCACCAACTAAATCATCTGCTGAGTCTGCAAGTTGAATCAAGCTATATGCCCTTGTTTTGCTGATTTCTCTTTCTCTCAGCCACTGCAAAAATCCTGCGCCCCGGCCCTCTCCACCATATTTTTCGCGATCTCTCACGACCCTTAAGATCCGGCCCCGCCAAATCTCTGTCTGTAGATCAAAACGATCACAAACAGCCCATGCTTTTTCTAAGCGATCTAAAAATTCAATTGTACTGAGATCATCCTTTTCAGGGTCTGGCAAATCCAACTGCAGCAGTGCAGGATCTGCAATAGGTGTCTGGCTCACAAAGAAAATGGCAAAAAACTAGAAACTTGGGCGGAATTAACAACAGCGACGACATTCTGTGACGCTAAAGCAAACTCTTACGTAGACAGCGATAATGTAGAGGAGTGATTTTCAACGCAGAGATGGCGGTCTCCAAAGGTCAACAGGTTCGCATCAAGCGTCCAGAGTCCTACTGGTTCAACGAAGTAGGGAAAGTGGCTTCAGTAGCAGATGGGGGTAAATATCCTGTCACAGTCCGTTTTGACAAGGTAGATTACAAGGTCTACAGCGGGGTAGAAGGCGGGATGAACACTGCCAACTACGCTGAATCTGAATTGGAATCAGCCTAAAAAGCTTGCCCGAACTTCCAGAAGTAGAGACGGTCCGTAAGGGATTGCAGGATCGTCTTGGAAATTTTTGGATAAATAATATAGAAGTTTGCAGAGAACGCTCTATCTCCAGCAAGGGTGGAGCACAAGAGTTCATCGCAAAGATGGACAAATCTTTAGTGGGCGAATGGCATAGAAGAGGGAAATATCTAATTGCGAGAATGTATAAAAAAAACAAAATCCAGAAAAAATCACAAGCTCTTTATTTTTCAGGATGGTGGGTTATTCACCTCAGAATGACAGGTCAATTTCAATGGTATCCAAAAGCTCTCACTTCAGCTTGCCCCCATACAAGAGTCCGTCTTTGGGGCGAGCAAGGACAAGAATTGCGTTTTGTTGATGTTCGAAGTTTTGGACAAATGTGGTGGATACCCCCTGAAAGTACCCCAGAAGATCTCATTAATGGATTAAAAAATCTTGGACCTGAGCCATTCAGCAAAGATTTCAATAGCGTATATCTACAACAAAAAGTGCATGGCAAAACACGTTCTATTAAATCAGCCTTATTAGATCAGACACTGATCGCTGGTATCGGTAATATTTATGCTGATGAAAGCTTATTTTCAGCAGGTATTCTTCCTCACAAGCCATCAGGAAAACTACAAAAAGATGAGATCATACGGCTTTGTAAAAGCCTTGTAAAAGTTCTACAAGTTAGCATTGGAGAAGGTGGAACAACCTTTCGAGATTTTCGAGATCTCACAGGAGTCAATGGCAAATATGGAGGACAGGCATGGGTATATCGTAGAAATAAAATGCCCTGTAGGAAATGTGGTGAAATTATCAAGCGTGAGAAATTATCTGGAAGAAGCACTCATTGGTGTCCAAATTGTCAAGGATAGTTTGATCCCTAAAAACCTAATAAAAGAAATTAAATGAAATTCTACCTTGAAATAAATTAGAATTGAAATTGTATGTTTTGCTAACTTCAATCTAATAAAAAAGCCACCTAAAATAGGTGGCTTTTTTATTAGATTTAGAGAACCTTTAATTCTACTATCTAATTTTTCAGGAATGTTTTACCTGGCATTGAGCTATTTTCTCAGGGGGCTACCCCCCAAATATCGTCGCCGCTGATGCGTTTCACAACCGAGTTCGAGATGGATCGGAGTGGTGCCACATCGCCATGAACACCAGGATAGTCTCATTCCCAAGGGCATGAGCCTTGAGAACTGCATAGGTTTATTAATCTCGTAATGAAATTAATACTGAAAAAGAAAAATTCACTTTTACAAGAGCTAAGAGATGGTCAAGCCCTCGGTCTATTAGTACTCCTCCGCTGCACCTGTTACCAGGCTTCCACGTAGAGCCTATCAACGGGTGTTCTTCCCGTGACCTTACTGGCTTATGCCATGGGAATACTCATCTTGAGGTGGGCTTCCCACTTAGATGCTTTCAGCGGTTATCCACTCCGCACATGGCTACCCAGCGTTTACCGTTGGCACGATAACTGGTACACCAGAGGTGCGTTCCTCCCGGTCCTCTCGTACTAGGGAGAAATCCTCTCAATATTCCTGCGCGTACACCGGATATGGACCGAACTGTCTCACGACGTTCTGAACCCAGCTCGCGTACCGCTTTAATGGGCGAACAGCCCAACCCTTGGGACCGACTTCAGCCCCAGGTTGCGATGAGCCGACATCGAGGTGCCAAACCTCCCCGTCGATGTGAACTCTTGGGGGAGATCAGCCTGTTATCCCTAGAGTAACTTTTATCCGTTGAGCGACGGCCCTTCCACTCAGAACCGTCGGATCACTAAGGCCGACTTTCGTCCCTGTTCGACTTGTAGGTCTCACAGTCAAGCTCCCTTCTGCCTTTGCACTCGACGACTGATTTCCAACCAGCCTGAGGGAACCTTTGCACGCCTCCGTTACCTTTTAGGAGGCGACCGCCCCAGTCAAACTGCCCACCTGATACTGTCCGCTCCCCGGATAACGGGTGAACGTTAGAACCCTAGCTCTGAAAGAGTGGTATCTCACCATTGACTCAGTAGTACCCACGAGCACTACATCAACGTCTCCCACCTATCCTGCGCATTCAGAGCCCGGGCACAATACCAAGCTGCAGTAAAGCTTCATAGGGTCTTTCTGTCCGGGTGTACGTAGTCCGCATCTTCACAGACAATTCTATTTCGCCGAGCCTCTCTCCGAGACAGCGCCCAGATCGTTACGCCTTTCGTGCGGGTCGGAACTTACCCGACAAGGAATTTCGCTACCTTAGGACCGTTATAGTTACGGCCGCCGTTCACCGGGGCTTCAGTCGCCAGCTTCGCTTACGCTGACCGGCTTCCTTAACCTTCCGGCACTGGGCAGGCGTCAGCCCCCATACATCGTCTTGCGACTTAGCGGAGACCTGTGTTTTTGGTAAACAGTCGCCTGGGCCTCTTCACTGCGACCAGCTCTCGCTGGCACCCCTTCTCCCGAAGTTACGGGGCCATTTTGCCGAGTTCCTTAGAGAGAGTTATCTCGCGCCCCTCGGTATTCTCTACCACCCCACCTGTGTCGGTTTCGGGTACTGGCAGTTATGCCTTAACGGGTATAGGGCTTTTCTTGGAAGCATGACATCACCAACTTCGCTGCCGTAGCAGCTCGTACTCGTGCCTCAGCTCAGAACGTTTTCACCGCTCCTCAAAGCCTCGAACACTTGAACCAGTAACCAACATCTGGATTGGCTAGCCTTCTCCGTCCCCCTTCCCAAAACATAACCGGTACAGGAATGTTGACCTGTTGTCCATCGACTACGCCTTTCGGCCTGACCTTAGGTCCAGACTAACCCTCCGCGGACGAGCCTGCCGGAGGAACCCTTAGGGTTTCGGGGCATGGGATTCTCACCCATGTTTTCGCTACTCAAGCCGACATTCTCACTTCAATGCAGTCCACGCCCGCTTACGCTAACGCTTCACCCCACATAGAACGCTCCCCTACCATTTAACAAGTTAAATCCGCAGCTTCGGTACAACGCTTAGCCCCGTTCATTTTCGGCGCAGGATCGCTCGACCAGTGAGCTATTACGCACTCCTTTGAGGATGGCTGCTTCTAGGCAAACCTCCTGGTTGTCTGGGCAATCCCACCTCCTTTATCACTTAGCGTCGATTTGGGGACCTTAGCTGGCGGTCTGGGCTGTTTCCCTTTCGACTATGGAGCTTATCCCCCACAGTCTGACTGCCTAGTTACACACAGGGTATTCAGAGTTCATCTCGATTTGGTACCGCTCTCGCAGCCCGCACCGAAATGGTGGCTTTACCCCCCTGCTGGAGCACTAGACGCTACGCCTCAACGTATTTCGGGGAGAACCAGCTAGCTCCGGGTTCGATTGGCATTTCACCCCTAACCACAGCTCATCCGCTGATTTTTCAACATCAGTCGGTTCGGACCTCCACTTGGTATCACCCAAGCTTCATCCTGGCCATGGTTAGATCACCCGGGTTCGGGTCTATAAACACTGACAAACGCCCTATTCAGACTCGCTTTCGCTATGGCTCCACCATTTCCGGTTTAACCCGCCAGTGCCTATAAGTCGCCGGCTCATTCTTCAACAGGCACACGGTCACCCGATAAGTCGGGCTCCCATTGCTTGTAAGCTCACGGTTTCATGTTCTATTTCACTCCCCTCCAGGGGTTCTTTTCACCTTTCCCTCGCGGTACTGTTGCGCTATCGGTCACACAGGAGTACTTAGCCTTACGAGGTGGTCCTCGCAGATTCACACGGAATTCCACGTGCTCCGTGCTACTCGGGATACAGCTAGGCCAACTCTCCTTTCGATTACGGGGCTTTCACCCTCTATGGCGCGCCATTCAAACGCTTCTTCTAGGTTTGTTGGTCCACATTGCTGTCCCACAACCCCGATGGTCGAAACCATCGGTTTGGGCTATTCCCCGTTCGCTCGCCGCTACTTAGGGAGTCGTTTTTACTTTCCTTTCCTCCAGCTACTAAGATGTTTCAGTTCGCTGGGTTGGCTCGTGCCAGCCTATGGATTCAGCTGACCGTACTTGGGGTTGCCCCATTCGGAAATTCCCGGATCAAAGCGTGCTTCCAGCTCCCCGAGACTTATCGCAGGTAACTACGTCCTTCATCGCCTCTGTGTGCCAAGGTATCCACCGTGAGCCCTTTGTAGCTTGACCATTAAAATCTCTAAAATGTCATAGTGTTGTCAACACCATTCTTTTTAATTTAATTCAAATATAAATCTCAAGAGATTTATGATTAAAATTTAAATTAAAAATCTAACTCTTAATACTTAGTGCATCAAAAGAACATCTTAGAGTCTCGGCTCTTGCTCAAGAATTGAACATTAAAACTCAAGCAATTAATTGAATTCTAAATCATTAGAAAATAACTTTTGCTTAGAAGAATAATGTATCCATGAGATGCTTTTATTCTTTTCCAGACTCACCTATGCAGTTGTCAAGGTTCTACTGAAGATCTCTGCAATTTAATTTGCAGGGAGCCCAGCGTCCTATCAACCTAAACCAAATTTAAAATTAGTTTCGGAATGACAAGAAGCTAGGTTCTTCACTTTTAGAACAAAACCCTAGATCACAACCATCAATAATTCTCCTGCAATTTCGCTATCAGGAGGTCGATCAGTGGAGGTAAGCGGACTCGAACCGCTGACATCCTGCTTGCAAAGCAGGCGCTCTACCAACTGAGCTATACCCCCAACACCGAATGGGCCATCCTGGACTTGAACCAGGGACCTCACCCTTATCAGGGGTGCGCTCTAACCACCTGAGCTAATGGCCCAGGAGTACCCTTGTTGGGTGTGACCTAGACAAGTTTAGGAACTGAATTTAAATATCTTTTGAATATAAAATTGAGGTACCGATCGACCTAAGGTGACAGGATTGTGGTCAGAAAAAGAATCATGACTTCACAATCAGTTTTGTCTCCCTGTTAGGAGGTGATCCAGCCGCACCTTCCGGTACGGCTACCTTGTTACGACTTCACCCCAGTCATTAGCCCCACCTTCGGCGTCCTCCTCCACAAGGGTTGGAGTAACGACTTCGGGCGTGGCCAACTTCCATGGTGTGACGGGCGGTGTGTACAAGGCCCGGGAACGTATTCACCGCAGTATGCTGACCTGCGATTACTAGCGATTCCTGCTTCACGTAGGCGAGTTGCAGCCTACGATCTGAACTGAGCCACGGTTTATGGGATTTGCTTGCCCTCGCGAGTTCGCTGCCCTTTGTCCGTAGCATTGTAGTACGTGTGTAGCCCAGGATGTAAGGGGCATGATGACTTGACGTCGTCCACACCTTCCTCCGGTTTATCACCGGCGGTCTCTCTAGAGTGCCCAACTAAATGCTGGCAACTAAAAACGTGGGTTGCGCTCGTTGCGGGACTTAACCCAACATCTCACGACACGAGCTGACGACAGCCATGCACCACCTGTCACTGCGTTCCCGAAGGCACCCTCCAATTTCTTAGAGGTTCGCAGGATGTCAAACCCTGGTAAGGTTCTTCGCGTTGCATCGAATTAAACCACATACTCCACCGCTTGTGCGGGCCCCCGTCAATTCCTTTGAGTTTCACACTTGCGTGCGTACTCCCCAGGCGGAACACTTAACGCGTTGGCTACGACACCGAGGGGGTCGATTCCCCCGACACCTAGTGTTCATCGTTTACGGCCAGGACTACAGGGGTATCTAATCCCTTTCGCTCCCCTGGCTTTCGTCCATGAGCGTCAGTTATGGCCCAGCAGAGCGCCTTCGCCACTGGTGTTCTTCCCGATATCTACGCATTTCACCGCTACACCGGGAATTCCCTCTGCCCCTACCACACTCAAGCCCAACAGTTTCCACTGCCTTGATGGAGTTAAGCTCCACGTTTTAACAGCAGACTTGAAAGGCCGCCTGCGGACGCTTTACGCCCAATAATTCCGGATAACGCTTGCCACTCCCGTATTACCGCGGCTGCTGGCACGGAATTAGCCGTGGCTTATTCCTCAAGTACCGTCAGATCTTCTTCCTTGAGAAAAGAGGTTTACAGCCCAGAGGCCTTCATCCCTCACGCGGCGTTGCTCCGTCAGGCTTTCGCCCATTGCGGAAAATTCCCCACTGCTGCCTCCCGTAGGAGTCTGGGCCGTGTCTCAGTCCCAGTGTGGCTGATCATCCTCTCAGACCAGCTACTGATCGAAGCCTTGGTGAGCCATTACCTCACCAACAAGCTAATCAGACGCGGGCTCATCCTCAGGCGAAATTCATTTCACCTCTCGGCATATGGGGTATTAGCGGCCGTTTCCAGCCGTTATCCCCCTCCTGAGGGCAGATTCCCACGCGTTACTCACCCGTCCGCCACTAACCCGAAGGTTCGTTCGACTTGCATGTGTTAAGCACGCCGCCAGCGTTCATCCTGAGCCAGGATCAAACTCTCCGTAGTAGATCAGGCCCTTTTATAGAGAATGTATAAATCTCTATTCAGTCTGATTTGCTTCACCCACTAATTAATTCAGCACTGGCGCACTGTTAGTAGTTGTTGCCACCTTCTAGATCAAGAAGGGTTCAAAGAGTGCACTTAAGAATCTCTTCCTCGTGACTATCCAGGATCTCAGATCCGGTCGTTTCTTTCACCTGTAACACCTTTCACATTTGCCAGATCCGTGAAAATCCAAACCAATGCAGTTTCAGGCTTCAGAAACTAATTTCTTTTGACGGGACCTCACACTCTTATCGCATTTCAGTCTGGCAATTCATTAAGCTTCTTAAGCCCAAAGAAAATACAGACGCGATAAAAGCGTCAGTTCCTAAACTTTTCAGTTGTCCAGGTTCTTCCATTCGACTTCCAAGAAAGAAGTCTCAGGAACTGCGGGGTTAACCGCATTTGAAACTTACAACACCTTTGGATCGCTCCTAGAAGTTTGTAAGCGCCCAGTAACCAAATAAGACTTACGTCTTACAAAGTGCCTGGAGTGCTTCAGGGCTCAGCCCATCGCACATCCAAATAACTTAGACCATAAAGCCCCCAAGATGCAACTAAATGCTCGTCACAACATCTACATAGTTGCTTCCACTGTGCAATTGGGCTGGCATCACTAGCGTTTGAACAACGAGATTTATTAAATGGCAGGTCGTTTCAGTCAGCAACATCAAAGAGTTCGCCCTAACTCGAATGAAGACCAAGTCATCAAAAGGGCTAAAGAACATTTTGAAAGAACCTTAATTCCAATAGCAGGGAAGGCTGGTGGAAGTGTTGCAGCTCTAGAGCATCCAGCGAATAATGCTGCTCTGAATTATGGGGAGGTCTTCCTTCGAGACAACGTACCAGTGATGATCTATCTGCTTACACAAAAGAGATATGAAGAAGTTAAACATTTCCTAAGCGTTTGCCTAGATCTTCAGAGTACGACCTATCAAACGCGTGGTGTTTTCCCAACAAGCTTTGTTGAAGAAGGCGGAGAGTTGATTGCAGATTATGGGCAACGGTCTATTGGACGCATCACCTCAGCAGATGCAAGCCTTTGGTGGCCAATTTTGTGCTGGCTTTATGTGCGAAGAAGTGGGGATAGAAGCTTTGCTTCAAGTCAAAAAGTGCAAAGAGGGGTTCAACTACTTCTTGATTTAGTTCTGCATCCCACATTCGAAGGAACACCTGTCCTGTTCGTCCCTGATTGTGCCTTCATGATAGATCGGCCAATGGATGTTTGGGGGGCACCATTGGAAGTGGAAGTTCTTTTGTATGCCTGCCTTCGAAGCTGCATCGAACTTATGGAGATCAGTAGAAAAGAGCAAGTGAGTCGTCTGCTAGATCAAAGACTTGTCTTAACAAGGCAGTGGGTTCATGACCTCCGTCAATTCCTTTTAAAGCACTATTGGGTTACCAGCAAAACGATGCAAGTCCTTAGAAGAAGACCTACAGAACAATATGGCGAGGATCAGCATCAAAACGAATTCAACGTACAACCACAAGTGGTGCCATCTTGGCTTCAAGATTGGTTAGAGAATCGAGGCGGTTACCTAATTGGCAACATCCGAACAGGGCGACCTGACTTCCGTTTCTATAGCCTAGGGAACTCTCTTGCGTGCATGTTTGGAGTTCTTACTGCCCCCCAACAAAGAGCTCTTTTCCGTTTAGTACTCCACAATCGTGAACACCTCATGGCTCAAATGCCAATGAGAATATGTCACCCGCCCATGGATGGCGCTGAATGGCAAAACAAAACTGGTTCTGATCCCAAGAATTGGCCTTGGAGTTATCACAATGGAGGGCATTGGCCCAGTCTTCTGTGGTTCTTTGGTGCATCGATTCTTCTTCACGAAAAGCGTTACCCACATGCCGATGTCCTACTCATGGGACAGATGCGAGCTTTACTTGAAGAGTGCTATTGGAGCCAACTCAATCAACTTCCAAGACAAAAATGGGCTGAATATTTTGATGGTCCTACCGGCACATGGGTAGGACAGCAATCAAGGACCTACCAGACATGGACAATTGTAGGTTTTTTACTACTCCACCACCTCTTACGGACCTGCCCAGACGATGTATTAATGCTTGATATTGATGAACTCATGACTTAAATCAACCATAAAAAAATCTCAGGCAGTCAAAAAATAAGAATCAATATCAAAAAAGGCCCAAAGTTAAAGACTTATCAATAGGAAGGCATGCACCTATACCTAAATAGATAGTTACAACTGTTCCAAACAAAAAGACGGTTGTAGCAACAGGCCTTCTAAATGGGTTTGCAAATTTATTCACATTTTCAATAAATGGAAGCAACATCAAACCTAAAGGGATAAGTGTCTGTAGTGCTATGCCAAGCAGTTTATTTGGAACGACTCTTAGGATTTGAAAAACTGGATATAAATACCATTCAGGAAGTATCTCTAAAGGTGTGGCAAAAGGATTAGCTTTTTCTCCCAAAATAGCTGGATCTAATACTGCTAGTCCAACAACACATGCAACGGTCCCTAAGATTACAACCGGGAAAATATACAAAAGATCATTTGGCCAAGCAGGCTCTCCGTAATAGTTATGCCCCATGCCTTTGGCAAGTTTGGCCCTGAGCTTTGGATCAGTCAGATTTGGCTTTTTTAAAATTGACATAGGGATAGGAGACAGAAGAATTGAATTCGAAATAAAATTTGCTAAATAAGAGCAAATTTATAACGGTCCTGAAATTCCTTGCTTACGGATCATGAGGAAGTGCATCAACATAAAAACTGCCAACATCCAAGGGAGTACAAAAGTATGCAAGCTATAAAACCTTGTGAGTGTTGACTGGCCAACACTCTCTCCTCCTCTGAGTAGTTCAACCATGAAATCTCCTACAACTGGAATTGCAGCAGGAACTCCTGAAACAATCTTGACAGCCCAATAACCAACTTGGTCCCAAGGAAGAGAATAACCAGTGACACCGAATGCAACTGTAATCACAGCCATAGTTACTCCAGTGATCCAAGTTAGTTCTCTTGGTCTCTTAAAACCACCTGTCAAATAAACCCTAAATACATGCAGAATCAGCATTAGTACCATCATGGAGGCACTCCAACGATGCACCGAACGAATCAACCAGCCAAAACTGACATCAGTCATTAAGTAACTAACCGAGCTATAAGCCTCAGCAACGGTTGGCTTGTAGTAGAAAGTCATTGCGAAGCCAGTCGCAAACTGAATCAGGAAACACACCAAAGTGATCCCTCCCAGACAATAAAAAATATTGACGTGAGGAGGGACGTATTTTGAGGTGACGTCGTCAGCTATGTCCTGAATTTCAAGACGTTCCTGGAACCAGTCATAGACGGGTGAGGAGTTCGCCATGTATGTGGTGAGCTTTATATAAGAAGAGTCTACTGAATGTGCTCCATCGTCACTGCAAGGGATCAATCCAATGCATCCATCTGTTAAAAAATGGACAAAAACTCTTCAGCGCGTTTTAGGTGTGCTGTTGGGGGCAATTCTCTTTGCCCAACTAGCAAGTCCAATTTCAGTTCTTGCTTTAAGCGATGGGCAACAACTAGTTCTGGAAAGCTGGAGCCTTGTAAATGAAGGTTTTCTTAACCAAAAGAAATTCGATGAGGTGAAGTGGAAACGTCTAAGGCAAAAAGCGCTAGAGGTACCTATCTCAAATAGCGAAGAAGCATATTCGACAATAGAGGCAATGTTGATGCCATTAGGAGATCCATATACACGACTTTTAAGACCTGACGATTATCAAGCAATGAAAGCAAGCAATTTAGGGAGTGAAATAAATGGAATCGGCCTTCAGCTAGGCGCCCGTAGCGAAGACGGTCAGATAGTTGTCATCGCACCTCTAGAAGGTTCTCCCGCAGCCGATGCAGGAATTGTAAGTGGAACATCTTTAATCAAAGTCAATGGAGAATCGCCTCAAAACCTTGGTTTAGAAGCAACGGCTGCAAGGCTGCGAGGAGAAACAGGAACCCAAGTTGTGGTTGAACTAAAGCCCCCAAATGAAGACATTAAAGAAATAACCCTAGAAAGAAGAGTTGTTGATTTGAGACCTGTGCGAACTAGACGATTAAGAAATGAGTCTCATACCATTGGATACTTAAGAATTACACAATTCAGTGAAGTCGTACCTCAACAAGTTAAAGAAGCTCTAGAAGAGCTTGCAGAAAAAGAAATAGAAGGATTGATATTAGATCTCAGAAATAATTCAGGGGGATTAGTGAGCTCAGGATTAGCTGTTGCAGATGTATTCCTCAGCAATAGTCCAATAGTAGAAACCAAAAAGCGTTCAGGAATTAGTGATGCAATTCCTGCTGGGCCAGAAACTCTTTATGACGGGCCCATGGTTACTCTTGTTAACGGGGGGACAGCAAGTGCTAGCGAAATTCTCGCGGGGGCCCTTCAAGACAACAGCCGCTCACAGTTAATCGGGAGTAAAACATTTGGGAAAGGATTAATACAATCTTTAAGTACACTCAGCGATGGAAGTGGTCTAGCCGTAACAGTCGCTAGTTACTTAACTCCCAAAGGGAAAGATATTCAAAGCCAAGGTATACAGCCTGACCGCGCATTAGATCTTCCTGAACCTATTGATCCTGGTGGAGACACAGATAGATGGCTTCAGGACGCTGAACTCATCATGGGAGCATTAATTGATCTTCAAAGCTTGGAGGAATCCACCAAAAAAGAAAACCAAAAACAAGAGATCCAAACAAGCAAGTTGATTACAGAAGCAAATTCTCCCGAAAAAATAAATGAGTTTTAGGACCTATTACGACCCTCTCCATCAAGAAATAAGGCTAGACAGCAAAAAACCTGCTGAAAAAATGGTCATAGAATTAATAGATTCAACAGCTTTTCAGCGATTACGCAGAATAAGACAACTTGGGCCAGCTTCACTCACATTTCATGGTGCAGAATCTAGTCGATTTACTCACTCAATAGGGGTATTCCATATAGCCAGGAGAGCATTAAATAGATTATCGCTATTAAATCCAAATTTAAAACAGCTAGAAGGTCAACTTTATGGAGCAGCATTACTTCATGACATAGGACATGCTCCATTGAGCCACACAGGCGAAGCAATGTTTGGTCTCAATCATGAATCATGGACAGCCAAGATTATCCAAAATTATCCAGAAATAAGAAATCCCTTAGAAGAATTTAAAAAAGGAATGTCTTCTAAAATTGCCAATATAATTAAAGAAGATAAAAGCCCTCAAAATATTATTAAATTCCTTGTAAGTAGTCAACTTGACTGCGATCGACTTGATTATTTATTACGTGATAGTTACAGCACTGGAACTCACTATGGCCACATAGATTTAGAAAGGATCCTGTCAGCCCTAACTTTGGCACCTGATGGGAGTATTGCAATTCATCCAAAGGGGGTCATGGCAGTTGAGCATTATCTATTGGTCAGAAATTTAATGTACAAAAGTGTATACAACCATCGACTTAATGAAGTCTCTAACTGGCTACTCGAACTAATCATAAAGACTGCTCGTAAACTAGGAGCCCACCAAGTATGGGCCGATCAGTATATGTCTAAATGGTTATGGAATATCAATTCAATTAGCTTAGATACATTTCTAGCAAATGATGACATAAGAACTTACTATCACCTTCAGCGTTGGAAAGATGAAGGGCCTACACCTCTCAACAGCCTCTGCAAAAGATTCATTAATAGGAATCTATTAAAGGCTATAGACATTCAATATCTAAGTAATGAATCTCAAATAGAAACCCTTGCAAAAGCAAGGAAGATGACTGAAAAGATGAACTTAAATCCAGACCTAATGTGCACTTTACGCCATAACAAACTACAAAGTTATGAGCCATACAAGAAAGGTCTCCGGGTTTGGGATGGCGAACAATTAAAAGCATTAGAAAATATTTCAAACTTAGTCAAAGGTCTTACAAGTCCTGTTAAAACAGCTTGGCTAATATATCCTAAAGAAGTTGATAAAGAACTGAAGCGAGAATTGGCAATTCTAAAAGAACGTCTCTAAATCAAGCTGTTATTTTCAAATTATAAATGCTCAACCATTTCTCTAAAATTCAGACAATTTCGCTTCCCTTATCTCGCGAAGAAGATTGGAAAGTAAGTCTACCAAATAAGGTCAAGGGACTAGATGAAGGATTAGTCGTATTAAATTGCAGAGACTGGCTTTTAACGTATAGAGATTTTCAGAAAATAGAAGCCCTCTGCGGCACAAAAGGTCTTCAAATAGAAATCATCATATCCACCAGGACTGAAACAATAGTGAGTGCATCATCACTTGGTTATCAGGCCAAGTTAAGCCTAAATAATAATCAAAAAAAACCTACCAATTCAGAAATTGATTCCAATAATAACCACAACGACTTACCGCTATTATTTCATCGAGGAACTATTAGATCCGGAGAAAATCTAGATTCTGAAGGAGACATACTTTTACTAGGTGATGTAAATCCTGGAGCAAAAATCTCTGCTGTTGGGAATATACTTATCTGGGGAAAGCTTCGTGGAAATGCTCATGCAGGAAAATTAGGAGACGATCAAGCAAAAATAATTGCACTCCAACTAAGACCTCTACAGCTCAGAATTAGCCAAGCTATTGCACGTGGTCCTGAAGAAAAGCCGCAAGCAGGATTCGCCGAAGAAGCAATCTTGGAATCAGGTCAAATTGTCATCAAGCCAGCAAACCCAAATCTTCTGCGAGCACATACAGCTCAGAACGTATTTATTTCTTAAAGCAAGAGAAGGCAACACAACTCAGCCTAACCAAGTCAGCATTTTCAGATCAAACGGATAGAAAAGCGTTCAAATGCAAATCTTAAGTGAATTATTTATTTCACCTTCCAAAGGCCAACTAGGATGCCCCAACATTGAAGAGGTCCGTGACGAAAAGTACACGCATTATTCTTATCTGCTCTGGCAAAGGGGGTGTCGGCAAGACCACCCTAACTGCCAATTTAGGAATAGCCCTAGCAAAACGCGGGGTGAATACAGCTGTCTTAGACGCGGACTTTGGTCTGAGAAATCTTGACCTTCTTCTTGGTCTCGAAAATCGAATCGTATATACAGCTCAAGAAGTACTTGATGAAAGCTGTCGACTTGAACAAGCTCTTGTAAAGCACAAGCAAGAACCAAACCTCTCCTTATTACCGGCTGGTAATCCAAGAATGCTTGATTGGCTTACGCCTGATGATATGCAACGCATAGTCGCCTTATTAAGTGAACAATTTGACTATGTGTTAATCGATTGTCCTGCAGGAGTTGAAGATGGCTTCAAAAATGCCGTTGCTGCTGCAAAAGAAGCCATTGTCGTTACCAACCCTGAGGTTTCTGCAGTCAGAGATGCTGATCGAGTAATTGGACTCTTAAATACCCATGGAGTCCAACCCGTTCAGCTTGTTTTAAATCGTGTTCGTCCCAAAATGATGGCAAGCCAAGAAATGCTTTCAGTTGATGATGTAACAGACATTCTTGCTCTACCTTTACTTGGATTAGTTCTTGAGGACGAGCAAGTCATTGTGAGCACGAATCGAGGGGAACCGCTAACCCTAAGTTCAAACAACTCACCTGCAGCACGTTGCTATTCCAATATTGCTGGGAGACTGCAAGGCGAACAAATTCCCATGATTGACCCTTCCAAAGAAGGGTCAGGAGTTAGAGCCAAGATAAGGCGTCTGATGCAAACCAAGATTTTCTAACAGCCATGACACTACGTGACATCCTTAATAAGTTGCTTCGGCGTCAAGAAGCAAGCGCAAATACTGCACGAGAGCGACTTCAACTTGTTCTTGCGCATGATCGAACTGACCTCAGTCCAGACCTTTTAGATCAAATGAGACGGGAAATTCTTGAAGTGGTTGCAAAATATGTTGAAATCGATCTCAAGGAAGGAGCGGTAAGTCTAGAAACTGAAGACAGGATGACAGCCCTCGTAGCTAACTTACCCATCAAAAGACACCCCTCTGGAGCAATTAAAACTAAAGAGCTGTCTTTTAATGCAGAAAACTCGGAAGAACAGTCAACTGAAAATACATAATTAATACCTCAAAAAATTATTAGATAAGCAGGTATACAAGTTCTGACAGAAAGAAAGACGAAACAACATAAATAAGAACAAGACAGGTCAAAATAAAATAAGTTGTATTTTCAATGGGTCTAGTTTAATTTATTAATTTCAAAGATAAAGTTTGAAGCAGTTCTAAGATTGATTCAGCTAGAGGTAATATGCACAAATAGATCGGATCTATAACCAAACCACTCAAAAGCACTCAAAAGCAAAGGACATTCGTTATAATCTAGAATATGCCGGCTTAGCTCAGTGGTAGAGCAGCGCTTTTGTAAAGCGAAGGTCATCGGTTCAAATCCGTTAGCCGGCTTAAATTACAAAATTCGTCATTTTGATGCAAATAATCCAATAAAACTAAACTTAATTAATGGGATTTGCACTATTGGATTCAATTAAGGAAAGTACTTATTTTTCAAACTGGACTGAAATACACCAGGCAGCTAATACCACTATCAAAATACTGATACCTCTAAACTCAAAAATTGGAGAAAAAGAAATTATTGCAGGCTTCAAAAACCAATAAAACAAAGATTGCAAGAGTGCAACAATGCCAAAAAGCCAAAACATTATTCCAAGGTCCTTTCAAGAGTCACAGCGCCTTTTCTGACAACTTTCCAACATCCCTTGCGTTCCCACAAAATAACTGTACTTGCCAAACCTGAACAATCCGCCCAAGGCAGAGGCCCTAGTAATGATAATCCAGGAAAATAATTAGCGGCCTCAAATTCGTTAAGAGAAGAGGTATGTCCCGCCAGATTTGCACTAGTAGTGGCCAAAGGGCCAGTTTTCGCTAGAAGATCGAGAGTCAAGTCACATTTAGGGACTCTTAATCCAATATTCTTCCCTCCGGGATGAAGAGCGTCAACAATCGTGCCTGAAGCTGGGAGAATCATAGTTAATGGGCCAGGCCAATAGCGTCTTGCTAAAAAGATCGCATCGTCCAGCGCATTTGGTAAAACGCACTCAAACAATTGGTTCGGTTGCTGGCCCATCAAAATTAAAGGCTTTTCAAATGGTCTTTGCTTTAACTGCCATAACTGATTTGCAAAGACAGGGCAAGCGGCTAGAGCCGGCAAAGTATCAGTTGGGAGAAGGACAGGCGACCCACTTTCTAGCTTTACCGCCAAGCCAGTTGCATCCAAAACCTTTTCTGGTTCAAGGAATTCCATATTTGATGGTGCAGACATTTTCATGGATTTCGACATAAAGCAAATCTCCTCACACCGTTTAAATCCTTCTCAAAATGAGGTTCTTCAAGACCGGATTGAGTCATTAAATCCAAGACCGATTCACTTTGATCATGGTGATGCTCAAGAATCAACCACCCCCCACTGGCTAAACCTTTAACTGCTCCATGAACGATCTCACGACAAGCATTCAATCCATCAGTACCCCCATTGAGTGCTAAATGAGGCTCATGTTCTCTGACTATTGGGTCAAGTGTTTCTAAAACAGAAGATGGGATATAGGGAGGATTAGCAAGAACCAAATCAAACTGACCCCACCAACCTCTTAGTGGTTTCCACCAAGAGCCTAAATGCAAAGAGACTTTTGATTGGGGAACTAAATAATTTAAGTTTCTCTTGGCAAGAATTAATGCATCTTGACTGAAATCAACCGCTCGACCTTCTGACATAGGGAAAGCTCGAGCCAATGCTATTGCCAAGGCACCTGATCCAGTTCCCAAATCAGCCCAGGTCTTTAAAGGCTGATCTTGAAACTGAGCTATTGCGAGGTCAATTAAAACCTCTGTTTCTTGGCGTGGAATAAGGACATGATGATTTACTTCTAACTCAAAGTCACGCCAAGGACAGCGTCCAACAAGATATTGCAGAGGAGCTTGATCCCTAAGATGGCGAAACCAAATACTTGTCAAACAATCCAATGACTTATCAAGTATAAATAAGCGAGATGGATCAATCCTTAATTCTTGAAGTTTAGTCCAGCTAAGGCCACCAGATATATCTAAAAGCCAATCAAGATCTACAGATCTACCTCCTTTTAATAACTGTTGTTTTCGCCAAATCAAAATCTCTTCACCCGTAACCTTGTTGAATGTCATAAATCAATAGCCATAACGAAAAAGCAACTTTTGTTAAAAAACTAATTTCATTATTGATTCAACTGAAGTTTTTGCAAAAACAGCGATATTTCCTTTGGGATCCTTCTGACTAACTGGTGTCTTGAACTATTCCTTTTTACCAAAACCAAATCAACTCTGGCCGTAGCAGCTATATCTCCACCCTTTAGAAAGTTTGTAACCCAAGGCCAGCGAACTCCTTGCTGTGGCAATGACCAGCTTTCCAAACCGACCAAATCACCATGAAGCAAAGGGAGAATGTAATTGACTTCCAATGAAACTACAGGCATTTCGTATCCTTTCTTGGAGAGTTGTCCGTATGGCAAGCCAACTTGATTTAAAGCTTCAACCCTAGCTTCTTCTAGCCAATTCAAATATGAACCATGCCACATAACACCTGCATGATCAGTATCTTGAGGTAAAACTAGTTTTTGTAGCTTCCATGGGGATTTCCCTGCTACATCAATATGAATTTGCCTTGAACGGATCAATCTTCAAACCATGTATCTACTCAAGGTTAATAATTTTGGACATAAAAAACAAAACCTCAAAAAGTTTTGAGGTTTTGTTTTTGAAGACAAAATTTTATTAGTTAATACTGAGCTTTAAAAAATTTTAAAGCAGCCTTAACTAGACCTTACTTCTAAAGAGTAGGTCCGATTTTGCCTTTTCCCTTGGATGAGAAGAAGCTGGACTTCTCTCCGTCACTGGTGACAAGAAATGTCCCAACAAGAAATAGCACTGGAACAGCTACAAATAGAAGGGTGGCGGCAGCGCCAAAATTGGTGGTTTCCATTGAGACAAATGGTTACCCAGAGAAGTTATCACTGACAGGCCCTATAAACATCATTAATGTCAGGTCTCTTTATAGGCTTCGTAAAGCAAATGTCATATCAAACCCTATCTTTCTAGCTTGGGCACCCTGTAAAACGACACCAGTAGAGGGGGTCTCAGGATTTGACCTAATTAGCTAAGAACAGAAGAATCCAATTTTTTTGATATGGGAGTTTGTAACTGTTCGAGATGAGACTCCAAAAACCAATTGCAGGTGATTCCTGATTCCCAATAAAATCCGATTTAAGGGCTTACCGAAGCTTTGGAAATAATTAGCTTCCTAGAAATCGCTTAGACCAGTGTCAACTTTTTCGCAAACATGGAATTTGAGCTCAGGGCACTACCAACTAAAAAAAAGCTTTAAAAGACCCCAAAGACTATTGAAAAATTCTTGAGCTTTTATCGATAAATGCGTCCTCCTTTGAGGGGGGGTATTCCAAATTTGGTGCCCTTTTCGAAAGGGTTCAGTGACTTGTGGGGGAATTATTTGGATCCATTTACTGAATCCAAAAGCCATGATCAAGCCGAATTTATGAAGCTGGCATTTAGTTTTGTGACCAAAAATAGATGAAGGACATCCACTCCAAAAACACTCATTCCCATGGAGAATAAAGCTCATTTCTGGAATTTTCTTTTGTCACTAGACATTTCAGCTAGCGACAAGATCACCCTTACTGAAAGACAGAAGCTTTACGATCATCGGGTCTAGCTGCATTAAGCAGCGTAGTTGTTACGAATCTGAGCCCATGGGATTGCCCTGGTATCGGGTGCACACCGTCGTTTTAAATGACCCTGGCCGACTCTTGGCCGTGCACCTCATGCACACAGCTTTGTTAGCCGGCTGGGCCGGCTCTATGCTCCTCTATGAGCTAGCTATTTTTGATCCATCTGATCCAGTCCTGAACCCAATGTGGCGCCAGGGCATGTATGTCATGCCTATGACAGCCCGATTGGGCGTTACAAGCAGCTGGAATGGTTGGGATATAACTGGCGGAGTTGGTTCATTCGATTTTGACTCCTTAAACTTCTGGGGCAAAGCACTTCCGTATTCAACGTTTGAAGGCGTTGCCGTAGCACATATCTTCTTGAGTGGCCTACTTATTTTGGCCGCCATTTGGCACTGGACCTACTGGGATCTTGAGCTCTGGGAAGACTCAAGGACCGGAGAACCAGCACTCGACCTTCCAAGAATTTTTGGAATTCACCTAACTCTTGCAGGCACTATTTGCTTCTGGTTTGGCCTTGGGCATTGCGCTCAATTTGTAGGTCTATGGGTATCTGATCCATATGGACTTACAGGTCATGTGGAAAAAGTACAGCCTGTCTGGGGAGCAGCGGGATTCAACCCATTTAATCCTGGAGGTATTGTTGCCAACCATATTGGTGCCGGCTTAATTGGCATCATTGGTGGTCACTGGCACATTTTCAACCGACCTGGCGAGAGGCTCTATAGAAACCTCAGATTTGGAAACATTGAAGGCGTTCTAGCTAGTGCTTTAGCAGCTGTTCACTTTGCAGGAATAGTGGTTGCAGGAACTATGTGGTATGGAACCGCAAGTACCCCTGTTGAGCTTTTTGGTCCAACTAGGTACCAATGGGACAACAGCTACTTCAAAACCGAAATCAACCGCAGAGTTGCAACAGCTGTAGCTGATGGAGCTTCCCAAGAGGCTGCATGGAGCGGAATCCCTGAAAAACTTGCCTTCTACGACTACGTCGGCAATAGCCCTGCCAAAGGCGGTCTTTTCCGTCCTGGTGCAATGGTGAATGGTGATGGAGTTCCTACTGGATGGCAAGGGCACATTGCTTTTAAGGATAAAGAAGGCAATGACCTTGAAGTACGTAGGCTTCCCAATTTCTTCGAGAACTTCCCAGTAGTTCTTGAGGACAAGTCAGGTGTTGTTCGTGCTGACATCCCCTTCCGTCGTGCAGAGGCCAAGTATTCCATTGAACAAACAGGTGTTACAGCTACTGTTTACGGTGGAGAACTTAATGGGACGACCTTTAATGACCCTGTAGTTGTGAAGCGTCTGGCTCGTAAAGCTCAGCTTGGAGAAGCATTCAAGTTTGATAGAGACCGCTACAAGTCAGATGGTGTCTTTAGGAGTGGACCTCGTACTTGGTTCGCTTGGGCACATGCCTGTTTCGGATTACTCTTTATCTTCGGTCACTGGTGGCATGCATCAAGGACCCTTTATGGGGATGTCTTCGCGGGTATTGATCCAGACATGGGTGATCAAGTTGAATTCGGCCTCTTCAAGAAACTTGGAGACGAATCCACTCGTCGCGTACCAGGTCGTGCCTAAATATCTAGAACATTCCATTTGTTCTTGATACCAAATCTCCTTTGAATCTCTATGGAAGCATTCACCTACACTCTCGTTACAGCCTTAGCGCTGATCACCTTGTTCTTCTGCGTCGCATTCCGCGATCCACCTAAGTTCAAGCAGTAATTGTTACAAAAGCCTCACTAAAGTGGGGCTTTTTTTTTTCGCGTAAATCTCAAAAAAACCGAATGTCAATAACGATTGTCTTACTTTTCTTAGCCGATCAAGAAATCCATCAAGCAATAATCGGGCCAAGAAATGAATTAAGCCCTTCTCAGAACAGTAATCAATGTATAAAGTAAGATTACTTACCAGGATTGATAGGGCAGTATGCAATGCCCCTCGTGCCAAAACACAGATAGCAGGGTTCTCGAATCACGTTCCGCAGATGCCGGAAAAAGTGTGAGAAGGAGAAGGGAATGTCTGAATTGTGACTTCCGGTTTACTACCTATGAACGAATAGAAACCATTCCGATCACGGTATTAAAGAGAAACGGGAACAGAGAAATTTTCGATCGCAGCAAATTATTCAATGGAATTACAAGAGCATGTGAAAAGACTTCGATTCAATCCAAGAAAGTCGAGATGATGGTTGATGAACTTGAAAGCCAACTTCAACAGAGAAACAACCGTGAAGTCAGCAGTTCAGAAATAGGCGAGATAGTTCTCAGTCACTTAAAAGAAATCAATGAAGTCGCCTACATTCGCTTTGCATCTGTTTACAGGAATTTTCATGGCATTAATGATTTTGTAGAAACTCTCGAAAATTTCAATTCTGAAAAAGGACAATTAGCAACTGTTTTGTAATAACCAGAATCATGGATATGTAGAGTGGCAGATAAATTCCGTCTGGTAAGCGGGCCATACGGAAATCTTTCACACTGCCTATGGGCAGACCGCTAATGCACAAAAGCGCTATGTCTGCTAATCCCCAAGAACCTATTCAGGGATCGAATTCAGAAGAAAGTAAAGACCAAAACTCAGCTCCAAATAACCTTGAAGACAGTTTGAAAGGTGATAATCCAGAAAACCCTGAAGAAGAGTTAACTGTTCCAGAGGAGATACCAACAGCAGACGATCCCAAAAGCAGGGTGAAAAAGAAAGATTTAGAGGGTGCAGGTTTCACAATCGATGAATTTGCCTCGTTACTAAGTAAATACGACTACAACTTCAAACCTGGTGACATTGTCAACGGGACAGTTTTTGCCCTTGAAACCAAAGGAGCAATGATTGACATCGGCGCGAAAACAGCAGCCTTCATGCCCATGCAAGAGGTATCTATCAATCGTGTAGAAGGACTTAGTGATGTTCTGCAACCCTCTGAAATCCGTCAATTCTTCATCATGAGTGAAGAGAATGAAGATGGTCAGCTTTCATTGTCAATTCGCCGCATTGAATACCAACGAGCCTGGGAAAGGGTGCGTCAGTTACAAAAAGAAGATGCAACAATATATTCAGAGGTTTTTGCAACCAACAGAGGTGGAGCACTCGTCCGGGTAGAAGGGCTGAGGGGTTTCATCCCTGGATCACATATAAGTACAAGAAAGGCAAAAGAGGAACTAGTTGCAGATTTCCTTCCACTCAAGTTTCTAGAAGTTGATGAAGAGAGAAATCGACTAGTCCTAAGCCATAGAAGAGCCCTAGTAGAAAGGAAAATGAACCGACTCGAAGTTGGTGAAGTAGTTATAGGCACAGTAAGGGGTATCAAACCTTATGGGGCATTCATTGACATTGGAGGTGTTAGTGGCCTACTGCATATATCAGAGATTAGCCACGAGCATATTGAGACCCCACATTCTGTACTCAACGTGAACGATCAAATGAAAGTCATGATTATTGACTTAGATGCTGAACGTGGAAGGATTTCTCTTTCCACTAAAGCTCTAGAACCAGAGCCGGGAGACATGCTGACTGATCCGCAAAAAGTGTTTGACAAAGCAGAGGAAATGGCAGCAAGATATAAGCAAATGTTGCTTGAACAAGCAGAAGAAGGAGAAGATCCAATAGCAAGCATGACAGTTTAATTGAATTGAATAAATCTTATTTATAATTAATGGCAAAACTATTAATAAATGGACAGCCAGTTGGATCTTTTAAAGGAGTTCTATTTGATAAAGATGGAACTCTTTCAAATAGTGAAAGACATCTTATTTTTATTGCAAAAGAAAGAATTCGTCAAATATACAAGCTACTGAAATACCAAGGGGTTTCAAATGAAGATCTGAACCAATCACAACAATTACTGGCCCAAGTTTATGGATTCAAAAATCAAAGCATAGATCCCAATGGCACAATTGCTATTGCATCACGTGAACACAATCTAATTTCAACAGCCACTATTCTTTGCCTTTTGGGGCAAAGCTGGCCCGAATCATTGGAAATAGCTAACAAGGTTTTTGAGTTGGCAGATGAATCCGAGAAAAAGACTGCAAATGTCCAAGATCACCGCCCCCCCATCCAAGGAGTTAAAAAGATTTTAGAAGAATTACAAGCTGCTGGAGTTACTTGCGGTGTTATTAGTAATGACAGCAAAACAGGTATTCAAAACTTTTTATCCAAAAATAATTTAGAAAAGTATTTTGCAGGATTATGGAG
>QCFO01000019.1 GCA_003280225.1 Prochlorococcus sp. AG-363-K07 | reverse complement strand
AT
The DNA here is from genome assembly GCA_003280225.1 of Prochlorococcus sp. AG-363-K07. Lineage (GTDB taxonomy): Bacteria > Cyanobacteriota > Cyanobacteriia > PCC-6307 > Cyanobiaceae > AG-363-K07. Next base: position 37,279 of record QCFO01000019.1, on the reverse strand, counting down.
ACAAATCTATTTAAGTAGTTAACTTCATTTTCTTGTGTATATTTAAGGTTTCTATTTGACAGATTCTAAGCAACAAGTGGATTGATATTTCTAATAAGTGAACGAGCCATTCTCCTTGTCCTAAATGTACGCCTGATTATTTTTATAAGTCCTTTGATATCACTAGCATTGAATTTTTCGTTTTTTATTAATGTCATCAATAAACTTCTTCTTAATGCAGACCCTCCAGAACTTAAAAGTAATTTTAGACCTGCCCCTGCTACTGGTATTAATTCAGCATTGCTGGAACTTGAGTCTTTTATTAGTACATCTAGGAGGCTTTCTATCCTGTCTAGTCTGATACTGCCATCCTTGTCGAAGATAACGTCTAGAAGGGTTTCAAGCATTTCTTGTGTGTCCCCAGCGAGTAATCTTTTCGCTACGTAGGGGTAAGCAACTCGAATTATCTTGAAATTAGGGTCTAACCTTAGAGCTAAGCCTTCTTGACTTACAACAGCACGAATTATCAAAGCAAATCTAACTGGCACCCTAAATGGATATTCAAACATTAATTCGGAAAATCTATCAGTTATTTTTTTAAAATTAAAGGACATAACTTCTTCTCCAAGAGTCCCTCCTAGTACTTCTTCTAGAACAGGAATAATAGATTCTAGTTGTTGATTTTCTGTTAAAAAGCCTAGTTTTTGAAAGTCAATTGCCAATAAATCAAATTCACGATTAATAAGATGAACTATAGCGCTAGTTAAAGTCAGTCTATCTTCATTAGAGATTGAATCCATCATTCCAAAATCAACATAGGCAATATGGCCTAGTTCGCCAGTTTTGCCTTGCAGTGCAAACATATTCCCTGGATGTGGGTCTGCATGAAAGTATCCAAATTCAAGGAGTTGTTGAATTCCACTGATTACACCTGTTTTTATTAAGGCTTCTGTATCAAGAGATTCTTCTTTCAACTCTTGACTATCTTTCAGCTTTACTCCCTCAATCCAACTTGTAGTGATCACTCTCTTTGCTGAAAGTTCTCTTTCTACTTTTGGAATTGTTATTGTAGGATTTTGGGCAAATAACTTTGCAAACCGCTCAGCATTATTTGCTTCTAACTCATAGTCAATCTCCTCAAATAATGTACGTCCAAATTCGTCTATTATTTTGTCCAACCCAATACCAAGATTTAATGGAAGGAATGATGCAACTAGACTAGCTAATGTTTTAACTATAACTAGATCTCGTCTAAGTATATAAATAAGGTTGGGCCTCTGTATCTTAACTGCTACCCAGTAATTATTTGGAAGGAGAGCTTTGTAAACCTGTCCTAGACTTGCTGATGCTATAGGCTTTTCTGGAAAGTGTTCAAACAGTTTATTTGCTTTGTATCCAAGTTCTTGCTCAATAGTTTTAAGAGCTTCTTTGTGATCAAAAGCTGGAAGATTGTCTTGTAGGTTTGTCAATTCTTCCAACCAATCTCGCCTGACTAAATCTGGCCTGGTAGATAGAGCCTGCCCAACTTTGATAAAGCATGGCCCTAAATCACTCAGTGTTTTCAATAAGCTTTTGGCAAGCTTTCGATGAACTTCTTCATCCGTACTTGATCCTTGAATTAAAAGTTTGACTGTTAAAATAGTCAATGAAGTTATTATTTGGAACAATCTAGGTATCCATATCCATGGTTTCCAAATCAACCAGATCATGTCCCTTTTAGAGTCATATCTCATGGGGGCATTATTGAATGCTTTATTACTGGCGTTGGTGGATATGGTCAAGACCTTTTGGGAGTTTCCTTCAAAGACTTTAGAAAGTAGCAGATGAATCTATGATCCTTTCCAGATTATTGCATTCCAATCGAGGTAAGAATCTTTTTTTGCCTGCGCATGGTCGAGGACTAGCCTTGCCTAGAGAAATTAGCAATCTGTTAAAAAAACGGCCTGGTATATGGGATTTGCCAGAGCTACCAGATTTCGGAGGCCCTCTTGAAGAAAGTGGCGCTGTAGCTGAAAGCCAAGAATTTTTCGCTGCTCAATTTGGAGTTAAAAGGTGTTGGTACGGAGTTAATGGAGCGACCGGTCTTTTGCAGGCGGCTCTTATTGCAATGGTTCGGCCTGGTAAGGCCGTTTTGATGCCTAGGAATGTTCATCGTAGTCTTATTCATGCTTGCGCAATTGCTCATATCAAGCCTGTTTTTTTTGATTTACCTTTTTTGGCAGATAGAGGGCATGTCCAACCTCCTGATGTGAAATGGATGAAAAAGGTTTTAGAGCAAATATCTATTAGGGGGTTGGATCTTTCAGCTGTTGTTTTAGTTAATCCCACTTATCACGGATATTCCTCCTCTTTAGAGCCTCTTGTGAGGATGCTTCATTTATCAGGGTTACCAGTTTTAGTTGATGAAGCACATGGATTCCATTTTGCTATAAGTGATGAGCTTGATTTACCTGCATCTGCTATATCAGTTGGAGCGGATTTAGTTGTTCATTCATTACACAAATCAGGTCCAGGCTTAGTTCAAAGTGCAGTTTTATGGTTACAGGGAGATCGAATTGACCCCTTCGTAGTTAATAGAAGTGTCGGCTGGGTTCAAACATCAAGTCCAAGTGCATTACTGCTTGCTTCATGTGAGGCTTCTTTAAGGGAATTCCTCCGCCCTTTAGGTCAAAGGCGATTAAGACAAAGGGTTGATGCGGCAAGAAAAATTGCTTTTGATCTTTTGTCAGATGGTCTTCCCTTGCTTCCTAATCAGGACCCTTTGCGACTTATTTTGCATACTTCAACAGCTGGAGTTAGCGGTTTTGAAGCAGATAGGTACTTTATTTCAAAAGAATTAGTTGCAGAACTTCCAGAGCCAGGATGCTTGACCTTTTGCCTTGGATTAGTTCGACATAGAGGATTAGTAAAACTATTGCAGAAAAGATGGAATGCTCTTCTTTCTACCAGAGCTACGCGAAAGCCTTTAGGTCCTTTCCTTTCGCCAGAATTTCCTCTTATTTCAGTCCTGTCAATGGATTGTGGTACCGCCTGGACCGCTGAATTTGTAAAACTTCCGCTCCAAGATTCAGTGGGATCTGTTTGCGCAGAACTTATTTGTCCTTATCCGCCAGGTATCCCTATGGTTATTCCTGGTGAGCTCCTAGATAGTCGAAGAGTTCAGTGGCTGATTTCTCAACGGACTTTTTGGGCTAATCAAATCCCATCGGAGATTGGAGTTCTCAAATAGGAGGGTTTTGGCTGATTGCTTTTCTTGAGTTGTCAGACCATTTTGATTTTTCATTTAAGAACCATTGTTCAGCAATTAAATCAATTTTTGACTCTATTTTCTTCTGTGATATTTGTAGGTCATCTCAAAATGGAACCCTAAAAGGGTTAGTTTGAATTAACTCGATGGGGCCTATGCTAAATACTTTGCTAATCCATTGCCTTTTAGATCTTTTTTAATGATGCTCAATTTGATTGGTTGATGGTTTCCAGCTTTTCTCGGAATAGGTTGTTAAGTGGCCTTTGTGCAGGGGTTTTTGGGATTTTAGTTGTGGGCCTTGGAGGCTGGTGGTTCACTCTGGCTGTGGGAGTCATTGTGCACCTTGCTCTTTTGGAGTTCTTTCGCATGGCCCAGTTCACAGGTATTAGGCCTGCAACGAAAACAACACTAGTAGCATGTCAGATATTACTTATCACAACTCAATGGGGTGCAGATGGTGGACTACCTGCTGAGTTGACTTCTGCAGTATTACCTCTTTCAGGAGCTGCTATCTGTTGCTGGTTATTGCTGCAACCCGTGACTGGCTCAATAGCTGATATAGCAGCATCTATTTTTGGATTGTTTTATTTAGGTTTCTTGCCGAGTCACTGGCTCAAATTGCGCAATCTAAATGAGTTGAACTTAGTGGAGAAACTAAATTTTCTGCCTGAAGACTGGCTTGGAACTTTGCAATTTGGGATGCTAATAACATTTTCAGCTTGCTTGATGATTGTTGCAACTGATATTGCTTCCTTTTGGTTTGGCAGTAAGTTTGGGCGACATTCTCTTTCTCCTATTTCACCTAGTAAAACTATTGAAGGTGCGATAGGAGGATTAGTTTGTGCAATGATGATTGGATCTTTTTCAGGCCTATTATTTAATTGGAAATTTGGTTTTTTAATAGGCGGTTTGTTAGGAGCTTTGGTTGCCTTGTTTGCTTTGGTAGGAGACCTGACTGAGTCTATGATGAAGAGAAATGCAGGATTGAAGGATTCTGGAGATGCTCTTCCAGGTCATGGTGGGATTTTGGATAGAATTGATAGTTATCTATTTACACCAGCTGTTGTCTATTATGTGGTAATACTTTTGATTCCATTTTTGAATAAATAGATTTAGGGAGTTACCTTTGCAGATAAATTGATAAGCAATTTCCCATCATCTAAAATTGCCTTGTCTATATATATAGACTCATCCATGGGCAAGATGAAAGACTGATTTCTATTATCGATGATAATCTTTCCGGATTTAGATGTTAAGTCAAATAACAATATTTCATCAGATTTTTCATTTTTATCTGAGCCTTTTATTCCTAGCTTATTGTTTTTTATGTATATACGATCCACCATTCTGTTTTGTAATAAATGGCTTGCTAATAGGTTTTTGACCCAGTGCCATTTTCTTGAAATGAGGGTATTTTCTAGTCCTTCACTAGTTAGGGTTAATTTCGCTTTGATTTCAAATTTTTTGTTTAAATTAATAATGCTTTTGTTTTGCCTTAGATCAACTTTGAAGTTAATAGCGCTACTAAATATTTCTGCATAGTCAATGTGTACGTCCTGAAGATTTATTCCTTCAGCGATTAATCTCATGCCCTCGATTTGACCTTTTACTAGTTGAAATGGAGTTGAATTGAGGTTTACTTCAATTCTAAGGCAAGTATCACATCGACTCTTTATCCAGGCTTCTAAAGCTTTCTGTATTATTTCGATAAGTGGATTTTTCCTTTTGATTTTAATACCCATTAATCTGTATTCTTTAGCCATTGACTTGCAACAAAGTCAGGCCTGTCTAAGTGCGGTAGATGTCCACAGTTTTCTAACTGTTCAAAATGATCTTTTAAAAGAGAGATGGCAGCTTCTTTTTGTACTCCCTTCAATATCCTATCTTGGGCTCCCCAAATGACATTTAGAGGTTGCTTTGGTAATGGATTGCCGTAATTAGCTAAGCCACCGCTTCTTGCAAATCCTGCCAAAGACCTTCCCCATCCCTCTATTCCTAGATGCAACGACGCGATTTGTTCTTCTGCTAGACCAACACTTTTATTGGGATCAGCAAAAGCCTGTCTGCATATAGCTTTCCTTACTGGCTTTTGACTTAAAAAACATACTCCTAACTTGTCCAAGGGATGTGGAATAGGGAATGCTTTTCCTGTTAAACCTGCAGGAGAAAGTAGCATAACTCTCTTGACTTTCTTTGGATATCTTCGAGCCAGTTCCATTGCAACAGCACCTCCCATTGATGCACCTATTACGCCTACAGTAGATGGGGTTATTATTGAATCTTCTAGTAGAGATCCTAGATGGTTGAATATTGCTTCAGGACCATATATAGCCTTCTTTGGACGAGGACAAAATCCAAAGCCAAAGAGATCAGGAATGATTAATTTCCGAAAAGGTTTTAATAGAGGTGCTAATCTCCTGAATTCTAGGAAGCTGCTATCAAAACCATGAAGCAAGATAACTGGCTCTCCTGTACCTGTGATAGTAATAGGGTATAGTTCATCATCTTTATTTGAGACATTATTCAGATATTTCCATTCAGTTTTATTTGCCAGTTCAGTAGCTAATGGGTCTATCAGTTGATCTTTCAACGTGTTTAATAACTCTCTACCAGTTGAATATTTAGAAGTTGAATTTTTCCCTAGGTTTGTTAAATTCAAAGGACTTTGGTTTTGGGGATTTTTTGGTTTTGAGTTCTAAGTAGAGCTTCTAAAAGGTCTTTGGGATTTACATCGAAAGGCATTCGATGTAAATCAGATTCTTTTTTGCAGGAAAAATGACAAACTTTGGTTAGATCTTCGAGATCCACACTTGATAAGCCTAGGTCATTAATAGATGTTGGAAGGTTTAGTTGAAGGAAGAATTTGATTAATTGATGTCTTGCTTGTTTTGCAAGTTGATTGGAACCAAGAAGCTCTTCTAGCTGTAATTGTACGAGTATCCCAAAACCAACAATTTCTCCATGAAGGGCTTTGGAAGAAGAAAGTTGGGTTAATCCATTGTGTATTGCATGAGCTGCCGCTGTCCTGCAGCCAGCACCCCCAACACCTCCGATCAGACCGGCAGTAAGAGAGCATCCTTCTGCGACCCTGATCCACTCATCGCTATAAGGCATTTTGAAGGCTTGGTATCCATCGAGGAAGAGTTGATCACGGAGAACTCTTGCCATTTGTACTGCTTGCTGTACTAGGCCATCAGTACTTGAATTGCTTGTACTAGATGCTTCATACCATTTTGCTAATGCGTCAGCAATTCCACTAGCTAGTGTTCTTGCTGGAGCAAGCCTTACCACTCCATAATCAAAGATTAAAAGTTCAGGACAGCTATCTAGTTCTTGATCTTGAATGAAGGCTCCTTGCGGTGAATAGATATTTGAGAGAGCAGTCCATCCTGCGCATGTCCCTGCACTAGTTGGGATAGTTACACAAGGTAATGAAAGACGTTTGGCTAGAAGCTTTCCAGAGTCCAGAACCTTTCCTCCTCCTGCTGCAATAATCGCATCGCAATTATGTCTTTCTATGAGCCTTGAAATTTGACTTAAATCTATTTCACAACAGTCATTATTGAGCTCTGCGGAAATAACATTTATACCCATTCTATTAAGGTCATCTTTAAAAAGATTTCTAATAGGACGAGTTGCCTTACTTCTGCCTAGGAGTAGTGGCACTTTTGAAAGTTGAACTATTAACTCCTTCCCTTTATTCCATGCTTTCTCGCCTCGGAGTACATTTTTAGGAGATATTAGATGATTGTAAATCTTATTTTCCACAGGATGTATTTGTATTTATTAGTTATAATCTTTAAATAATTGCACTTGCAAGTTCTGGGGTTGATTCACTCTTCTCAATTATCCTAACTACAACTTTTTTGTTTTCATCTATGTCAACTTCGGCTTTGTCCCCATCTTTGATGCGACCAGATAATACTTCTTCTGCGAGGCTGTCTTCAAGGAGTCTCATTACTGCACGACGTAGTGGTCTTGCGCCATATGAAGGGTTATAACCTTCCTCAACTAATCTTTCTTTAAATGCATTAGATACAGAAAGAATAATACCTTTTTCTTCTATCCTTTGGAAGACTTCCTTCAGCATTATTTCTGCTATGTCTTTAACTTCATTCCTTGTTAGTTGACGGAATACAATTATTTCATCTAAACGATTAAGAAACTCAGGCCTAAAGTATTGCTTGAGTTCCTCATTTACAAGTGATCTGATTCTATTATATTGACTATCTTCTGCACTCTCCCCAGAAAATTCAAATCCAAGACCACCACCACCTTTTTCTATGACTTTTGAGCCTATATTCGAAGTCATTATAATGAGAGTGTTTTTGAAATCAACAGTTCTTCCTTTGGAATCAGTTAATCTTCCATCTTCTAATAGTTGAAGTAAAAGATTGAATACATCTGGATGAGCTTTCTCTATCTCGTCAAATAAAACTACGGTATAAGGTCTTCTCCTTACGGCTTCTGTTAGTTGTCCTCCCTCGTTAAAACCTACATAGCCCGGAGGAGAGCCTATTAATTTGCTAACTGTATGTCTTTCCATAAATTCTGACATATCAAGCCTGATCATTGCTTCTTCACTTCCAAAGAAGTAGGTAGCTAGTGCTTTAGTTAGTTCTGTTTTTCCTACACCTGTTGGACCTGAAAAGATAAAACTTGCTATTGGACGGTTTGGATTTTTCAACCCTACTCTTGCTCTCCTAATGGCTTTGGAAACGGCTTTTACCGCTTCATCTTGACCTATTAATCTTTGATGAAGGGTGTCTTCCATATTTAACAGTTTGACTGATTCGCTTTCAGTAAGCTTTTGAACTGGTACCCCTGTCCAAGATGCGACTATATGTGCAATATCTTCTTCGTCAACTGTAGGTGAGGTGATGTTTGCCTCATTTGGTAAGGCATTTTGGTCTGATTCAATTCGGTTTTGGGATTGATTTTTAGTTTCTTCTTGGGAATCTTGAGAATCTCCTTTTGTATCTTGTCTGATATTTTGCAATAAGTTTCTTATTTTATCTCTTAGAGCCACCTCTTTGTCCCTTAACTCTCCTGCTTGAGTAAAGTCTTGCTCTCTAACTGCTAGTTCTTTTTCTTTTTGAACTTTTCGTAATTCTTTATCTACTTCTTTTGCTTCTGGAGGTAGCTTTGAGTTTAATAAACGCACTCTGCTTCCTGCTTCGTCGATTAGATCAATTGCTTTGTCTGGTAGGAATCTGTCGGAGATATATCTATCCCCTAAGTTTGCTGCTGCATGTAGAGCTTGATCTGTAATTTTTAGTCTGTGATGCTGTTCATATCTTTCTCTTAGGCCTCGTAATATTTCAATTGTATCTTCAATAGATGGTTCTCCTACCATCACAGGCTGGAAGCGTCTTTCAAGAGCAGCATCTCTTTCTATGTGTTTTCTGTATTCGTCAAGGGTCGTAGCACCAATACATTGAAGCTCTCCTCTAGCAAGTGCTGGCTTGAGAATATTTGCTGCATCAATTGCACCTTCTGCTGCACCTGCACCAATAAGAGTGTGCACCTCGTCTATAACTAAGATTACATTTCCTGCTGCTTTAATTTCCTCCATTATTTTCTTTAGCCTTTCCTCGAATTCACCTCGATATTTAGTACCTGCTACTAATAGACCTATATCAAGAGTTAGAACTCTTTTCTCTTCAAGAATATCTGGAATATCACCTTGCTGTATTCGTTGAGCTAATCCTTCTGCAATAGCTGTTTTACCTACACCAGGTTCTCCAATTAGGACAGGGTTGTTTTTGGTTCTTCGTCCAAGAATTTGAATAACTCTATCTATCTCTTCGTGCCTTCCAACAACAGGATCAAGCTTGGATTCACTTGCAAGTTTGGTAAGGTTCGTCCCAAATTCGTCAAGGGTTGCAGTTTTTAAGGAACCTTTGCCCCCTCCTCCACCTGAAGTGACTTCGGCGGTTTCTCCGAGCATTCTGATCACCTGAGTCCGAACTTTTGCGAGATCAACACCTAGATTTTCTAAAACTCTTGCGGCAACTCCTTCTCCTTCCCTGATTAGTCCTAGTAGAAGATGTTCAGTGCCAATGTAGTTGTGCCCGAGTTGGCGTGCTTCCTCTAAGGAAAGTTCTAAAACTCTTTTAGCCCTAGGAGTAAATGGAATTTCGACTGCAACAAATCCTGAGCCACGACCAATGATTTTTTCAACTTCAGTCCTTGCATCCTTCAGGTTTACTCCCATAGATTTCAATACCTTGGCTGCCACACCAGTTCCTTCCCCAATGAGCCCTAGCAAAATTTGCTCTGTACCTACGAAATTATGGCCAAGGCGTCTAGCTTCTTCTTGAGCCAGCATGATCACCTTGATGGCTTTCTCTGTAAACCGCTCGAACATGTTCAAGGCGATGTGCACTTATATCTAACTTATCAGGATTGAGAGGCGAATGTGGTTGGGATGTCTTTTTGGTCACAACCTAGTTATGGACAGGATTGATACGTTGAAAAATTAATAATGAAATAGGGTAAATAATTGATTTTAGTGAGTGTTTAGGACGGTAACCCGAACTCTAGGAGCCTCTTTCTCTTGTTTTGCCTGGCTCATTGAAAAATATCCATTGAATTAAGGCATCCTCTCCACTTTTGTAGTAATCATTTCTAGTGCCTGCTGTATTGAATCCAAGACTTCGGTAAAGGCACAAAGCCGCTTTGTTTTGACTTTTTACTTCTAGGGTTGCCTTCTGGCATCCTTTCTTCTTCCCTTCTTTGAAAAGCTTGGAGAGAATTTTATATCCTAGACCATTTCTGCGATGCTCTGGATGTACTGCCAATGCTGTTAAGTGGAGCTCATCTACGATTATCCACGCACAAGCAAAAGCTATTAGGTTTGATGAGTAGAAGATCCCTTTGCAAATCCTACTGGAATCGGATAATTCTATTTCCCATTGACTTTTGCTCCATAGGCCTTTAAGAGTTAATAGATCAAGTTTTACGCATTCTTCTAAATCCTCTAGACTCAGGGAGGTTACCTGCAATGACGTATATCTTGAATTGAAATCTTTTTCATTAGTATTTTTAAGGTTCTTTTGCATGGCCAATCCTTAGAATCAATACCTCAATTTCTTGAATTTTATTTTTATGCCTAATTGCAAGCAATATGAGGTTGGCAAAGATTGCTTCAGTCCTAATCGAAATCTTTCTCCTCTAACCACAGAAATAGATGTAGAGGGATCCTTGATGTTGGCTAAATGCAAGGTGAGTGATCTTGCTAATCGGTATGGAACACCATTATATGTTCTAGATGAGACGACAGTTAGAGCTGCTTGTAAGGCTTACAAAGACGCATTAGAGCAATATTATCCTGGAGACTCACTCCCTTTATATGCATCAAAAGCTAATAGTTCTTTGGCTGTTAGTCATTTGGTTGCCTCCGAGGGCTTTGGACTTGATGCGGTCTCAGAAGGGGAGCTTTTAACTGCATTGCAAGGAGGAGTTCCTCCTAATCGAATAGTTTTGCATGGAAATAATAAGTCAGATCAAGAATTGTTGTTGGCTTATAAGAATTCGGTTCTTATTGTGCTTGATAATCAACATGATATTGAACGACTTGCTGAATTGGTTCCTTCAGGAGGAATTCCCGCAAGGTTGATGTTGCGCTTGACACCAGGAATTGAATGCCATACTCATGAATATATTCGTACGGGCCATTTAGATAGCAAATTTGGTTTTGATCTAGACCAGATTGAATCAGTACTTATTTACTTAAAGGGTGAAAGTTGGGCAAGATTGGAAGGACTTCATGCTCATATTGGCTCTCAAATTTTTGAATTGGAGCCTCATAGAGACTTAGCGGAAGTGATGGCTGATGTGTTGTTGCTGGCCCAAAAGCTAGGTCATTCCATTAAGGATCTGAATATTGGTGGTGGACTTGGAATTAGATATGTAAAGGATGATAATCCTCCCTCTATTAATACTTGGGTTAAAGTTGTTTCTACTGCGGTAAAAGAATCTTGTAGTTCAAGAAATCTTGACTTGCCAAGATTAATGTGCGAACCGGGTAGGTCTCTTATTGCAACTGCTGGTATTACGCTATACACAATTGGTTCGAGAAAAGATATACCAGGAATAAGGACATATATTTCAGTCGATGGAGGTATGAGTGATAATCCTCGACCTATCACATATCAATCTCTTTATACAGCTTGTCTTGCAGATAGGCCTTTAGATTCAGTTGAGGAAACAGTGACTATTGCAGGTAAGCATTGTGAGTCCGGAGATGTACTACTGAAGGATATACAGTTGCCATCTTCGAAAAGTGGGGATGTCCTTGTTGTTTTTTCAACAGGTGCATACAACTCTTCTATGAGTTCGAATTACAATAAAATCCCTCGTCCAGCGGCGGTGATAGTAAATAAAGGACAAGCTGATCTAATACAGAAGAGAGAGAGGTCGGAAGATCTTTTGCAATACGATGTAGTCCCAGATCGCTTCAGGGTTGTAGGCTAATAGAAATGGGTCAAAAGGAGTAAATGTGTGGTGGCTCTCGGATCCCCGCCTACTGCTAGATATTTTATTTGCTTCAGGTCTAGGGTTTTTGCTTTTTTCGAGAGTAAATGAGCCAAGAACTCTTTGGCTTCTAAGGGGGTATTTATTTTTAGTTTCACTAGCTTGGTTTGTACAAAGGTTTGCAAATCTTCCAATCACCTCCAAGCTTGTAGATGCGTTAGTACTTGCATGCTCATTATCTTTGGCAATTCTCTGGCAGGGAGAACTAAGACGTTTAATGGAACTCTTAGGAACAGGCCGTTTGGCAGTTCTTTTAGGGAAATCTCAAAATGATTTCCGGGCAAATGAAAGTACAATTGCCTATCTTGCTGAAGCTGCTGGTCGTTTATCTCAGAGCCGTCGTGGTGCTCTTGTAGTTGTCGATATGGGAAGTGATTTGCGTCCTGAAGACTTTCTTTATCCAGGGGTTCCTATCGATGCGCAATTATCAACAGAGTTGCTGATGAATTTGTTTGCATCAGATACTCCTTTACATGACGGAGCTGTCGTAATCAAAGGGAATCGGATTCTTTCTGCAGGGGTAATACTTCCACTGTCTAGGCAGGGAATTAGTCGATATGGCACTAGACATCTTGCGGCCTTGGGAATAACTGAACGCTTTGATCGATGCATATGTGTTGTCGTTTCAGAAGAAACTGGCACGCTTTCTTTAGCTAATCAAGGTCGTTTAGAAAGACCAATAACTAGCAGTAGGTTGGTTGATTTGCTTAAAGACTTGATTGGTTCTTCTAGCTCCAAAACTTCAGTTAATTCAACAGGTTCTTCTAATCAACAAAACTCATCTGCTGAAGCAAAGCCTTCTTCGAGGAGTATTCTTGGCAAGAATAGGATCCTAAAGGAGCCTGAAAAGTGAGCCGACCTTTGGCTACTAAGTCAGATCATTCAAAGATTTGCGAATGCCCTCCAGGCCTAGATCCTCGCAAGATGCCTGCTCATATCGCTGTGATTATGGATGGTAATGGTCGTTGGGCAAAGGCGCGAGGTTTGCCAAGAATCATGGGACATAGAGCTGGTGTTGAGGCATTAAAACGAACATTGAGATTATGTAGTGACTGGGGAATTAGGGCCTTAACTGTTTATGCTTTTTCTACTGAAAATTGGTCCAGACCCAGCGACGAAGTAAATTTTTTAATGGCTCTTTTCGAACGTGTACTTCAAAGTGAGCTCGCGCAACTCCAAAGAGAAAAAGTTCGCATGAATTTTTTTGGTGATCTTCATGTTCTTCCAAAGCGTTTGCAAGATCTCATCTCTGAGTCTATTTCTCTAACAGAGAGAAATAGTGGAATTCACTTTAATGTATGTACGAACTATGGAGGTAGGCGTGAATTGGTGCGAGTCGCTCAGAAACTTGCTGAGCGATCTTCACGCGGAGAATTGGATCCTGCACTGATTGATGAAAATGTTTTTGCGGCAGAATTATTTACTGCTAGTGAAGTTGACCCAGACTTGTTAATTCGAACTAGTGGTGAACGAAGAATAAGTAATTTCTTGCTTTGGCAATTGGCTTATTCTGAAATTCATATTAGCGACGTACTTTGGCCTGATTTTGACTCATCTGCTCTTGTGAAAGCACTTCTTGACTTCCAATCCAGGTGTCGAAGATTTGGAGGCCTAGACCCTGTTGATTCTGATCAAATGGCATTCTAGTTATTAGGCTTATTGTGTTCATGACTTTGCTAGATCTCCAGGACCTTCAATCTCAACAAGTCCATCTTCGATATGACTGGACATTATCTGAAATTAGCGAGTTCCTAGAGATGCCTTTAATGGATTTGTTGTGGCAGGCTCAGGTGGTGCATAGATCTGTTAACCCTAGGTATAAGGTTCAACTTGCCTCACTCTTAAGCGTTAAAACAGGAGGGTGTGAAGAAGACTGTTCTTATTGCTCTCAGTCTATCTACAACACTAGTGATGTCTCTGGTCAGCCTGATTTAAACGTTCAAGCAGTACTTGAAAGAGCTAAAGCCGCGAAGAGTTCAGGAGCTGATCGGTTTTGTATGGGGTGGGCTTGGAGACAAATTCGGGACGGTCAACCATTTGAGGCAATGCTTGCAATGGTCAGGGGAGTTAGAGAAATGGGATTAGAAGCATGCGTGACGGCAGGAATGCTTACGGAAGAGCAGGCTTTAAGACTTGCGGAGGCCGGATTAACCGCTTATAACCACAATCTAGATACTAGTCCTGAGCACTACGACAAAATAATTACTACCAGGACTTATCAAGAGCGTTTAGAAACTCTACAAAGAGTTAGATCTGCTGGAATTACAATATGTTGTGGGGGAATTATTGGGATGGGTGAGTCTCAGCACGATCGTGCTTCTTTGCTGCAGGTTTTAGCAAATATGAACCCCCATCCTGAAAGTGTTCCTATTAATTCTTTAGTGGCTGTAGAAGGGACTCCTTTAGAGAATCGAGAACCCGTTAAATCCTTAGAAATGCTCAGAATGGTTGCAACAGCAAGAATACTCATGCCTAAAAGTCGGGTGAGATTGAGCGCAGGACGTGAACAGCTTTCAAAGGAGGCACAGATTTTGTGTTTACAAGCAGGTGCAGATTCGATTTTTTATGGAGATAACTTGCTTACAACTTCTAATCCAGAGATTGCTTCTGATAGAGAATTACTTGAAGATGCAGGAGTGCAGGTTAGTTGGGAGAAGTGATTGATGAATCATTCTGAAAAGAAAGAGCTGACATATCAATTTAAAGTCGCAGCTTTTTATTCTTTTACTGAATTAGCTGAGGATACAATTCTTTTGCTATCAAGTGATCTTTCTTTGATAGGAAATAAGTATAATATAATGGGCACAATCTTAGTTTCTTATGAGGGGATTAATGGAACAATTTGTGGAGTTCAAGAAGGCGTTGATTATTTAATTGAAGTAATAAATAATATATGCACTTGTGAACCTCTTGAGCTAAAAGTTAGCTGGACTGATCAACAGGCTTTTAGACGTTTTAAAGTGCGTCATAAAGCTGAAATAGTGACAATGGGGATCTCAGAAGTTGATCCACGTCATCAAGTTGGAGAATATGTTGAACCTCTTGACTGGAATGAATTCCTTAAGGATCCTGAAACTTTAGTAATTGATACCCGTAACCACTATGAGGTTGGTATAGGTAGCTTTGAAGGTGCAATCAATCCTAAGACAAATTCTTTCCGGGAGTTCCCTTCTTGGGTTGAAGCATTCCTTCGCCCTTTAGTTAGTAAAACTAAGCCTAGGCGGATAGCTATGTTCTGTACAGGTGGAATACGTTGTGAAAAGGCAACTTCGTTTTTAAAAAACCAAGGTTTTGAGGGAGTTCACCATCTACATGGTGGTATTCTTCGGTATTTAGAGGAAATTCCCGAAAGTCAAAGTTTATGGAACGGTGAATGCTTTGTTTTTGATCAGAGAGTTGCACTTAACCATGACCTTCTACCTGGGGAGCACCTTTTATGTTATGCATGTGGAATGCCACTTGATTTAAATGATCGATTGAAATCGAGTTATATCCGTGGTGTTCAATGTCATTATTGCGAGAAACTTTTTAGTGATTCTGATAGGGCCCGATTTGCTGAAAGACAAAAACAATATGATCAGAGACTTCAAAAACTATTGCAAAATGAAGCTGGAGCTTAATTGTGACAGATAATAAGCTTAAGAGATTAGAGGAACAGGCTGCATCGGCAGGGTTTTTGTTGAGAATTAAGGTGTCTAGACCCCTGAATTTATGGGTATTAAAAGTTGTCGTTGCTGATTACTTAGAACCTAATAAGGTAAGAATTTTAGGTGAAATGAAGGGTTGGGCTTATAGAGGAGAAAAAGGGTTGCAGCTTGACACCATGCGTGTAAGTTCCAAAGCTCTAGGAGGAATTGGACATTTGATTTGGGCAGCAACTATGGCGTGGGCATTAGAAGAGACTCCTTGTAAAAAAGTGCGATTACTGGCTATTCGTGATGACGAACAGCAGCATGAAATATTGGTACGTTATTTCTTGATGAGAGGATTTAAGAAGATTAAATCAGTGGGAACATCACCTAGAGACTTGCTCCTGAGAACTGTTTGGGGTGGGTCTGGACTCCTTATGAGTGCTGATTGTTTAGAGGTATATAAGAGGAGCCTTGATCTATGGTGTAATGCAAATTCGTAGATATTTAGTGATTAGCGTCTTGGGCATGATAGCTACTTCGTACTAAAGGACCACTATCAACTTTCTTAAAACCTAGTTCTTTAGCAATTTCAGCAAAATCCTTGAAATCTTTTGGTGTCCAATAATGTTGAACTGGTATATGAGCCATGGAAGGTCTTAAGTATTGGCCAAGGGTAATGTTTTGGCAATTTACAGATTTTAGATCTTTTAGACTTTGGATTATTTCGTTTTTAGTCTCACCAAGCCCAAGCATTAAACCTGATTTAGTAGGTATTTTGGGAGCTAACTCCCTAGCTGCTTTTAATAGGCCTAATGATCTTTCATATGTAGCCCCTCGCCGGACAAGTCTTTGAAGTCTTTCTACTGTTTCAAGATTATGGTTGAAGCAAACAGGCTTTGTTTTTAATACAGTCCAAAGTCTTTCTCGTTGTTTTTCTTTGGCAATGTTGTTGTTGCTATACCCCCCCCAAAAATCAGGTGTTAGGACTTCAATAGATATTGAGGGAATGTGTTTACGGATTGCCTGAATTGTATTTGCAAAAAGACTAGCGCCATGGTCAGGAAGATCATCTCGGGCAACAGATGTGATTACTACATAACTAAGCTGCATTTGAACGACTGCAGATGCGACTCTTTCAGCTTCATCATGATCAATGTCTCTATTAGGGCTACCCTTGTCGACTTGGCAAAATGCACAGCTCCTTGTACAAATTGAGCCTCCAATTAAAAATGTTGCCGTTCCTGATGCATAACATTCACCTCGATTTGGACATCGCCCTTCTTCACAAATTGTATGTAACTTGCTTTTTTTGATCAGATTTTGGATCTTTTCAATTTGGGAGGCTTTACCTAATGAGGGCTTGATCCATTCAGGCAGCCTTTCCTTAGGTCGAATTTGACTGAATTGAGTTTGTCTACTTGTTGTAGGCATTTGATTTAGGATTTTGGTTAATTGACTTAGTTCATTGATCTTCGGCCTTCAAGAGCACGAGTAAGTGTGATTTCATCCGCATACTCCAGCTCGCTCCCTACAGGTAGTCCATATGCTATGCGACTCACTTTAGTAAATGGTCGTAGTAGGCCTGCTAAGTAGAGACTAGTCGTGTCCCCTTCAACGCTTGGCGTAAGGGCAAGAATTACTTCCTTTGTGTGCTCATTGTTGACCCTTGTTATTAAGGTTGAGATGTTTAGCATTTCAGGAGTCATACCATCCATTGGGGATATGAGACCTCCCAAAACATGGTATAAACCCTTGTATTCTCTGGTTCGTTCTAGAGCTATCAAGTCACGAGAATCTGCAACAACGCACAGAAGCTCTTTCTGTCTTTTCTCACTTTTGCAAATTTCACATTCATTTTCAGCGCTCAGGTGAAAACAGGTTTTGCATTGGCCAACTTGTTGTCTTGCATTTAGTAAGGCATTGGCAAAAACTTGAATTTTTTCTTCAGGTTGACGCAACAAATGTAAGGCAAGCCGTTGGGCTGTTCTAGGTCCAATGCCAGGTAATTGTTCAAACTGGTCAATAAGACGAGCTAGAGGTCGTGTGAATCCGCTCAGGGGTCTAATTCAGATATATAGAATTTAAGCAATGTTTTCAACACCTAGATAAATGATATGCCAATCTTCTCTCAGTAAACACAATGCTCCGGCAGAATAAGAGGAGATTTTCCGTTGAATATGAAAGCCGTCCTGACTAATACATTCAAGTTTCTGGTGTCACTGTCGTTGATAGCCGTTTTGAGCTCATGCAGTGGAGGAGGACTCGCCGCAGGTTTTAATTCTTATCAAAGTCCGGATGGTCGCTATGCTTTCCTTTATCCAACTGGGTGGACACGAGTTGCAGTTAGTGGTGGTCCTCAAGTGGTTTTTCACGATTTAATTAATAGTGATGAAACCCTGAGCTTGGTTGTTTCAGAAGTGGGAGAGGAGATCGATCTTGAAGCGCTTGGGAGTCCAGAGGCTGTTGGAGAAAGACTCGTGCAAGAGGTTATTGCTCCCGAAGGTACAGGTAGAGAAGTGAACTTGGTTGAAGCAGGAGCAAGAGAAGAGGATAATCACACTTTTTATGACTTGGAGTATTCGGTTAGATTGCAAGATCGTGAAAGACACGAACTTGCCACTGTTGTTTTGGATAGAGGGTATTTATATACACTGGCTACTAGTACTAATGAAGTCAGGTGGCCTAAAGTTCAAAATATTTTTGATAGAGTCATAACTTCATTTACATTTCTAATCTAGATTGATCAGAGAACTATGGTTGAGATGAAATGATAATTTGTACCTTAGTAGCAAAGTGAAATTTTGAATTATTCTTTAAGTTGTATACATTTACTGCTCTGTTTTGGAATCTAAATCTTTCAAACCAGCTTGAACTTGCCATAGCTGAGAATATGGTCCGTTGTTTTTTAGGAGTGATTCATGAGAACCTACTTCTACAATTTCGCCTTTTCTTAAAACTATGATTTTGTCAGCATTCCTTAAAGTGCTAAGTCGATGAGCAATTACAAGTGTAGTCCTGCTTTTTGTAATTTTTTCAAGAGATCTTTGGATGGCAGCCTCGGTTTCGTTGTCAACTGCTGCTGTCGCTTCATCTAGGATTAGGATTGGAGCATTCTTTAAAATAGCTCTTGCTAAGGCTATTCTTTGTCTTTGCCCACCCGAGAGCCTTTGACCACGCTCTCCTACTATTGTTTTGTAATTTTCAGGTAAGCTTTCAATGAATTTAGTAGCTTCTGCTAAAGAGGCTGCTTGGATAATTTGTTTTGTATTAGTATTTTTGCTTCCATAAGAAATATTTTCTTCTATAGTTCCATGGAAGAGATAAACATCTTGACTAACTAGTGCAATACATCGACGTAGGTCTTTTAAATTAAGCTCTTCGATATTTTGCCCATCAAGTCTAATTTCTCCTGAGTTTAATTTATAAAGTCTTAGTAGGAGTTTGACCAGAGTACTTTTACCAGAACCAGTTTCTCCTACTATCCCTATTGTTTCCCCTGCATCTATTTTTAAATTGAAATCTTTAAGGACCTGATTGCGGTTTTCATAGTGAAATGAGATATTATCGAAGCATATTGCTCCACTAACTTTTTTGGGGTCAATTCTTTTTTGACCGCCCGATATAGAGATCTTCTTATCTATAAGGTTTAAAACCCTATTGGCTGAAGCCATTGATCTTTGGTATTCATCTAAGGTGTGACCTAGGGTTGTTAGTGGCCAAAGAAGTCTTTGTGTAATAAAGACTAAAAAGCTATATGTTCCAACTGCAAGTTTCCCTTCCCATGTTTGAAGACCTCCTGCTATAAGTATTGATAGGAATGCGAAGAGTATTGCAAACCGAATGAGTGGTATAAATGCTGCCGAAAGTTTTATTGCATTTCTATTACTTCTTCGATAGGAATCACTATCTAGTCTGAGTCTCTCAGCTTCCCAAGTTTCTGTTGTATAGCTTTTTATCGTGAGAATCCCTCCAAGATTATTACTTAGCCTTGCAGATATATCTCCAGCGCGTTCTCTTACTTCGCGATATTTAGGGGCTAATTTTTTCTGAAAATTAATTGATCCCCATAGAATTAATGGTATCGGGATAAAGGAAAATAATGCAATTTCTGGAGCGACTTTTGCCATTGCTCCTCCGATAACCAATACAGTAATTATTAGCTGAATGATTTGGTTTGCTCCGTGATCAAGAAACCTTTCTAATTGATTTATATCGTCATTTAGAATAGACATTAAGCGGCCAGAGCTATCTGCTTCAAAGAAAGCCATATCTAGCTTCTGTAAGTGGCTATACGCTTTTATGCGCAGTGAGTGTTGGGTTGTTTGAGCTAAATTTCTCCAGAGATAGCCGTAAAGATATTCAAAAAATGATTCTGCGCTCCATATGAGAAAAGATATGAAAGCTAATAAGAAAAGTTGACTTGGAACATCCTTGAATCCAAATGATGCAATCCATGAGCTTTGCTCTCTTACAACCACATCTACTGCTAGCCCTATCAATGCAGGTGGGGCGAGATCAAACAGCTTGTTTAAGACAGAACAAGTTGTTGCAGAAATAATTAGTGGTCGTTGAACTTTCAGCGTGCCTAGGAGTCTGTTTAAGGCACTTTTAGATGAATTGACGTAACCCATTCAATCTTCTGATTGGCAAAATTGAGGCGTTGAATTAATTCTCAGGGTTTTTTCTAGAAATATAGCTAGAACTCAGTTATCACTTTAGGAGCTTGGATGTCTCGTACAAGAGCTTTTAACAGAGCAAAGCGTTTTAATGCTAGAAAGCGGAGAAGAAGCCTTCGCTCAGTACTCCCAAGCATGAAAGCTGATTCTCGTGCCGCAAGCAACCCTTTTGATCATTCTCAAGAGTTATTTCTAAAGACAGTTGCTCAAGAGACTTTGCTAGATCTCGAGGAATCAAGTTTTAGCGGATAAAAATTCAAAAAGGCCTTTTATCGAGAGACCTTTTTGAATTTGTAAAGGTTTTACCAGCGATTACCGCCACCGCCACCTCCGCCTTCGCCATATCCACCACGTCCGCCTCCGCCTCCTCTAGATCCTTCGCGAGGTGTGGCTTTGTTCACGCGGATCATACGACCCATCCACTCCACATCTTGGAGGTCATCGATTGCCTTTTGCTCATCGGCATCGTTGGACATTTCCACAAATGCAAAGCCTCTCTTCCTTCCGCTTTCTCTGTCGAGAGGCAGGCTTGCTTTTTTTACTTCACCATATTGGCTGAACAGATCGACTAGATCTTCCTGCTCTGCTTGGAAAGACAAGTTTCCTATGTAAATGGTCATTCCTGAAGGGACTGATGGGACTTGATTCAGTAAAGCCTTGGTTCAAAAGGAAAGTCCTTGAATGCTGGAGCCTGGAAGCTAAAGCTTTGGGAGCGAGCCGTTTGGAGCCTTTGAGCTGGAGCTGATTCACTACCAAATTACATTGCAGCTGGTTTGAAAGTGACAGCTAGAAACAATGGAAAAGAATTTGAGGAATCTCCTTAGCTGGACCCCTTAACAAAAAATATACTTAACTTTGCTTCAATTACTCAGTTAATTGATAAAACATGCTGCTTATTATTTTAATTTTTCTTGTTGAGAGTGCCTTTTCTAATATTCATCTAAATACAATTATACTTTTCTTGTCCGAGATTGGATTGTAAAATTAATTATATACTTTCATTGAATTATAGATTAAATCTTTTAACCGCTTTCTCTTTGCATGTCTCCTGTGCTGAGGCAACTGATGCAGCTTTATCTATTTCTAATATAAAGCAATTGCAGGTAAAATCCTCCATCCCTGCAGGTGGAGTGGTTTCTGCCATAGCCATTTCAGAATTAAAAGTTTCAATACATATTCTTTTGATAAAATCTTCTAAAATATCACTTTTAATATTTTTTTGATTGCTAAATAGACTAATTGGAATTAATAGGTGGACGAAGACTTGCTTGAATTTTTTCAGCGACATATACGATTTAGCTCATCCGGTTTATCTGTAATTCTCGCTTCATCACTTTTAATCTTCTGAGATCATGAAATATGCTTTCTGGCATTCCCTTTGGGAGATCTATCAAGCTATAGGTTTCGAAAATCTGAATTCTCCCTATCTTTCTCCCATTTAGCCCCGCTTCGTTTGCAATTGCACCAACTAAATTTCCAGGTTTTACCCGATCACGATGCCCAACCTCAACTCGGAAGCGTTCCATATGGTTTTCTGTTGAGAAAGAGTCCCTATCTTTTCTCCGCCGAGTTTGACTTCGATCGTCCCTACGGCCACTTTGCGCAGCTTGATTTAACCATTGTTCGTCGTCTTGGACAAGGAGAGGGGTTGGGCCAATTGCAAGTGACATGGCAGCTAAGGCAATCCCCTCAGGGTCTAATTCCAGTTCTTCCCGAATCTGGGTGATGATTTCACTGAGGAGAACAGTCTCTTCTTCGTGTTCTCGTCCTTTAATTGCAGTTCCTTTAAGTCTCTTTAGCAGTCTTTCTTTTCGACTTTGGTTGATAATCGCATTGTTTGGTATTGACATTTGCTCTATGGGCTGTCCAACAGCTCTTTCAAGATTTTTTAAGAAATGCCTTTCTCTAGGATTTACAAACAGCACAGCCTCCCCATTTCGACCAGCTCTGCCAGTGCGACCTATCCGGTGAACATAAGCTTCGCTGTCGAAAGGCATGTCATAGTTGATAACAAGACCGATACGGTCGACGTCTAAACCTCTTGCTGCAACGTCTGTTGCTACAAGAATATCTATATTCCCATTACGTAGTCGTTCCACGGTTCTTTCTCTTTGTGTTTGTGGAACATCTCCGTTAAGCACTGCAACATCATGTCCTGAAGCCTCAAGTGTTTCTGCCACAGTTAGAGTTATAGCTTTTGTGCGTACAAAAATGATTACACCTACATCGCACAGTGCTTCAAGAACTCTTTTAAGTGCTTCAAGCTTATAACTATTTTTAATTGTAATAAAACGCTGTTTGATTAGACGAGCTTCTTGTGCTTCCGATTTAATTGTTATTTCAGCAGGTTCATTAAGATAGCGTTTTGAAAGCCTACGGATAGCTGAAGGCATCGTCGCTGAGAACAATATCATTTGACGTTTGCTGGGCAGGTGTTCCAGTATCCATTCCACGTCGTCGATAAAGCCCATGCGCAACATTTCATCGGCTTCATCTAGTACTAGGCTTTCTAGATTTTTGGTATTTAGAGTCCCTTGACGTAAGTGATCCATTACTCGCCCAGGGGTCCCTACAATAATGTCTACTCCTCTTTTAAGAGCACTGATTTGTGTGCGGAAGTCGGCACCACCATATACAGCCAGGACTTTTAGGCTGGGATGTCCCTGTGCATAGGCGCGAAATGAATCCGCGACTTGCATTGCCAATTCCCGAGTAGGGGTCAGGACAAGTACCTGGGGAAAATTCTCGTTTTTTCGTAGTCGCTCTATTAACGGTAGAGCAAATGCAGCAGTTTTCCCAGTCCCTGTTTGTGCTTGTCCTACTAAATCACGCCCCAGCATGAGTTCTGGGAAGGCTGCCTCCTGAATTGGTGAAGGTTTTTTATATCCTTTATTTTGAAGTGTTTTTAGGAGTTCATCGCTAAATCCAAAGCCATGAAAACCTTCTAATACTTCCTTAGTACATTTTTCATTAACAGGTTGCTTGGTTTGAACAATGTCTAATGCTTGATCTGACTGATCTGACTGATCTGACTGATCTGACTGATCTGCTTGATCTGAAACCTGTTCAGGAAGAGATTTATGCTCTTCTTCAATTGTTCTATCAACCGAACACGAGCCTTCCTCGTGGGTCTTTGTATTAGTCATCGAAAGGGGTGGCCTGATTAAGCCTTCAAGTAAGGCAGGCAACTCCCAATCGGTGAATAACCGCGATGTGTTGACTCGCCTTTTTAAAGGTCCTTTTAATTTATCATTTAACGTATGCACTCGGATTGATTTTGCAGACTTGTCTCTTGAGGTGTATTCAGCTAGATATCTGAGATCAGGAAAAGATCTAGCTTCTTTTTGGCTCTAGTTATTGCTGTATAAAGTAATCTCTCGTCATAGGTGTTTTTTTTAGATGAATTATTGTTCACTTGTACACATTGAGATTGGTGATTAGGCCAAAGGAGAATAAGCTTATTTGATTCACTCCCTTGCGCCTTGTGAACTGTTAGTGCGATGGCAGGTGAAATTGTTTTGAGTCTTGCGGGATGAATTAAACGAGTTGTCAGTTTTTTCTTTTCAGACATAACTTGAAAGACTAACCATCGATTTTTTCTTTCTCCCATGATTATCCCTATATCACCATTGGCTAGTTCAAGATCGACTAAGTTTTCACAACACATAATTGGAGTCCCCTGGGGCCATTGATCGACTTTCTCATCAAAATGCTTCCCTAGTACAGCTTTATGTATTGCATCAACTCCCCAACTACCTTTTCGTGTTGGGCAAAGAACCATTAATTCATCAAGGCAAGAAAAAAGATCTTCACTCTCTTTCTCTAATGCTCCCATTTCTCTTGATGATTGAATATTCTCTGGTAGTTTTCTAATTAATTTCTCTGTTAATACTTTTAGATCATTAAGGTGATAATGAAGTTGAACTAATAGTTTTTTGGGAAGTGTACTTTGCTGACAAATATGAACTTTTAGATTTACTTCTGATGTCTTAGGTGACTTAAAAAGAAGCTTGAAAAAAGAGTTAAGACCCTTTTCCTTTAAGAGATTGCTTGATACGGCAATCTGTCCTTGATTTCGATAGCTTTTTTTTAAATGAACTCTACTTTTCTCTAAATGGGCAGGCAACTTATTCTCATGAAGGTAATGCCATACTGAACCACTACCTACAGGCGGCAATTGATGAGGATCGCCAACTAGGATTAGTTGACAGCTTGGAGTTAATGCTTCCAGTAGGCCTTTCATTAGAGTTAGATCTACCATTGACATTTCGTCAATCACAAGTAGATCAAGATTTAGAGGATTTTGCTTGTTTTGACCGAATCCATCTTGTGTAGATTGAAGTAATTTATGAAGGGTGCTGCAGGACACTTTGAGAATGGCATCTTGATAATGAGCGTCTACAGTTTTAATTCCCTTATGGAGACTTGCTTGTAGGCGTCGTGCTGCTTTTCCTGTTGGAGCAGCAAGTCCAATTCGCAAATCAGGGGAAAGCAACAGTGCTCTTTCTAGCATCTTTAGCACGGTGCTTGTTTTTCCAGTACCTGGTCCTCCACTAATAAATATGACATGTTGATTTTCAATAGCTTCTACTGCCTGTTTTTGTTCTTGATTGAGCGATTTCTCTAGGCTTTGAGTGAATTTAACTATTGTTTCTTTGCAATTAGTTTTGTTTTGTTTTGCTCTGTCAAATAATTCTTTTAGTACATCATTACGTTCCTCGTACCAACGTCGCCAACTCAGACAATTGTCTTCAAAAATGATTGGACCACTTTCATTATTCGTCCAACCACTTTTTTTAAGAGCTTCAAGGTGAGACTCCGGCCACCCTGGCCACTTTAGTTGAGTTTGATCAAATTCATCTTCGACCTTTACTTCTAATTCGCCTTTAGCCAGAGCCTTTGTGAGTAGATTGACTATATCTTCCAGATGTGGGGCGAATTTTATAGGAGGTATTCGCTTTAATAGGGTTTTGTATAGAGCATAACTCAAGTCTGAATTAAACGGATTGTTTATTGTGTTCTTCATGCACCGCCCTCTTCTAACAGATTACTTAGAGCCTCTAGTCTTTTTATCGGTGCACTCTGAATGAATAGGCCAGGGGTTGTTTGATTTTGATCTCTAGGAGAAAGATCCTTGTCATTCGGAATGCCTCTGAGGAAGATGTAGATATATCCTCCGAGATGATCTATTGGTTTGTAGTTAGGTAGCCTCCATTTAAGGAAACGATTCAATGCTACAAGGTAAAGATGGGCTTGAAGAGGGTAGTGATGAAGAATCATTTGCTTCTTCATTGCGCGGTTGTCGTAGTGAATAGGTCCACATATAGTTTGTTTGTTTTTTCCATCCACATAACTTCCCAGCCAATTGCTTTTCCAGTCAACTACCCACCATTTTGCATTATTGATATCTTCATGGTCCGTAAACACTAGATCAATCGAGCCAGTAAGAAATCCTTTGGTGTAAATGTCTAGATCTAAAAGTGATTCAGGATATTCGGAACCAAAAAGCTCTGTCGGTTCTTTTCTAAAAACTGCTGCTAGATCTCTCGGCTTAATGGCTTTCCCGGTATGAGCAAGTGGCATATCAAAGCTCAGTTCATGGATACGACGCTTTTGGTTCAGCTCTCTAAGCTTTAACTTTCCAAGCGGTCCTCCTAAACTGATATTTAGCAGATTATCAAGTCCTTCCTCTACAGACTCACAGAATTCAAGACCAATAGCTGCCTTTGTGAGCTCTTTTTGAATCACTAACTTGGAAAGGGGAGTACTCAGTGGATTTTGAAAATCTATCTTTTCAAGTATTTTGTGAAGACAATCACCTGCTACGGCTCCACGGGGAAAGTCTCCTAATGGACCCTGAATAGACCATTGATTATTTGGCCTTTTAGATAATTTAGTAGTTATGGTTGTCATAAACGACTCGAGCTCTTGCTCGTCACTCTCTTTTTCTTCTTCTATTCCAATAAGATCGGTTAATTGGTTTCTTCTTGATAGGTTCTTGCTAATCAAGGACGAGTAGCTACTTCTTCCCCAAGTTATATCTAGATCGCGATTAGGTACCGGTCCTAGCTTTAGTCCTTTTAGATCCCTTTTAGGTGAATCGAAGGATAATAATTGATTAGTGACAGCATCATCTATTTTTATTTTAACCTGATTGGTGTTAAACCATTTAATCATCGCCTCTTTATTTGAATCCAATGAGCTTAGGTTAGATGTTAATTCTCCAAATAAAAAATAAGAGAGTGGGTTTCCTTCTTGCTTTAGACCTTTTGCCCAGAGAATTATCAGTTGATCCTTCGCTCTTGTCATAGCTACATATGCTAGACGTTCTGCTTCTTCATATGAGGCTTTCTTTGCTTCTTCTGCAAACATTTTCCCTGACCCCCATTTATCGTTAATTGAAACCACCCACTCTTGACCTCCTGAACGCCATATTGGACTAGTGACTTTTGTTGGTGCTTGCCATAGATAAGGGCAGATAACTATCCGATACTCAAGTCCCTTACTACGATGCACAGTGATTATATTTATTGCGCTTTCTGCATTTTCATTGTGTGGCATACGCTCGTCTTTTACATCTCCAATGGGTTTCATTCGCTCTTGCCTTAACCACCTGGCGGCACTTCTTGCATCAAAACTATTTTGATGGATTGTTTCTTGAACAAGCTGAGTACATTGCTGAAGATCATTCAATATTCTCCCCCTTTTTGCAAGATCTGCTACTTTGTGCCCTTCTAACAGTTCAGAAAGGCAACCCATAAGACCTAATTTGGCTAACCTCCTGGACCAGTTGTTAAATCTCAATGCTAATTGAGTCAGCTCACCACTCTGTTCAGCCAGCTTTACCTTTTCGATGTCCCATTGCAAGAGTGCTGAACACGCAAGGAGTCTAAGCATCTTAGAGTCAGAGGGATTTGCAAGACAGTCAAGAAAACGTTGCAAAATCCTTGCGGAATCACTTTTCAGCACATCACCTTGGCTGACTAGACATGATGGAATCTGTCTTGTAGCTAATACATCTCGAATACTTGCGGCTTGTTCATGCCGACTGACAATTACACAAATATCAGATGGCTTTATTCTACGTGTATGGTCCTTTAAAAGTCTTATTACCTCATTGGTTACAGCGATAGGGACGATCTTTTCTAATTCCCCTTTTGATACTGCGATGTCAAATTTATTTTCACTTGAAGTTGAACTGACTGTTAATAATTTCAGTGGAAATTGAGCTTCCGCTGATTTATTGTTTCTAGCATTCTTACATGGAATTAATGTAGGTACTTGTAACCCTGTACGCTTAAGACCTGGTGACATAAAAGTATTAAGACAAAACATGAGGCTGGGACTGGTCCTATAGTTATTTCGTAATTCATCAATTCGATCTACTTCTTCTCTTGCTTGTAGATATGTACTTAGATCACCTCCTCTAAACCTGTATATGGACTGTTTTGGATCTCCCACCATAATGAGTAGATGTTGCGGCACTTTGTAGAAGATCTCTCTAATTAGTCGCCATTGCAGCGGATCTGTATCTTGAAATTCGTCGATTAATGCAACTTGGTAACGGATTCTTAACTTCTCTATTAACCTGGCGCTTTTGATTTGCTGATTTTTATTAGTATCATCAGCTGAAATCAAAGGGTCTAACGTTTTGAGTAAACCTCCAAAACTAATTGTCCCTTTTTTTTGCCGTCGATTATTGAGTTCTTTTTTAGCCCAAATCAAGGCGTGATACCAAGTTTGTTCAGCAGGACCGTCCCAAAGTTTTGCAATCGCCTCTTGGAGTTTTGGTATTAATGGAGCAGCATTTTCTTTGCCACAGCGTTTTGATACTTCGCAATAGACTGCAGGGTGGAAATAATTCCCCAAATGCTTTTGTTTGCGAATATCTTCATAGGCCAAGTGTTCACCTGTATTTTTGATATGGTTGGTAGATTTAACTACTTTCAACCAGTCATTGATAATTTCATATCGATTTTTAGTAGGTTTAGGACTAAAGGGTTTAGTGTCTTTTATGCCCATAGTGCGCCATTCTTTGGCTTGATTACGCAAATGATCCTCTAAATCCTTCCCATATTCTTCCCAGTAGCTTACAAAATCACTCCAATACTCTGCAATTATATGATTTAAATATACATCAAGATTCTTGGAAAAAGTGGGAAGTGAATTATTTAAGATGATACTTGGATCATTATCCAGCCTCATAGTCGTATCTGTAAGATTTCCTATGGTTATTCCAGCATCCTTAAGTCCCCTTAGATGTTTCTTTGGCAGTGTGAGGATTTGTTTTTGCCAGTAATCATGTATTACTTCTGAAATTAAATCAATATTATTCTTTTCTAATTTAGGACTCATAGATGAGAAGCTATCAATGGCTTCTCGATTTAATGTTCGTTTGCAGAAACCATGAATTGTTGTTATATCAGCAGAATCAAGTCTATTTTGTGATTCTAATAGCAATCCTGTCCATTTGTAGGCAGTTTCTTTGCTTTGAATATTTCCCTTGAGCCATTCAGTGAGTACAGCATCATAATCTTCAAAATCTGAATTATTCTTTGTAGCTTCAAGTCCAGTCAGGGCATTTTCAATACGCTGGCTTATTCTGGATTTTAATTCTGTTGCAGCAGCTTCTGTAAATGTAACGACTAGTATTTTTTCGATAGGTATTTCCTTTTCAGTTAGAAGTCTTAGAACCAGATGTGCCAAAGCAAAGGTTTTTCCAGTTCCTGCGCTAGCTTCTATGAGTTTAAGGCCAGAATCAAGTGGATACTTATTAGCCTCAAACTCAAAAGAGGTTTTATTTGAGGATCTTTTCATATAAAGAAAATTCTTTGTTTAGAGTTCTTTAAATGATCAGCTTGCATAGTCATACTCTTTGCATTAAATATTTTAATTTGTTTTAAGTTCGCCAATCTAGGAATGATACTCCTTTAATGATTGAAGGAGTCTTTTTCATATATTGACTGTATTCAGGGTGCTGTTTTTGAAGTTTTTCTTCTTCACGCTTTGCTTTACCTATAAGCAGCAAAGTTAAGCAGATGAATAGGGAAATATGTAATAGGCTATATAAATAAAATATGCTCCCAGCTGAGCAAATCAAAATTCCTTGGTAAAGAGGATGTCGACAATGATTATATGGACCAATAGTCACTAAAGTAGCTCTTGGCTTTGGATCAGGTAGTGGTGAGAGGTTAGCGCCAAGAGCTAAGAATGCTTTAACTGTTTTATAAGCTCCAAGAATGAAGAGAGAGGCTCCCAGCAAACTGAGAGGAGTTTTCCACGCAAGGACAATTGCCGATGGATGCGGCCATGATGGAATCAGGTGTGCGGCGATTAGGAGTATTTGACCAATTAGCCACCATTCGCCTTGCAGGTTGTTTTTTACTCCATACCAGCTAAGCCTCCATCCAGAAAATGCCGCAACAATGTTTCTATAGAAGGAGTTTTGGAGAGGTTGTCTCATTGCGATGTATTCCTATGAGAACCTATTAATAAATATTAGACCAAAATTTAAAGATGCTGAAAATTTGATGCAGTATAATGAACTTTTACATGTAAAAATTCAAGAGTGGTTAAAGATTAACTGAGCATGAATATTGCTTTTGTTACATTTGCAATCAATATGCCGATTCACTAAGAAGTGTAAAATATCTTCTTGTTTATTTGGATATAGTCATTATCTAATTTTAGTCGTTTCAAGGCTCTTTAAGAGTGAGCAATATAAGTCATTAAAAGCTCTTTGGAAGGATTCATTATGGAGAAAATCTGTATAATCAAGTTTATCTCCAAAGCATAATTCCATTTCTGATTTAGACCTCTCTCCATTAAGGATATATACTCCATTCCATTGCTTTTGGAAGGCTTTTGGACCATTAGATGAGTTCTGTTGTTTTTCCTTTGCAAGTGCCCAGCCACTTTCTGGGGGGACAGGCCAACATTGCTTAAGTCCGTGAGCTGCCATTAGACTTAAATTAGTTAACTCCTTTTTTGCAAGATGCGAAGTAAGAGGAGACCATTGAATAGAAATTTCAAAATTATCGCTTTTTGATTTATAAGGATTTTGAGAGATTATTACTGTTGAAATTGATCTTTTTTGAGTTGCACATAGTTGAAGGTGAGTAAGCCAACCATCCATTACATTTTTTGATTTCAAGGTGCCTATCTCAAGAATTACAGCAAAATTACCTGCCCAGAGTATTTCTTCGTATTGGTCGCCGCAAAAAATTGTTTCTTTTTTGATTGGACCTAGAGAGTTAAGGAGTAATTGCACATTGCTCCAACGCTTTTCTAGTATGTCAACTTCAATATCTGCTGCTGTATAAGGGGGTAATAGGCCTTGCCCTGCGTAACGTTGTTGGAAACTGGATGACTTTATTTCATTAAACGAATGAGTTGATAATAGCCTTGAAAATTCGTCTATTCGTTCTTTAAGTAGACGATTCCTTTTCCATTCACTCAGTGAAAGATCTTCTAGATCTTGTAGAGGTTTAGCCCATTCTCTTGGGTTAAGTTTTAATTGTTCAAGCCAAATGCGTTGTGGGGCCTTGAGCCAGTCTCTAATTATTTTAGTGGGGATTTGTAGCTTTTCTATCGTGTCAGGAGGACTCCATTTGATGGGCAACGCTAGTCCTAGAAGGTTTTGCTTTAAGCCTTTTGTTATCTCGATTTGTGTCTCTAGGTGTCTTCTGTCACAACTGATAGGGTGGTTATTGTTTACGGCTAAGAAGTTTTCTCTAGCAATAGGGCTTGGATGGGGTGTTTTTATTAGCCCTTCCCAATCTTCTTCCGATAGTTCATTCTGGAGTTGATCAAGCCATTGTTGAACTGGACTTGAAGCGGGAATCTCTTCCCCTGTTTTTTCATTTTTATTTGTCCATGTAATCATTAGATGCTGGCGAGCAGACATTAATGCTTCTAAAATGGAATAGCGATCTTGATCAGTACTACTAGGATCCCCTAGTTGCCTCCTTTGTCCTAATAAATGAAAGCTTGGATGCTCTTTGTGACGAGGAAATATTTCAGCATCTATGCCCATTAAAATGATGACACGGTGAGGGATTGCTCTCATTGGCTCTAGAGCACTAATAGTCATAAGGCCACTACGGTGTCCAAAACGACCAGCCTGTTTCTTTACTAATTCATTAAGAATTTCTTCAACGACAGACACTTCGATTTTTAGTTGACAA
Organism: Prochlorococcus sp. AG-363-K07; assembly: GCA_003280225.1. GTDB lineage: Bacteria > Cyanobacteriota > Cyanobacteriia > PCC-6307 > Cyanobiaceae > AG-363-K07. Next base: position 6,021 of record QCFO01000019.1, on the reverse strand, counting down.
TCCCCAGCTGAAATCTTCCACTCTTCAAGAGCATTTACTATTGTTTTGTGTTCCCACTCCCAATTCCCTCCATTTCCTAGTAAGTCATTGATTAATAAATGTAAGACTTCTACCGATTGTTGACATGTACGTGGTTTGCGAATCTCTTGGATATAGTTAGAGATCTTAGAGAGGATAATCCACCACTTCTCAAGATCGTTGTAGCTAATACCATTCGAAAATGGAGCGACACTTTCATGAGATACTCCAGGTGCTGTTGGTATTATCAACCCTAATAGCAAGCGATCTAAGCACCAATTAAGACTATGTATTTCATCCCCATTGCGATCAATAGAATCTATCCCCCAACGAAACCCTGCTTGTTGTAGGTAGTTGCTAATCGAATCAATTTCCTCTTGATTGAGTTGTTGCTTTTCTTGGAAAGCAGGGTTACTCAATAAGGAGTCTAAGCCAGTAGCAGTAAACCTACTGCTCGCTAGTTGTAGAAATTGCAATAAGAATTGAGTTATTTCACTGTTATGCTGTTGACTGCGATCGGTTAATCGCCATGGCAGTTCAACTCCTGTAGCTGATATATCATTAAAGATTGAGCTTATAATGGGTGCATAGTTATTTATTTGCGGAGTCATTATTAGAATATCTCGTGGTTGTAGTGTTGTGTCATCTGCAAGCCATTGAAGAAGTTGATCTCTTATTAACTGAACCTCACGCCATTTGCCTGCGCAACCTACGAAAACAAGAGAGGAGTCGCCCTTAGTTCTTGTCAAGGCTCTTTGAGAAGCCGGACTTGCTAATTGTTGCTGTAATTGCTCTAAGAAAGTAGGTTTTCTCTTTTGATAAGTTGCTATTTTTACCGGAGCAGCAAAGAGGTCTCGCTCTTCCCAGCAGCCAAGCTGACTTTCTCCACTCCCTTCTAGGAGTTGTTGAAATTCAGCGCCCATTCGGCCAAGATTGGCCTCTAGGCGCGGCGCCTCCAGTAGCCATGAGCCGTTTGGGGTATCAGTCCAGTATGAGCCAAGTCTTTCTCTCCTGTCTTTGCATCGTACCCAAAGGTCTTTACACGGAGTGAGGAGAAATATGCTGATCTCGATTATTCCAGATAGGCCTTGTAGTAATTCAACTTGGACAGGAGCTAAGCTGCTAATTCCAAAAAGATATAGTTGTTTAGGTAGCTTTTTAGCCGGTGCTTCACCACGCTTAAGTTTTTCAATTGCTTGCTTTACTTGTAGTCCAAATGGCTCCGTCTTAATTGTTTTACTGATTAATTGCAGCAAGCAGGGCTGCCAATTGTCTGGAAAACTCTCTGTAGCTCTATTGCTGGACTTGTTTTGGGGGTATTTCAGCCATTGTTCCAAGACATCTGATCTATATAAAGTGTATTGGTCAAAGGCATCAGCGATGGTGCGGACAAGTTGCCACGTTTCCCTATTGAGAAATTCAGGTTGAGAGGGGTGTTGAGACATCCAGTCGTTTATTGGAGTAGCTGCCTTGGTCGTTAAGAATTCAGGGAATATTTCAAGAATCTTCCAGACCAATTCATTCCCAATCCAGGGATCACTTGCTAGTTCGTCATCCCCTAATACTGCCTTTACCAATTCTCGTAGGCGTAATCCTGGGAATGGGAAGAGAACTCCAGCGCTGATTCCATTATTAGTTGCAAGCTTTTCTCCAAGCCATCTGCATGTAGGCCATGTATTGACAATAATTTCGACTGTTTCAAAAGGGTCTGGTGGTGTTAGTCGAAGTTTCTCCGATAAGAGATCGGCCAACCATTCAGCTCGATTGCTTCTAAAGACAGTCAGCAATGTTTAGAAAACCTTGATAGTTAATGCGCTCTCTTTCTTAGTATTACTTGAAATTGAGTTTTTGGATAACGAGGTTTCAAAATTCGCATTAAGTACGTTCACAAAGAGGTTTATTAATTAACCTGCACTTACAGCATGTAGCTCGTATGGATTCGAAAAAGTTGGCATTGAACGAAAGGGTCAAATTGCTTGTGGATGCTCTTGATGGTGACGAGAAAATCAATGAGGCATTATCAAGATGTGAAGATGGTGAAGATATGTTGGATGTACTAATAGATGTGTCTTCTGGTTTGAAACTAGGTCTTTCTAGAGATGATCTGAAAAGGACACCCCCTATAAGAGATTGGATATGGTGGAAAAACAAGCAGTCTCTTGTCACACTTGGAGATGGCACACTTCGTCACCAGCAGGATATTTCTAGTAAGACCCGTTGGGATTCTTGGAGCATTAGCTTCTTTAAGTTTTTCAAAATGCGTCGATAAGAGTTTTAGCTAGCGTTGTTGTGCAAATAAAAGTTCTTTTCGAGGATGGCTAATAAGATTTTTCATTTCCCTTACAGCTTCTTTTAAACCAACTGCTATTGATCGGGAGATTATTGTATGTCCAATATTTAACTCTTCCATACCCTTGATTGCTGCTATTGGTTCGACATTTTGATAGGTCAAGCCATGTCCAGCATTAACTCTTAGGCCTAGATGTTTAGCTCTAGCAGTAGCTTCTTTGATTTTGGCAAGTTCTTGTTGTTGGCTTGGCCATGAGGCTTCGGCGTAGGTTCCGGTATGAATTTCAATCCAAAGTGCTTTAGTCCTTGCAGCCGCTTCAATTTGATCTTTCTCTGGGTCAATAAATAAGCTCACAGGAATACCAGAATTTTGAATTTGTTGAATCACATTTGTTAAATAACCTTCATTCGTTGTAATTGCTAGACCTCCTTCAGTAGTTATTTCTTCTCTTTTTTCAGGAACTATTGTGACCATATCAGGCAAAGTCCTTTGAGCTATTTCAATCATTTCAGTTGTTGCAGCCATTTCTAGATTCAGACGGCTCCTTACAATCTCTTTAAGAAGTGTTAGGTCCCTATTCTGTATATGTCGTCGGTCTTCTCTTAGATGAACCGTAATTCCATCAGCCCCACCAAGCTCAGCAAGAAGAGCTAACGCAACGGGATCTGGCTCAACAGTTTTACGCGCTTGGCGAACATTTGCAATATGGTCGAGATTGACTCCAAGGCTTGCCATGTTTTTGTTTTATTGGATTTGATCCTATTCAGTGGTTTGCGTTATTTCTGATCATATTTATGAGCCGCAAGGTTAACTGCCCAACCTTTCTGTAAAACCTATCTTTCAAAGGTAAGTTCAAAGGAGTAGGAGTAATACTAGCGTTGCCTTCGGCCCTCGCTAATCGCGAAACAAACTTGTGCCTTGGGGTAGATCCTTTTTGGAGCCAGCCTGCAATGGTAATTACTCAAGACATTGTTTTGAGTAATTATTTTCGTGAGCGTTTTGTGTTAGGACTTGAAAATCTTCCAAAAGAAGGGGCGGTTTTGTTGGCACCCACTCATCGAGCTAGGTGGGATGGCCTTATGTTGACACTTGCTGCTGGGCGGCGAGTAACTGGACGAGATTGTCGATTTATGGTTACTCGAACTGAAATGAAGGGCATTCAAGGATGGTTTTTGGGACGGTTGGGGTGTTTCCCTGTAGATCAGCTTCGCCCTTCATTGACCTCTTTAAGATTTGCTATTGATTTGATGCTCGATGAACAGCAACTAGTTGTTTTCCCAGAAGGCAAGATAAATCGAACAGAAAGACCAATTAAATTGAAGCAGGGTTTAGCACGTCTTGCGCAACTTGCTAAGGCAAAGGGGGTTGATGTTCAGGTGGTGCCAGTTGGTGTTGGTTACAGTGAAGTTAGTCCTAGACCTTTTTCACAGGCAGCAATCTGCTTTGCGCAGCCGATGAAGGTAGGTGGAATTGGAAGAGAGTCAGCGAAATTATTCAATAGGGAACTTTCGATTCGCATGGATGCAGCTGAACAAGCGGCCCTAAAGGCTGTAGGTCGTAGCAAGAAAGAGACTTAAAATTTGGTTGCTTTTGTTTTTTCTTTCATGCGTTGTCGCTATCCGATGACAGCATTTGCCCTTTCGGCTTCTTTGCTCCTTTCATCTATTCCCCCCTCATTAGGAGAGTCAGCTTCTAATTACAAAGTATTATCCAGGGATAAAGTTGGGTTCAATGTTTCAGCTATTGAGGAATTGCTAAGCAGAGGAGATGAATTTGTTTCAAACGGAGACCTTGTTAAGGCCAGAGAGGATTTTGACAAAGCAAGGAAAATATCAAAGCAATTACTTTCCTTCTATAGAGACCTTGCTGGTTCATTTAGGGGGCTCGATGCAAGGATACCTCGCGAAATGGATACCAAAGGTCGAGAGGTCCTGAAATTACTAGCAAAAGCGAATCTAAGGCTTGCTGCTCTCTTTAGAAGTCAAGATAAGCCTGAGGTGGCAGTTCCGCTTCTCGTGGAGGTAGTTAAACTTTTGAATCCCACACAAGCTGAGGGACAGAAGGCCTATCAAAGCTTGATTGAGCTGGGCTTTGCTGATACACCATACCTTGGTGCAAGGTAATAATTTGAGTTAAAAAAATCCCCTTCCTCTTATGCCTCCAATTATTGTTTTGAACTAATTAACTTTCTGATGGTTGATCTTGAAGAAATAGGCGCTGCAATTAAGCGTCAAATACCAGATGCTGTTGTCACTGTTGAAGACCTCAGTGGCGGAGGGGACCATTTACAAGTGAATGTTGTTTCCAAGGCTTTTGGGGGTCTTAATTTGATTCGTCAGCATCAATTGGTTTATGAAGCTCTTAAAACAGAGTTGGCCTCTGAAGCTATTCATGCTTTGGCTTTAAACACCACCACACCAAACTAATTTTCATTTATTTTCGATATGGATTCGATTATTAAGGCCAGGATTGAAACTCTTATCAATTCAAGTCCAATTATGGTTTTTATGAAGGGAACCAAGTTGATGCCTCAATGCGGCTTCTCAAATAATGTGGTGCAGATTCTTAATTCCCTTGGATTGAGTTTTGAGACATTTGATGTGCTTTCTGATATGGAAATACGCCAAGGGATTAAGGACTATTCAAATTGGCCAACTATTCCTCAAGTATATGTAAAGGGGGAATTTATTGGTGGTTCTGACATCCTTATAGAGATGTACAACTCAGGAGAACTTCGCGAAAAACTAGAGATTGCTCTTGCCTCATAGCTTCTTCAAGGTTTTTGTGAATTAAAAATGAATGGTGAGTGGTCAATTCTAAAAAATCTCCTTTTTGAAATAGAGCCTGTTTATATCTCCATCGGGACCAACAAAACTGGATGGATCTAGGATCCACCTTTCAATAAGATTTTCAAGTTTTTTTTGGTCTTTTTGATCTAATTTCCGGCAATTTCTTAGTGCATGAAGATATCCATCAGCGTATAGCATCAGTTCCGATGGACTTACTTGTCGAGAGCTTATTAGCTCTTGGCAGGCATCACAGAGTGACTGAAAGTGCCTTATTGCTTCAGGATGCTCAAGTGATGTCATGGTGTCTGCATGTAAGTTCGTCTTTTTCAACAGCCTTACAATGATTTGCTTTAGCTTAAGGCCAACGTGTAAGTGCATGTGACCTCAATTTCCTCAGATTTGCTTTCTAGCGAACACCAATCAACTTCAATAATGGGATCTGATCCTCAGCAGGCCACTGCTCAAACTCCTTCGAAAGTACTTGTGGTGGAACCACATCCAACTCTACGAACTGTTTTAGTACAACGTTTAAGACAAGATGGCCATTTGACTGCTGCTGTCGGATCAGCAATTGACGCAGTAGATCTTTGTAGGGATCAAACACCGGATTTGCTTGTTACTGCAGAGTTGCTAGAGCAAAGCTCGGGTATCAGGTTGGCGCAACAGTTGGGCTGTTTGGTCATAGTACTTACTGCGAGATCAGGCGTAGAACCTCTTGTTGGATTGCTGGATGATGGAGCAGATGACGTTTTGCGCAAGCCATTTGGCCTGGAAGAATTGGCAGCTCGTTGTAGGACGCTTTTAAAGAGGGGCCGAGTAGGGCTTCAAGAGCGTGTAACCGTAGGGCCTCTTGAGGTTCATTTGTTACTTAGACAAGTGACCTTACGAGAAAAACCTGTTGAGTTGAGTCCTAGAGAATTTGCT
>QCFO01000018.1 GCA_003280225.1 Prochlorococcus sp. AG-363-K07 | reverse complement strand
GGCTTGTCTCCTAAAGGGCACCTAGTTCGATGCAGAGGAGTGTCGACTGGCTTGACATACTGGTTTGTCTCACCAGACGAATAGCCCACAATTAAGTTAAGACTGTTGGAGCAGGAGCTTTAATCAGCTTGCTTCTTTGAATGCTCAGGCGGCGTATCGTCCATTTAGACACCTCCATGATCGATGTAATCAGAATGGCTGTTTTAGAGAGTTTGTGCAATCAGCCTTTACACCCATTGCGTTTATTTCCAGCTTGCTTCAGATTGGAGATGCTGTAGTTTTAAATCTCTAGCTAAAAATTCGCGAAGAATGTGGTTTTATCTTGATTTAAGAAGCTAGATAATCTGACTCCCAGAAAGTTTCTAATTCCAACAAATCATGATTTCACGCCACTATTTATCCATTCTTTATTTCTTTTTTGCTATTGCAGGAGCTATTCTTCCGACCCTATCCAATATAGAGTTTGCAAAAAATTATGGACCAGGCTTTGATGTTGTTCATTTCGTTGAGTTGGCAAATATTAACCCTGCCGCTCAATCTCTTTCGAGAGATTTAATCATTGGAGCTGGTGCTATCACTTTTTGGATTATTTCTGAGGCACGACGATTGAGAATGAAGAATCTTTGGATTGTTCTCATCTCTACCTTTTTGATTGCATTCGCTTTTGCTGCTCCGTTATTCCTTCTCTTGAGAGAAAGGCGTTTAATTGAGCTTGAGAATAAGGGATCTTTGATTGATATCATAGATTAATATTTGGTTTGGTATATGTGTATTTAGATTTTCCTGTAATCAGATGATATTATTTTAATATTTGTTTGCTTTTACTAGTTTTGTAATAGGTAGCATGAGTAAACAGATAGTACTAGTTGCTATCCATATTTGCATTGCATTTCCTTGCTCATCAATCACTCTACCTGAAAGAGTAGGAGCTATAAATGCACTTATAGCAAAGCATTGTGAGAATAATGCCATCGCAAACCCCCTTTTATAAATTGGTGTGGTTTGAATGACCGCCTCTGTTGCGGTAGGTAAGAAAGAAGCAACTGCTATCGCGAATGGAACTTGAGCTAATAAGGCCAATAGAACTCCGTCATCCCATAAAGCTGAAATGCCTAGAAGTAATGAGCCCATGCCAAAATTAAGAATGCTTAACCCGAGTCCAAATCTTAGGCTATGTGTAGATAACCAGCGGCCAATAGGCCATTGAAGTATTACTAATAAAAGAAGTTGAATAGTTAAAATTGCTCCACTATTCCCTTCACTAAGTGGTGGCCTCTTTAAGCCTCCAATGACTAGATCGAGGGGAAGAGCACTTTGCAGAAGGGAAAATATTCCTGTTGCTAGCAAACTTAAACAAAGGATTGGCACCAGATTCTTTATCCAGCTTCTTTTTCTTGTAAGGTGTATATTTGAGTTTGACTTCTGAACTTTGACAAAATTATTAATTAGTTTGTAACTTTTATCTTTCAAAAGCTTTTTACTGAGAAAGAACAAAAGAATACTCATGCAACCAATATCTATGAAATAAATGAATTTAATCGCACCAAGAAAAGCTGTAATTGATCCGATTAAAACTCCTAAGCTTGTGCCGAGTGCGTCTGCGCTGCGTACTAGAGCAAAACCCTTGCTGGATGGAAATGTATCGCAACTTGATGGTACAGCTAGCTCTACAGATGGCCAATAGAGACCAGCAGCAGCACCTAGAAAGATTTGTCCGACAAGATATAAGCTTAAGAATTGAGCATTAAATAACCATAAATCTCCGATTATTGCCAGTACTGAAGCCCATTTGATGATTACACCTTCATTCGTTCCTCTATCTAGTAGGACACCAGTGGAAAATCGAGATACCGTTCCGGCGACGGCTGCTGTAGCGAAACCGCTGCCAATTTCTGTGGCGGTCAGTTGTATTTGATTGAAGACCAAAGGTGTTAGATAGATCACACCCCCAGCACCAATAGATGCAATTAGACGTATTTTGGTAATTAAGCGCAATGCTGGGGGAAACTGGTCCCACCAGTCAGAGAGGTTGGGAATTGTTATTTGGGCACTCAATAGGAAAAGGTTGGCTTTTGGGTGTGTGCACGAGTTTGATGTGCACTCTTTTGGGACTGCCTCAGGTTAAGGCGGCAGAAAAACTGGAGGTCCAGTTTGAAGAAATGTCCATTCCTATTCAAGTTGATGAATTGTCCGAATGGGTTGATGGGATAGCTATTCCAAGTTCAATTAAAGAATTATCTAGATGGGCATCAAGTAGATCTCAAAAGTCCGATCTTTCCCGATGGTTGAACCTTCTGGATTTGGAAAGTAGAGCTGGATTAGCGAAATTGTTGAAAGCTCCTTTAATTAAAGATAGGAGTATGGCTCGGCAAATAATAAGAAGTTGGGTTGGTAGGCAACTTCTTGATCAGGTGAGTGACCTGATTCGCTTAGATGAAGATAGATCAGGGGTAAGGGTTTTCAATACTCTCGAGTCACTTCTAGAAAATCAGCGAGAAGTGACAACCATGGATCTTTTAGAAGGATTGCCTGGAGAAACTATTTATCTTGATTTAGATGCTTTTTTGCAATTAGCTGATCGTTGGCGAGATGAGTTAAAGAATCAAAAACAGCTTGTTAATAACCTAAAGAAATTTCCCTCTAAGCAAAGAACTGTCTCCTATGAGTCCCTCAAAACTTTTAATCCTCCCTCGTCAAAACTCCATAACTTATCAGTAGAGCATCGTGAGAATCCACTAACACTTGAAATATGGAGTCCCTCAAAACTTCAGGCTCCTCGATCAACCTGGATTGTTTTTATGCCTGGATGGGGGGGGACTCCTCATCATTTTCGTTGGTTAGCTCGTCACCTTAGTTCTGCAGGCTGGCCTGTTGTTTTGCTTGAGCATCCAGGAAGTGATGCAAAGGCTGTGCAGGCATTGCTGGAAGGTAAGAGGGCTGCTCCTGGGGCAGAAGTGCTGCCTGACAGATTAAAGGATCTTTATTCGGTTATTGGTGCAAAGGAGAAGGGAGAGGTGAAAATTGCTGGGAAGAGAGTTGTACTTATGGGGCATTCTCTAGGGGCCTTGACGGCTTTCGTGGCTGCAGGTGCAAATCCTGAGAGTGGTTTAGAAAGACGTTGTAACAGGGCCCTAGATGCCCTCTCCTTGACAAACCTGTCTCAACTTTTGCAATGTCAGATAGTTGATGTCCCTTTGTTCGAGAAGCAGAGTCCACTTCGGCCAGCTTCAATAGTTGCGATAAATAGCTTTGGGAGCTTACTTTGGCCGAGTTATGGGGGAGCAAAGATTTCATCTCCTGTTTTGCTTACAGGTGGAACCTACGATTTGATTACACCAGCTATCAGTGAGCAACTTGGATTATTGCTTTCGACTTCATCTAATCCTTTTAGTAGAGCCTTGCTTATCGAAGGTGCTAGTCACTTCTCTCCTGTGAGAGTAGAAGGACAATTGGATAACTCTAAAGGAGAAGACCTGTTCCAATTAGGGGAGGCCTTTGTTGGAGTTCAACCTTTAGCTGTTCAAAATTTGTTAGGCAATCAGATCTATAGATTCTTAGAAAGCATGGAGAAGCAAATACCTATTCCTATAGTTATGAATCAGAATGATAATGGCTTACTTTTTCATATTATGGATCGTTCAGTAGTTGGCGACTTGTTGTATTATTAGTAGCTTATTCGTGGATCAATTGTGGCAATTATTAAGTCAACCAATATACTTATCATCACTGCTAAAGCTGCTATGACAACAACAATTCCTTGCACAACCGGATAATCTCTTTGTGCAATTGCTTCTTGTAGTCTCATTGCTATTCCTGGCCAAGAAAAAGTGACTTCAATTAAAAGTGCTCCTCCTATTAGAGATGCCACAGTGATCCCAGCGATTGTAAGAACAGGTAAGAGTGCATTTGGGAAAGCATGCTTAACAATTATTTGAGTTTCGCTAATTCCCCTACTCCTTGCAGCTTCTATATAATCACTCTCTAAAGTTCTAGTCAGATTCAGACGTAATGCACGGCTAAATATTCCACTTAGAAGAATACCAAGTGTCATTGCAGGAAGGAAAAGATGTTTGAGAGTTCCTTGGAAATCTATGAAACTCCTATTCCAAAAGCTATCAAATAAATAAAATCCAGTTCCATTCGGCGGAGTTAAATTTGCAGGAAAACGACCGCCAATTGGAAACCAACCTAAAACTACAGCAAAAAGAAGTTGTATAAGCATTGCCCCCCAAAAAGGAGGAATGGCATATGTTCCTATTCCAAATAGTCTTCCTATTAGATCAGTTTTACCATCTGCTTTGGAAGTTCCGATAAAGCCTATTGCCATTCCCAATGTTATCGCTATAAGAAAAGCTGTTACTCCAAGTTCAATGCTTGCAGGTAGTGCTTTTTGAATAATGTTGCTTACAGGCTCTTGATTTACAAGCGCCGTGCCTAGATCTCCATGCATTAGATTTTGAATAAATTGGATATATTGTTGATGTAAAGGTTCGTCTAGACCAAGCTTGGCTCGAAGTGATTCTCTGGCAAGTTCAGTAGCACGAGTGCCAAGAATTGCATCGACAGGATCACCCGGAGCAATTCTTAGTAAAAGGAATACGAGACTGGCAATTATCCAAAGCATTACTGGTGCCAATGCAAGTCTTGTTATGAAATATCGAATTAGGGCTTTGCTTCTGCTCATTTGTTGATGTTCTTTAGTCGAGATAGGAGCAGGTGCCCGTTGCTATCAAATTCAGGCTTTGAAATATATTTTTGTGCCCATGCTCTTGGACTTAACAGCCATATTGGCAAATAAGCTCCTCCATTAGAAGCAATTTTTTCGACTTTATTTAGAGCTTCAAGTCTCTTACGTCCATGAAGTTCCTCGCTTCTTTTTAGAGCATTCTCCATTAGAGGATCAGTCCAGAAACTCCCACTAATTACTGCTTCCCCTTGCTCACAGACATTCCTATTGATTCTTTCGCAACTTAAAAGAGGAGAAAGGTAGGCTTCAGGATCAGGGTAGGAACCTCGCCAGTCAAGCATGACTGCTTGATAGGCCCCTTTGCTTAATTGACGGTAAATAGTTGTTGACTCAACTCCATTTAAGGATAGTTTTAGGCATTCCGAGAAGTCTCTTTGGACCTGTGCTTGCCAAGTAAGGGCTAATAACTTATCAGCGGGAACATTTGATCGAAAAGTTAATGGGATGTTTAATTGTTCTCCATTACAAAATCCTGCTTTTGTCAGTAGTTTTTTTGTGATGTAAGGATTATATTTTGGCCAGCTAGATTTGGCGAGAATATTTATATCAGGTGGAACTAATGAGCGTAGTGGTTTCCTAAGTCCATAACTCACTCTCTTGCTGATGAGATTCCTGTCAAGACTATGTAAAATAGCTTTTCTTATTATGGGCTTATTAAAAGGAGGCGCATTTGTTCTAAAGGTCAAATATCCGATTTCAAGAGCTGAACCTCTCCCTTCAACTATTTCCCCTTTTTTGGACATTGTATTGAGGTATTTTCTTTGGTCTTCTTGAATTGAATTCGAAAGTAGAACATCTATCTCGCCATTTATCAAGGCTCCAAAGAGTGCAGACGAATTGCTAAGGCTGATAAAGGAAATGCCATTATTTTGAGCTGGAGTTGACCAATAAAGATTAAATCTTTTCAATTGCTTTTGCTGAGGGCTAAAATTATCTAGCTTGTATGGCCCAGTGCCTATGAAATTATCATTCAAAAATTTGTTTTTGTGATTGGCGTATGATTTTGGAGATACTGGCGTTAAATTAATTGATGTTAGCAGACCATTTATTGACGATGAAGGCCTTGAAAGATTGAGACGAATTTTGTACTTTTCTGGTACATCTATTGATTTAATTCTGCCTGATAAAATATAATTTAGTGTACCTATATTCATAAATCTTTGAATAGTAAATGCCATTGCTTCTCCGTCAAACTTAGTGCCATCATGAAAGAATATGTCATCTCTTAATGATATTGTGACTGTTAGACCATTATTTGTTAATTCAGGCAATTTACTTGCAAGACTTGTTGTAAGTTCCCCGTTTCGATCAACTTTGTAAAGTGTATCTCCCAATGCACTTAGTAGCTGAAGTGTATGAAAAGTATTTGCTTGAGCTGGATCTAGAGAAGTTATTTTCCCTCTACTTGCAATAATAATCTTTCCATTCTCTCTTGGTCGATTGCATGATAATTGACTAAAAGCTACTAAAACAACTGATAATAAAGTTGAGATGTAAATGTGATTCTGTGGTTTTGATTTTGTAGGAATGACTTTTACCTAGGCTCTTGGAACTTGTATTGTGAGTGGATTTAAGCCCCTTTGTAGGAGAAATCAATTTTTTGTGTAGATATTTCAAATACGGGTGAACCTTTTGGTAGAAGAGGCCATTCCCTTAACCAGCATTTGTTGTGGTCATTGTCTACCCCTACTACTTGAAAGACTCCTTCGACACTAGTGAGCTGTACACAATCACCCTGGTTTATAGGCATGGTTATTAGTTGGCTAGTTAGCGAGGTGCATGTTTTTAGAATGGAGAAATTTGATGCGCAATATTAGAAGGTCCTTTAGCTCTAACATTATTTTAGAGCTTTATTTAGACTGCGCAAATGGTAAGAAGTTTCTTGTTAGATGCATATCATATGTGCTGATAATCTTTGTATTACCTTCATTTCTTCTATAGATGCAAGTGAGGAGTTGAATTGGCCTTGGGTTACTTCATGAGTGATGACAACAATTTCTGCACCTGCTTCAGTGGAATCAAATTGAATAATTGATTGGATTGAAACGTTATGGTCTCCAAAGACGCGTCCGATTTGACCAATGACACCCGGAGTATCTTCTGCTTGTAGACGTAAATAGTGTTTTTGAACAATTTTATTTGGTTCAACTAATTGGCAGTTCCTCCAACTAGTAGCGGCTAACAAAGGGTCAAGTTTATCGGCTTGGTGCCCAATGGTTTTGACCCCTGCAATATTTAAAAGATCTGCTACGACAGCAGAAGCAGTTGGCCCAGCACCAGCTCCTGGACCAAAAAACATAACTTCTCCGATTGGATCACCTTCAATAAGAATCGCGTTGTTCACGCCGTTAACGCCAGCAAGTGGATGTTTTTCGGGAATTAATGTGGGTTGCACCCACACTGCTAAAGGAAAAGAAGAGGCTGCTTTAAATTCTTGATGCAATTTTTCAGCAACAGCAAGAAGCTTGACTGAATAACCAAGTTCATTTGCATATTCGATATCTCGACTGCTTAGGTTTGTGATTCCTTGGGTTGGAACTCCTTCACGATCGATGGGCCCGCCAAAGGCTAATCCACTTAGAATCGAGATTTTATCTGCAGCATCCAATCCTTCTACGTCAGCGGCTGGATCCGCTTCGGCATATCCCAGCTCCTGGGCTTCTTTAAGTACATCAACGTAATTAACGCCTTCTTCTGTCATTCGACTCAGTATGTAGTTCGTAGTTCCATTAACGATTCCGCTCACTTTTTTTATTTTGTTCCCTCCTAGTGATTGCTTAAGGGGTTCGATTATTGGAATTCCTCCCCCTACAGCAGCCTCTATCAAAACGTAGACTTTTGCCGCATCAGCTGCTGCTGCAATCTCTTGTCCATGGTGTGCAATAACAGCTTTGTTTGCAGTGACTACTGATTTTCCTGCTGCAATGGCACGAAGAATTAATGAACGAGCAGGCTCTATCCCGCCCATTACTTCAACGACAACTTCTACTGATGGGTCGTCTACAACTGACTGAGGGTCTTGAGTTAAAAGTTTCTTAGGTATATTTGTCCCACGAGGTTTGGCTAGATCCCTTACTGCTACTCGAACTAACTCAACTTCAGTAATAAGAGGGTGTCTTCCTTCTGGGTTGTGAATGATGTTTGCCACCCCTGTTCCTACTGTTCCTAGTCCTAGAAGGCCTACTCCAATTTTTTTCCCCATTTGATTTCCCTTTTGCAAGTAGTTTTCTCTTCTGACTCTATCTATTTAGTAGCCGATAACTTTTTGTTTTTGATCACATGAGCTTTTGCCTGCTCTTGCATAGTGAGAAGAATATTTAAAAAGCCATTAGCTCTTGAAGGAGTAAGACTTCCTTGTAAACCTGTTGCTTTAATGAAATCTGGACTAATAGAAATTACTTCTTGAGGAGTTAGATCTTGAAGTCCTTTGATTAGGAATGCTAGTAGACCTTTCGTAATTAGAGCGTCTGAAAACCCCTTCCATTGTAGACGACCTTGAGATAAGGTTGATAATACAAATACCTGTGAAATACACCCTTTGACCTTGATAGCTTCATCTCTTAGGTCTTCCGGTAAATCTGGTAATTTTTTTGCTAACCAAAGTATGTATTCATAGCGTTTTCGTGAATCTGAAGTTTTTTGTAGCTTGTGAACCATTTGGTTTAGAGATTCACTACCAAAATTGATTGTGGTTTGAGCAGGAGATGCCTCAGTCATCAAAACACTCACTCACTGAGTCGCTTCTTGAGCAGCCTAATCATTAAAAGAACTTCTTTCATAGAAAAACTTGTTCTTTTGTGAATTTAATAGCTAAGTGGCTTGGCAGAGACGAGTGGATCGAAAAATTCTTCTTCATTGATCCATCCATCAAAGGGAATATCCCATTTGTCTTTAGGTAAAGGCGATCGTGAAAAGCATCTTTTCGGAGTAATCACTAGAGAAGGAATGGCACGCCAATCTTTTTCTGCTCTTAGACGGTCATAGAAGCCTCCCCCATATCCCAGTCGATAGCAATCCTTGTCGATGGCAAGTGCTGGAACAAGTAAAAGGCTGACTTCTTGCGCCACAAGTGTTTTTTCATTAAGTGGCGCAGGTATCCCATTGAAATCCTTTTTAAGTGGCTTTTCCCCCCACTTGTGAAAGGTCATTCTTCCGTTTTTGCTGCTCGCTGGGAGTGCTAGCGGAACTTTTAAGTCTTTTAGATACCGAAGATCAACCTCACCATTTAGAGGCCAATAAATCCCTAGAAAACCTTTTAATAAGTTATTTTGTAAGCGTATTTCTATAACTTTATTTATCTTTTCTTTTATAGATGATTCTGATTGGAGTATAGATTTGGCACGTAGCTTTTTATATATGACCCTTTGATCATTTTTTAATTCTTGGTTGCTCATGTTTTTGGTTATTTGAATGCAAAGTTGTTTGCTGATTAGTTAAATACGTATGAGAAGTAAATTACCTCTGATACCAACCTGTCAAGGCTATTGCTAGTGCATCTGCAGCATCGTCGGGCCTGGGTGGTTCATTCAGTTGAAGTTCTCTCATGACAGCATCTAATACTTCATTCTTATTTGCATGTCCTGATCCTGCTACGGCTAGTTTTATCTGCATAGGTGGAAATTCCATTACAGGTATATTGAAAAGAGCAAAAGTCATCATGACTACACCCCTAGCTTGAACAACACTAATTGTGGTGCTTGAACGGTAGAAGAAAAACTTTTCTACTACTGCAAGCTTGGGTTCCCACTCACTGATTAGTTGTTTTAGATCTCTAGATATTTCTAGCAACCTTTCCCCTTCAATTGGGTTTGGGTTAGTACGAATAATTCCACAATCGAGCATTCTCTTTTGCGATGAGGTCACCTCGATTACTCCATACCCCACTCTTGCTAGGCCAGGATCTATTCCGAGGATTCGCAAAGGATCACTCCTTTAAAGCTAATTCAAATTCTGTTGCATCGATGTTTTCATTGCGTTCAAATACCTTGCAAAAAGCTTTGATAACTCGATCACCTGAATCAACTTGTTCCAGAGGATCTTTACGAAGCCTATGCCGTAAAGAGCAAGACACAACTCTTGCTATGTCCTCCTCTGTAACTTCTTTGCGACCTTCAAATGCTGCTAACGCTCGTGCAGCTCTATTAGTAACAATGTCACCACGTAAGCCATCTACATCTAGTTCTCCACAAACTGCTGAGATGGATAGACGAAGTTCGTTATCGATACTTACTTCTTGGAGAAGGCCCTGAGCCGCAATAACTTTGTTTTGAAGTGCATCTTGAGTTGATTGAGTCGCTATTGCAAATGAGTCTGGATCAGAGTCAAAAGCTGTGCGTTGATCTACTACTTGGACTCGAAGATGTGCGTCCCGCACAGTTCTGACTTCCACACTCATACCAAAACGGTCTAGCAATTGTGGGCGCAATTCTCCTTCTTCTGGATTCCCAGATCCAATGAGTACAAATCTTGCTGGGTGTCTTACGGAAACACCTTCTCTTTCGACTGTGTTCCATCCAGATGCTGCTGAATCTAGAAGGACATCCACAAGATGATCATCAAGCAGATTGACTTCATCAACATAAAGCAGTCCTCGATTTGCTTTAGCTAAAAGTCCAGGCTCAAAGGCTCTTACACCATCACTTAATGCTTTCTCTATATCTATTGTTCCGCACAGGCGGTCCTCGGTTGCTCCAAGAGGTAGATCAACCATTGGGACTTGTTTTTTTTCGGTAGAAGGACTTTCCCCGTTTTCTATTGCTTGGCGAACTTCGCTGCTTTGAAGGTCAGGATCAATAGCTGAACTGTTATACGGGTCGCCAGCTACGACATCAATTCCAGGTAATAGATCAGCAAGAGCTCTTATTGTTGTTGACTTCCCTGTTCCTCGATCCCCCATGATCATTACCCCGCCGATGCGAGGGTCGATCACATTTAGCAGAAGAGCTAATTTCATCTCTTCTTGGCCAATTACTGCAGTGAAGGGGAAGACCCTGCGCTTCCTGGGTGAACTCACGAGCTGAATTTAGATGTTGTTTTGGATTGTTTCATAAGGAGAGTTTTTCGATCCAGTAAAAAAATGACTACAAACCTAAGAGTATTTTCTCCTTTCTATTGAATGTTGCGTAGATTTAATCAAGATTCAGCGCAGATTTCTCATAGTGAGACAGCCATTTTCTTTTGTCATAGTAAGGGTTCTCCCTGATTAGTCAGTTTCTGACTGCCTGATTGTTCTTATTTGCCACTGCTTTACAAGTTTGAATTTCATGGCCTAAGGACAAATCAGTCATAAATCTATGTGACTGCATACTCGTAATGGAATGAAGTAACTGGTCGACCAGAGGCTGTGAAAATAAAACTAATAATCCAGCAGCTTGTCTCTAAAGCTGGAAAATCCAGTTGAAATTTGATTTACTTTTCCATTAGGACAGGGACCATTGCTTCAGCCATCTTGCGAATTAATTTTGCAGAGCGTGGATCGTTGAAAGGACCTTGTACAAGAAAACTGGCTACAGCCCTTGTGTTGTTAGGCATTTGAATGAGACCAGCATCTGCATAGGAGATGCCGATATCCCCAGTTTTGTTATAGACCCGATAGCCCTTTATTAGTAGGTTGTAGTCAACGTCAGAACCCTGGCCCCCCAATCCCATTAATAATCCGCCAGGTAAAAGCCTATTGCTTACTGATGTTCCCATGACTTCTCTAAACAAATCTCTTGTCCGCTGTTTTAAAGCATTCCCTTGATCGACTATTGCAATAGTGCGACTAAGATCCTTAGCACTTGTTGTATTACTACCTTCTAAATCTGGCAACCAATTGTTTAATTTTGTAGAGGATAATCCTAGGGATATAAATTGTTTATTTACGGCTTCTATTCCACCAAGTCTTTGAATAAGAAGGTTTGTTGCTGTGTTGTCACTAATCCTAATCATTTCAGTCGCAATTTCATGAACTGGAAAACTTTTCCCTAAAGGTTGATATGCCATCCATCCAGCCCCCCCTCCAACTGCTGCCTTGTTTGTTTTTAATAACTCATTCCACATTAATTCTCCACTATCAATCATTCTCAGCGCTATTAGAAGAATGGGAATCTTGATTGAGCTTGCTGCAGGTAGAACTGAATTTGATTCAAGTTCAGCGTATCTTTCATTGTCAAGAATTAAAAGATAAGCACTTGCTTTGAGCCCTTTTTCTTTTAAGGCTAGTTTTGTCCATTTAGAGCTTAAGGCCTTTATTTCTTTGTTCTTATAAGTTGTTACTTCTTCGGTATTTCTATGATTATTATGTAGCGTAAAAATTGACTTTAAGTCAATTCTATTGATCGATATTTGCTTAGACTTTATTTCATTTTTTGTGTCATTATGTAGCGTAATTGTTTTAATAGATGACCCTACAATAACTCCAGTACCAATGCCCACGAGTGTTAAACTAACAAACGTGTTATAAATCAACCAAAGCTTTGAGCTTTTCTGCAATGTTCGATTCTTTTTGAATCTGTTCTGATGCATTTTATTTAATCAGTAGAAGATTTTCCTTCGTCAAGTGCCCATCTTACTTGGCTTACAATTCCCCTGATCATGGCAACTTCACTAGGACAAATTTCAGATCTTTGCAGTAAAGCACGAATTTTAGAAATCCTTGCTTTAGAAGTATGTTTGTATAAAAAACCAATTTCGAGTAAAAGTTTTTCAGCTTCTTCAATGCAATTATTTAATTCCAATGGTAATGCTGGGTCGACTTTTGGAGCAAGTATTGAATCTGTATTTGACTTCATTTCCTCACACCTATGTATTTCATGTAGGACAATTGCCACAGCATGAGAAAGATTTAGGGAACGATAGTTTTTAATTGTTTTTAATGTAACTACTTTTTGAGCAAGTAGGAGCTCTTGATTAGTTAGTCCGCTGTCTTCTCGACCAAATACCAAGGCGACTGCAGATCCATCTGAAGAGTCTAGAAACCAGTTAATGGCATTTTCTGGTTCTAATAAGGGGATGTTCCCATGGTCAATTCGTCCTGAAGTGGCTATTACTCTTGGGCAATCTCCAATTGCATTTATTAGGGAAGAATATATTTTTGCCTTTGTTAGAAATATTCCTCCTTTGACTGCCATGAGTTGTGCATTCTTATCGGTTACATTACATTTTGGTGAAACTAAACGTAATTCACTTACTCCAAAGTTTTTGCAAAGTCTTGCAATACTGCCTACATTTAATGGCCCAGATGGTTCCACTAGCACGACAACTATTTTTTGTCGTAATGAGTCCAATTTCTTATTTAAGGGAATTTAGGTAAGCCATTAAGTCAGCCATTTTTTGGGGTTCCATTTCAAAGCTTGGCATTGGTGGGGTTGCTCCTTGAATTATCTGATTGATGATTGCTGCTTCGCTAAAGTTATCTGTTACTTCGTGTAGATCTGGACCTAGTAGCCCTTGAGCAGTTATCCCATGACATCCAACACAATTTATTTTAAACAGCTTTTCTCCATTGTCCTTAGAACCTTTTAAGTCGAGGGTGGCTTTTATGTAAGGATCTGTTTCGAAGACTCCAATCGCCCACAAAAGCAGGATTATTAAAGCGCAAGTGAGAAAAACCCTTAAGGCTCCCATCCCGATGCTAAAAGTCTTAGTGATGACAGCAGTAGATGACGGGTCCTTCACAGGAACTTCTGTTTCATGAAACAATTGAGATTAAGAAACATCTGGAGTATGTGTAAATGATTGAGCCTCTTCTTCTTGGGATTGTATTGGGTTTAGTGCCAGTAACCCTCTTGGGTCTGTTTGTGGCCGCTTGGAATCAGTATCGTCGAAGTGGTTCTGTTTAGGGCTGATTAACAATATTGAGGTCCCTCCGTAAGTTCTTCTGTCTTGCTCAACCCAAGGATGGGGCTTCTCTAGATGGTGAGAGGAAGAATATTCACATATCACAATTGAATCTTTTTTTATCCAATTTCCCTCTAAAAGCCTTGTCAATGTCTTTGAATAAATATTAGCCCCATAAGGTGGATCTAAATAAACAAGATCAAAAAGGTCAATCTCTTGTTCGATATTTTGTTGAATTTTTGGATCCTTGTTGTTTTGAGTTAAAAACTTAAAGACGTCTTTGCATACAACTGTTGCCTTTTGGGATTTTCTTTGGCTTTGTGCAATTGAGAGTAGGTTTGATTTGCATATTTGAGCGGTTTTTGGATCACGTTCAACTGCTAAAACTTTTTGAGCCCCTTTTTGTAGTGCTTCGCAACCCATAACACCACTTCCGCTGAAAAGATCAAGCCAGTTTCCATTCTTGATCTTTGGAGATACTAAATTCATTACGGCTTCCCTTACTCGAGCTGTTGTTGGCCTTGTAGCTAAACCTTTTGGACTTTTAATTTTTCTTCCACCTGCAATTCTTAGCTGACCAGTCATATTCAAATTTTATTTGTAGTTTTGAGCCAATTCACCCATCTTTGAAGGATGTCATGTCCAGTTTTTGAAGACTTTTCTGGATGAAATTGACATGCACCAATATTTCCTTGCCAAACTATTGCGGTTACAGAGCTCTCTCCAAAACTTGCGGTGGCTGCTAGGTCTTCTTTCTCTGACGGAATTGCTGAATATGAATGTACAAAATATACCCAATTGGTTTTTTGAGAATTTTCTAATAATGGACAACCTTTGACTTCCTTTAGAGGTGCCCATCCCATATGTGGAATCCTTTCGCTTTGTTCAATAGGTAATTTGCGCACATGGCCTTTAAGTAGTCCTAATCCAGGTTCATTTCCTTCTTCACTTGATTCAAAAAATAATTGAAGCCCAAGGCAAATCCCTAAAAGAGGCTTCCCTTCATTCACCCAGGATTTAATAAATGGGATGAAGTTTGTCTTTTTGAGTTCTTGCATCGCTGGATCAAAGGATCCAACACCTGGTAAAACAAGGGCTCCTACATCATTTATATCACTGGGCAAATTTATAATTTTGACAGCTTGCTTAAGCCGCTCAAAAGCTTTCTGCACTGAATGCAGGTTTCCCATCCCATAGTCAATCAGTCCAATTTTAGATGTCACTTCGGGGTTCAATGTAAAGGTTAGAAGGCTCAAGCACATTGATATGGCTTGAGATGAACCAGGGAAGTGGTATCTAAGAGCTTATAGGTACTTGGAAATTGTCCCTGATAGCGTTGCTTTTGGAACTGCCCCAACAACAGTATCAACCTTTTGGCCCCCTTTGAAGACCATTAGGGTAGGAATGCTGCGGATGCCGTATTGGCTAGCGACATTGGGGTTCTCGTCAGTATTTAGTTTAAAGACCTTGATTTTGCCTTCAAACTCTTTAGAAATCTCTTCCACGATGGGAGAAACCATTCTGCAGGGACCGCACCAAGGCGCCCAAAAATCAACTAGTACAGGTAAGTCACTTTGAAGAACCTCCTGCTCAAATGAAGAATCGGTAACTGCTGCAGCGCTTGACATTCCTTTAGAAATGGTTTGTATTGTGCAAATTTAGCAACCGTCTTTAATCAGTAAAGGTTTCTATGTACTGAAATGGTGTGAACTGTGACGGTCGAGTGATAAAGAAGACGAAAAGCCCGAGCGCGTCGGGCCAGTGGTGTGAGGAGTGTGAGGGCATAAACCTTCACACTTGGATAATAACTGCTTTCCAAGCTTTCTTTTGCGTTTTCGCAATTTGGCGAGCAGTCTTTGGTCTATTTGCCCATGCCAAGTTGCTGAGCTTTTTGATAAACCTTCCCTTCTGTAAGAAGGGAAGGCGCTACTACTACTTCGACATTTTGCATTTCTTTAATGTTCCTTGCGCCAAGAGTACCCATAGAAGTTTTGATTGCTCCTAGAAGATTGTGCGTTCCATCATCTAGTTGAGCTGGGCCACGAAGAATTCTTTCTATTGTTCCAATAGATCCAACTTTGATTCTGGTTCCTCTTGGTAACAAGGGACTTGGAGTAGCCATTCCCCAGTGGAAACCTTGTCCTGGGGCTTCATTAGATCGAGCAATAGGTGAGCCAATCATTACTGCATCCGCTCCGCAAGCTATGCATTTGCAAATATCTCCTCCCGTAACAATCCCTCCATCAGCAATTATTGGTACATATTTTCCTGTTTCCTTTTCATAATCATCTCTGGCGGCTGCGCAGTCTGCTACTGCAGTGGCCTGTGGAATTCCTACACCTAATACGCCTCTGGAAGTACAAGCTGCTCCTGGTCCTATTCCAACCATTATTCCAGCCGCTCCAGCACTCATAAGACTGAAAGCAACCTCATATGTGACACAATTTCCAACAATTACAGGAAGACCAAGCTCTGTGCAAAGTTCTTGTAAATCCAGAGTCTGGCTGCCTTCTATTCCAATGTGATTTGTAGAAACAACTGTCGCTTGTACGAAGAAAAGGTCTGGATTGGCTGATGTAATTGCCTTTCTAAATCGCATTGCGGCTTGTGGAGTGGCACTGATAGCCGCAATTCCCCCTTTGGTTTTGATCTCTTGGATTCGTTTTTGAATAAGTTCTGGCTTTATGGGTTGCTTATAGACCTCCTGCATTAAGGGAACAAATTCTTGATTCCCCACTGAGGCAATTTGATTGAGTATAGGTAGGGGGTTTTCATATCTAGTTTGGATCCCTTCAATGTTTAATACGCCTAAAGAGCCAAGTTTTGATAAGGCTACGGCCATTTCAACATCTACTACTCCATCCATGGCACTGGCAATTATCGGAATCTCTCTTTGGATTCCTCCAAGTACCCAGCTTGTTTCTGTAACTGCTGGGTCAACGGTTCGTTGACCTGGCACTAATGCGATTTCGTCAATCCCATAGGCTCTGCGAACTTGCTTGTTGCGTCCTAGCTGGATATTCACTGCAGACTTATGAAAGTTTGGCCAAATTACCAAGTGAAATGCTCTCAAGTCAGATTCTTGTGAATTCGAGAACGTTTTGATGTTCCTAGCCTTTGCTCCCGAAGAAATATTTCCACTGGTTTTGAGCTTGATTTTTTAAGTTGTCCCTATCTTGCTGACGCATTAAACGAGTTACGAAAAAACGAAT
Organism: Prochlorococcus sp. AG-363-K07; assembly: GCA_003280225.1. Taxonomy (GTDB): domain Bacteria; phylum Cyanobacteriota; class Cyanobacteriia; order PCC-6307; family Cyanobiaceae; genus AG-363-K07. Next base: position 21,422 of record QCFO01000018.1, on the reverse strand, counting down.
CAGCCAGAAAGTACCTACTACTTTGAAAATGCTTGGTGCTAATGGGATTGTTTCAAGACTTACAAGGATAGTCGTGTAAGCCTTTATTAGAAAAACAATTACTAAGAGACCAATTACTAATAGAGCTGGATTGAGGAAAAGGTTGACTTGCTTCGAGTGCGAATTGGTACCTCCAAGCCAGCCTTGTATTTTTTTATTTAATAACTGCCATTCTGCATTCAAGTTGGGACTGTTATTACTTGTTGAGTTGTTGCTTTGGTAATTGTTGGAAGTCTTTTGGCTTGTTGTCTGAGACTGCTCTATCGGATTGTCTGAGTTTGAAGACTTTGCAGGGTATTCCTCTACTTGCTGCATAGAAGCTTCTGAAATGTCTTCTGTGCTTTCCCCTTCTGGGCTATCAGGTTCTGAATATGATTTTGACATTTTTGTGGTTTTGACTTGATCGATTGCTTTGTTGGGGACTCCTTAAAAAGAAAAGAAGTCAGCTTTAGATGCATCAACAGAGCTGATATATCGCTGCTGTCTTGCAAATCTTAATGCGTTTCAGGCTTTTGATCAGAACTAGATGACGTTTGAAGTGATTTTGCAGGTTTTTTACGAGCTACTCTCGCAACTCATCAGATAGCGAGATAACCTAGTGATTGGTAATTAGCTTTTATATGGCTGATCCTGTGGGACCGGGAAGCGGAGCTCCCGGCGAGTCCGACGATCGGATCATCCAGACAGATCTTCGCAACGAGATGTCGCGCTCCTATCTGGAGTACGCGATGAGCGTAATTGTTGGGCGAGCTTTGCCCGATGCAAGAGATGGTTTAAAGCCAGTGCATCGGCGAATCCTCTATGCGATGTATGAATTGGGTTTGACTAGTGATAGGCCTTATAGGAAATGCGCAAGAGTAGTAGGTGAGGTACTTGGTAAATACCATCCTCATGGCGACACTGCTGTATATGACGCCTTAGTGCGGATGGCTCAGGATTTTTCAATGCAAATGCCATTGATTGATGGTCATGGCAATTTTGGCTCCGTAGATAATGATCCTCCAGCTGCTATGCGATACACCGAATCAAGGCTGCAGGCTCTTACCACGGATAGCTTATTAGAAGATATTGAAGCAGAAACAGTAGATTTCTCAGATAATTTCGACGGTTCACAACAAGAACCAACTGTCTTACCGGCTCGAATCCCTCAGTTACTACTTAATGGTTCCTCAGGAATTGCCGTTGGTATGGCAACAAATATCCCTCCGCATAACTTAGGAGAGTTGATTGATGGGCTTAGGACCTTAATTGACAATCCTGATAGCAGTGATGAGGATCTTATGAAAATAATTACTGGTCCTGATTTTCCGACTGGTGGTCAAATACTCGGAAGAAGTGGTATCAAAGAAACTTATCTTTCAGGTAGGGGTTCGATCACGATGCGAGGTGTGGCTGAAATTGAAACGATCGAGTCCCCAGGTAGGCCAGATCGGGATGCTGTGATAGTTACTCAGCTTCCTTATCAAACAAATAAGGCTGCTCTAATTGAAAGAATTGCAGACATGGTAAATGATAAGAAGTTGGAAGGAATATCAGATATTAGGGATGAAAGTGATAGGGATGGAATGAGAATTGTAGTTGAGTTGAGGCGTGATTCATACCCTCAGGTGGTATTAAATAATCTATTTAAATTAACGCCTCTTCAAAGTAACTTTAGTGCAAATATGTTGTCACTAGTTTCAGGCGAACCTGTTTTGCTTACATTGAGTAAGATGCTTAAGGTTTTTCTGGAGTTTAGAGTTGAAACAATTGAAAAGCGCACTCGTTATTTTTTAAGAAAAGCAGAGGAAAGGGATCATATCTTATTAGGACTTCTTCTTGCCTTGGATCATCTTGATCCGATTATAGCTTTAATTAGAGCGGCTTCTGATACGGCAAGTGCTAAGACTCAATTGCAAGATCTTCATGGTTTAACAGCTATCCAAGCAGATGCAATTCTCCAGATGCAGTTGAGGCGACTAACTGCTTTAGAGGCAGATAAAATAAGGTTAGAACATGAAGATCTTGTTTCTAAGATTGCAGACTATAAAGATATTTTAGGGAGTAGAGATCGAATTCTCTCTATTATTAATGACGAGCTTTCAAAGTTAAGAGATAGGTACGCAAAACCTAGGAGAACTGAAATTCTTGATCTAGGGGCAGGACTTGAAGACATTGACTTAATAGCCAATGAAAGGTCCGTCGTTTTACTTACAGAAACTGGTTATTTAAAAAGGATGCCTGTTAGTGAATTTGACTCAACCAGTAGGGGGACTAGAGGTAAAGCAGGTACTCGTAGTCAAGGTGAGGAGGAAGTAAAGCTTTTTATTAGTTGTAATGATCATGACTCCTTACTCCTTTTTAGCGATAGAGGAGTCGCTTATGTCTTACCTGCTTACCGTGTTCCACAATCAAGTCGTTCTGCTAAAGGCACTCCTGTAGTTCAACTCTTGCCAATCCCTCGTGAAGAAGCAATCACATCATTGCTTTCTGTCTCTTCTTTTGATGATGAATCCCATTTGCTAATGCTTACTAAAGGAGGATTTATCAAAAGAACTTCAGTTTCTTCTTTTAGTAAAATTAGAGCTAATGGATTAATTGCTATTGGCTTAGAAGAAGGGGATGCTTTGACTTGGGTAAGACTCGCTGTTAATGGTGACAGTGTTTTGATTGCGTCTAAAAATGGAATGACAATACATTTTCGAATTGATGATGATGAGTTAAGACCTTTAGGTAGAACAGCTAGAGGGGTTAGGTCAATGAATTTGCGCAACGGAGATTCATTGGTAAGTATGGATGTGTTGCCAAAAGAATTGGCTGATAAGGTCGCTAGCAGCCATGAACTTGAAGAAGAATTTGAGGAGAATTCAGAATCTTCTTCAGGTGCTGAAGGCCCATGGGTTTTAGTTGCTTCTGCTACAGGCTTAGGCAAGAGAGTCCCTGTGAATCAATTTCGTCTTCAGAAAAGAGCCGGCATGGGTTTAAGAGCAATGAAGTTCCGAAGAGAAGGGGATGAGTTGGTTGGTTTGAGGGTTTTGGGTTACGGGGAGGAAGTGCTATTAGTTACTGAAAGAGGTGTGATTGTGCGTACTAATGCAGACAAAATCCCTCAACAATCAAGAGCTGCAACAGGTGTCAGACTTCAGCGTCTTGACTCAGGGGATCGTTTGTCAGAAGTAGTTTTAGTCCCCCGGGAACTTGAGGATCTTGAGACTGAATCTGATTCTCCTGACTCTGCTAGTGATGGTGGATCGGCTCAAGTCTCTTCTTTGGAAAATTGACGAAACGTGCTGATGTTCTTGTGCTCGGAGCAGGCCCTGCGGCTCTTTGTATTGTTGCTGAGTTAGTAGAGCAGGGACTAGCAGTACAGGCATTGGCATCACAGGCTCCTGATAAACCATGGCCCAATACATATGGTATTTGGGCTGAAGAACTTGAAGAATTAGGAATGGCTTCATTGCTAGGTCATCGTTGGTCAAAGACGGTCAGTTATTTTGGAAATGGATTAGGCCCAGCCGGATCAGTCCCAATTGAACATAATTTTGATTATGGACTTTTTGATCAGGCTGAATTACAAAAATCATTGCTTTTAAGATGTGGCGATATTGGGTGGTTTGTTGAGACTGCTCAGAAGATTCAATTTCAAGGGGAAAATACAGAGGTTATTTGCAGCTCAGGCAAAATTTATACAGCAAGAGTAGTTATAGATGCTAGTGGGCATAGAAGTCCTTTTATTCGAAGACCTGATCATGGCCCAGTTGCACAGCAGGCAGCCTATGGAATTGTAGGGAGATTTAGTGCACCCCCTGTAGAGAATGAGCAATTTGTTTTGATGGATTTTCGCTCTAATCATCTTCACAAAGATGAACTCAAAGAGCCACCAACTTTTTTATATGCCATGGATTTTGGGAAGGATGTTTTCTTTGTTGAGGAGACTTCATTGGCATGCTCACCACCTCTACCCTTGGCAAAACTTAAAAGGCGTTTGCATGCTCGTTTGTCTCATCGAGGCGTGTATGTCAAAGAAATTCTCCATGAAGAACATTGTTTGTTCCCGATGAATTTGCCTCTTCCAGATAGGAATCAGGCCCTACTAGCTTTTGGAGGTGCGGCAAGCATGGTCCATCCTGCCTCTGGATACATGGTGGGGGCGCTTTTGCGACGAGCTCCAGCCTTAGCCAAGCAATTAGCTAAGGCTATTGAAACTGAGCCTACTTTGAATTCAGCTTCTTTAGCGAAAAGAGGCTGGCAGGTTCTTTGGAATCCAGAGTTGATTCAACGTCATCGCTTGTATCAATTTGGATTAAGGAGGTTGATGAGTTTTGACGAGGCTAGATTACGTAGTTTTTTTGCAACATTTTTCAGATTGCCTAAAGAAGATTGGTCAGGTTTTTTAGCAAATACACTTCCTTTACATCGTCTTGTTATTGTTATGCTTAGGCTTTTTTCAATGTCTCCTTGGAAAGTAAGAATAGGAATGGTTTTTGGAGTGCAAAAATCACTTAGTTAAGAGTTATCCCAGTCTCCTATATCAATTAATGGGAAAAGGTTGTCTTCAGACTCAATCTTTTGAATAAAATTATCCGATATTTCTTTCTCATTATTTAGAATTTTTATTAAAGTCCAGAAGCGTTCAAGGTGCCGAGAAATTCTATTCTTAGCCAGCTCAGTTGTAGTTCCGGCACGAAGGATAAAACTCCAGTCTGATGATTGAGATAAGAGCAGTTCTCTGGCAGCATATTTAAGAAGTTTTATACTTAATTGATCGGCTTTTATTTCAAGTTTGCTACGCTGAATAAATGCATTGGCTGCTTTATTCCATTCAGGAATTATCCATGAATTGCTTTCATTTGACCAATAATCATGATAACCACCTTGTCCCCAGCTTGATGGACATGGCTCACAAAGTTGAAGTTGGGGATTGCATGTAAGAAAATCCTTAAGTCTAGTGAATTGTATTTTTTCTTTAGCAGCCTGAGCAAATAACTCTGCCAAGAAAGAAGGTCCCTCAAACCACCAATGCCCAAATAATTCTGCATCAAACGGAGCTATTAGCAATGGTTTGACTTGCATTTGTTTTTCTAGCTTCTCTAATTGGGCTTTTCTTCCCTTTAGATAATGAGTTGCATCTTTTTTGATTTGTTCTTTGGCTGATTTGGGATCGTAAAGTTCCTTTTTGTCTAAAGTGGCTTTTTGACTAGTTACTTTATGGAATTTAAGGCCAAGTGGCCTTTGGTCATTTATTCCAATTTTTTCTAGTTCTTTGAGTGGTATATCCCATCCGAGATCTCGGTGGAATTCCCTGTATTCCGAGTTTCCTGGGTACCCTTCCTTTGCTGACCAGACTGGAAGTGTGGCTTCACTATCTCTCCCGAAGAAAGCCACGCCATTTTTGCTGCAGATAGGAGCATATATTCCATACCTAGGCCTTGGACTTGCATGAAGAAGACCATGGCCATCTAAGACTGCATATCGCAATCCTGCTTTATTCATCAATAAATCAAGACCTTCGTAATATGCACATTCCGGTAGCCAGATTCCAAGAGGATATTCTCCGAATAATCTGTGGTGCTCTTTAGTGGCTGTTTTTAATTGGCCATTCACTGCTTCTGGATTTTCTCGCAGCAATGGAAGGTATCCATGAGTTGCAGCACATGTGAGGATATCTATGACTTTGTCATTTTGAAGAGATGCAAATCGTGAGATTAAATCTCCATTACAAGCTTCCCATTGTTTTAGTTGTTTTTTGATTAATTCCTCAAGATGAATAGCAGGTTTATTTTGATCACTTGTTGGTGGAATGTTTTCTAGCAAATAAAGCCTTTTCTTAATCCATTTTGGGAATCGTTGTTGAAGTTCTTCGTCTTCTAGTAGGGAAAGCAGCGTTGGTGATAGGCCAATTGTGAGCTTTGGCTTTTGAATTTGAGATAATGCTGCTACTTCAAGGGTGTTGAGCAAGGGTAGATAGCATTCCATTAAAGCTTGAAAAAACCAGTCTTCTTCTAATGAGCCAGGTTTTTCCGACCTCACGTAAGGGAGGTGGGCATGCAGAACGAGTGCTAGTTCGCCTTTGGTCAAAGTGCGATTAGAAGTTGACCAAATTTAGAATGTCTTGCTACCAACTGGACAAAAATTCTCAAGTGAGAATGTGTTGAAATCTCTTCTTCTTAGTTTCTCCCACAAGCGATTGTTGGTTTGGAATTAGTGATTGCTAATCAATTGAATAAAAAATCATTCAATTGATTAGCTTGAAAATTTGAGTGGATTAATAAGAATGACTGGAAAGTTCTTAGATATAAAGAGCCTTTTCTATAGGTTGCGTGTTTTAGGAAGAAAATAAGTTTTTTTATTCCTATATCATTTAAATCAATATTGAATTAGAATTTTTGATAACTAGTCTTAGGACTATCCTTGCGTACTTCATAAATTTTTTTTATGGCTAAGGATCCAGGCCGGGTTTTGATTTTTGATACAACCCTTAGGGACGGTGAGCAATCCCCAGGGGCCAGCTTGAACCTAGAAGAAAAACTCGCAATTGCTCAGCAGCTTGCAAGGCTTGGAGTTGATGTGATTGAAGCTGGGTTTCCTTTTGCAAGTCAAGGGGACTTTCTAGCTGTTCAGAAGATTGCTGAACAAGTAGGCGGGGAGGATGGTCCAACAATTTGTGGATTAGCGAGGGCTTCTAGTGCCGATATCAAGTCATGCTATGAAGCTGTTTCTCCTGCTCCCAAAAGACGTATTCATACATTTATCGCTACAAGTGATATCCATCTTGAGCATAAGCTTAGGAAATCTCGCAAGGACGTTTTATCAATTGTTCCCGAGATGGTTTCCTATGCCCGCTCTTTAGTGGATGATGTTGAGTTTTCTTGTGAGGATGCAGCTAGAAGTGATCCTGAATTTCTTTTCGAAGTAATTCAAGTGGCTATTGCTTCTGGTGCAGGAACAATAAATATCCCTGATACTGTTGGATATATAACTCCATCAGAATTTGGAGAATTGATATCACGAATAAATAATAATGTTCCTAATATTGATGAGGCTATATTGTCAGTTCATGGTCATAATGATTTGGGATTGGCTGTTGCTAATTTTCTTGAAGCAGTGAAAAATGGTGCACGACAACTTGAGTGCACTATAAATGGTATAGGTGAAAGAGCTGGGAACGCTGCTCTAGAAGAATTAGTTATGGGTTTGCATGTTCGACGTAGTTACTTTAATCCTTTTTTTGGTAGAGATTCAGATAGCCCAACTCCTTTGACAGCCGTTCGTATGGATGAAATAACTAAGACTTCACGGTTGGTTTCTAATCTAACTGGAATGGTTGTTCAGCCTAATAAGGCAATAGTTGGTGCAAATGCCTTTGCTCATGAGTCAGGTATTCATCAGGATGGTGTTTTGAAAAATCGCCTTACTTATGAGATAGTTGATGCAAAGACTGTTGGCTTGAGAGATAATAGAATTTCACTTGGAAAGTTAAGTGGTAGAAGTGCTGTACGGGCAAGAATGGAAGAACTCGGATATGACCTTAGTAGAGAAGATTTAAACGAGGCTTTTGCTCGATTTAAGGATTTAGCAGATCGTAAAAGGGACATCACGGACAGAGATCTTGAAGCAATTGTTAGTGAGCAGGTTCAACAACCAGAAGCACGTTATCAATTGCGATTAGTTCAAGTCAGTTGTGGAAATACACTTCGTCCTACAGCAACAATCACACTTGCGAATCAATACGGCCAGGAGGAGACCACCTCTGCAGTAGGTACGGGGCCAGTCGATGCAGTTTGTAGAGCATTGGACTCGCTAGCAGCTGTGCCGAATGAATTAATAGAGTTTTCGGTGAAATCTGTCACTGAGGGCATTGATGCTATGGGAGAAGTGACAATAAGACTGAGGGGTGAAGGGAAGTTGTATTCGGGACATTCAGCGGATACAGATGTAGTGGTAGCGGCAGCACAGGCCTATATAAATGCCTTGAACAGGCTTGTTGCTAGCCAGGCTGTCTGTTCACTTCACCCTCAACGTGACAATGTCGATGTTCATCCTCTACCAAGTCTTTAAGTTTTTTGGGTGAATTGAGTAGTTTTATTCTTGTCAGGGATCAGCTGACCGTGAGAGCATTGTTAATGGTTGAGTTTGAAAACATACATGACTATTCAGCAAAGGCTTTATCGTTTGGCTGGCTTGGATGGAAGACCACATCATGTCTTAGACGCTCCATACGAATCTGTTGAGGCAGCGACAAGAGCTGCTCAAGACTGGTGTAATGGACAAGGCCTTAATTGCTCTATTGGACAGAGAGCTATTGGTGTAGAAGTTCTTACAAGCAGTGGATCCTGGAGGACAGTTGGGTATCCAGTGAATTGCTTGGATCTGGTCTGATTTTTGAAAAGATTGGGGATTTTGATCAATGTGGACGAGTATTGACTTATGTATTGTTCCGTTAGGTGTTGGAGTTTCTATATCACCATATTTATTCGCATGTAAAGAAGTTATAAAGGAGACAGGACTTGATTATGAAATTGGCCCTAATGGAACTGCCATTGAGGGGGAATGGGAGGAAGTTTTTTCTTGTGTAAAAGCTTGCCATGAAGCGGTTCACAAAAAAGGAGCTGCAAGGATTTACACAACGCTGAAAATCAATACTCGAACAGATAGGAAGCAGTCATTCAGAGAAAAGGTTGAGAGTGTTCAATCATTTTTTCATTAGAAAACTTTTTAAGTTAAGACTAATCTGATCTTATTTGATTAACTTGGAAGAAGTGTCGTTGGATTTATGAGAAATGGAGTTCGAGGGTATTGGTTTTTAACCTGGATTGGTTTGATAGCAAATGTTGCAGTATTGCCTTGCATTGGCTTGGTTGCATTTAACAATCCAGATCTACCCTTAGTAAACTTTATTTTGGCGATAAGCTTGGCTTGGCCAGCTGCAATTGTTGGGATTGTCGCCTCGGCTGGATTACTCGCGGAGAGGAAATGGGGCGTAGTTCTTGCTATTGTTGCTTTGTCTATGGCACTTGCCGGTACTCTCCCTTATGGAATTGTCAGACTAGTTAGAGAAGGAGATATTTTGGGGTTAAGTGGACTGTCTTTTGCCATTGCTATTTGTAATCTCTTTGCTTTGATTTATTGGTGTAGGCCAGCACATAGGAGAGGTATTAGGTTGTGAATTTTTGATTTTTTGATTCTTTAAATTTGAGGTAATAATTGATTTGTTTTCTTGTAGATGTTTTTATTTAAGAGCTTCTTAAGTAGTTGATGAAGATTTAGCTGAAGGGAGAGGATATGGGATCCTTCTATGTCTCATTCTTCTCCAAACATTTACAAAAGAGCGGATAACTATTTCAACTTCAGCGCGTGTAAGGCTGCTTTCTTTGAGTTGTCCATCAAGCTGACGAGATTCGATAATTCTTCTAACAGTTGTGCGAGCCTCTGAATCGGAGCTTTTGGGGTTTAAAGCTCTTAGCGCAGCCTCGCAACCATCAGCGAGCATAAGAATTCCAGTTTCTCTACATCGAGGGATAGGACCTTTATATCGGAATCTACTTTCTTCGACTGAATGGTCTTTCCCCTTTGCTTGATAAAGGAAATAGCCCATTTTAAGAGTGCCTTGATGTTCAGGAATGAAATCTGCTATCGGCTTGGGTAAACGATACTTTCGAGCCAGCTTTAGACCTTCATCTACATGTGCTTGCAATATATCTGCGCTGGCGAATGGGTCATCCAATTGATCATGAGGGTTGACTCCATCAGTTTGATTTTCTATAAACCATTCTGGTGCATGTAGTTTGCCTACATCGTGGTAAAGAGAACCTGTCCTGATGAGGTCAACATCCGCACCAATACTCCTAGCACCTTCTTCGGCCAATCCACAGATCATCAAGGTATGTTCAAAAGTGCCTGGTGCTTCAGAGGATAATCTTCTTAGCAATGGCCGTTCTTGATCGGCGAGTTCTAATAGTCTTGCTTTTGTAATAAGTCCAAAAGTTGTTTCAAGAATTGGAATTAATAATATTGCCAACATCAATAAGCAACCCATAAGTAATGCTTCGTAGATAAGTTCGTCAGAAGAATTTGGTACTTGTCTTCCGCGAAGAAATAACCATTCTCCTAGTAAGGCTCCAAATGGTAATAAAAAAGCCATTTGGAGTAATTGAGCTCGGCTACGCATTCTTCCACCTTGAAAAGCAATAACAGCTGAAACTGCAAAAGCAATCATTAATCTGTTCTCATCAATATCGTTAAAAGGCAATTTCCAAAGAAGACTTGCTATTGATAACCAGGCAAGTGCAATTGTTGAGCCAAGACCTTGAGAGAGTAATAGTGTTGGAGGAACAAGAACTGATAGGGGGCTAACCACTGAAGCAAACCAGACTTTGCTGATTTGTGCTGTGAGCATTAGACCTAGTGCAAGTAGGCCATGTCGGGCTTGAAGGCATGGTTTTGACCTTCTCATGATGAGAAGTAGGACAGTACAACTTGTAATGACCTCTCCAAATGTAAGGAAGAATTGTGTATATCTGGGGCTTTTAGGAATGAGATTATAGTGATTAAGAATAAAATAATCTTGAGCACTTATTGCCTCTCCTTTCCTCGTAATGTAGTCACCAGCTTTGACTTTAATGGGAGGACTTTGTTTTGTAATTGTGTCTTCTAATAGGCCCTGAAGAGAACGATCTTGACGAAGATTTGTTCTACGATGAAAAGTTCTTGCGAGTAACTTGCTGCCTAAGCTGCGTGGAGGGGAGGCTTGTTCCCCTAATTGAGCTAGTTGCAAAGAGGCTGCTTCTTGGAGTTCATCGAAACCTAAAGTATTTACTAGTCCTTGCCTAAGCATTCTATTTGCTGCCAGTTCTATTTGACCTTTCCATTTTTCTCTGATTAGCTTAGAGCTTTTCCTAATCCATATTTCCTCATCTGAGTTTAAATTAACTGGTGCAATTTTATCTTTCTCAAAATTTATTGCTTGATCCTCAATATTTTTAAGTTTATTTTTGAGTGATTTTTTTAAAATATTGGATTGATCTTGATCAATTACTTGTACAAAGATAGTGTCTTGAATTAGTTCCGGGCCTTTTTGTTTTTGGGGATCTCTATATGCGACTTCTGCATCGTAGGGGGCTGTTTCATCAGCGGGTGCAGGCATCCCAATTTCAAGGTCCGGTATCTGTAGGAAATTCCAACTCGAAACTATTGCTACTGCTGCACAGACAACCACTAGGCAAGCTTTATCAGCACTGGTCCAGCTAATTACAGACCTTCTAGGCGATTGACTTCTAAGCCAGTTTCGCCAAAAGTGATTTAAAGTAGAAATTCTGACCACAACATTTAGTAGAGAAGATAACGTTAGCTCTGTTTACACTTCAGGGTGTATTAAGCATAGTTTGAGCGAATGGCTTTGAGGCTTGATGGTCGAAAGCTGGCCGATGAGCTAGCTAAACGTCTGCAAAATGAGATTTCCATTTCGAGTGCCCAAGCTGGCCGTCCTCCTGGTTTAGCAGTTATTCGTGTAGGTGACGATGAAGCTAGTGGGGTTTATGTCTCTAACAAGGAAAAAGCCTGTAAAAGAATTGGAATTAAAAGCTTTGGTGTCCATTACCCTGAAAACATTCCAAGTGAAGAGTTGATTCGCAAAATTCAGGAATTAAATGCCAATGAAAATGTTGACGGAATCCTATTGCAATTGCCGCTTCCTAAGGATATTGATCCCGGCCCTTTACTAATGAGCATTGATCCTGATAAAGACGCAGATGGACTGCATACGTTAAACCTTGGAAGATTATTGAAGGGAGAACGAGGTCCTAGATCCTGCACTCCTGCAGGGGTTATGGCTCTTTTAGTTAGCAACCAAATCCCAATAGCAGGGAAGAGAGCTGTTGTAATTGGGCGAAGCATACTTGTTGGACAACCGATGGCATTAATGCTCCAATCTGCTAATGCCACAGTCACCATTGCTCATTCGCGTACACCCAACCTTGTGGAAGTTACCAGGCAGGCCGATTTGTTAGTTGTCGCTGCTGGTCAGCCGAAAATGATAGGCGCAGAACATGTGAAGCCAGGAGCTGTAGTAATTGATGTTGGGATACATAGGCTTCTTTCTCAGGAGCTAGGTCGTCCAGTGGGGAAGTTCAAGCTTTGCGGAGATGTCAGGTCTGAGGAACTTTCAAATATTGCCAGCGCGATTACGCCAGTTCCTGGCGGAGTAGGACCTATGACAGTTTCAATGCTGCTAGTTAATACAGTGAGTAGATGGCAAGAGCATTGCGGTTTGTCCTTCAACCTTGTTGATTTGCTTCCCTGAGACTCTGATGCCTGAGAGAATCCGTCCAATGAGTTTTTTTTTATGGCAGAAGTTGACCCCTCATCTTTCGACTTCTCGAATTATTTGGTTAGGCACAGAAAGGAAGTCGAAGTTGCTTTGGATGCCTCTTTAGGCCCAGAGAAGCCAACGCAACTGCGCGAAGCAATGCGATATTCCCTTCTTGCCGGAGGTAAGAGACTTAGGCCAATTCTCTGTCTAGCTGCTTGCGAATTTGTAGGGGGCGATCCCAGTCTCGCTTTACCTACAGCAGTTGCATTGGAGATGATTCACACAATGTCTTTAATTCATGATGATTTACCTGCAATGGATAATGATGATTTACGAAGAGGGAGACCTACCAATCACAAGGTTTATGGGGACGCCGTTGCAATCCTCGCAGGAGATGCATTGTTGACTCGTGCCTTTGAGATGGTTTCTCTTCGCAGTCCTGGTGTGCCGGCTGAACGTTTATTAAAGGTTGTTGGTGAGCTCTCTTTGTTAGCGGGGGCACCAGGATTAGTCGGTGGTCAGGTTGTAGACCTTGAATGTGAAGGTAAGCAGGTAGATCTGGACACTTTGGAGTTCATTCACCTTCATAAAACAGGAGCTCTTCTTAAAGCATGCGTTACATGTGGAGCATTGATAGGTGGTGCAACGGAAGAAGTCCTTGATGCTTTAAGAACTTATGCAAGAGGCATTGGGCTGGCTTTTCAAATTATTGATGATGTACTCGATGTAACAGCAACCAGCGATGTCCTTGGTAAAACCGCCGGTAAAGACTTAATTGCAGATAAAACAACTTATCCCAAGTTGCTTGGCCTGGATGAATCAAGAAAACGAGCGAATGATCTTGTCAATAAATCCAAATCTGTTCTACAACCATGGAATAAGAATGCAGCTCCTCTTTTGGCTTTAGCTGATTACATAACTGATCGCGACAGATGAACTTCACAGATTCTTCTCTTCCTGTTTTGCTACAGATTTTTGATAACGCACCTCTTGCATGGGGACTTCTAGCCTGTGGTATAGCTCAGTTTTCGAAGCTTTTTTTTGAGCTTATTCACCATCGAAGGTGGAGACCTGTGGCACTTCTTGAAACAGGGGGAATGCCCTCCAGTCATTCTGCTTTCGTTACTGGCACTGCATCAGGAGTTGGTTTGCAGCTTGGGTTTAATCATCCAGGGTTTGCTATAGCAGCGACCCTGGCTTTTGTTGTTATGTATGACGCAAGTGGAATAAGAAGAGCTTCTGGGTTGACGGCTGCAAGGGTTAATCAATTGCCTGCTGAAAATTGGGAAAAACCTATAGAACAACCTCTTAAAGAAAGTTTAGGCCATACCAGATTAGAAGTATTTGTTGGGAGTTTGATAGGTCCTTTAGTTGCTCTACCAGGAATTTTCTTTTTAGGTTCTCCGATACATATTGCTCAGAGTTTTGGTCTTTTTGTGGGGTGAAAAATCAATCTTTTGACCTTCTATCCGCTGAACTCACAGATGACCAGAATAAGGCATTTGAAGTTTTTAACTCCTGGCTAGAAGACGATTCATTTAGTCACCCTTTTGTATTAAGTGGGTTTGCAGGGAGTGGAAAAACTTTTCTCTCAATGAGGTTTTTAAAAAAGGTTGAGGGGCAAGGGTTTTGTTGGACTGTTGTAGCGCCAACTCATAAGGCTGTTGGGGTTTTGCGACAATCGTTGGCATCAGAGGGGTTGAGGCCTGTTTGGTATCCCTCAACAATTCATCGACTTCTTCGTTTGAAGTTGAAGCGAAATGGAGAAAAGGAAATTTGTGAGAGAACAAATCAGACGGCTAATTCCTTGGAAGAGTTGGGGTTGGTTTTGATTGATGAAGCTTCAATGATTGATAGTTGTCTTTTGGAGATAGTTCTCGAATGTGCCCACACTTCTAAGACTAGGCTTGTTTTTATAGGCGACTCTGCTCAGTTGCCTCCGATAGGAGAACCGTATAGTCCAGTCTTTTCAATCAATAGAGCTTCAAAAGCAAAATTAAGGCAGGTTGTTAGGCATCAAGGACCTGTCTTGGATTTGGCAAGCAGATTGAGAGACGATCGACTTCCATCTCAACAACCACCTTGTTTACCATTAATCCAAAATGACAAAGGATTGCTCTCCTTTTTGAATAAGACTAATTGGCTTGAACAGGCCAAGAAGGCTTTAAGAAACGCAGCAGAGAATGATGATCCGGATGCAGCTCGCATTCTTTGCTTTACTAATCGAACTCTTGAAAGATTGGTCCCTCACGTGCGTAGAGCAATTCATGGTGACATGGCTGATCAACTGCCTGTTCTTCCTGGAGAAGTATTGATTAGTAGGACTGCAATTATGGCCCCTGCTTCAGTTGATGGAGTTGAATGTGGAGAAGAACCTGACATGGTCCTTGGTTCAAACAGGGAGCTTTTCGTTAAAGATGTCACTCGGGAAAGTTGCGATCTGGCTACTTTCGGTCTGTCAGAACTTCTTGGTGGAAATTTAGAAACAATTGAAACTCTTTTGGTCACTGTTTTGGTTGGAGAACAGGAGCTTTGCTTAAGGCTTGCCCCTCCCGCTGGTACTAATTCCAGGAAAATCCTCGATAACATTTTGCAGATGTTACGGAATCAAGCGAAGGAAGCTAGAGATGATGATCGTCGAATGCTTTGGCGAAGTTTTTTTCTGATAAGAGATTCTTTTGCTTCTCTTGGCCCAGCATCAGTATTGACAGTGCATAGGAGTCAAGGAAGTACTTTTAAAGAGGTTTTTATTGCTCCAGATGTCTTTTGGCCAAGTGATGATCTTCTTCGAAAACAATTGGTTTATGTTGCCGTCACTAGGGCAAGTAAGAGTGTTTATATAGTTGGTCGAGAAGGGAGTGAAAGAGATAGCCTTATTTGGAAGGAGCAGCTAAGCATTTAACTGGTTCAATGATTAATGTCAAGATTAGAATTTTACGGTTTATTATCCCTCAATTATCTTAAGGAAAATAGGCTGGCTTTGTTTTTAACTAATCTTGCATCTTAATTTTTTTTTGCCACATATTTATAATTTGTGGTGAACTTGGCCAATGTAAATGAATCCAGCTTGCATGAAGTAATTGATTGCCCCACCCTTCTTCGAAGTCTTCATTTTGTGAGCCATTCACTTTCCAAATTGATTTAATTGATTCCTTAGCATGATTCATTCTTTTATTTTCTTTATACTCAAGAGAAGAGTCGCAATCTCTTAATTCCCAGTAGTGAAATTCATGTCCTACTAGCACGTCACCCTTTCTAGTAATAAGGTTATTGTTTGTGCATTTTAGATTGCGATATCCTATCTTTAAATTCCCTCTTTGTGCTTGAAAAGGTAGCAAGCCAGCCATTGGATATCGGTTTCCATTCATATCAATAAGGTATTGGCCAAGCAGCAGCATCCCTCCACATTCTGCATATATAGGATGCCGACCGAAAAAGCTCTGAAGTGTTTGTATGCTTTGGGAACAGTTGCTGAGTTGCTCGGCGTATTGCTCAGGAAAACCGCCTGGAATTATTAATCCTTTTGCTTCACTTGGGATTGGCTCATTTTCTGTTGGTTTCCAAGTTATTATTGGCATCTCTAGCTCTTCTAGATATTCCTTTGTCTCTGGGTAACGAAAGTGAAAAGCTTTATCTTCGGCGATAGCAATTGGATAGAATTGTGAGGTTCTTTTTGGAAGATTTAATGTTTTTTTGTTTTTGTATTTTATGACTGAAGTATTAGGCTTAAGTAATTTTGTAAATGTTTCTAGATCAAGATTTGCCTCGGCAATTTCTGCCCAATTATGAATTCTTTTGGTCAGATCACTGATTTCATGGGCAGGTATTAATCCTAAATGTCTGCTATCAATTTGGAGTTGGGGGGCATGAGGTAGGCAGCCTAAAACTTTTATCTCAATTCTACTTAAAGACTCTATTAATAAGTCTTTGTGGCGTTTAGTATTGACTTGATTGAGTACAACTCCTGCAATTTTTAGAGATGGATCATGGTCGCGAAATCCTTTCACTAGAGGAGCAATTGAACAGGCCTGACCTCTCGCATCAATAACAAGAACAACTGGGAGTTTTAATAATTTTGCTAATTCAGCAGTACTTCCTTTTTCAGTGCTACCTATACCATCAAATAATCCCATTACACCTTCGACTAGAACCATGCTTGTCGGCTTTGAATGAAAAAAGAATGTTTGTTTAACCCAATTTTCTCCACACAAAATTAAATCCAAATTTCGACATGGGTTATTTGAAACAGCTGTTAATTGTTGAGGGTCTAAATAATCAGGACCTACTTTAAAAGTTTGAAGATTAATTTTTTTTTGACGAGCCCAAGATGCAAGTACAAGGCTTAATAATGTTTTGCCACTACCACTTGCAGGGGCTGCGATTACACATGCCATTAGGGCTTTGGTTTCAGCTGCATGATGTCTTTATGAAGGCATTTCACAGTCAAGGATCTTTGCGGCTATTGGTGCTGAAGCTGCTAGAAGAGGACTAGTTGTTCCACGACTGCTACTAAGAAGACGGGCGACATCCATTTCTACTGAATTCTGTTGGTTTGGAACAACTTCTTCAAGAAGTTCCATACTTGCCATGCCTCCAGCTTCTAATCTCATACATTCTCCCGACTCAGATGCAAGGATTACGCACATCGGTTTATGGCTACTTTTATTTGATTTGCAAATCAACCTCATTCCAACAATCTGCCCAGGGTGGATACTAGGGTTCCCAACTGGTAAAGGAATCAAAATCACCTCAACAAAAACACCATCAGGCCGCTTGAATTTTGCTTGAATTGTATTCCCTTCTTTTTTGTTAGAAGCCTCTAGATTCCAGTTCAATCTATTTGAAATCCAAGCAGCAAGTAATAGAGCTTGTACTGGGTGATCGCCTTCAAAGTCTATGTCTAGCCTGATCACATTTTGTAGAGCTTGCCTTCTGTGAGGAGGATCAAAAACCATTGCTAAAGTTTCTCTCCAGCTTCGTAAACGAAGCCAGTTCAGATCATTTACTGCTTGGCCAGAGTGAATTCTTGTTATCAATAGCTCTAGGCAGTTTATTGGCTGACCAAGAGCAGTATCAATTATGAGTCTGCGTTCTTTAATAGCCAGGTGATTTAGTGATTCTGGGGCATCATCTAGATTGCTATTCCACCAAAGCCACGAAGGCAATTCTTTTGGTAATAGTTTAGTTAAGATTCCAAATCCTTTTAGCAGTGATTTTTGATCTCCTCTAAGTACTACGACATCTCCACATGCTGAATTTTTGTTGCCTTCTTCATTGAGAGGGCAATATGCAGCAACCAATGTTTCTAGAGGATGACTATTGCTTATGGTGGGCGCAAATGTTATTAGCCTTCGTGGGTTTAAAGCACTAATTGCTACATCTACATATTGTCCTCGAAGATCTTCTGAATTGTGAATCCCTTTAGAAGAAGATAGTGATGATAATACGGTTTTATCTAAAGGATGTGTGCAATGAGGTAGATCATTCTCTAGAACAGTATGCCGAGCTGCTTCGATAAGTTCTTTGCGTTGATTTCCAATTATTGGGCCAGCAAGTTTGCCTGTTCGAATTAGTTCTTGCTCAATCAAAGCAGGTTGCCATATCAGTAAGCAAAAAGTATTTGCGCCAGTATTTCCTAATTGACTTTGAGACCAAAGCTGTTCTAAATAAAGAGGAATTTCCGCTGGAGGTAGTTGAAGTGGTGTTTGAAGTGTTAATTGAGGTGACATTCTAGATAAAGGTAGGGGATATCGGGGATTAGTTTTTTAAGGACGTCGCCATAGAAGTTCATCTTTGGCTAATAGAGCATCTGCCTCTGCTGGACCCCAAGTTCTGGATTCATATGGATATAGAGGTAATTGCCAGGGACTGTCTTCAATTAGCTCAAGGATTGGTGTGTATAAACGCCAAGCTGCTTCTACCTCATCGCTTCGGGTAAAAAGAGTGGGGTCACCAAGCATTGCATCAGCTAAGAGTCTCACATACCCCTCATCAGAAGGCTCCCCAAAAGATTCTTCATAGCTGAACTCCATCTCAACTGGTCGACTTCTCATCCCAGATCCAGGAGACTTGACTTCAAAGCGAAAATCTGCGCCTTCATTTGGTTGAATTCGGAGGATCAACTGGTTTGAGGTTGGACTCCCTCCTGCGGCGTCGAAGAGGTGTACGGGCGCTTCTCTGAATGTGAGCACAACCTCGCTTAATCGTTTTGCTAAGCGTTTCCCTGTTCTTAGATAAAAGGGGACTCCTTGCCAACGCCAATTGTCAATGAATAATTTCGTGGCTACGTAAGTTTCTGTTGTGCTGTCTGGATTAACACCAGGTTCTTCTTGATAACCTAGTAACGGTTGATTTTGGGTTCCCCCTTTGCTGTATTGACCACGAATACAGCAATTCCAAGGTTTTATTTCGTCTGCAAGACGAGCAGCTTGAAGAACCTTTGCCTTTTCATTCCTTATTGCTTCTGGATCAAAGTGTCCAGGAGGCTCCATTGTTGTAATGGCTAACATTTGTGTTAGATGGTTCTGGACCATATCTCTTAATGCTCCAGAACTTTCGTAATAGCCTGCCCTTTCTTCGACTCCTACAGTTTCTGCCGCTGTAATTTGAATACTTGAGATGTAATTTCTATTCCATATTGGTTCAAAAATTGCATTTGCAAATCTCATTACGAGGATGTTTTGGACAGTTTCTTTGCCTAAATAATGGTCTATCCGAAAGACTTGTGATTCTTGGCAACAGCTTTGTACTAGTTGGTTAAGTATTTGAGCACTGCTGTAGTCACGACCAAAAGGTTTTTCAATGACTAACCGACTTCGTTTGATGTCACTTAACAAGCCCGCTTCTCTTAATGCATTGCATGCAGGTCCATAGAAACTAGGAGATATAGAAAGATAGAAAGTCTTATTACTATGAGTTGCCTTTATTCGGTCAAGTTCTTCTAGTCTTGTAGCAAGGTTTATTACGCCTTCTGGATCTTGTAGATCTACAGATTGATAAAATAATAATTTCAAGAAATCTTTTAATAAATTTTGGTCTTCTTTACTGTCTTTACTTAAAGCATTCTCCATTTTCTGTCTAAATTCATTGTCATCCCACTTACGTCGGGCACAACCAATAACAGCAAATTCGCTAGGTAATCGTCTTTGTTTAAAAAGTTGAAAAAGAGCTGGGATCAGTTTTCGATGTGTGAGATCTCCACTGGCACCGAAAATTACGAGACATTGTGGTGAGATCACACGCTCTTGGCGCAGCCCAACCCTTAATGGATTTGTGGTCGGATTGCTCATTTCGGGGAATTTTAAATTTGGAAAACCGATGCCTAGATTCAAAGTCGATTAAGCAATCTCGCCATGATTTGTTCTCGGATGCCCAAAAAGGTTGATTGACAATGGACTCTTTTTGAAGAAATTGCAATACGCAAAAACCCCAGCAGGACTTATCCTGCTGGGGTTTTATAAAGATGATCAGCTATCTAGGGATTAGTAGGTCTCTACATGCCAACGATCTTGTTTCTTAAGTTGAGGCCTTAATTCTGACCAATTAATGCCTTTAGCTGCAGCAGCCTTGGACATGGCCTCATCAATTCCAGGTTCCATTCCTTTAAGTCCGCAAAGATATATGTGGGTTTTAGGATTTTCTATAAGAGTAAAGATTTCATCAGCATGCTCTAGAACCCTGTCTTGTATATACATTCTTCCGCCTTTGGTATTGGTTTGTTCACGACTTATTGCTTTGGTATACCTGAGGTTTTCAGGGAAACTGGCCTTGTAATGTTCGAAATCTGCATCGTAAAGGAGATTGGCACTTTTAGGTGCGCCCATAAATAACCAAGCTTTGCCTTTGAAATTCCAGTTATTCTTTTCTCGCTCAGTAGGCTCGAACATTCGGCGTAAGTAGGCTCTCATCGGGGCTATACCAGTGCCTGTAGCCAACATGATTATGTTTGCATCTTCATCTTCAGGTAGAAGCATTTCTTTCCCAACAGGACCGGTGATTTTTACTTTGTCTCCAGGTTTGATATCACATAAGTAAGTTGAGCACACGCCATCAATTGTCCTGCCGTCTTTTTCATATTGGAGCTGGCGCACACATAAAGAGACTGTATTGCCTTGGTAATTATCTCCGTGACGAGTACTGGCAATTGAATAAAGCCTTAGCTTGTGTGGCTTGCCTTTGGCATCCTCACCAGCTGGAATGATCCCAATACTTTGACCTTCTACGTAACGAAGTTGAGGATCTCCTTCTGAAAGATCAAATGTGATGTGGTTGACCCGACCTATAGCTCCCTGTTTCAACAGGCTGTAATTCTCTAGGACCTTCCCTAGAAAAGGTGTTTTAGGTTTGTACGTATTTACTGGAATATTTGAATGACCTTGCTTACGGGCAGGAGCCTTTTTTGTTGATTGTGAAACTGTCGATGAGGTTCCCTGGGAGGAACTATTGCTATTGGATTGACCACCATCAAGGGGCTTCTTGGTCCCAATTGCCTTTTGTAGAAAACCAAAAACACCAATAAGGATTGGGATATGGATTAGCCCTCCGGCTACAACCGTTGCTTCCGAGTAAGCCATTAATAAGTTAAAACAGAAAGCGAGAATACCAATGCCTCGGCTCAATTAGTTGTTTCAGCCCTTTAGAGAGGACACGTTTTGGGATTGGCACAGCTGATTTAATGACCCTGGAATGGCTCAATCAGCAGTTCTTTTTATAGAGTCATGGATTGGTTGGAAGCCATCTTAATTGGAATCAATAGAGGAAATCAATAGATCTTCTGCATCAAATCACTTTGTGCCAGTTGAATCTCAATTGGTCTTGCATCAGACCATTGAGCAAACTATTGAGCATTTGCCTAATGGGGCTAGGCGTTTGGCAGCTTTACTAAGGACTCCTCTCCCTTCTCGTTTGCTTTGGGATGTCCTCACAGACTATGAGCATCTGAGTGAACATATACCCAACTTAGAAACGAGTGAAATCATTTCTAGAAATGCTAATAAGGTTCATTTAAGGCAGGTGGGTTCTCAGCAGTTGATGGGTTTTAATTTTTCTGCAAGGGTTCATTTAGAAATAGTTGAATTCCCCGAAAAGGGATTGTTGG
>QCFO01000017.1 GCA_003280225.1 Prochlorococcus sp. AG-363-K07 | reverse complement strand
GGAAAGATTACGGAAGACAGACTGTTAAAAGTTGAAAAAAATGCAATACCTGGTCCAGGTAGTTGCGGAGGAATGTTTACTGCAAATACAATGTCAGCTGCTATAGAAACAATGGGTCTAAGTTTACCCTTTAGTTCAACTATGGCCGCTGTAGATAAAGAGAAATCAATTAGTGCAGCGAAGAGTGCGGAGGTACTTGTTAGAGCAATATCTAAAAATATCAGACCTCTAGATTTACTTACAAAAGAAGCATTTGAAAATGCAATAAGTGTAATTATGGCTATAGGTGGTTCAACAAACTCTGTACTACATTTAATTGCTATAGCAAGAACTGCTGGGGTAAATCTAACCATAGATGATTTCGAAAGGATTAGGCAAAGAGTTCCTGTAATTTGTGATCTCAAGCCAAGTGGAAGGTATGTAACTGTTGATTTACATAAAGCAGGAGGAATTCCTCAAGTCATGAAAATATTACTTGCGCAGGGATTAATCCATGGAGATTGCATTAATATAGAAGGTAAGACAATAAATCAAAATCTAGAATCAATATCTCCTCTACCACAAACAAATCAAGAAGTAATAAGACCATTTAATAAGCCTATCTATCAAAAAGGTCATCTTGCAATCTTAAAAGGGAACTTAGCTGAAGAGGGAAGTGTTGCAAAGATAAGCGGTGTAAAAAAACCGGAACTAACTGGTCCTGCAAGAGTCTTTGAAAGTGAAGAAGAGTGTCTTGCTGCAATACTTAAGAACCAAATAAAAGCAGGAGATGTTGTAGTCATTAGGAATGAGGGACCTGTTGGGGGGCCAGGCATGAGAGAAATGCTCGCACCAACATCAGCAATAGTAGGACAAGGTTTAGGAGATAAAGTTGCTCTAATTACAGATGGTCGTTTTAGCGGAGGAACCTACGGATTAGTAGTTGGTCATGTAGCCCCTGAAGCTGCTGTGGGTGGCGCGATTGGGCTAATAAAGGAAGGTGACAGCATCACGATTGATGCAAACAAACAACTAATTCAATTAAATGTTGATCAAGCAGAAATTTTTATGCGTCGTGAAAATTGGAAAAAGCCCGAACCAAAATATAAGTCAGGAATATTAGGAAAATATGCCAAGTTGGTAAGCAGTTCTAGTCAAGGAGCTGTTACTGATAGGTAAAACAACTCATACAGAAGAAAAAATCATTTTCAATCTACGTCCTAAAGTTTGAAGTGTATCTCCGTAATCTGGTGGAGTACAACGCTTACCAGAATCAGGATCCATCCAAACGCAATGTTTACCTTGCCATAGAATTGGACGATCTGAATGATTACTCCAACTCAACATTAGATTATAATCAGGTCCACTAGCAAAGATCTCAATATCTATATCATTTTCAGGTAATCTTTTGCCATCAATCGTTCTAGACTCGATTCTGAGTATTAATTCAAAGGTATCATCATTTACATTAGATTCTTGATATACTTTTTCATCTAAAACAACTGCATGCTTGAAGGGTTTCATGCACAAGTCAGCAGCATTTGCCACAGCTGAAGCCCAAAAACTACCGGATTTATAAATAGCCATTAATCGAACGGAGTAAAACTTGAATTTCTCCTGACTTAAAACCAGAATTCAGTTGACCAGGTCGCCCAAACTTTGAATGCAGTAACTGAAATTGAGTTATAGATGATGGATCAAATCTAACTGGTAGAGAAATTGATTGGGCTCTAACTGTAGGCTCAAGGTCGCTAAATGGAATTCGAATTGTGGTAGTACATTGCTTATCAGTTGGAATTTGGGCCACCCAGCGTAGCCCAGCAAAGAAGGGGGTTTCAATACCAAGAATTTTCTCCTTACATGCAATTGCAAACTTAAATATCCTCCCATCTCCGTCAAGTTGAATCTGGACACCTTTGTACTTAGATAAGTTTATAGATGGTTCAAAAACTGGTGAGCGACAACTTATAAAGCCACCACCTTCCTCTACTAAATAACCCTTAAGAAGAAGTCCTTCAGAGGTTGGCATACATCGCGAACTGCTATTTCCACCCATTATGGTGTCATTAACTGTATGCCAATTCAGGAAATCATTGATCATATCTTAATTAAATACCGTAGAAGTTTGTGCAACTGTATGAACATTTGCCCATGTTTCTCACCTGAAAAAAAATAAGAACAAATGACGATTGGATCATTAAAATTAAAAACAGGAGTTATCTGCAAAAATTAAAACTTCAGAGCTTGGTTGCACAAGTTTTGCCGGTGTTCGTTCGAATGACTCTTCAATATCTAATAGACGTTTTAAAGCCAATTTTTTTGAGGATCCACTAACAAGAAAAATCACTTTTCTAGCTGCACTAAGAACTGGTGCTGTGAGGGTAATACGATCCAGAGTTTCTGTTCTAACTACAGTGGACCACTTATCAGTAATATTCAAAGCGTCAGATCCAGGAAACAAAGAAGCTGTATGTCCATCATCGCCTAGACCTAATAAGATCAAATCAAAAATAGGCGGATCACCCTTACATATTGTCCTAAGACTCTTATTTAAGACCAGGGCACTTTCTGAAGGACTGGAAAGTTCTGTAGTAGGAATAAAGTGAAACTTGGCTGAAGAACCAGGACCAGAAGAAAGTAAGGTTCTTTTAATCATCCACGAATTACTGGAATCTTCTTGAAGTCCAACCCAACGTTCGTCACCTGTAAAAAGATCGACACGATCCCAAGGTATGTGCTCACAAGCGAGCAATTTATATGTATCTACTGGAGTTGATCCGCCGGAAAGAGCAACCTGAGCTCGTTCCTTTTGATCTAAAGCAAGACCAATGTGGCAGGCAATCGCCTGACTAGCTTTATTCGCTAAGTCGCTAGCATCTTTTGCTCGTTCAACTTTGTAAATAGACATTAGGAATTCCTATTGGTCCCATTCTGTATGAAAGGAGCCTTCCATATCGACGCGTTCGTAAGTATGAGACCCAAAACAATCTCTCATGGCTTGGACTAAATTTTGCGGTAATCGGCTCGACCTATAGCTATTTATATAGTCAAGTGTGCTTGCAAAACATGGAACAGGTATTCCAGAGGCCGCTGCTCCTGATACAACCTTAGCCAAACCATTTAGGCGGCTATTAACCTGCGTAGCAAACCAAGGATCTACCAAAAGATTTGAAAGTTGTGGATCTGAATCAAAGGCATTTTGAATTCGTTTTAATAAAGTTGAGCGAATAATGCACCCACCTTTCCAAATCTGAGCTATTGAAGGCATATGCAACTTGTAGTCGTATTCATTTGAAGCAATACGCATTAACTCCATTCCCTGCGCGTAACTTGCAATTGTCGACAAAATTACAGCGTCCTTTAGCAAACTCATTCCATTATCTAATTTCCCCATATCAAAATTGATTCTATTTGGACCTCTAAGAATTGATTCTGCATGCACTCTTTGAGACTTCATTGAACTCAGAACTCTCGCATTGAGGGATGCATAGATAGTTGGAACAGATGCACCAAGTTCTAAAGCACTAACCACAGTCCAAAGCCCTGTACCCTTCTGCCCAGCCTTATCCATTATTTTTTCTACTAGATCTTGCCCGTCATTAGGATCCTTAACTCTTAGGCAAGACGCTGTTATCTCCACTAAGTAAGAAGACAACTCTTCTGTTTCGTTCCAAGAGGAGAAAACATCAGCTATCTGACTTCCATTTAGACCACCGACTCTTTTCATTAAGTCATAAGCCTCAGCCAATATCTGCTCAATTCCATATTCAATTCCATTATGGACTGTTTTAACAAAATGACCTGATCCCCCTGGTCCTATATAGGTAACACATGGTCCATCTTCCACTTGGGCTGCCATTTTTCTTAAAAGACTTTCAACATGTTTATAAGATGATTTTGTTCCACCAGGCATCATGCTTGGTCCTTCTAAGGCACCTTTTGATCCGCCTGATACCCCCATTCCTATATAACCAAAACTTTTACTTTCCAAGTCAGAGACTCTCCTTTCTGTATCCAAAAATTGTGAGTTACCGCCGTCAATTAATAAATCGCCTTCTTCTAGATAGGGCGCTATCTGATTAATAACTGCGTCGGTTGATGATCCTGCCTTAACCATCATAAGAATTCTGCGTGGTCGTTCAAGCTTTCCTACAAAATCAACTAGGTCGGTGGAACCAATAATTGATTTTCCTTGTGCTCTGCTTTTTAAGAACGCATCTGTTTTTGAATATGTTCTGTTATAGACAACACTTGTAAATCCATTTCGCTCTGCATTTAGAACAAGATTTTCACCCATTACACCAAGACCGATTAAACCAAAATGAGCCTTGGACATGAATCTCTTGAAGAACGACTTCGGCCAGTGTGCCTGCCCATTAAAAATTCCGCTGCTAATAATGTCTGTTTGTCAGCGTTGAGAAATCTATATGGTAACGACTTTTGTGAAAAGCAGGCTCTTTCAAATGCAATGCTAAAAGGAGAAATGCTTTGCTAGCAACGTCTCCTAGATAATTGTTCCATCTGAAATGCTGGCATTCTTAACAACCACAACAATTCCATTTCTAATATAAAAACCTGCCTCAGGTCTGTCAGCCTCCTCCACTCGATCTTTATTGATGATTGCCACGTTGTTTCCAATTCGCGTGTTCTTATCGAGAATAGCCCTTTTTACAGTGGTTCCTTGACCAACACCTAATGGGATACCTCCTCCCTGCCTTAATGAATCTCTTTCCTCAGCTGATTCAAAAAAGTCTGACCCCATCACCAATGAATCTTGAAGAACGACTTCGCTTTCGACTCGACTTCTAACGCCGAGGACACAATGATGAATACTGCAAGATTTCAAAATTGACCCCTCTCCAATAATCGAATCTGTTATTTGAGCATCAACTAATTTTGTAGGAGGCAAATATCTAGGTCGAGTGTATATAGGGAACTTCTCATCGTAAAAACTAAAAGGAGGTGCTGGCTGCTGAGTAAGTGCAAGATTGGCTTCATAGAATGCACCAATAGTTCCAATATCTTCCCAGTAATCATCAAAAACATAACTCATTAACTTATCTCCCCGAGCTAAAGATTCAGGGATAATCTCCTTACCAAAATCTTTATGGCTAGGGTTCTTATTTAGAAGATCAAATAATGTCTTACGACTAAATATATATATTCCCATAGATGCAAGATAAGGTTTATCTTTTGACGCTTCTTTTGTAAGACCGAAACGCGAGGTGTCTACTGCCATCAACTTAAGCGCTTCTCCAGTTGGCTTCTCACTAAATTGATTAATTTGTCCATTGTTATCAGTACGCATTAAACCAAAGGATTCTGCCTGTTCCTTATTAACTGGAAGAGCAGCTACAGTTAAATCTGCGCCTGTTGAACGGTGATGCTCTACAAATCGACTGTAATCCATTCTATATAACTGATCACCTGAAAGTATTAAATACTCGTCTACATCCCACTCTTGGAACAACCATTGGTATTTGCGTACTGCATCTGCTGTTCCTTCAAACCAAGAAGGACTATCAGGGGTTTGTTGGGCGGCCAATACTTCAACAAATCCTTGGCCAAATGGAGCACTTAAATTATAACTTTGAGTCAAATGCCTGTTTAGAGAAGCACTATTGAATTGTGTTAAAACATACATCTTATTGATGCTTGAATTAATACAATTACTAATAGGGATATCAATTAAACGATATTTTCCTGCCAAAGGGACGGCAGGTTTTGCCCTCATCTTCGTAAGAGGGTAAAGGCGAGTACCTGCCCCTCCTCCCAAAATAATTGCCAGAACGCGCTTCATTCCGTTTTGGGGAAAAGTATAAAAGAGAAATTTAACGGAAAGTTGTGCACTATCGCTCTTTAAAAGGGCAGATCCATTAATGGCTATAGGTCCTAGACAAGGATCACCTATAAGAAAGTTTATTATCCTTCCGTTGGAAGATTCAAATCAAAGAGCTTTTCAATGACATTCAAGGCATCTTTCCGCTCTGGTCGCGGTTGTGGAGCTCGTAATTTAGTGACAGGGGTATGAAGGATTTTGTTGATAATGCCTTTGCTCAAAGCCTCTACTACCTTTCTTTCACGAGCCGAAAAGTCTGGGCCCATTCGACTTAAGGCTTTTTGAAGTTCTTCAACTCGAATACCCTCTAAAGTAGCTCTTAACTGATTAATAGTTGGAACAGCTTCGAGGCTGTCCCACCATTCCAAGAAGAGTCTGCCCTCCTGTTTAAGAAGAACCTCTGCTTCTCTAGCAACTTGTTGTCTGGCTTCTTGATTTCGAGAAACAACTTCTTGTAAATCATCTACATCATGAGAATCAACCCCTTGCAGTCCTGCAACATCAGCAGCAATATTGCGAGGGACACCAATATCAATTAAGCGGAGCTTGCCAATAGACAAAGTCTTAAGACGTGTTGCATCAATTATTGGATTATCTGCTGCCGTACTTGTAAAGACTAAAGAACAGGTGACTAAGCAATCATCTAAATCTTCAAGAAGCCGGCAATTTATTTTTAGAGTGGAAAAATCTGCAGCAAGAGATTCGGCTCTCTTGCGTGTTCGATTTATGAGGGTAACTTCTGTACATCCCTTAGACTGCAGATGCTGCAGAAGCAGCCTACTCATTCGACCAGCCCCAACAACAGCAACTTTTTCTGGTTCAAGAGTTACTAATTGGTCCTTTCCTTGAGATTGGCCTAATTTCAGTTGCGCAAGCTCCACTGCCGCTGAGCTAATCGATACAGCTCCGGTTCCAAGGTTAGTTTCACTCCGAACTCTTTTTCCGGTGCTGACAGATTGAGTAAGCAATCTATTCAAGATTGGTCCTATTGATTGATGATCTTGGCCAAGTCGAAGCATTTTTTTGACTTGTGAAAGAATCTGACCTTCACCTAAGACCAAGCTATCTAGACCAGCAGAGACTCTCATCAGGTGAGCAACTGCATCCTCCTGTTTATATGTGAAAAGATGAGGATTTAACTTTTGTTCCTCAAGACCAGAATGTTCTTTAAGGAAGTCCTTAATTGCAGCTTCACCTAAGTCTGGCTGTCTGACTAATGTATATATCTCTAAACGGTTGCAAGTACTAAGAATAGAGACCTCAAAGATCTGCTCATGAGCTCTTAATGACTTAAGTGCTACCTGCATAGAATCTTCTGAGATACTTAGCTTCTCACGCACTTCAACAGGTGCCGTGCGATGGCTTAGACCGACGACGGCAATGTGCATAAAGAGGTCCCTGTTAATACCGAAATAATGACGTTTAATTCAAAGCGATGCTCTTGGCACCATCCTTGATATGGACAGTATTAGTAAATCGTGCAGTGTTATCCAGAGTGCTTATAACAAGGCTGCTAGTTCTAGTGCAGTCTGGTTCGAATTTAACTCCATTAAATAAGAGGCCGTCAGTTATTCCACTGCCAGCAAATACAACATTTTCCCCTGATGCCAACTCCTCCGCTTCGTAAATCTTATCTACATCTGTTATTCCCATTTCATTTAAGCGAGCAATATTTCCTTCTTTAGTGTAATCGGCCCACTCACTAGTCTGAGCTATAGCAGGGTCATATACCAACTGTCCTTGAAAATGCCCACCCAATGCTCTCATGGCAGCAGCTGAAATAACGCCTTCTGGGGCTGCGCCTATACCCATTAAACAGTGGGTGCCTGTACCAGCAAATCCACATGCAATAGCGGCTTGGACATCTCCATCTGAGATTGGCTGAACCCTTGCTCCAGTAGAGCGTATTTCTGCAATAAGATCTTTGTGGCGGGCTCTATCCATCACAACTATTGTCAACTCATCTACGGAAAGTCCTAGGCATTCACTCAAGATATTTATATTTTCTGTAGCAGAATTTCTTATATCAACTTTCCCCTTTGCAGCTGGCGGAGCTGCAAGTTTCTTCATGTAAAAGTCTGGAGCGTTAAATAATCCACCTCTGTCTGAGGCCGCCAAAACAGCCATAGATCCTCTTTGGTTATTTGCACAAAGATTTGTTCCTTCACAGGGGTCAACTGCAAAATCAACACCAGGTCCGCTTCCACTGCCAACCTCCTCACCGATGTAAAGCATCGGAGCTTCGTCTCTCTCACCCTCTCCTATAACTATTCGACCTTGCATTTGAATTTGGCCCATGCGTTCGCGCATGGCTTCAACAGCAGCTGCGTCTGCTTCGTCTTTCTTACCTAAGCCTGTAAGACGAGCAGAAGCAATGGCGGCCTGCTCAACAACCTCAAGGATTTCCTGAATAAGAGTGCGATCCACTTTTTAGGGACGGAGGGAATAGTTTTATTACCAAAGAGACGAGAACAGCAGAACTTTACTGAAAAGGGAAGTGATTTCTCTAATCAAGATGAAGCACTTGATGCAACAATGGTTCTCAGCTCCTAAGCGCCGACAACTGTATCAGTGCAAGGAACTAAATGCTGGGCAAAGCGCCCAATCAATAGAATCTCGAATCAAAGTTAAAGATCTGATGAGCACCAAACCACTCGTAATTGCACCTTCAATCCTCTCAGCTGACTTTTCGCGCTTAGGTGAAGAAGTCAGTGCCGTTGACAAAGCAGGTGCAGACTGGATTCACGTGGATGTGATGGACGGAAGATTCGTCCCAAATATTACGATTGGCCCATTGATTGTTGAAGCACTTCGGCCAGTTACGACTAAGCCTTTAGATGTTCACCTAATGATCATTGAGCCAGAAAAATATGTGGCAGACTTTGCAAAAGCCGGCGCTGACCACATCTACGTTCAGGCTGAGGCTTGTCCCCATCTACATCGAAACCTGTCACAAATCAAAGATCTTGGTAAAAAAGCAGGTGCTGTTTTAAATCCAAGTACTTCGTTAGAAACCCTCGAATATTGTCTAGAACTATGTGATTTAATCTTAATAATGAGTGTCAATCCTGGATTCGGGGGTCAAAGCTTTATAGATAGTCAAGTTGATAAAATTCGTGATCTACGCCGCATCTGTAATGAAAGAGGATTAGACCCATGGATTGAAGTTGACGGAGGAATTAAAGGGAGTAATGCCTGGAAGGTCATAGAAGCAGGAGCCAATGCGATTGTCAGTGGCTCAGGAATTTTCAATCAACCAAATTACGCAGAAGCTATCAAAGGTATAAGGAACAGCAAAAGACCGCAAACATAATAAAAAACAATAAATAGCTTAAAAAGATATATATATATTCTTATTCTTATCCCCTAACTATCAAAAAACCATCCATAGCTATGCAGGCCAATACCAAGCAAATTCACACCTATATAACAAATAATGATAACAAATAGGCCAGCAGATGAAACTATTGCTGATCTTCGACCAGTCCAACCCCTGGAGAGTCTTGTATGAAGATATGCAGCATAAACGAGCCAAGAAATCAAAGCCCATGTTTCTTTAGGGTCCCAACTCCACCAACTACCCCAAGCCTCATTTGCCCAGACAGCACCGCTAATCAAACCAACCGTCAACAACAGAAAACCTACAGTGATAATGCGATAGCTAAGACTGTCAAGTTCTTCTGAGCGATTTAGTTTAATTGATTGAAGTTTCAGAGTCTTAGAAAAATTATTTAATTCACTTAAGCCCAAGCCTACTGCGCGGTATCCACCTGTGCCTTGCGAACTACTTCTAAGAGTTAGGTCCTGATCACGATCCAAAATAAGAACACTAATAGAGAGTAAAGAGCCAATAATTAACGCTGCGTAACTACACATAATTACACTAACGTGCATTATCAACCAGCTGGAACGGAGGGCAGGAACAAGTGGAGATGCCTCCTGTAAACGGTCAGGGAGAACAAAACTTGCAAAAGCTATGCAAAGTAACGAAATAGGAGTTAACCAAGCAGAAATAAAGGGAGATGGGAAGGAGCGTTCAACTAACAATTGGATAAATGTGCAGGCCCAAGTTAGGAAACAAAGAGATTCATATAAATTACTAATAGGGAAATGACCTGATTCAAACCACCTAAAAACGAGTAATGCTGTTAAGAGTAAATTGGTCAAGGCAACAAGTGTGCTTACAAATGAAGAGCGCGAGTTAGTTGCAGCTGACCAAAAAGCAAAAGGAAGGGAAAGTAAAAGACAAAAAAAGCTAAAGAGGCCAAGAAGTAAAACCGGTTCGCTAATCCAACCTTGAAAAACAGTCAATGTCATAGGGGGGAGGTGAAAGAGCGCTGAATTAAGAAAGTGAAGATCTACTTACATTGTGGCTATAAGCACAAAATCAATCAACTAACGAATACCTATTATTTTCGGCCCAGTAAAGATAAAAACGTTCTGGCTTGACCCATGAGCGCTCAAATTTTTTGTCCGCAACAATTCTAATGTTGTCATACACTCTGTTTTCACCAGGATCTAAATCTCGTAAGGCGGACCCTCTACTCAAAACGATAAGTGCTCTTTGAATATCAGGATTCTTTAAAAAGAAACTACTAATACTGTTTAATGTTTGGCCTCGATCAATTGGTTCCCTATTGTTCCATTGTGTGTAACTACCCCAGCCGTTTATTTCCGGATAATATAAATCCTTGTCTAAGTAACCAGAAACTGTCATAACTTCAACATCTCTAGTAGCAAAGATTGGTTGATCATCCCATCCTTTCTGTTGAATATACTCAGCAGTAGATTGAGCTGCCGAATAAGGCATGTGAAAATCGTAGATACTCCGATGTAATCCAGCTGCAAAATGAATAGAAAGACAAATAGTTAATAGGAATGGAAAAATCTTACTAAGTTTACTTACTAAGTTATTAAAAGGAGATATTACATTGGTTTTATTTACGATGAAGTCATTTGGGTAATGTGAAATCCAAATCGAAGCAATTAAAATTAAATAATAATAGCCGTAATGGCGTGAACCCACTCCAAGATATAGGTAATAATTGAAAAGGAACAAAAATATAAAACCAGAAAGAAAGAATAACAGAGCGGATTTTGATTTAGATAAAAATGAGATTGTTGAGGTGACTAAGAAAATACTAACCAAGAAAGAAACTAAAAGATCTAGCCACCTCTCATGATTGGGAATAATTAAGATATACCCACCAAGTACTCTGCCTATTACTCGAAGTAAATGGCGAAAGTCTATTAATGAGGGTGAGACGTCTACAGCTTCGCGTACTTGAATCAAACTAAAGGCTGCAAATGAAACAAATGAGATTGTGATGACTAAACTTAGGAGTAGGTCAAATCTCCATAACCTGTTTGATTGATATCCAATTCTATGAAGGGGATTCGAGAACCATTCAAAAAGAAGAATAGCTGATGCAGAAAAGGCCAATGACCATGAAAATGCGTGTGTATTAGCTAGTAGACCAATACAAAGTGAAGCTGGTATGTAGCTTATTTTCCGAAAAGGATAAGTGGCACA
Organism: Prochlorococcus sp. AG-363-K07; assembly: GCA_003280225.1. Lineage (GTDB taxonomy): Bacteria > Cyanobacteriota > Cyanobacteriia > PCC-6307 > Cyanobiaceae > AG-363-K07. The sequence goes on along the minus strand of QCFO01000017.1, from coordinate 27,292 downwards.
AAAAACGAAAGTAAGAAGTTCCGCCAAAACGTAGTGACGACATACAAAAAAGTATTCCCAGAAGGGGAAATAACCAAAAATAAAGAGTATTTTTTGCCAATTAGGGAAAGGACTCCATTTCCAAAAACATATGATTGCAGTACTTCCTAAAAACCAATGAAGTAATTGCATACTCAAAGGAGATCCTGTCAGATCCTTAACGAGATATATAAGAAGTGACCAAAGAATTGGATGACCTGAAGGTGCATTGTTTTTCCACAAGGAGACCAAAGTGTCACTTCGCCAAGCGACAAGCCATCCCTGCATCTCATCTCGCCACAATGAGTGATGAAAGGCAGCAAGCAGCCCACAGAAAATAAAAAACAGAGGAAAGATGACAGCGAAATTATCTCTTGTAAATATTCCTTTGTAGTAAGGATTAATCCGTTGAAATCTAGAGGATAACATCAGAGCATTAGCAAGAGTGGAGGAGAGATCTTATTGACAAGAATTTAAAGAATAGAATATTAAATATATATTCAACAATGTAATAATACATCTAAAACATTTAATGTCAGAATAATAGTTACATTAGCTGGATGCCTTTCTTAGCAATAACCAACCTCCAGATAAAGAAATAATTACTGGGCACCAAGCAGCAACAAAAGGGGGCAAAGTACCTTTAACACCTAAAGAACTAAAGGTAAAGCTCAAGACATAGTAAGAAAGTATGAGGACTACGCTCAATCCAAATCCTTGACTTCTGCTTGTTCTAGTGTTGGGCTTGGCTCCCAGACTACTTCCAATAAGGGCAAATACTACGCAAGCCATGGGAAGAGTAAATTTCTCTTGTATTCGGACCTGCATGCGCCTTGATTCCTTTATATTTCCTGATTCCTTGTAGAGTTTTTCTGCTTTAATCGCTTGTAAAAGGGTCATATCATTTGCATCCTGAGGCAATTCAGCCATATTTATTGGACCTTTATCAAGAGGGTATAAGTATTTCTCAAAAGTAGCTGTATTAGAAGTTCCATTAGGAGATAGAGTGATAATCCTTCCATTTCTGAAGTCCCATTTACCTTGCTCTTCCTTCCAAAAACCCTTCTCAGCAGTAACCAATTGCGTATAACCTAACCTAGAGAAGTCGATCATTGTTATTTCCATCATTGCTTTATCCTTAAACTTCCACGCATAAAACAAATGAGTCATACCTCTTCTATCCTTTTTACTATTCTCGTCAATAATTTTTCCTTTTCTTGAATAAATAATATCTTCACCAACCTCTGTAGCAATTGCCTTGCCGATGGAACGATTAAGGATTAATTCAGCGTTTCTATTTGCATTAGGAACAATACTATCGTTGAAAACAAAAGTTAATCCAGTCATAATTATTGCGAGAAGTATTGCCGAAGCAATCATTCGTTTTGTTGTTACACCTAGGCTACGTAAAGCTTTTAATTCACTATTTGCTGAAAGTCGACTATATGCAAGCAATGTAGCCATCAACATTGCCATCGGGAATGAAATAACCAAAAAGCTTGGTAAGCGGAGAATTAAAACTTGAAGAGCTATTTGAGGTGAAAGGCCTGACTCAACTATTTTTCTAACCAAATCAAACATGACTCCAACTGACAATGACACAACAGTGAAAGCAGCTATTGCAAAAAATAAAGGTGGCAGTAATTCACTGAGAATCCATCGGTCTAAAAGAGGTAATAGTTTCCATTTTTCAAAGAAAAATTGTTTTAAGCGGACAAAAAAGGAATATTCTTTAATTGGAAAAGTATCCAAGAATCTAGTCATAACTGAAAACCCTCTCCTAAATAATGACGTCTAACAAGAGGATCATTTGCAACTTCGGTTGAAGGACCTGAAGAGAGAATTTTGCCTTCATTAAGAATATAAGAACAGTCTGTAATTGCTAGTGTTTCCCTAACATTATGATCAGTAATTAGAATACCCATACCTTGTAGCCGCAGCGCTTGTATTAAGTTCTGCAATTCAGACACAGCTAATGGGTCGACGCCAGCAAATGGCTCGTCTAACAATAGATAACGTGGGCCATTTTTTCCAACAGCCAGGGCTCTAGCAACCTCGCTTCTTCGTCTTTCTCCACCCGAAAGTTGGTAGCCAAATCTATCCAGAAAAGGGCTTAAATTAAATTCATTAATCAACTCTTCTCTTCTCAGGCGACAATAGTTTCTTGACAGGTTATTTTGTGCGAGTGCTAAATCCAAGTTTTGTTTAACTGTAAGTTGTCGAAAAATACTTGGTTCTTGAGCTAAATAACCAATACCTAATCTAGCTCTTTCTGGCATTGATAATTTACGTATTGGTTTTCCATCAAGAATAACTTGACCAGAATCAGGCCTTAACAATCCAATTACCAAGTTAAAAGTAGTTGTTTTACCTGCTCCATTAGGCCCAAGAAGTCCCACAACTTCACCAGCCTTCATTTTCAATGAAATACCCTTAACTAGGGGTCGCCCACCTAGGCTTAATGCAACTCCCTTTAATTCAAGACTCATTTTGCTACTGACCTCTCGGGTTGATTGCTTGCTTCCAAAAGCAACTTTAATAAGACCTGTGAATCAGAATTAGATTCCGCAAAAATGCGATCATCTTTTAAAGAATAAACTATCCGATCGCCTAGAATTGAATTACCGTCCATCCTTTTTAAGTCTACATTTCCTGTAAGAACAACAAGACCTTCATTTTTAAGATATTTAGCTTCAGAAGAAGTAGCAATAATTCCCTTATTTAAATAGGTTATCTTGACATTTCCGTAGGCAAGAAAAACCTCACCATTACGATCAGTACTCTGATTATCAGCCTCAATAAGAATCTGATTTGTTTTATTATTCTGAGGTAGGAGGTCTACATTCTGAGCGAAACTTACTGAGCCAATAGTATATAGAAATAAACTAAGGTGAATGGGAAAAATAAATACTTCTCTTAATCTGATCAAAGCAAGGATATCTCTGAGCCGAAAGGTTATAAAATAAAGATTCTTTTTAAAGTTCGACATTGTTCTTAATATATAAGAATGGATTAGGAATTGAATTAAAGTCTTTCCTATATTGGAGTTTCTCTAAAATAGATTGTAAGTAAATGAGGAGTTGACTAAGATCAATTCCTAGATCTGGTGTTCCAGATCTCTTCAAACGACCGAGAGCTTCTCCATAAAGAATGGTGGCTCCATTTAGATTGCCTTTTTCTAAATGTAACTGAGCCACAGAAATCTGCAAAATAGCATGGATAGTTATTCTTTCTGGACCACTAGTTTCATGCCAAAGTTCTTCAAAAGCATCATGAGCTGGATACCATTGAGCAGAATTAAAGAGCTTCAAGGCTATTTTAAAACGATTATCATGAATAACTGATAAGTTAGAGCATTCAAGATTTGACGATTTCATTTTCGTTTAGGTGATTTCTTCTGAGAAAGTTTCCTCAATCTTATGGACTCGGGTGTCACCTCTAACATTTCATCAGATCCAATGTATTCAAGAGCTCGTTCCAAGGTAATATCTACCGGAGATTGCAATGTATCTAGCTCCTCTGCTCCAGCAGATCTCATATTAGTTAGCTGCTTAGTTTTACAAATATTAATCTCAAGATCTTGCGGACGATTGTTTTCACCAATAATCATACCTTTATACACTTTAGTACCTGGCGTAATAAAAAATTGACCTCTATCTTCAGCATTTTTTAAAGCGTAGAAAGTAGCAACACCTTCTTCAAAAGAGACCAAGACACCATTTCGACGTGTCTCAAACTGACCAAGCATTGGACGATACTCAAAAAACGAATGACTCATAATGCCTTCTCCGCGGGTAGCTCTAACAAACTCACCACGAAAACCAATTAAACCTCTAGAAGGGACAACAAACTCAAGTTGAGTTCGTCCATCATTACCAGTCTCCATATTTTGCATTTCACCCTTCCTTACTCCTAATTTTTCGATGCAAGAGCCTACAGCTTGCTCAGGAACATCCATCACAAGGGTTTCTACCGGTTCGCATATAGTTTCCTCTATTGACCTATAAATAACTTGTGGCTGTGATACCTGGAATTCATACCCTTCTCTTCGCATAGTTTCGATCAAAATCCCTAAATGAAGTTCTCCCCTTCCACTAACTGAAAAGCGATCAGGTGAATCAGTATCGGCGACTCTTAACGCTACGTTGGTCAGCAATTCCTTTTTTAATCGTTCACGAAGCTGTCTGCTTGTTACAAACTTTCCTTCTTTACCTGCAAAGGGTGAGTCATTAACAATGAAAGTCATTTGTAATGTTGGCTCATCAACCTTTATTAAAGGAAGAGCTTTAGGCTCATCTGAACAGGCAATAGTTTCACCAATATTGACCTCATCGAATCCAGCAACTGCAACCAAATCTCCAGCATAGGCCTTATCTATTTCAATTCTTTGTAATCCATCAAACCCTAATAGTTTACTTATTCTACCTTTCTTTTCTACACCATTTTCCTTAATGAGGACAGCATTTTGACCATTAGAAATTATCCCATTATGAACTCTTCCTATAATAATTCTCCCCAGAAAATCAGAGTAATCAAGAGTGGTGATTTGCAATTGCAGAGGCTTATTAATATCTCCTACTGGGGGTGGAACATGTCTTAAAATTGCATCAAAAAGAGGCTTCATATTTTCACTAGGAATCTTCACATCAGTTGTTGCAAAACCACCTAATCCACTTCCAAATAGGTAAGGAAAATCACACTGATCATCATCTGCACCTAGCTCTAAAAAGAGATCTAAAACTTTATCAACAGCTGTTTCTGGCTGAACTCTTGCACGATCTACCTTGTTAACAAAAACAATAGGTCTTAGACCTTGTTCTAAGGCTTTTTTCAAAACAAATCGTGTTTGAGGCATTGGACCTTCATTTGCATCAACAATTAACAAACAGCCATCAACCATACCTAGTACTCTTTCAACTTCTCCTCCGAAATCTGCGTGGCCAGGAGTATCAACAATATTTATACGTGTGTCGTTGTAAGTTACTGCTGTGTTTTTTGAAAGAATTGTTATTCCTCTCTCTCTTTCCAAATCATTGGAATCCAAAACACAGGTAGGGATAGCTTCATTATCACGAAAGATTCCTGATTGAGATAAAAGGGCATCAACCAAAGTCGTCTTTCCATGATCTACATGGGCAATAATTGCAATATTTCTGATCTGGTTTTCCTTGGCACTCATTTTTTCAAGGATGTTTGAGTTGGGATACGACAGGCGTAGACAAAAGGTTATATCAGAACGTGATATAAAAAATGAACTAACTGTCCACTAAAAATTTTTGTCCATAAATGAAGATACCAATTCGACGTAGGAGACAAAACGACTTGATTCTTTTAGTAAGAAGGTTCCAAGGCTCGTCGACGATTTTCATTGGAAGCATCAAATTGTCTTAAAGCATCAACAGTTCCTTCAAACCTCCAATGCCAAGGCTCATAACTGACCTTCTGTAAATTGCCCTTAGGAAAAGAAAGGACGAAATGATATTTCGCTGCGTTCTCCCTAAGCCAGAGGAATGCTCTAGTTTGTTCAAATTCCACCTCGAAATCTGTGTCCCGCCTTGCGGCATCACCTAAATCAACGGCGTAACCGGTACTGTGCTCTGAATAACCTGGAGGAGCAGACACCTTTGCTCGCTCAATAGCAATTTGGTTCCTGGCTGACTTCAATCCATAAAAGATCTCTCTTTGCAAGTCAATCGATCTGTATCCACTAAGAAGTATCAGATTAATACCCTGGGCCGATGCAGCTGAAGCCATTCTCATTAAGGCCTTATAGGCATCTCTATGAAGCTGGAGGCCAGGATAAGCCTCAACAAGATCTTCTTTAAGTGCCTCGGGATATGGGAAATGACCAAGCAATCGACCATCTTTTGAAAGAGCACTTTGAGTGTCAAGTTCAAAAAGAGAGCTTTTTTTAAACCGAGAGAACAGATTTAAAGAGATAACAATTGCAGAAAAAATTAAGAGAACAGAAAAAAGCGCAATTAACTTTAATTCCCTTTGCGATGGTCTACGAATCGGAATAGACCTTCTGGCAAGAGGGATGTCGTCGGAAATATTGCGCCTTGAGCGCTCATCTCGAGCCACAAAAACAGGAAAATTGATGTTTCGATCGTAACGGCCTTAGCAAGATCGCTTTACGAGAATTCTTTTGCCGAGTTAGTTTTTATTTATTAAGTATGTTCCGGCTGAAAAAAATGTTGCGTGTAGCTGTGATCGGTGGAGGTCCAAGTGGTTCTTGCGCCGCTGAAATTCTTGCTAAGGCAGGAATTGAGACTTGGATCTTCGAAAGGAAACTTGACAACGCAAAACCATGTGGTGGTGCAATCCCTCTCTGCATGGTTGCAGAGTTTGATCTTCCAGACTCGATAATCGATCGAAAAGTGAGAAATATGAGGATGATTTCTCCTTCCAACAGAGAAGTGGATATAAGCCTCGACAAGGTTTATGGAGAAACCGAAAATGAATATATAGGCATGTGCAGAAGGGAAGTGATGGATGCCTTCATGAGGGACCGAGCTGCTGATCTTGGAGCAAATTTAATTAATGGTTTAGTAACGAAGATTGATACAGGAACAAATAAGCAAGGCCCCTATCAACTTACATACTCTGACTTCTCTAATGGAGACACAACAGGAGAAACCAAAAAATTAGAGGTAGATCTAATAATTGGAGCAGATGGGGCAAACAGCAGAACAGCCAAGGCGATGGATGCTGGTGATTACAACGTAGCTATTGCATTCCAAGAGAGGATCAAGCTTCCTTCGAAAGAAATGGTTTACTACGAGGACCTAGCGGAAATGTATGTAGGTACTGATGTGTCTCCAGACTTTTATGGATGGGTCTTTCCAAAATATGACCATGTAGCCGTAGGTACTGGAACCATGCAAAAGAACCAGTCCCTTATCAAAAGCCTTCAAGCCGGTGTAAGAGAACGGGCCAAGAAAAGACTTGTAAATGGAGAGGTAATTAAAGTAGAAGCTCATCCAATCCCTGAGCATCCTCGTCCAAGACGCGTGGTAGGAAGAATGGCCCTCGTAGGAGATGCAGCTGGATACGTAACAAAAAGTTCTGGAGAGGGCATATATTTTGCTGCGAAAAGTGGAAGGATGTGTGCCGAAGAAATAGTTAAAGCAAGTGAAGGTGGCAAAAAAATTCCAACCGAAGATGAATTAAAAAAATATCTTGTTAAATGGGATAAAAAGTATGGCGCAACATATAAAGTCCTTGAGATCCTACAAAATATATTTTATTCAAATGACGGAGCTAGGGAAGCATTTGTAGAAATGTGCGATGATCTTGATGTACAAAGATTGACATTTGACAGCTATTTATACAAAACAGTTGTTGCAATGAAGCCCTTGCAACAAATAAAACTTACATTAATGACAATAGGCTCTGTGCTTAGAGGTAGAGCTTTAGCTCCTGATAAATATAAGCCAGTTCCTAGTGCTGTAAGAGAAGATGAGGAGGTCACTAAAATGCTAGAAGTATGCTCTATAAAGGGTGGAATAAAAGTAGATAAAAATGGAAGAGCTACGACTGAAGCAAAATCACTAAGTAAATAGAACAGTTTAAATTTTATTTATCCATTCAAGCTAGTAAAATCAGCCAGCAAACTAGCTTGGTTGCTTAATATCTTCAAAACCTTAAGTCGATTCTGTCTAATCTGCAAATCATCGCACATAACCATTACGCTACCATCTCCATCAAAGTAATTAGACAATGCATCGGCTCCCTCAGATAGCATCTGAGCTAATTTTTGATATCCTGAAGCCTCCAAATTTTTAACTATTGGATCAAGCTCATTTAATATCTTTAGCATTTTATATTCACTTTCTTTTTCAAATAAAGATGGTTCTACAACTCCTTTTGGAGAGAGGGAATCAAGTTGAATTCCTGACTTTTCAGTAATCCTAGTAGCTCTAATAACTACAGATTGAACTTTATCTAGCAGGCCAGATTTTCTCATATTCTGCAATAGATCAGTTCGTATTTTTGAATCAAATAAATCAACAAGTAACCTATCTAAGGGGACATTATCTCCACAAACTGCCTTGATAATGTCTAAATCAAATTTCATATCTTCTAGCAAGCTAATAATTCTGAGACGAAAGAAATCAAGGAGATCATTTTTAAGTTTAACTTTGTGAATGGACAGGTCCTTGAAATTGCTGGACCAGTTTTCGACTGCATTCTCAACTAGATTTATCAAATTTAAATTCCAACTATTCTCCCAAACTATTTGTAGAATCCCGTTAGCAGCCCTGCGAAGAGCATACGGATCAGATGAACCACTGGGACGTTCACCTTTGGCAAATATACTTAAAAGCAATTCGATTCTCTCCGCTACTGCTAATACTGATCCGACTTCGGATTTAGGCAACTCATCGTCGGCCCCTCTTGGAAGATAGTGTTCTAAAACAGCTAATGCTATTTCCTTATCATATCCTTCATAAAGCAGATATTTAGCACCCATAATTCCCTGTAGCTCTGGGAATTCATCCACCATTTGACTTACTAAATCGTGCTTACACAAAGAAGCCGCCTCTAATAAATTTTCTCTATTAAGATTAGAAAGGTCTACACTCCCAAGGATCAACTGTGACACCAATCTGATTCTTTCAGATCTCTCATGCAAACTACCAAGACCTTCTGAAAAAGTCACTTGGTGAAGTTTTTTTAGCCTCTCTTTAGAAGAAACGGCTAAATCTGATTTAAGAAAGAAATTAGCATCTGCAAGCCTAGCTCTTAACACTCTTTCATTACCTTTTTGGATGGACTTTTCTGCTTCTAATAAGCCATTAGAAATACAGAGGAATGAAGACAAAAGACTTCCTTTTGCATTGAGTAAAAGTGGGTCAATATTTGCACTTTTGGTAAAAAGTGGAATATACCTTTGATGAACACGCATTACTGTACAAAGGACTTCAGCAGGCAACGACAAAAATGCTTCATCAAAACAGCCTTTAATCAGGGAAGGGAACTCAACCAGATCAGTTAATTCTTCTAGTAAATCATTTGAAAGGTTTGGTATAGCATCAAGATTAGATGCGGCTTCATCAACACTACTAGTAATTAAAGACTTTCGGCTTTCACGATTAACCTCTACAGAAAAGGTATTTAAGGAAGAGATATAGTCATCGGCATGTGAAATGTAAACTTCCTGAGAGCAAAGACGATTACCTCTACTCACAAAGCCTGAGAGGACAGGCGGATCGCACTCATTAATGGAAACTGGAATAAGTGCATTGTCTAGTAAAGCAACCATCCAGCGAATAGGCCTAGAGAAACGGTTCTCTCCACTCCCCCAGCGCATAAACCTGCGACCCTGCAAGTTTCCTAACCATGATGGAATCATCTTAATTAACAAATCTTTCGCGGAGGAACCTTTAACTAGGACTTTGGCAAAGACGAAAGGTCCTTTGGGTGTATCTCGTATTTCCAAGTCATCAACCTGTAAATCAAATCTTCTTGCAAATCCGCTCGCCGCCTTTGTTGGAGATCCGTCAACAAAAGCTTGTCCAGCAGGAGGGCCCTTATATTCAGACTTAGAATCGTCGGCATACTCAACCAAATCACTAACAATTAACGCAATTCGTCTAGGAGTACTTGTTACAAAAATCTGACCATGAGACAAGCGGTTTTCAGATAAATCACTTATGACATTCTCCCTAAGTTGAGGCAGGACTAATCTTGCAAAATCTGCTGGTAACTCCTCTGTGCCGATCTCCAATAGAAAAGTCGCCACGACCCAAGTTCAAATATCTTCCATTTTATTGAACTGTCGGCCTTAAAAAGACTCGAGTTTTAGCTACGCTGAATCAGGAGAAATATTATGCCGTGATTGAAGGGGAGAATAAATCTGGCAGCGAGGCAAAGAAAACTATGTTTCCCTCCATTGCCAACAATTGCGAACGCTCTAAGTTTGAACAGTTCAAAGCTGATAGCAAATACCTCTTAGAACCCCTAGCCTCAGAGTTGGTCAATGAAAATGATCATTTCAGTAACGATGCTGTTCAATTACTGAAATTTCACGGCAGCTATCAACAGGACAATAGAGAGAACCGTAAGAAAGGACTTGGCAAAGATTGGCAAATGATGCTGCGTCTTCGTAGCCCAGGAGGGAAAATTCCCGCATCATTATTTATTGCACTAGATGATCTGTCCGATCGCCTTGGCAATTGCTCATTACGAGCTACCACTCGTCAAGCTTTTCAAATGCATGGGATAAGAAAAGAGAAATTAAACGAAGTCATTGGAACTATCGTTAGATCAATGGGTTCAACACTGGCCGCATGTGGAGATATAAATCGCAACGTAATGGCACCAGCAGCACCTTTTCAAAATGGTGGGTATCCAGCTTCTAGAAAACTAGCAAACGATATTGCCGATCTATTAACCCCACTTGCAGCTCAAGATTCTTATCTAGACCTTTGGGTGAACGGGGACTTGAAGTACAAAATCAAGCCCAATCAAAAAGTACAAAAGGTTCGTGAAAAGCAATCTCAGGGAAACATTTTTAGTGGTGATCAAAAGGAACCTTTATATGGATCGACGTATATGCCTCGCAAGTTCAAATGCGCGGTAACAGTTCCAGGAGACAATTCCGTTGATCTTCTAACTCAAGACATAGGACTAGTTGCCTTTACAAAAAGCAATGGGAAATTAGAAGGTTGCAATGTTTATGTTGGTGGAGGTATGGGTCGGACTCATAACAATGACGACACTTTTGCCAGAACCGCTGATCCATTGGGCTATGTACCAGCTGATCAAATTTTAGAATTAGTCCACTCGATACTTGCGCTTCAGAGAGATTTTGGAAATAGAAAATTAAGAAGACAATCTCGAATGAAATATTTACTTCACCACATGGGCCTTACTTGGTTTAAGAGAGAATTAGAAGAGAAATACTTCTCAAAGACAATTCAAGAACTTCGCCGTGAACCAAAAGTAAAGTTCGAAGATTATCTAGGTTGGCATAGACAATCAAAAGGAATTTGGTTTGTTGGAATTCCCCTTTTATCAGGAAGGATAAAGGGACAATTCAAAAAAGAGCTTAGGAGACTAGTTGAAACATATCAGCTTGAAATAAGGCTAACTCCGAATCAAGATTTGCTCCTGTGTAATATAGGTGATCACCAAAAATTAACCATCAGAAGAGAACTTATATCCTTAGGATTAAATAAATCGATACAGCCCAAAAGACTCGAGAAAAAAGCTATCGCGTGTCCTGCACTTCCACTTTGTGGGCTTGCCATGACCGAAGCAGAACGTTATCTCCCTAACGTCTTAGATAGAGTTGATAGACTTCTGAATGACTTGAGTATTAAAAAGTCAATACTTATAAGAATGACTGGTTGCCCAAATGGATGTGCAAGACCTTACATGGCAGAACTAGCTCTAGTTGGAAGTGGTGTAGATCAATACCAACTTTGGCTTGGAGGCTCCCCGAATCTTGAAAGACTCGCAAAGCCATACACTTCTAAAATGAAAATCAATGAATTAGAAGAAACATTAACCCCACTACTAGTAAGTTGGAAGAATTCAGCGAAAAATACAAGCTTTGGTGATCACATAAATAATATTGGCGAAAAGCAAGTAAAATTACTACTAAGTATCAATCAATAGCTCCATATAAGGCATACTTAGATTTATTACTCCATGCCCAAAGTTGATCTCCAAAACTAAAATGCCACCACTCCGAGGGATGCTGAACAAAACCAGCTTGATACATAACTCTTCTCAGAATTAGTCTTCTTAAATGAAACTCTTTAGCAAGAGGGTCAACTAATGAAGCTTTTGCGTAATAGTTAGGATGAGACACATTATCAATTTGATCAATCTCACCACCCATTTTCAATGCAATATGATCATCCTTCTTAGCAAGAGTTAAATCGATAGCACCTCCAGTGCTATGTGGCGGAGGTGTTAATGAGTCTGCTGTTGGAGGTGCCCAAAATCTTCCAACTTCTTCTACAAGTGATTTCACTTCAGTCTGATACTTCTCATCATTTTGATTAATCCCCCTAAATTTACATTGTTCATTAATTACATAATTAACCATAAATTCCTGAACAATGACTGGTCTCCAAGCATCGAAAACAGCAAAACAAAGACCGGGCTCCTCATTTTCTAAGGACTCTTGAGCCTTTAACAAACGACGAAACGCAGAAATCCGTAATCGCCAAGGATTTGATTTTTCACCATATGGTGCACCAAGAGAGAGATAAGGGTGAGGTTCTATGCAGTCAAAATGAGGTTTTAGCTCAACTAAGGATTCTGCGTTGTCCTTTATAGGGACCGCATTCCAAGCTCTTTTCATCAATTCAGGAACGGATAAGAGTTTCCACAAATTTGCAGGGATTTTCCACAGGTTAAATTCATGCCTTGTATTTCAGTACTGACCAGCAAACATTAATGGATGCTCAGAAGAGAACAAATTTCGAAACCGCGACGTAATTCTTATCGAAAGTATATATGGCTACCAGATCACTCAAATCGCTTTCAGAGATTGCCATTTGGAAATATAAGAACCCTCAGAATATGGCTATGGATGAGCCTAGTAATGATGCAACGACACTTCAATGAAATGGTTACAAGAGTGGAGTAAACCTGACAGGTCAAATGCACAAATAGAGGGGGACTAGGCTGTGGAAAACGAAATCTTAATTCAAATTTGCATTACCAATCACTTCAGCAAGGTGAGCATCTAGCAAGGTTTTTAAAGCTAAGTTTTCCTCTAGTTGGGGGTCAAGAGACAAAAGTATTTTCGCTTCTTGACGTGCTTGTTCGAGAATGCCTCCATCATCGACCAAGCTAGCCAAAGCTAAATCTGGCAGGCCTGATTGACGAGTACCAAGAACCTGGCCTGGCCCCCTTAATTGCATATCCATCTCAGCGATTTCGAAACCATCATTACTATCTACCAAAAACCCCAACCTTTGTTTTGCTAATGAATTTGTGCTTTCAGTTACAAGAAAACAATAGGAGCTGTGTTCAGCTCTCCCAACTCTACCTCTAAGCTGGTGTAGCTGAGCCAATCCAAATCGATCTGCATGATCAATAACCATGACTGTAGCCCCAGGTACATCAACTCCAACCTCAACAACTGTTGTTGAAACAAGTACTTGGCAAATACCCTGTAGGAACTTCTCAATAACTACATTTTTTTCACTGCTATTCATCCGACCATGCAACAAACCAACAGTAAAGTCAGGGAAGATATCTTCATTTAATTGCTTGTGAACATTAATAGCGGATCTTAGATTTAAATTTTCTGATTCCTCAATAAGTGGAAGGACAAAGTAAGCTTGTTGACCTTTATTAACCTCTTGACGAATAACATCATATGCTTTTGATCTATTTGAGCCAACTAAAACAGTTGTAGAGATTGGAGATCTACCAGGCGGCAGTTCGTCTATTTGACTGACATCCAAGTCGCCGTGCAATGAAAGAGCCAAGGTCCTTGGTATAGGCGTGGCTGTCATAGTTAACAAATGAGGTTGCATTCCCTTTTGAAGTAATCGGTTTCGTTGATGCACACCAAAGCGATGCTGCTCATCTACAACAACTAAACCTAAGCGAAAAAAGGAAACAGGATCCTCAATAAGGGCATGAGTACCAACTAATAGATTGACGGCTCCAGAACTGAGATCATCCAGAACTTGACGGCGCTTGGTTCTGGTCGTCGAACCAGTGAGAAATTCAACATTGACGTGCAACTGAGGAAGCCATTTACAAAGTGTTCGATAATGTTGCGAAGCCAACACTTCGGTTGGTGCCATAAACGCCCCTTGCCATCCAGATTGCACAGCATTCAAAAGAGCAGCAATAGCAACTACAGTTTTGCCACTACCAACATCACCTTGTACCAGGCGAGACATCGGCTCTGCTTTAAGCAAATCCGCTTCAATTTGGTTAAGAACTCGTTGCTGGGCTCTAGTCAATTCGAAAGGTAATTGCCCTAAAAAAGTCCCAACCAAACCATCACGATTACCAGAAAAAGACAATATTGGAGAAGCTTGAGTTCGAAGTTGAACTCTCCTACGTAAGAGTCCTAATTGCATCATAAAGAACTCTTCAAATACTAATCTTTTTCGAGCTATTTCTAAAGATTTTGAAGAGAAAGGCTTATGTATTGCTTTAATTGCATTTGGCTTGGAAGGAAGAGAAAGCTTATCTAAGATTGATAATGGCAAAGGATCCTGTACCTGATTAGAACAAGGTAAAAGCAAGGAAAGAATATCTCTAAATTTCTGAGGAGAAATTCCATCTGTTAAAGGATAAATAGGAACCAATCTACCTATTGTCTTAGATTTGATCTTAGAATTAACTCCATCCATAACTTCAATTAAAGGATCATGAATGGTGGTACCATATGGTCCTTTCCTTACAGAACCACTTACCGCTATAGTTGTTCCTGGTTTATATAAAGTTCTTTGTTTGGCTAAATAAGATTGTTGAGTAAATCGTCTACCTGCAAAAAAACGAGAAATTTTTAATTTACCTGTAATATCCTTAATATAAAGCTCCAGAATAACAAGGTTTTGATTTCTAGGACTTCTAAAAATATTACATCTTTGTATAGATGCGATTAGAGTTACAGATAAACCTGGCTTTAATTCACTAATGCTTAGTAATGATGAATAATCTATATAATCCCTTGGATAATATGAGAAAATATCATTAACTTTGAAAATCCCTAAAACTGCTAATCTCTCATAATATTTAGGTCCAATTCCCTTAACATTTATGAGAGGTGTACCTAAAGTTACCGGAAATTGATCACTAGATTTAGGCTCCTCTTTGAAATAAGTACTCTCAAGTCTCAAGGAACGACTTTTAGTTTTCAACAAGTCAGAAGTACGGCAATTAATACGTTGTAAGAATTGTCTTGTTTCGGTAACTAATCGTCTTCTTGATGATTGAACTCTTTGATCATACGTAGAAAACCCGCTAGATAATTCTTCAGTCTTCGTAGAGTCACAAACAAATTTAATAATCTCTGGTGGTGAAGCTAGTTCTCTTGACATAAATGAATTAAATCTTTCTTCTCGACCTAAAACGTTCTGAAAACCCCGTTCTACTTCTATTGACAAAGACTTTTGAAGAGGTCTTAGCCACTTAAGGAGAGCATTTAATTTATCTAGACTCAGGAAGTCTGTAGATTCTTTACTGATTTCTCTGGAGGATTCTGCCACCACTTTTGATGAAGTTCATTAGCAACGGATCGGGCCTGCCAATAGCGCTGCTGACGTACCATAACAATTATTTCCTTATGATATTTCCTGATTCTTGAGCGACACTTCCTAAGTTTAGGATTGTCAAATTCTAAATCTGAAAGTCTTATCAAAAGGCAACAAATTTCTATTTCATCTCCGGTCATCGACGGATTAATAGGGATGTTTAATCTAAGAAGATTAGAATCAGTATATTCAGAGCTTAAATGCCCTGATATAGCAGCATCCAACAAGGTTAATGGGACAATGCTATTAACTAGGCCTGATTTAAGTAATTCTAAGTTGAGAGCATGAGATAAATTGCGAAGGCGTCTTGATAAAGCATACTCAAAGGCATTTATCCATATCATTAATTCTTGAGGCTGCTCTGGCATTAATGATGCAAACAAAGAGGGTTGACTAGGATCAATATTATTCTCTTGTGAATCCGATCTAAGTTCTTCCTTATCATCAACTATATTGGCTGAATTAGAATTTGTTCCCGCTAAAGAAAAAAGAGATTTCAAAAGATCGATAGGATTCTCCGAACTAACTTTAGGCTTAAAAGTCTCTTTTTCTGGCTGATTTTTGTCATCTTCATAATGTTGAAAATCAGTCAGATTCTCAGGGATATCATCCAATAAATCAGTCTTTGGAGCTTCTCTAATAGCTCCAAATTGGTCAGCTGAAAACCAGTTGTCAATTTGAGATGGATTTTCTATAGGAGGATAGCTTGACAAATATATATCATCAGAAGGAATACTCGATTCTGCTTTATGTCCGAACGAACTTGATTCCTTAACTTGCCCCTGAAAAAGTTTCATCCTAGTATTTTCAATTTTATGCTGATTCTCTTTATCTATTTCGTTAGCCAAATCAATGATATATTCAATTGTGATCAAAGAAGAACACTTGGCAACTATTTCATCGACAACCCTTTGAAAAGATTGGGACCTGTCAGAGGAAATATTTATATTATGACCAGGTTGAGATGTTATCAACGTAATAATCGAATTCCGTATATTGCTGAGCAAGATAGACCTGAGAACTTGCAAATACAAAGCATAGTCACGGTATAAATCTGGTATTATTCTTTGACACTTTACAGTTAACAGCTTTAACTGTTCAGATGGATCAATATTGCTTTGGTTTCGGCTATTGCTTGTAGTCAAGACTAAACAGTTTGCATTGAAGCAACTTCATCAGCGAAGTCAGTTTTTTCAACTTCAATACCTTCTCCCAAAGTATATCTAGTAAATCTACGTACTTGAACATTTTCTCCTATTTGCCCTGCCACTTGCTTAACAAGCTCAGCAACCGTCATGGAGCTATCTTTGATAAAAGGTTGTTCCATCAAAGCTAATTCTTTAAGCCTTTTGCCTATTCTGCCTTCTACGATTCTTGATTTAATTTCATCTGGTTTCCCTGCTAAATCATCTCTACCCATTTCAATTGATTTTTCTTTATCTACAACACTTTGAGGTATGTCACCAGTCTGCACATATTCAACATTCGGACAAGCCGCAACCTGCATAGAAATGTCCTTTAATAACCCTTGGAACAAATCACCGCGAGCAACAAAGTCAGTTTCACAATTCAATTCTAAAAGCACGCCCACTCTGGATCCAGTGTGGATATAGCTACCAATTGAGCCTTCTGCTGCTATGCGTCCAGATTTCTTCTCAGCGCTTGCAATCCCTTTTTGCCTTAGCCATTCTATAGCCAAATTCATATCAGATTTGTTCTCTAGCAGAGCCTTTTTGCAATCCATCATTCCTGCGCCAGTCTTATCGCGCAATTCCTTAACAACCTTGGCTGAAACGTCCGCCATTTTTTTTGTAGATAAAAGAATAGAAATAAGTCGCTCAAAAATGAGCAAATAAATTTTGGGAACTAAGGGATGTTAATTCCCTCTATTGTCTCCCCCGCGTTGTTCGTTTGAACCATGGCGGCCTTCGTTAATTGCATCAGCGAGTCTACCTAGAACCAATTGAACTGAACGGACTGCGTCATCATTACAAGGGATGGGAACCTCGCAAAGATCTGGATCGCAATTAGTATCTAACATTGATACAAGAGGAATATCCAACTTCCTAGCCTCTAAAACAGCGTTTGTTTCTCGCCTTTGATCGACAAGTACTACAACATCCGGCAATCTTCTCATTCCTTTCAAGCCACCGAGATATTTTTGAAGCCGTTCAAGCTCTCTTCTCAAAACTGCTGCTTCTTTTTTAGGACGCATTGCAATAGCACCACTGGATTCCATACGTTCAAGATCCTTCAAACGATCTATGCGTGCTTTCATAGTTGTCCAATTTGTAAGCATCCCGCCCAACCATCGTTGATTCACATAGGCAGCACCACATCTAGTTGCCTCCATTGCAACAACTTCAGAAGCTTGTTTTTTAGTTCCAACAAATAAAAATCGTTTGCCACTCCTGGCTGCTGTTCTAGCCCATTTGTATGCACTGTTCATGCATACAGCAGTTTTTACAAGATCGATAATGTGAACACCGTTTCTCGCGCAATATATGTAGCGAGACATTTTTGGGTTCCATCTTCTAGTCTGATGCCCGAAATGAGCACCAGCCTCCATCATCTCTGAAAGAGTAACAACAGCCATAGTTTTGAGGTTTCGGGTTCGCCTCCATCTGCCAGGTATGTGAGGTAGTCAAGGAAATACTTGACTTAGCCAACCATCACCCGAAACGGACAGATGTGCGTGATTTGTAAATACTATCCCAATCTATCAAAATGCCTGATCAAATGAGTCCCTTGATGACAGCTTCTCTGAACATTTCGCGTACGCTTATCCGATTCAGAGGGAGCCGAAGTAACTCCATTGCTAAACCTGGATAGCCGCGTCGAATGAGGAAAACAAGCAATGGCCTAAGACTCCTTTCATTTAGCAATCCTCTAAGGGTCAACAAATCCCAAAGAATCCTATGAATAAAAGTGAACTGAATGATGAAACGAACTCGAAGAGTAGGGTGTTTACGAAAAAAGACCAAACCCATTTTTGCACGCTCTTTTTCGACACGTATTAGTGAAGGGATTTGTTCAAGACTTAAGGCAGGATGCCAGTGATAGCCGACGGCATTAGGGCATTTAATAAGCTTTACTCCCATATGTCTAAGCCGTTCTCCCAACTCTAAATCCTCCCATCCATACAATCGGAAACTTGGATCAAATAATCCTGCCTTCTCTAAAATCTGCTTATCGATCGCTACATTTCCTGTAGCAAAATAAGCCCATGAAATATCTCTGAGTTTGTGTGGCTCTGATGTGGGGTGGTCAAAATTAGATGTATTAATGACTGAGCCATAAGTAAAACAATATCTATTTCCTTGAGACTCCCAAGCACGCATCAGTGCCCTTGAATGGAATTGAAGAAATGAGTTAGTAACAACAAGATCACTATCGATAAAAAGAATTACGTCACCTTGAGAGTGCTCTACTCCAAGGTTCCGACCTAATGCTGGACCACCGTGCTCCTGTTCAATAAGTCGAACATGCGGAAAACGAGAGGCCTCTGTTTTTAACCATGCTGGGGTCCCATCCGTTGATCCATCGTCAACAACTACAACTTCATAATCTTCTAAATGAGAGCTATAGAATTGATTTTCTAATGCAGAAAGACACTTCTCCAGAATTGATCTGCGGTTATAAGTAGGGATAACGATGCTTATAAACACTAATAATTTAAGTTCTCTTACTTAGCCACCATATCTACAAAGATAGAGATACGACAGCAATCAAAAAGTTTTGAAGAGCTTCTTTAGGAACCTAGTCCGCAGCTCCACCATTATTTGCAGTACCAGTAACTCCATTACCAGCACCTTCTCCCCTCCCATCATTTCGAAGCTTCCTTTTCTTGAATTTCCGAGCATACGCCCGGTTCCTTTCTTGCTTTTCCTTCTTGAGGTTCCTTCTTTTAGCCATGTCTTTTTTTTTACCACACTAATAATATCAATCAGACCTATTACTAAGCTGAGATCAATTTCCCATCCTCCATCTTCAGCACCCTGTCTGCCACATCGAGAATTCTTGGATCATGAGTAACCATCAAAACCGAGCAGGATTGTTCAAGTGCCAATTTTTTAAGCAAATCAACAACCTCTCTGCCAGTAACACTGTCCAGAGCAGCAGTTGGCTCATCTGCTAGGAGCAACTTTGGCCTAGCTGCCAAAGCCCTAGCTATTGCCACTCGTTGTTTCTGTCCTCCGGAAAGATCGTGAGGGAGCTTATTTATGTGATCTTGCAGTCCAACAGCCCTTAACCATTCACGGGCCTGATCTCGCCTAGCTCGATAGGAAAGACCTTTCAAAAGATCAGAACCCATTTGAACATTCTGTTCAGAAGTCAAGCACTGCAATAGATTATGGCCTTGAAAAATCATTCCTATCTGTCTTCTTAATTGTTGTCGTACTTGACGGTTTGCCTTTCTGAGATCACAACCAAAAACTGAGAGGTTCCCATGATCTATTCTTCTCAAAGCACCAATCAAAGTAAGCAAAGTTGTCTTACCACAACCTGATGGACCTGTAAGTAAAACAACTTCACCTGGATCTATTTTCATCGAAACAGAATTTAATACCTTACGTCTCATAGACCCTTTACCAAACCAATGACATAAGTCATTAATTTCTATCGAAGGACAACCATTAGTACCAGAATTTTGAATATAAAGTGAGTCAGAAATCATGAGGTTACATTTAAAATATCTCAGCGGGGTCTGCATCGATTAATCTCCTCATTGCGACCAATGCTGAACCCATACACATAAACAGTATAAGAAAGAAGACCAATAAAGCTCGACTTGGATCCATTGCTACTGGTAGCTTTGTAGAGTTTCTCACAAGTGCATAAAGAGCCTCACCAGCTACGTATGCCGGAATATATCCCATTACAGATAAGAGCATACCTTCACGAGCAACTACTCCCAATAATGTTTTGATTTGGTACCCCATTGCTATCAGGGTTGCGTACTCTGGCAAGTGATCACTTACATCACTATATAAAATCTGATAAACAATTACCGAACCAACAATAAAACCCATTGCGGCACCAAGAGTGAAGATAAAACCGATAGAAGTACTTGAACGCCAATAATTCTTTTCAAAGTCAATAAATTCCTGAAGAGTTAAAACCCTTACATCATTAGGAAGTGAATTCCTAAGGGACTTAACAACCTCGTAAGGATTTGATTCAGATGACAATCTAATAAGACCTATTTCAATACTTCCAGGAGGAAGACTTGGCATGAGTTGAAGATAGGTTTCTCTACTAGTGATCAGATTTCCGTCTGCACCAAATGAAGGCCCTAAAGCGACTAATCCAGCTACTCTTACCCTCTTTCCCGCAACCTCAGTTTCAACTACTAATCCTTCTCGAAATCTTTCGGCTATAGGGCCGAATTCAGGTCTGGAAAGCTCATCAAAGAGGACTCTTCCTCTATTTTTAAGAGCATCTGAGCTAGATTCAAATCCTTCATCCTTCAACAAGGGATCACCAGGTTCAAAACCTAAAGCAAGAATAGACCTAGTGGTAAGTTTCTCAGGATTGCGCCAAAGGAGAAAATTCCAATTAACAGGAGAAATACCAATGACATCTGGATGAGCCATAGCTTGAATTAGCCTCCTTCGAGGGAAGCCGCTCATGCTGATAGAACTCATCGAACGAGGGCTGATCAGAACAACATCTGCATCAAACAATTTGTGGACAGTTACGCTTGCTTCGAACAATCCATCACGAAAACCAAGCTGCATAAACATCAATATTCCCGCAAAGCAAATACCAGCAAGCGCAACCAGAAGTCGAAATGGTTGCCTAGTTAATAACAGCCAGGCAAGAGGAATTCTTCTGAAGCGAAAAAAATCAATCTTCACAGTGTCGCAAAACGTGCTATTACTTTCATGCCTGTCAGCTCTCTGACAAGCTCAGCTGACTGTGAGTCAAGTGAAACTCTTACTTGTACGACCCGAGCATCTGCGTCTCCAGTTGGATCTGTAGATAATGTTTTACGTTGTCTGACTTGCGGACTGATCCTTTTTACTAATCCGTAAAGAGTCCCTTTAAATCCTCCATTCTCACTTATAAGAGAAACAGACTGACCAATCCTTACTCTTTTAATATCAGACTCGTAAACCTCAATAACTGCTTCCATTGATTGGCTTGCCCCAACTTCTAAAACCCCATCAATATCTGGTCGCTCTCCCTCACGAGCACTGATTTTCAATACAACACCATCAATAGGGGTTTTTAATTCACTATTTTCAAGATCTGCCTCTAGGCGAATTAATTCTGCAATGGTCTCTTCCCTTTGCCCATCAAGTTTAATCAATTGATCTTCCTTAACTTCTAAACTGACAAGAGAAGTAGCTCCTTCAATAGCGGCTTGCTTATAGCGATTGATAGTACGCTCCTGCATCCTTATTTCAATTTCAAGTGTATTTTTTCTAGCTGTCAATCTTCTAATGTCGGCAATAATTTGAGGACGGTTATCAAATACTGCAAGAACTTGTCCTTTCTTAACAGAATCACCCTCATTCACAAGAAGATTTGCAACTCTTGGTGTACCTCCAAAACCACTTAGTGGAGCTGCAAGTTTCCTTATATCTCCCAGAGGAGAAAGTTGACCTAAAGCGGCAACTCCTTCTAGGGGCCTAATAGATTGCTCAGCTTCAAATGACAAATCTTTGGGAATAGAACTTTCCTGACAAGAGGAGATTCCAAAGACAAGTGAAATGCCAATTCCAGAAATCAAGAAGTTCCGTAGTATTTTACCCTTATATATTTTCATGGACTGTCAAAAAGAAGAGTGTTAATGTATCTGTCCGCCCATTCCTGCCCAAATGCCTTTGTTAAAACATTTCTAGTCTTATCATTTCTCCTTTGTTGTAAACAATAAAAACGTTGATACTGAGTTCTTTTAATTGTGGATATTTCATCAGACCGTTTCGGCTTAATAGACAGAGAATATTGGATAAGAATATTTAAATATTTATCTACTAAATCCAAGAAATGTCGTTCCTCAAATTCATCTTCAGGCCGAATAAAAATTACATAGTCTGAAAATATGTTGCCCCATTCTGGCAAGTCCCTAACAGATCTAAAAGGTAAATTAGATACATTAGTTAACTGTGTGCAAATCGATGAGGGCAAACTGGTAGAGACAGGAGAGAGATCTACTATTGCAGCTGAAATACCTGAGGAAGTCAATACAACATCAACTCCAAATATCGGGATATCATAAACAGGATCAGGGAACATTACACAATGTAGAATTTGCAATCCTTGACCGATCCTTGCACATTCCAAATGAAGTTTTCTAAAACCTCGGGCATAATGCAGCTCATTAGTTATAAAAAACTGATCTCCATCAAGTTGACCCTTAATATTTAGCAAATCCGACCGCATTTCCATTAATAAAAGGTCTGGCAGACTAGACCTTCTTAGTCTAATTTTAGATGCCAAAGACTCTAAAAAAGGATGGAGTCTTTGATTGCTATCTGATGAAGAAAAAAACACGACGCATCAAGGTTCAGAATGGAGCTTTGTAAAACAACTCTGAGAAACTCACTTCAAGGACCCAAGCTCCAGCATTGGAGCTTGGGTAATGGAACTAAATGTGTTATTGCATCTATGCCTGACGCAACACTTACTTGTCTTGATCTGTGGTTTAGAGCAGGAAGCTCGTTGGAGAAAGCAGGTGAAGAAGGACTCGCCCACTTCCTGGAACACATGGTTTTCAAAGGTAGTAATACTCATAAAGCAGGGGAGTTTGATAGAAAAATCGAGGCTCTTGGAGGCAGCAGCAATGCTGCTACGGGTTTTGATGATGTTCATTTTTACGTACAAGTGCCCCAAAAGGTAGTAGAACCAGCTCTCGAACTTTTAATTGATCTTGTAATTAATCCTGCCCTTTTACCAGATCCCTTCGCAATGGAGAGGGAAGTTGTACTGGAAGAGATAGCCCAGCATAATGACCAGCCAGAAGAACAAGTATTCCAACAACTATTAAGTAGTTGCTGGAAAGACCACCCTTATGGAAGACCAATCCTTGGTCTTAAAGAAAGCCTTGAGAATCTAACTCCAAAGAGAATGAAAGATTTTCATAATCGTTTATACACAAGTGAAAACTGCTGCCTTTCAATTGCCGGTGGAATACAAGATGAAATGATTCATTTCATAAATAGAAGTCATCTCTCAACCCTCAGTCCAAAGAATGCTTCAATCAAAGGAAATGCTGGAGTTTCTCGAATCAACTTCAAAACTGGACGAGAAACAATCCAAATAGCAAGACTTGAATCAGCTCGAATACTCAAAGCCTGGCCAATAGCTGCTGCCCATGACCAACAGTTAATCATGGGAGCAGACATAGCAACCACAATTTTCTGCGAAGGGCGCAGCAGTCGACTCATAAGACGGCTCAGAGAAGAGCTGCAAATCGTAGAATCCGTAGATATGGATATAACTGTGCTTGAACAAGGTGGTCTTGTTCTTCTAGAGGCATGCTGCAAAGTAGAAGATGTTGAACAAGTAGAGGATGAAATAAATAATCTACTTATAGAATCACTAATAACTGCTGTAGACAAAAAGGAATTAGACAGAGCATGTCATCTAGTAAGGAATAGCCTCTGCTTTAGTCTAGAACTACCTAGCCAGATTGCAGGGATGGCAGGTACGCATATGCTATGGGGCAGGCAACAGTCTCTACTTGCTCCTCTCCAACACATCCAGTATTGGTCGGCAGAAAGACTAAAGAAAGAAATTCTCTGTGAGTTACAGCCTCAAAAGAGTTACACCTTAATTGCAACACCCTTATCAGTGTGAAATGGCACCTATTAATTTTTCACTAGATCCTATTAAGGTTCCAGGAATACTAGCTGCAAAAGCATGGATCAGAGGTGGAAGTAGCAATGATCCTTCAGGTCAAAAAGGTGCGCATCAACTTCTTGGATCTCTAATGACTAGAGGTTGTGGGCCCTATGACAACATTGAGATAGCTAATCTTGTTGAAGGTCTTGGTGCAGGCCTTAGGTGTGAAGCATACGAAGACGGATTATTAATAAGTCTCAAATGTGCTTCCTGCGACTCAGAACATTTATTATCTCTAATTGGGTGGATGATTAGCGATCCTCACTTAGATGAAGATCAAATAAAACTGGAAAAGAAATTAAGCCTTCAGGCATTAGAAAGACAAAAGGAAAATCCATTTCAATTAGCATTTGATGGGTGGAGAACACTTGCCTATGGAAACGGTCCCTATGGTCATGACCCACTTGGCATATCCAAAGACATAAAAGAGATCGACAATAGTTGTCTTCTTCACTTGGCTAAAAACATCAAAGGGAAAGAAAAATTCATTGCTCTTGCAGGAACGTTGCCAACAGACCTAGAAAATAAGATTCGAGGAATGAAAGCTTTTCATGGACTTCTGACTAATAGTCGAACTGAAATAATCTCTTCGGATGACAACAAAATGATGAGTTTACCTAAGAGAAATGGGACTAGAATAACTTTGCAAGCAGAAGAAACTGGTCAAGTTGTCATAATGCTCGGCTTGCCAACCATTTCTCATAGACACCATGACGACTTAGCACTACGACTAATGGCCAGCTATCTTGGCTCAGGTATGTCAAGTCTTTTATTTAGAAAGCTAAGAGAAGAGAATGGTGTTGCTTACGATGTGGGTATCCACCACCCTATTCGAGAAGGAGCAGCTCCATTCCTTATTCATGTGTCCACAAGCGAAGAAAAAGCATCCATTACAATTCAACTATTGAAAGAACTCTGGGAGAATCTACAAGAAAATAAAATCTCACTAAAGGAGATGTCTCTCGCTAAAGCAAAGTTCAAGGGACAATTGGCTCATAATTCTCAAACTATTAGTCAGCGTGCGGAGAGAAGAGCTCAACTGAGAGCATTCGGTCTTGATGATGACTATGACACAAAGAGTCTTATAAGAATAGACTCTTTATCGCCAAATCATTTACAGAAAATTGCAGGTGAATATCTCAATAAGCCCTTTTTAAGTCTATGCGGGCCAAAAGCTACAATTAATAAAATCGGCTATAAATGGAATTAAAATTTTTGAAAGCAGTTAAAGAATCAAGGGTTTTTATTAACTTATAGACATTTTCTTAGATGTTGGCGCGGTATCAGAAATGTACCTCGACGAAATTTAACACTAACTACATCCTTAGGATTTAACGCGACAATCTTACCAACCTCTTCTGTAGAGACTAGATCAGGTGGACGTAGCATTGGCATTGATTCCGCTGTCTTCAAATAAGGCAGAGGTACAGCCAATGAAACATTATCACCAATAGAATAATCCATAGGGCTAGTAATTAATTCGTTCCTAATGCAGGATGGATGAAGTTGCGATTCCCCATATGAGGGTATTAGCAATTTGGGCTGGAACTTTCGCAGGTCTCATGATGATGCTTGTAGGAGGTTTATTTCCTTCAGCCATCATTATCCCTGGACTGACAATTCCTCCCAAAGTTCTTGATCTACCTAGTACTTTACAAGTGCCAGCACTTTTGCTCTGCTCCTTGGTATGTGGCCCAAGGTCTGGGGTAATGGCATCAATTGCCTATTTGACTATTGGCCTGTTTTATTTTCCTGCGTTCCATGGGGGAGGAAATCTAGAATATATAGGATCACCAGGCTTCGGATATTTAACGGCTTTTCTGCCAGCTGCTTGGGTAAGTGGACGCTTATCAAGGAATGCCGATTCCAACGATCTTATATACCTGACACTATGCGCATTAGCGGGGTTAATTGTTATACACCTCTGGGGAGGTGCATATCTAATAATTGGCTCAATTGGAAGTGACTGGTCAGAAACACTTCCAGAACTTCTCTACAAATATTCTATCGGTCCATTTCCAGCACAATTGCTTCTGTGTCCAGGCGTCGGCATTATTTCCCTAGGGTTAAAACGTGCTCTCTTTATTGAATGAGAAAACTATTACTCAAAAAGAAATGGCTTTTTCTGATTAGTTTTCTTGTGATCATTACAGATCAAGCAAGTAAAGCTATCGCAACAGCTTTTTTAAGCCATAATACTACACGAATAATTATTCCAAATCTAATAGGATTTCGTCTTATTAGGAATACCGGTGCTGCATTTAGCTTATTTACTCAATCCACAGAATTTCTAACTTTATTAAGTCTCCTCGTTTGTCGACTTCTGTTGGTGGTTGCCAAGGTCTAGTTCCAGGAGCAGGAAGTGATTGCGGGGATGCACAGGTTGGAATTATGTCATCAGGATCTATAAACCCAACACAATGACTCTTTAATAAAAATATGAGTTTGCGTTCTTCTTCTTCGCTACGCAAATCACATTTGTTTAGGACAAGCAACAGTCGCTTCCCTACATCCGCAATGCTTTTGATTACTTCTAATTCTCCTGCCCGAAGATCTCCGTCTACGACTACTAATATTAGATCAGCACTACTTGCTTGTTGCCTTGCTTCTTTCTCACGACTAAGACCATCTTCCCCTCCTTCAAAAATGCCTGGTGTGTCTATTAGTTGCAATCCCCTCTTAAGTCTCTTAAGCCTTAATCTGTACCGCTGACTTGTTTGGGTAGATCCCATGGAGGCGGCAACTTCTCCAACGATTTCATTGAGCATTGCTCTGATAAGGGATGTTTTGCCACTAGAGCCTGTGCCAAAAACAACAACAACTAAATCACCCCTTGCAAGTTCATTGGCGACCCTTTCTTTTTGTTGCTTGAGCCCTTCTTTCGCAACATTGTCTTGAATCCGCTCAATTAGTTTGTCAACACTTTCAAGGCTTTGTTGGACTGCTTGTTGGATATTTTGTGGAACTACTAGATTATTGGCCTTTGGCTTACGCTTTTTCCAATCTTGCTTGATGTTTTTATTCCACCAGGGCCATCCATACTGTATGAGTACAATTAAGCCAACAACACAAAATATAAAGAGGAAAGGACCTACGAGCCAATAAGGTAGGAAATATTGAAGGGTATAACGGATTTCGTTTAAAAGACGCAGTAGGAATCCCAATAATGAACCTAT
>QCFO01000016.1 GCA_003280225.1 Prochlorococcus sp. AG-363-K07 | reverse complement strand
GGGACAAACATACAACACTCCAAAATCACCTTTATCAATAGCAATAAGTGGTAATCCCAAAATTACAAACCAAACAAATACACAAAAAAATATTTATCGTGATTTAGAGGGATATTGTTTATAATTAAATTTCAAGAATATTTGCATCCTTATCAAAATAATATCAGAAATTAAAAATGAAAACTAAAATCTTTTCAGAATTGCCTAAATTGCCGAAGCTTAAATTAGCAGTGGTAGGACATGTTGAATGGATGAGCTTTCTTTCAGTCAATCAATATCCTAAAGCAGGGACTATTTGTCATGGAAAGGAGTATTTGAAAGACGTAGGAGGTGGAGGGGCTGTTGCCGCCATAAATCTTTCTCGAATCACAGGGAGTCCCGTCCATTTTTTCACTTCCCTAGGCAAGGATATGATTGGGGAAAGAAGTTACAAAAGACTCTGCCAACTAGGGTTAATTCCAAAGGTGGCATGGAGAGACAAACCCACGAGAAAGGGCATAAGCATGATCAACTCAAATGGGGAGAGGTCAATTACTGTCATCGGAGAACGGCTTCAACCATGCGGCCAAGATCCACTTCCTTGGAATGAACTTAAAAAATTTGATGGCATATTTGTTACTGCCACTGATGAAATCGGCGTCCTTCACTGCAGAGAAGCCAAAGTCCTCACAGCAACTCCAAGAATTGGAGCAGAAATAATTTTAAGCAGCAAAGTCATTGTAGATGTATTAATTGGAAGTGCATTGGATCAACAAGAACAGCGAGAGGCTCAGAAAATATTTCCTCTAGCAAAAATTCAGATTAGTACCCAAGGAGAGCGTGGAGGCATAGTATCTCCTGGTGGGCGGTATGAAGCCAAACATATTGATCAAAAGCCAATTGATTCTTACGGTTGTGGTGACACCTTTGCTGCAGCTGTAACGGCTGGGATCTCAGCCGGTTGGAATATAGAGAAAGCTATAAGTTTAGGCTGCCATTATGGTGCCGAATGCGTTAGTCATCTCGGTCCATATCCAACGACAGGATCTAGAAGGAAGTCAAATTATGATTTTTAAAAAAAAGATTTTATTCCAATTTTGATTAGAACAATGCAAACAGAAAAGGTTCGAACTAAAAAAAATATAGTTTACCAAATGATATTTTTTGCATTAAGCCTATCAATACTATTCATAGAATCAATATTTATTCTACTTTCAGCATTAAGAAAAGGTGCTGTCAAAAAAGAAGTACTCTCAAAAAAATCAAAAGCAGGGGTTGACTTGAAAATCATAATTAAATAAAACATACATGCAATCAATTCTGTATAATGATGGTTCATTAGGCTCTAAACAAAAATCACTTCTATATTGATTATCGAGATTTTTCTGTTTTACTTGAGATAACATGTATGGGATTTAGCAATGAAATCACTTATATTGATAATCATTTTATTCTTAGTTATAATATCTTTATCTCTGATTAAAAAAAATAGATATTCTCAAGCTCAACCTTCACTTATTCAAAGATTTCGCCATAAATTTAAAGACAAAAATCATCTTAAGCAAAGACTAAAAGAAGGTGCGCTAGATGTACTTTTGCTAGATCCCAATAACAATATAATTATAAGCATAGAAGATCAGGAGGCAGACCTAAGAGAAAAAGCCGACATTCATCGTGCAAGATTAAACAAATTTGGTAAATCAAAACTGGATGGAAAGATGTTTTTTAAAGATGATAGAGGTGAGGTCTTCACGTACAATAAAAAAGGTGGTAAAAAATATATTTGATAAAATCAAACTCTACTCGAACAAACTCTCAATTCAATTAGCAGCATACTCTCTACGAAAGTCTCTATTTGCCCAATGTATATTTTTTGTACTAGTATATTCAACTGAAGTTTCCAAGAAATCCATTTTGCCTTGACTTTGAAGGCTAAGAAGAGCAGCAAATTTATCTCTGGAGATTCGAATAAAGCTATTTAGAGAAAAGACTCCCGAGCAAGCAAGAGATGGCCAATACTTTTTCAAGGTCATTTTTCGATTCTCTTAAATCAAAACACAATGGATTCACAAAGCAACCTCACAAAATCCTAATTCATTAAAAAATAAAGATTTCCTTCCTTTACGGTATCGACAAAACAGAGATCTCAACTAAAGAAACCATTAGCCGCCAAGAAGAAAGTGATCAAGATTATTGGTCCAATTCCAAAGATAAATAAAACTAATTTAGCTCTCGAGGACTCACCAGCTGATTTGGTGGCATCGTACTTGTTTTTTTGTCTAGACTTATTTTTTGGCATTATAATTTCGTTTAATATAGCAGTTAATTAAATAATTTAGTCTATTTTCAAAGGGATTGTAGGAACGAAACTAAATGTTTCAAAGCCACAATGAACTTATTTATTGTCTTATCTTAGCTAAGATACTTAATATTTTAAGGTATGCCATTAATTCACCTAAAGACCTCAAATGGTCCAATTTCAAACAGCGAAAATCTTCTTAACCTTCTATCTCAGAAGTTATCTGAACTAACAGGAAAGCCTGAGCAATACGTTATGACTCTTTTACAGGAGAATGTTCCAATGACATTTGGCGGAACTGTAGACCCATGCTGCTACGTAGAAATCAAATCCATTGGTTCCTTACATCCTAGAGAAATGACAGAATCATTTTGCAATCTTATTGCAAGCCAAACTGGTATTCCAAAAAATAGAATCTACATTTGCTTTGAAGATAAAGATCCAAAACAATGGGGCTTCAATGGTCAAACCTTTGGTTAGTAATCTTCATAGACTAATAAAAATGCATCAGTTGGTTTAATGGTGAATTAATCCTGATTATGCTAAAGCATTCAAAACTGATTGCTTTTTGATAAAGCCAAGAGAAATAAGCTATAGTTTGAATTAACCACTAGCATTAACAACTCAACGTTTCTGAGGATACATAAATATGATCATCAACAAAATCTCCAAACTAAAAATAGAGACAATTTTAGCTTCAATAACTAGTTTTAGCCTACTTGCTATCGCCATCTCGCTTATACCACTAGCTCAATGGGCCAAATCACAAAACGATTGTATTGAAAGAACATTTCGTACTGATGGCACTAATAACGCTGGCATCCCGTCTAAAGTATGGAGTTGTAATGGTGGTGGAGACTAAAAAGATTTGATCCAAATGCAAAAGATGGCAAGACAAGAGTAAGAGCTAAAACCCTCATAATTGATCAACAATTCTCTCTAGCATTCTTTGTGGCCAAACCAGCCTCACAAGCTGTAAAGATTGAGATTATGAGTAGTCCATAAAAACCGATGGAATCCGACTGAGCTTCAACAGGATCATTAATATCTAGTCCTACTTGCGTCAAAAAGCGAAAAACAACCCAAAAAGCTGAAAAGAAGCATGTCATCCAATAGGCTTTCCAACGTCTTTGATATATATATCCAGTTCCAAGACCAGGTAATAAATTCAAAGCGGCTGCTACCCAGATAGAAGAACTAGCAAGTACTTGTTGAGTAGATGGTTGTGCCAAAGATTTCACCAAACTCTTGTGGCTTACAAATTAGAAGGGTATAGCAAAATTCAGTGATTTCTCTGAAAAGAGAGTTATCCCAGCAGAAGTTTTTCAACGGGTCTTAAATCTATTACAAATTCTCGTCAACACATTTAGGATATTGAGATTTCTTGTCATCAAAGGGTCAAAAGCTCATAAACCAAGTCCAGGACAGGATTCTTCCCAAAAAACCAGCGAATCTTTAGCGAAAGCAAGCTTTTTCTAATCCAACTCTAATTGCATCCGCCCAAAAAAATGAACAGTTGTTTTGCCATTAGGGAGAAAGAGCAGCAAAATAGCGTTGTATTTTTAAATTCCAAAGCCTTGAACGCCTCCAGCAACAACATCGAAAATATCGATGGGCCTGAGGGCCTCGATGCTATTCCAGAGTCAATCGAAAGCGCCATTCAAGATGGCATCGATTTAAACGGAACTCCTTTGCCTAAGGAAATGATTGGTTTTTACAAGGAGGTAATGCAGAAAGAAGCCGAAAGGATCTGTCGGGTTCGCATAGCCATGAGGAAAAAAATAATAGCCACAGGCTCAAAGCATTATGATCAAGAAACGATGAACCAAAGGCTTCTTGATGCAGGATGGGAAGGTCTAAAAGCTGCTGAAATAGCCTACTTTTTCAGCTGAATTACTTGACTATCAAATCCAAGAGCTCTCTATAGATTAAAATTAAATAGAAAATCCTTCTTACTAAAAATATTTATCTTTTTTTCTTACTCAACGCTAATGCCTCATGGGAACCAAACCTAAATACAATAATGCATCCAATGAAAAAATTCTACAACATTTCATTCTTGCTATTCTAGTGTTTATTGAAGCAACTTTTAAAGTCCTTAATTTAATAATACCGAATCCAAAATCAGGATTTTCAGATGCAAGCAAAGGCATAGAACCAAGCCTGGATGATTTAAATATTAAAGACTTTCCCACAAGGTTAGTTGCAAAAAAAAACAAAGAAGAAATGAAATCAATACTGAATAGCGTAGACATCACCTCAAACCTTAATAACAATCAACTAAGTTCATTGATACTTAATAATCCAGAGGCTATTCAAAAGATGCTATTAGAAGAGAGAAGGAAAGAACTTAGTCAGACAAAAAATTCAGAGCTTAGGCATAAATTGCAAGGGATGCAAGGAATCTCTAGATTAAAGAAGTCAGAACTCATTGAAATGGTATTGAATGAAGAGGCTTTAAAGAAGGAAAATGATCTTCAAAACCATTTGCATGAAGAGTAAGCAAAAGATGAATAGTCAAGTAAATAAAATGTCTCAACCATCCTATTTAATAGAGATTTTCCTCCTTTTATTAGTTCTCCTATGGGAATCAATCCTAAAGTTATCAAACATTCTAGGGCTAGCATGGTGGGCTAGAGTTGAGACAATAGAACCTCATGTTGTCTATTGGTTTGGACCATTCTTATCACGTAAAGGAGCGTCAAAAGATCTTAATATTTTATTTCTAGACATCTCTCGAGAAGGCTCAAAAGTTTCAAATAGCGAAATCCTAAGGTGTTGCTGTAACGAACCACTTACAGATGAAACTTCCGAAAAAAAGATAAGTACTTCATACACAAAGTCAATCAACAAAAAACCAAAAGAAATCTATACTCATATTCAAAATAAAAATTGTGATACTCCAATAGATAATATAAATAATATAGATAATACCTTTACAATCACAAAAGATGATCATTTAAGGGAGTCAAGAAACAAGTCTCATGAATTCAAGTTCAAAGTCATATCTTTTCTTATTTCCCCAATCATTATTTTTCTAGGTGGAATCACTATCTCGAATTTAATTGTAAATTCTGAAAATATAAATAACTCAAAAAACGAAAGTCAACAGCTACAAACTTTCTAACTCAAAGAGAATAAACATATTAATAACTCTTTTTTTCTGAGTAGAGTAACAGTAATAAGAGCTCTGTCTTGAAGCAATGAAAAAGATAGAGCTTCTTTGAATACACTATCTTTTGGTTGATAGCAAATCTTCAAGAGGTATATATAGAAAAAAAATCGAGTTGTCTTAACAATCTTCTTAAATAGCAAGACCACACTCCTAAGAAATTGGGCTTTATCTTTGAAACTTGGAAATTCTTGCCCGCAAGGATGGATTTACTAAATGGCCTTCAGAGCTCCCTGAATAGCCTCGCAAGGCTGCTCTAACGCCCTGAGTGACCTCATGCATAGTCATCTGCGCCGAAGCATTCTCAGTATCCCTAAAATTCAAAAGCCATAGAACCCAATGAAAGGTTCTATGGCTTTTGAATTTCTTAACTAGTAGAAAGTCAAGAAATAGGATTTGCTGATCTCCTCAGGGAGAACTAGCGAGTAAAGCGCTCAGAGGGGTCATTGCCTTTACGGGCATACCAATGAAACTGAGAGACTTGAATAATAGCGATAACACCAAAAATGGATGGTATCAACTGAAATCCACCTGAAGGCTTCACCAAGCCTAAATCAGAAGGATGTGGAAGCTGAGTAGCAAAATCAAGGATGTGGGTTAAATCCATCAATAAAAGGAGGCCTTATAAAAAGCCCGGTTTTGTGAATCCCGGTATTTATAAACCAGAAGCACCTCAGCGAGGAAGAATCTGTTGCATCTCGAAAACTGAACACATTGTGGATGAAGCACAAAATCGCTAAATCCTCCTTTCTTTCAGTGCAAAAAAGCTTTGATCTTAGAAGTCGGGGCATATGCGTTAAAAACAGCCAAAAGGCAATCAAACTGAAAATTCAACCCTCAAATCTAGGCTCATCTAAGCCAAAAAATGCCTTAATCCCCTATCCCCTATCCCCTACCAGCAAACTAAAAAAGCCTGAGCAAAAGGAACTTGCCCAGGCCTCTTCCAATTAATGCCACTTTCGGACTATCTAAGACCTAGTGGGAAAAATATTTTTTCTGGTCCTGCAAGGATCACTGAACTTGCCACAATAATTACCAAGATTTGAACACCAATAAATTGTTTCCAGCGATAGCTAAAAGCTGGAGCATCAGAATCTAGGCCCCATCCTGCCTTTGGCTCATTATCCTCACGGGCATACCAGAAAAAGTTTGCTACCTGAAAAAAAGCAATTAAACCAAAAATTGCAGGAACTATAGACAAACCATTGCTTGGCTTAACCAAGCCTAGATCAGATGGATGCGGCAGCTGAGCTGCAAAATCAAGAATGTGGATTAAATCCATCAGAGCAAAACATAAATCGGCTTATTAATAGCCGAACAACGAGTGAGTCAAACAGCTTTGCCTGAGATCGTTACAAACTTGAGTGTAAATGCTGTCAAATCTTTCTAAAGGTCTGTCCTTTCAAGCCCTAAGAACACTGAGATGGGATCGAATCATTGAAAGAAAGGTCAAATCTTCTCTTGTAATTTGATTCCATCCGATAAAGAACAAAAACACTCTAAAAGAAGCCACCTAAAGCCAGATGCCCTTCAAACGGCTAGCAATCTAAAAATACTGCCATCCATAATGCACCTAACAGCATTTATATATACTCTAAACAGATAGACCAATTGCAAAATGAAGAACAAACAAATACCTCCAATATATCAACCTCAGAAAAAATGAATTAACGATACCCTCACAACACAAGAAGCAGGTATACAGTCGATTGCCAGAAGAAAAATAAATAATGGCATTAATCGGATTTGCTTTTAAATTTGGAAAATCAAAAAGCTTGCTGGATAAGGGTCTACGAAGAAGATAGTATTAATAGATCCCTTCATTTGTCTTACCTTTCTATATCAATAGCTGATTACATTCCCTATGAAATATAAATTTCAGGCAACCAATATCTCAAGGAAAAGAGCAGCAATGAGGCCATATAAATGATTAGGTGAAAATAATTTTCCAATATTAAGATTGAACCTATATGCTACCTACATCCAACTAAAGAGCAAGGATAAAAAATTAAGCCCTAAAATATTAAAAATACAAATTGGGTGCATTTACAATAAAAAAACCCGCATTAATGCGGGTTTTAATAACCTCTAAAGCAATCAAAAAGTCATTCGACCCTAATTGCAAAGATTCTATTTAGTCAGAAGATGAGGTACTTAAGTCAGTCAAAGACTGAGGAATCCTTCTAAAGTCAAAACCAGATGCTCTTAGAGCATGCCATAAGTGACCCTGAATACAGAAGAATCCAAAATAATATTGGACATTAACCAGGGCAGCACGAGAAGTATGGCCCAAGAAGTATTTGCAATCGGAAATGTTGCCTGTATCAGCCCAGTAAGGTGAGATTCCAAACTTGAAGGCTAAAGGCTCTCCATACCAATCAATTGGATAAACAGTGGTGTTTTGCGCAGCCCAAAAGGCAACAATAATTCCCATCCAACCAAGGCCTGCTAAGGACCAAGAAAGAACAGCTTCTGCTGAAAGCAAACCTGCACCCTTGAACTTGGTGTATTCACCAAATTGTCTTGTGGCGATGTGGAAGGCTCCACCTGTTATCTCTACAAAAGCCAGGAAAGCATGGCCTTCCATTACTTCTTCAAGACTATCTATTGAAAGGAAGTCAAATTGATGACTCCATATCCTTCCAAAATCTCCATATCCAGGGAAAACCTGGCGAACCTCACCAATGGCAGGGTCATAAATCCCGTGGATCCTGGCCCATTCGACAAACCAGATGCATGCAACACCTAAGAAGATCAAATGATGGCCGAGGATAAAAGTCTGGTTGTCAGGGTTATCCCATTCCAACTTGAACTTATCAACACGACCAATAGGACCACTCTTCAAATCTGGATCAAATAGAAGTGAATGCAATAAAGCAGCCCCCCCATAGACCATTGCGAAAATCAAGTGGAAAGTCGCAATTGTGGCAACACCTGCTCCAGTCCAAACACCAGCCTCATCGAATCCGATGCCTAGAGAAGCCAAGTGAGCCAAGAATATCGAGCTTTGATGACCCATAGGAATAGAAGGGTCAAAACGTGCAAGCTCCCAAAGGGTGCTTCCACCAGCCGCGAGGCAAATCAATCCTGTATGCCCTACATGCGCGCCAATGAATCGGCCAGCGCGGTTGGTCACCACAGAATTACCAACCCACCACCCGTAGGTGACGTCTGGGTTTCCGTAGGTCTGCATAATTAAGAGTTCAAGGCGCGAAACGAAAGGACACTACAATGAAAAGGAGCCTTGCGCGCGAAGCGGTTTAGCATCCGAAAAGGTCTGTGGCATAAGGGTTTTACTTATAAGGTCTTAAACACCAAAAAACAAATAAAAAAACAGGGGTTCTTACTATCTCTTATCGCTATCAGGGACTGCGATCTTGGAGATTGGCGCTCGATAATTTTCCATTGAGCCAATCAAAATAAAAACTAATGCTTGATTAATTCTTTTAAAAAGCAAGACAAAGAGAGACAAAAAAAAACCTCGCCGGAATGACGAGGTTAGGAAAACTTGGTGCGTGTTCATTCTTTTTGAGAAAGAACCAAAGGCCTTAAAACTTAGCCATCAATAGTAATGATGTTAGAAGCCTTCTGGTTTCCTATAGCGCTTGGTACATTCTTGAAATTGAATCCCAATGCACGCAGAGCGTGGAAGAAATGCCCCTGAAGGAAAAAGAAGCCTAAGTAATAATGGACATTGGATAACGCAGCTCTAGTGCTATGGCCCCAGAACGCTGAGCTATCAGAGAGATCACCAGTATCTACCCAATAAGGAGCTACTGAAAACTTAAATTCAAGTACCTCTCCGTACCAAGATTCAGGGTAAACAGTTGTATTTGATGCACACCAGAAAGCTGCAACAATTGCCATCCAACCAATACCAGCTAATGACCAAGAAAGTACTGCCTCAGCCGAAAGAAGTTCTGCTCCTTTGAATTTGCTGAATTCTCCAAGACGTTTTGTTTGCCATGGAGTAGACCCTGCGATGATGTGGAATGCACCACCAGTAATCTCTGCAAAACCCAAGAAAGCATGACCACCCATGACGTCTTCAAGACTATCAATCTCTAGGAAGTCAAACTGACGTTGCCAAATCATTGACAGGTCAAGGTTGTAATTAACCTGACGTACGCCTTCTAAGACAGGGTCATAGA
Source organism: Prochlorococcus sp. AG-363-K07 (assembly GCA_003280225.1). Lineage (GTDB taxonomy): Bacteria > Cyanobacteriota > Cyanobacteriia > PCC-6307 > Cyanobiaceae > AG-363-K07. Next base: position 32,766 of record QCFO01000016.1, on the reverse strand, counting down.
TGCCGTGAATTCTGGCCCATTCAACAAACCAGACACATGCGACACCCATAAAGATCAAATGATGACCAAGGATGAAAGTCTGATTGTCTGGGTCTTTCCAATCGAGCTTGAATTTCTTGGCTTGAATAACTGAACTGTTTTGGACATCTTCTTCAAACAGAACAGCATGCAATAGTCCACCTGCTCCATAAACCATGGAAAAAACTAGGTGGACGATAGCGATTGATGCAACACCTACTCCAGTCCATACTCCAGCTTCATCGAAGCCAATACCAATGGAGGCCAAATGTGCAAGGAATAGTGAGCTCTGATGCCCCATGGGTAGAGAGGGGTCAAAACGTGCAAGCTCCCAAAGGGTGCTACCACCAGCCGCGAAGCAAATTAATCCAGTGTGACCTACATGAGAGGCGATGAATCGGCCTGAGCGGTTGGTGACCACAGAATTACCAGCCCACCACCCGTAGGTGACCTCTGGATTTCCATAGGTCTGCATGATTTTTAGCTGATAAATGCAAAATAACCTCCGAACACTACAAGCTGCTCAATTGATATGCGCGGAATAGTTAAAGGTCTTTATTTAGAAAGCATTGCTCATGTTGCTTATTTCGCTCCTGAAGACCGAAATTCATTAGCCGTATCAAGATCCCAAAGTCCTAACCAGGCGAGAACAGATCCTTGAGAACAGCTGCTGGCAAAGGGTTCTTACAAACGAGAGAGCCTCTCATCACCTAAAACAATCAACCGAAATCTCGTTCCAACTTCACTAGCACATGAAATTGGTAAATCTTACAAATTTTTCTTGGAATCATCCTGAAAATAAAATTTTCAACCCATTTTCTCGGATAAAAGCGAAAAAACACAAAAAAAAGCCTCGCTTTAATGGCGAGGCTTCTTAGCAGTTAATCCAGAAAACTCTAATTAAAAGTCTCCTATGAATCGTTCAGATTCAATCATTAAGAGCTGGAGCCCTTCCATGTGGACCAAATTCAACATCCTTAAGCCTCTTAAAATCAAAGCCCATAGCACGCAATGCATGCCATAAGTGACCTTGAATGTAGAAAAAGCCTAGGTAGTAGTGAACATTGGTAAGCCAGGCACGAGTTGTGTGAGCACTGTCTCCTAGATCAACAGTGTCAATCCAATAAGGAGCAAGGCCAAACTTAAGAGCTAAAGGCTCTCCATACCATTCTGTTGGGTAAACAGTGGTATTAGTTGCACACCAGAAAGCAGCAATAATTGCCATCCAGCCAATACCTGCTAATGACCAAGAAAGAATCGCTTCAGCAGAGAGAACCTTTGCACCTTTGAAATTGGTGTAATCACCAATTTGCTTGGTAGCAATGTGGAATGCACCACCTCCAATTTCAAAGAAAGCCAAGAAAGCGTGACCGCCCATGACATCCTCAAGACTGTCAATAGCCAAGAAATCAAATTGATGGTTCCAGATCTGAGTCAAATCAAGGTTGTAATTGACTTGACGTACTGCGCCAATAGCAGGGTCATAGATGCCGTGAATTCTGGCCCATTCAACAAACCAGATACAAGCAACACCAAAAAAGATCAAATGGTGGCCAAGGATGAAAGTCTGATTGTCTGGGTTATCCCATTCCAATTTGAACTTTCTAGCTTGAATTACTGAGCTTTCTTGGATGTCTGCATCAAATGCCACAGCGTGAAGCAGACCACCAGCTCCATAGACCATCGACAAAATCAGATGGAGAATAGCTATTGTCACAACACCTGCACCTGTCCAGACGCCAGCTTCATCGAAGCCAATGCCGATAGATGCCAAATGAGCAAGACTTATTGAGGTTTGATGCCCCATTGGCAAGGAAGGGTCATAGCGTGCAAACTCCCAAAGGGTGTTTGCACCAGCCGCGAAAGCAATCAAACCTGTATGCGCAGCATGCGAGGCTATGAATCGGCCTGAGCGGTTGGTGACCATTGAGTTACCAACCCACCACCCGTAGGCGACGTCTGGATTTCCATAGGTCTGCATAATTAAGAGTCAAAATTAGGCAATACGCTCTGAACACTACAATCTGCTCAATTCATATGGTTGGAATAGTTAGAGGTCTTGATTTTTTGAATTCCAATTCCCTTAAATTCGGAAACAAAAAAGCCCCGTCTTTATGACGAGGCTTGAGAATTGTAATTAGTTAAAACCCCGGTCTATTCAACTGGCTACAGCGAATGTATTCCGGAGATCCTTGAAATTAAATCCCATTGAACGAAGAGCATGCCAAAGGTGTCCTTGAAGGGCAAAGAATCCAACCGTATAGTGAAAATTGGCCAAATAGGCTCTAGAAGAATGCCCAAATGCTTCACCACCACTAAGGTCTACTGAATCAACCCAACCTGGAGCGATCACAAATTTCTGAATCAAAGGCTCTCCATACCATTCTGTTGGGTAAACAGTGGTATTAGTTGCACACCAGAAAGCTGCAACAATCGCCATAAAGCCAATTCCACCTAGTGAGAAGGAAAGAATTGATTCAGCAGAAAGAAGTCCAGCCCCTTTAAATTTGGTGTATTCACCAAATTGCTTAGTAGCAATGTGGAAAGCCCCCCCAGTTATCTCAGCAAAAGCCAAGAAAGCGTGACCGCCCATGACATCCTCAAGACTGTCAATAGACAAGAAATCAAATTGATGGTTCCAAACTGCACTCAAGTCAAGGTTGTAATTGACCTGACGTACAGCACCAATAGCAGGGTCATAGATGCCGTGAATTCTGGCCCATTCAACAAACCAAATACAAGCAACACCCATAAAGATCAAATGATGACCAAGAATGAAAGTCTGATTGTCTGGATTGTCCCATTCCAATTTGAACTTTCTAGCTTGGATAACATTGCTTTGCTGAATATCCTCATCGAAATAAACGGCATGCATAAGGCCACCGGCCGCATAAACCATTGAAAAGACCAAATGGACGATGGCTATTGTTACTACACCTACACCTGTCCAGACTCCGGCTTCATCAAAACCAATGCCGATAGACGCCAAATGGGGTAGGAATACATTCGCTTGTTGCCCCATAGGTAATGATGGATCAAAGCGAGAGATTTCAAAGAGTGTGGCTGCACCAGCACCAAAGGAGATCAAACCTGTATGAGCAGCATGCGCTGCTATGAATCTTCCTGAGCGGTTGGTGACCATAGAATTTCCAGCCCACCAGTTGTAACTGACGTCTGGATTCCCATAGGTCTGCATGATTTTTAAGAACCCAAGGTTAAATACGCCCCGAACACTACAGTTAGTTCAATTAATATGGTTGGAATAGTTAAAGGTCTTGATTTTTTGAATTAGATCTTTCGAAAACCTGCAAAAAAAAAAGCCTCGCTAAAGCGAGGCTTTTAACTTGATTACAAAGGATTCTTCGATCAACTCTGAAAGAAAGAATCTCCAATCAAACAATCTTAAAGGGTTCTAGGCACTCCGTATGGCCCAGTTCTAGTCCACAAGCGTTTGAAATCAAAGCCCATAGCACGCAATGCATGCCAAAGATGACCCTGAAGAACAAAGAAGCCGATGCCATAGTGAACATTAACTAGTGCATCTCTAGTGGTATGGCCAAAGAAAGAAGTGCAATCGGAGATATCTCCGGTGTCGATCCAATAAGGGGCAACACTAAATTGAAGCTTAAGCGGTTCTCCAAACCACTCCACTGGATAAACAGTAGTGTTTGTTGAAGCCCAAAAAGCTGCAACTACAGCCATCCAGCCAATACCTGCTAATGACCAAGAAAGAATCGCTTCAGCAGAGAGAACTTTTGCACCTTTGAATTCGGTGTAATCACCAATTTGCTTGGTAGCAATGTGGAATGCACCACCTCCAATCTCAAAGAAAGCCAAGAAAGCGTGACCGCCCATGACATCCTCAAGACTGTCAATGTTCAGAAAATCAAATTGATGGTTCCAGATCTGAGTCAAATCAAGGTTGTAATTGACTTGACGTACTGCGCCAATAGCAGGGTCATAGATGCCGTGAATTCTGGCCCATTCAACAAACCAGATACAAGCAACACCAAAAAAGATCAAATGGTGGCCAAGGATGAAAGTCTGATTGTCTGGGTTATCCCATTCCAATTTGAACTTTCTAGCTTGAATTACCTCACTTTGCTGCATGTCCTCATCAAAAAGGACTGCATGGAGTAGGCCACCAGCTCCATAGACCATGGAGAAGATCAAGTGAACAATGCCAATTGTTGCAACACCTGCCCCTGTCCAGACGCCAGCTTCATCGAAGCCAATGCCAATAGAAGCCAAATGAGCAAGAAATAGTGCGCTTTGATGCCCCATGGGGATGGAGGGATCAAAACGTGACAACTCCACAAGGGTGCAAGCACCTGCTGCGAAGGAAATCATTCCTGTATGAGCAGCATGCGCGGCAATGAATCGGCCTGAGCGATTGGTCACCATAGAATTACCAGCCCAGAACCCGTAGGTCACGTCTGGATTTCCATAGGTCTGCATAATTTAAAGAGTGCAGGCGTTAATACCTGCGCAGACTACAATCTGCTCAATTCATATGGTTGGAATAGTTAAAGGTCTTGATTTTTTGAATTGACATTTCTCTAAAAAAATCACCTTATTGGATTTTTTCTCAGCAAAAAAACGCTTTCAGGGGAAGGAATCTATTGATCTCGTTTAAAAGTTGATTCTGCAGTCATCAGACCAATACCTTGTCTTCCAAAACAGGAAACCTGTTGATATGAATTGGATGTAGCCAAAATGGAAACTGATTAGATCAACTGAATTTCTCTTTAATCAGTTATCAAGATGCAACAGAGGTGCTCTTCCTGACGCTCTTCTCGTTTATAAGTAGCCCACGCTCGCAAAAGGGCTTAAAGAGCCCCCTTTACATTGATGATTGATTTAAGCCACATCATTGATTTCGCATCCCAACTACCCCATCCATCTGATATCGGATTAATCAAGCCTTCAGGAGGGCTAAATATCACAGCAGCGCTTTGTGGATTGGGAGCAGTATTTGGCATGACCCAATTCCTTTATTACTCTGACGACTCGAAAAGAATCGATCCATGGGCTAAGCCTGAGAACTACAAATCCTGAGAACTACAAATAGAGCTCTATTCTGATCCGATTTAAACTCCTTAAAATCGAATATCAAAGGCAGGATTTCAATCCTGCCTTTTTTTTTGGCTCTACAAGCTAAAAACAGTATTCACAAATCAAAAGCAAGAAATAAGATAGGTGATTTGTTTGAAATCAATTTAGAGGTTCAAAGGGAATGCTGTAGCAAGACACTTAAAAAGATGACCTCACAATCCTTTCAAGACATAAGCAAATAGATTTTTGCCTCTACTTCACACAAATAACTCTTTGGTCCAATTCAGTATCTATCTCATGCAAGTTTTGTTGATCACTTTCCAATTTGGAAGGTTAACGAAAGCAATTCAAAATAAAAAAAGCCCCACTTTGCAGTAGGGCTTTGAGAAAAAATTATTTGACTATGAAAAACATTTCAGGTCAAACAAAAAATCAGTCAGACAATCCAATAGTGAAGCTATCAAGATTGGATACAGCGTTAGTAATGCGCTTGAAGTCAAAACCTAATGCACGCAATGCATGCCATAGATGGCCCTGAATAAAGAAGAATCCCAAGTAATAGTGCACATTAGAAAGCCAAGCTCGTGAAGTATGGCCAAGGGGAGCACCATCAATTGGAGCAACTGTATCTGCCCAATATGGAGAAATACCAAACTTAAGAGCTAAAGGTTCACCATACCAAGCCTCTGGATAGACAGTGGTATTGGTCGCACACCAGAAGGCAGCAATAATTGCCATCCAACCAATTCCTGCCAATGACCAAGAAAGAATTGCTTCAGCAGAAAGTACCTTGGATCCTTTGAACTCTGTGTAGTCACCAATTTGCTTGGTTGCGATGTGGAATGCACCACCTCCAATCTCAAAGAAGGCTAAGAATGCATGACCACCCATGACATCTTCAAGGCTATCAATCTTCAAGAAATCAAATTGATGATTCCAGATCTGAGTCAAATCAAGATTGTAATTAACTTGACGTACAGCCTCTATAGAAGGGTCATAGATTCCATGAACCCTGGCCCATTCAACAAACCAAGCACAGGCAACACCCATGAAGATTAAATGGTGGCCAAGGATGAAAGTCTGATTGTCTGGGTTGTCCCATTCCAATTTGTACCTTGCAGCTTGACGATGCTCTGGACGATCGTCAGCAAAAAGGCCAGAACTGTTTTGAGTGTCCTCGCTAAAAATTACTGAATGCAATAAACCCGCCCCGGAATAAACCATGGAGCAGATGAGGTGGAACACAGCTATGAAGGTAATGCCTACGCCAGTCCACACTCCAGCTTCATCAAAGCCAAGACCTAGAGAAGCCAAATGAGGCAGGAAGATCAGTCCCTGGTGCCCCATAGGCACAGAGGGGTCAAAACGTGCTAATTCGAAAAGGGTGATAGCACCGGCATTAAAAGCAATTAATCCTGTATGAGCAACATGAGAGCCAATAAATCGGCTGGACTTGTTGGTAACTACAGAATTACCAACCCACCACCCGTAGGTGAGGTCTGGATTTCCATAGGTCTGCATAGATCTAAGAGGGCAGGGCGCAATACGCAGCGAACACTACACTGAAATCGTGCTTAAAGCTCAAAGCACTTCAGCATCCGAAATGGTCTGTGGCATAAGGGTTTTTACTTCAGCAAATCCCGAACCAGTGAGAAGACCATTAAAAAAGAGACAACAATTCTTCATAAGCCTCACTCTCACTAGCTTTTGGCAATTATAAAATCAGTATCGTCATCAAAATTGAGCCTTAAACAACTAATTCTGAATCCTTACGAAAGCTAAGAATCTCTAAAAGGAAGAACACAAATCTAACAAGATTTTGAATTTCATCCTTAAAAATCGAATTTCAAACCAACAATCACAAGAAAAGCAATGCATTTCTCCAACCTCCCCGAATTACTTGATCAAAGCAGCCAAGCAAAACCAAACATTCTCGAGTTTCTGTTTAGTGTTTATTCAGCTAAAAGCCAGGGAAGCTTTCGCTAAACAAATCAAAAAAACGATTGCTTATTGCGCGATTGATTCGCTCGAAGCTCTTCCCTAAATCTGCTATCACTCCAATAGTGATCCTCGTAAAATGTAAATACAGACAAAACTACGCCAGCAATCAAAAGAGCCCCAAAAAAGAAGACAAAAGACAAAAAGGCATTGGAAGTGAGCCAAGCGCCCTTAGCAACAAGGAAAAAGGCTTGGCTTTCAAAGCTATAACTTAAATATTCCATATATCAAAGATGGGTCCAAAAACCTATACCAACAACCTGAAGCAAATACTCAAATTTCGCACCTTTCAAAGCAACAGAAAAACGAATTCACCTTCAAGAAAGGATAGAGTAGTTGTTATTAAAAGCTTTTAGAAGACTTTTAACTACAAATAAGAGACAAAGACAAGCCAGTAATTGCAACATGAATTTCATATTAACCGAAAATTAGCATGTAAATTAGAATCAACATATCTACCTTAAGCTTGGATTAGAACAAAGATAGATATGAAGAAAAGCAGGGGTTCATTCAAAAAAAGTAAAGTCAAAATCTCACAAAGGAATAGATCAAAGCAACCACTTCAAATCGAACACAATTTAACACAAAGAGGACAATACTTTTACACTATATAAGACGTAATAGCTATAGAAAAGTGGGGCAAAAACTATCTTAAATCAAGATATAGATATATTTCTCTTCCTCTTCGTCCATCTGTACCAATTTGGCTTCTGAGAAATTTTATCCTGGATTCTCTCTCGAATTATATACACATCACTATTACTTGGCTCCCAATCATTATATAGACTTTTGGGCCATTGATTAATTTTAAAAATCCTTTTAGGATCTGGCTTCATACCCCTATATTTCATTTCAAGTACAAGAGATAAATATCTTCTATGCAAATACAATCCTTTATCATAAAAGAATTTAACGTGCCCTTCATTAAGGGTAAAATTCTTTGGTAAATTTCTTCTAGTTTCAGTCCATTTTGAGGATTTCAATGAACGCTGCAATGAGGATCCGACCATAAATATCTCTCTATACTCTGCGATTAAATGCTGATCTGATAATTCATCAGGATTTACTAAATTGATTCTTGTCATACAAAGCCGAAAGAGTTTACAGTCAAAACAAGTTCATATGCAATCCTATAAAAAAACTCAAATAAGAAAAGTGGCATCAATGAGTTAATTAGCATTCAAAATTTCTGCCTAAAAAAATTTGCATTTGACATTTGATTCCGATTAACATCTTCATGCAAAAGCTTACCGCTTTATGGAGATGACTTTTCTTGGGACTGATTGACAGAAAAATCTTAACCGAACTAATTTTGACCACTAACAAGAAGAAGAAGAAGCCCAAAAGATTACTTCGAAATTGAGCTGGATAATGCCCGGATTGGTTTCGCAGCGATTAATGCTGAGAGATTGAGGGATATCCCAAGTGACTCATACGGACAAAACTCATTCCATATCTCCACGTTGGATCAAGAGATTCGGTTCAAAAAGATACAGGCATAGTTGAATGACTGAAAAACCATCAAATTAAAAAAATCGCCAGGTAGCACTAAAGCTCCCTGGCGAAAATGAACCTAGCTAATAACAAGGTTTTAAATGGTCAATTAAGTAGCAAGAGGAACCCTTTTAGTCGCCTTTAGTCGCCACCTTCTGGAACAAGACGGAAGCCTTTCCGACCCATCTTGATTTCAAAATTGTCTCCAGGCTTGAGATCCAAAAGTGCTGTGTAGGCTTTACCAATCAATAGATTGCCGTTGCCCTGAACAGTAGCCACGTAACTTAGCTTCCTTCCACCTTTGCCCACACCACCTGAGCTTTCTGATGCAAGATTTACGCCCTTAGCTTCAAGAAGAGCTTCGTAAAAAGCTGTGAAGTTGAGACGCTCTCCACCTCCTTTCTTTGTGGATACATATCCACATGCCTTGACAAGATCAGACTTTCCGACATCGCCTAAGTCCTTGACCTTGGCTAATAATTCCTTACCAGTGAGCATGATAAATAATCAATAGACATTTCAAATTAACTTATATATAAGACCATGTGCAAGTTTTGACTTAAATATCAAACAAAACAACAAGAATTTTATTTTGACAAGTTGAACCAAATCGAACTTATAAAGGGCAATTACAAATTCCAAGGGTCATCTGGTAGCACTTCGTTGAAAAGGTATCTTCCGAAGAATGAAGACCCCAAAAAATAGAAGCATGACGAAATTGACCTCAAATGAGAAGTCCCTTGCATTCAAGTCATTGCAATTGATCTCAGTCAAAGGTGGGCTAATCAAAAATCGAACCAAAGCAGGCCTTTCAGGGGAGCGTGGATTTTCTATTGCAGAAGTTATAGGACTGATTTAAATAACGATCACAAGCAGAAGGGCTTTCTTTGGAGCCAAATAGGTCGAAAATTTTTGCTTTCGTAGAGAGGTTTGAAGCCAATTTTTGTAACAAAGATATGATTGTGAGCATGTCCTTGTTTATGAGCAAGTCTCGAGATTAGAGAAAGCCTTTTGGAGAACCGTTAAGGCATCTGGTAATAATTTCCTTAGAGATACTAGGATTAGTTGCCTGGGTCAGAAGCTTTGAGAACTTCCGTTTGATTTCCTAAATGTTCGAAGAATGCTAGTTATAGAGTTCGTACAGCTTGAGGAAGCAAAGAAATTTAGCAGAAGCAAGATAGGTCAAAATATAAAAAGATGGATCCAACAAGAATCATCTGGTGGCCTCTAAGAGGTAAAGATCATTCCGCATTGAATAATCTTTATAAAAAGCCGAACAAATAACTACAAGAGAATCAAACTCTTAAAATTACGTAAATCCACCCAACCCTGCCATCGGGAAATTCCTCTATTTGCAGCTTGTTCTACTTACAAGAATTGTCCCTGAAGATACTTGACCACCCATCTTGGCCCTAGTCATACAATTTAAGACGTCTTTAGCATCGATTGCTGCAAAAACAGTGCCAATCAGTCTGGCCTAATCATTCCCACATACCTATTTTTCTTATCATCCTTCTCTTCCTTGATTTTGTTGTAAAGAGCGAGCTCTTCTGAATTATTTGATCCAAGCCCATATTCCATGATCGCTGCCAAGTAAATCTTGTGTTTTCTGTATGCAGTTATAGGCATTAGTGTGGAGGATGGCATGATTCTGCAAGTGGAAAGTATGGCTGATCTTCATCATCAAGGCCTAGATCTCTAAAACTTGCTTCTGCCTCATCAAAAGACTCATTATCGCAATTCCTTTGGAGTGACATGTTCACTTCAAGCAACCTCCTGAGAAATCACTTCTTCTTCAACGATATCTTGAAGATCAAGAAAACTGTTCATTTTCTTATCTATCCAGGTATTGATTCCCTCTACAAGTGGTTGGGATGCTTTGAAAAGCAAAAAGGCTGTGGGCAACAGACTAATAATTCCAACTATGGGATTCCTAAAAAGCGATAGTCCAGCTTTTAGATTAAAAAGGATTATCAAACCCGATGGAATCAAAATACTAAGGATTTTCCTAACAGCTCCCCACCAACCAATACGAGAAATCAACCAGATAGAACCTATAAAAAAGATGTATCAAGCTAGGTATCATAGAAAATTCTAGTTACAGAGAAACAGGCCTTCAACAGTTGAACAAACAATTGATCACGACTAATTTCCAATCTCTATCAAGCAACAATCGTACGAAGCATGCCTTACATATCATCTATGAACTTGATTAAACTCAGTAATAGCAATAGATTTCTGTTAAAAATGCAAGTAAAAAATACCGAAAAATCTGGGTGCTAGTTATAGCGGTAATCCTTGAGAAGAGTCTCTCGTAAATCGAGTCATATGCAGGCTTCTCAATAAAGGCTATGCCTTCACAAGAAAATAGGCAGCCGTATCAAAATATGTGCCAGTGAGTAAAACCTGGTGTGCGGAGGCCAATACCATGCTCAAGGCTTAATGAAACGCCCTCAGACAAGGGATTCTCAATAAGGCCAAGGAAACAATCCTTAGTCAGACAAACCGATTTGTCCAACCTAGGAAACCCCTTGGTGCAACTGGACTATCAAACATTAAATAAGAACTCCATTACATCACCTTCTTCTACAAGATAATCCTTTCCCTCACTACGTAGCCATCCCTTATTGCGAGCTTCAACCAAAGAACCAGCCTCAAGTAATTTTTGGTAATGAATAGTCTGGGCCCGAATAAAACCTCTCTCAAAATCGGTATGTATAACACCTGCTGCTTGAGGAGCATTCATACCAGCCTTAATAGTCCAAGCTCGTGTCTCCTTCTCACCAGTAGTGAAATAAGTTCGCAATCCTAGAAGTCGATAGGTAGCCCCAATCAAACTTTTGAGACCACCTTCTTTTACTCCAAGACTCTGAAGGTAATCAAGTTGTTCAACCTCACCAAGGTCAATCAATTCAGATTCAACCTGAGCGGAAACTCTAACCACTTCAGCTCCTTCACTTTTAGCTAATTTAGAAATTTCCTCACAATATTGATTCCCACCTTCCAGATGAGATTCACTTACATTAGTGGCATAGATAACTGGCTTCATTGTTAATAGTCCTAGTGCCTTAATCAAATAAATAGCCTCATCATTTAGCCTTACATTCCTAGCAGAACCACCAGACTCCAGAACAGTTTGGATTTGTGCTAGGGCCTCATCTTCAATCTTTGCCTCATCGTTTACTCTTACCTGCTTCTTCAAACGGTTACGTCGTTTCTCAATTTGAGAAAGGTCAGCCAATCCAAGCTCCAGGTTAATAATTTCTGCATCCCTCAAAGGAGCTATAGATCCAGACACATGAACAACATCGTCATCTTCAAAACACCGAACTACATGAACAATCGCATCTACTTCTCGAATATTGGCTAAAAATTGATTTCCTAATCCCTCACCTTGACTTGCCCCTTTGACCAATCCTGCAATATCAACAAACTCTATACGCGTAGGAATCAAAGTCTTACTGCTACTCAATTCAGATAAAGCATCAAGGCGTTTATCTGGAACTTCAACAGATCCAACGTTAGGTTCGATTGTGCAAAAAGGAAAATTAGCTGCTGAAGCCTGGGCATTAGCAACTAGCGCATTGAATAACGTGGACTTCCCAACATTTGGGAGGCCAACAATTCCGGCTCTAAGCATGGAGAATAATTAAACTGGACGACGGAAAAATTACTGGCAAAATACCCACGATTCGGAGCCCCGACCAGCAAGAATGGTTCAAACCATCTTCTTTCTATCTTCAGGCTAAAGCAACACCAAAACAAGCAATGCATAAAAACCCTGCACCCTCTCCAAAAAATGAAAAAGTTTAATCCAAATAAAAAAACATGGATTGGCTTATTGTCATTTTGTCTAGTTGTGTTTAGTGGAGGGTTGGCCTGGAATTTAGGCCCTGGTAAAGGCAAAACACGTGAGGTTATCAGCTATACCGTCGAAGCTGAAAAAGGTCAACTTCCTGGCCTAATTACATCTAGTGGGGAACTTAAAGCAATAAGAAGCGTCAATGTTAGTCCAGAAAGACAAGGATTACTAGAGAACCTTTTTGTACAAGAAGGCGAAAAGGTACTTAAAGGCGAATTATTGGCCACTATGAAAAGCGGTGACTATCAGTTTCGGCTAGCCGAATCAAAAGCCGAATATCAAAAGCAACAGGCTGCTTATCAGCGTCGTAAAGCACTTTTCATTGAAGGTGCAATAAGTGCTGAGGATCATGATGAATATAAGAACCGCTATCTGACCAGCAAAGCACGACTGCAACAAAGAGAAGTTGAAGGAAGTCAACTCAAAGTCCTTGCACCTTTCAATGGTGTAATAACTACACGCTATGCAGAGCCAGGGGCATTTGTCACGCCCACAACAAGAGCCTCATCTAATGCAGGTGCAACAAGTACTTCTATTGTGGAGTTATCTCAAGGGCTTGAAGTTATTGCCAAGGTGCCTGAGAGTGACATTGGCCGGATTCGTATTCAACAAGATGCAAATGTACGGGTCGATGCATTTCCTGACCAAAGATTTCAAGCAAAGGTTATTCAAATAGCACCTAGAGCCATCAAAACAAATAATGTCACTTCTTTTGAGGTGACATTATTGCTAATTGCTCCTCCTGAGAAACTCAGAATAGGGATGACTGCTGATGTCGAATTTCAAAGTAATCCTACTGCTATCAGCACTTTAGTCCCAACAGTAGCTGTTGTTACCGAGAATGGAAAACCTGGTGTATTAATTGTCGATGAAAATAAACAACCTAAATTTAAAGAAGTTGAACTCGGTATAAGTAGTGGCAATAAGACGGCAATTCTAAAAGGCATCAACCCTGGTGATCGAGTATTTATTGACCTCCCTCCATGGGCTAAAAGGAAAGAAAACTAAATAACAATCATTTCATCAACCTCACTTCAATTTCAATGACTGAAGCAACTAAAAAACCAACCTTGCTTCTTGTTGATGGCCACTCATTAGCATTTCGAAGTTTCTATGCATTTACTAAAGGAGGGGAAGGAGGTTTAACTACCAAAGAGGGGGTTCCAACAAGTGTGACGTTTGGCTTCCTTAAAACTCTTCTAGAAAATTGCAAAACTCTTAAGCCAAAGGGTGTAACCATTGCATTTGATACTCCCGAACCAACATTTAGGCATAAAGCAGATCCAAATTACAAAGCCAATAGAGATATTGCTCCTGATATTTTCTTTCAGGATCTCGAACAACTCCAAAAAATACTTCAAGAGGAACTGGATCTTACTCTCTGTATGGCACCTGGTTTTGAAGCTGATGATGTTCTTGGCACTCTTGCAACCCAAGCCAGCATAAATGGCTGGAGTGTACGCATCCTCTCTGGGGACAGAGATCTCTTTCAACTAGTCGATGATGAACTAGACATCGCTGTCCTATATATGGGTGGCGGACCATATACCAAAAACAATGGTCCTAGACTTATCAATGAATCAGGTGTCAAAACAAAGCTTGGTGTTAGTCCTAAAAAAGTAATAGATCTAAAAGCCTTAACTGGAGATAGCTCTGACAATATTCCAGGTGTAAAAGGTATTGGCCCCAAAACAGCAATCAAACTTCTAGAAGAGAATGGAGACCTAGATGGGGTCTATGCTTCTCTCAAGGAAGTCGAGGCAGAAGGAGACAAAGCTATAAAAGGTACTATCAAGGGAGCAGTGAAATCAAAACTTCGGCAAGACAAAGACAATGCTTACCTATCTCGTGAATTAGCAGAAATATTGGTAGAGGTTCCCTTAAAAGAAATTCCAAGATTTGAGCTTGGTGAAGTTGACAATGAAAACTTAAAAAAGCGACTTCAAACTCTCGAATTAAGCAGCCTAGTCCAGCAGGTTCCTTCTTTTATTACAACTTTCTCAAAAAGAGAAAGGCGAGACAATCTAGACAAGTTAAGTACAATATCAACTCAAGAGAGAGATGAATATTCCAAGCATTTACAATCAAGCAGTGATCACTTAGTTCAACATCCTATACCTACACTAGAACCGGAGATCATCACAAGTACTGCACAATTAGAATCTCTTTTAATTCGATTGGATCATTGTCTTAAATCAGCTACTCCTGTTGCATTAGACACCGAGACAACTAGCTTAAACCCATTTAAAGCTGAGTTAGTTGGGATAGGCTTTTGCTGGGGTGATTCCTATAATGACCTTGCCTATATACCAATAGGTCATATCCATGACGGGAAGGAAGGAGATGCTCAAAACACCAATCAACTTCCCCTTGAGGAAATAATAAGTTCACTCTCTACGTGGATTGGCAGTACAAAGAGACACAAGGTTCTACAAAATTCTAAGTTTGACAGGTTGATATTTCTTCGTCATGGTCTCCAACTTCATGGAGTAGTCATGGACACATTACTCGCCGACTACATATGCGATTCAACTTCCAAGCACAGCTTAGAAGTTATATCAAAAAGAGAGTTTGGATTTTCACCACAGAGCTTTACTAGTCTTGTTAGCAAAGGTGAGACATTTGCCAATGTAGATATTACCAATGCAAGTCTTTACTGCGGGATGGATGTCTACCTAACAAGAAAGCTCTTCTTTAGGCTCAAAAAACATCTCAAAGAAATGGGGCCAGAATTAACGTGTTTACTTGAACAGATTGAGCTTCCACTAGAGCCAGTATTAGCAGAAATGGAATCTACAGGTATACGGATCGATATTCCCTACTTACAAAGCCTCTCAAAAGAACTCAAAGAAACGCTAAATCAACTTGAAATCAATGCTCACCAACTTGCCGGAATTAAGTTTAATCTCGCATCACCAAAGCAATTAGGAGAACTTCTTTTTGGCCATCTTAATCTCGACAGAAAAAAATCTAGACGTACGAAAACAGGATGGAGTACCGACGCGAATGTTTTAGAAAAGTTAGAAGCAGATCATCCTGTAGTAGGACGAGTAATTGAACACCGTGTATTGAGCAAGCTACTCAGCACATATGTTGATGCCCTACCTCAACTAGTCGAAGAAGAGACAGGGCGAGTTCATACTGACTTCAATCAAGCAGTCACTGCCACTGGTCGCCTAAGTAGTAGCAATCCTAATCTCCAAAATATTCCCATTCGCACTGAGTTTAGTCGTCGAATCCGCAAGGCCTTTCTGCCACAAGCAAATTGGAAATTACTAAGTGCAGACTACTCACAAATAGAGTTGCGAATTCTTGCCCATCTTTCGGAAGAACAAGTTTTACAAGAGGCTTATCGAAACCAAGAGGATGTACATACTCTCACTGCAAAACTTCTATTTGAGAAAGAAACAATTAACTCTGATGAACGTCGAATAGGGAAAACAATAAACTTTGGAGTGATTTATGGCATGGGTTCTCATCGATTGGCGCGGTCAACTGGGCTCAGTCAAGCAGAAGCAAAAGAATTTCTACGACTCTATCGTGAAAGATATCCAAAAGTTTTTTCTTTCTTAGAGCTTCAAGAAAGACTTGCACTTAGTAAAGGCTACGTCAAAACATTACTAGGTCGACGTCGCCAATTCAACTTCAATCCAAACGGACTCGGACGTTTACGGGGTCAGGATCCCTACAATATCAATCTTGAGTTAGCAAGGCGCGGCGGCATAGAAGCACAACAATTAAGAGCCGCAGCGAATGCGCCAATCCAAGGGTCGAGTGCTGATATTATCAAAATTGCAATGATCAAGCTACAAAGCAATATCAAATCCGCTTCACTCCCTGCTCGACTCCTTTTACAAGTCCACGATGAACTTGTACTAGAAGTCCAACCAGCAGCCCTTGAAGAGGTTGAAAAAATAGTAAGAAAGACTATGGAAGAAGCTGTATCACTTAGAGTTCCGCTAATTGTTGAAACTGGAGTAGGAAATAATTGGATGGAAACCAAATAATGCACAAAAGAACACTTAACCGTATTCTTTAACCACTCCCCTTAGGAAGTTGTCTTTACATCTAACAAACACCCTCACAAAAAAGAAGGAACCCTTTAAACCAATCCGAGAGGGTGAAGTTAAAATCTACTGCTGTGGTGTAACCGTTTATGACCTCTGCCATCTTGGTCATGCACGTAGTTACATAGTTTGGGATATCTTACGTAGGTTTTTAATTTGGCAAGGCTACAAGGTTACCTTTGTACAAAATTTCACGGACATTGACGATAAAATCTTAGAAAGAGCAGAAAAAGAAAAATGCTCAATGGATGATGTTAGCGAAAGGAATATCAAGGCTTTCTATGATGACATGGATGCACTAGGGATACTTAAACCAGATCGTATGCCTCGAGCGACGAAATGTCTTGATAGCATTCGGAACTTAATAATCGAACTTGAAGCAAAAGGTGTCGCATATTCAGTAGATGGAGACGTCTACTTTTCTGTAATGAAGCACAGTGGATACGGCAAATTAAGCCGTCGTGACCTAAGTGAGCAACAAAAAAATGCAGATGGTCGTGTTGCAGATGCAGAAGCAGCACGCAAAAAACATCCCTTTGATTTTGCACTTTGGAAAAGAGCTAAAAAAGGAGAGCCAAGCTTCTCATCTCCCTGGAGTCAAGGTCGTCCTGGTTGGCATATTGAATGTTCAGCAATGGTTCAAGCTGAACTAGGAGAAAGCATCGATATACATTTAGGTGGTGCTGATTTAATCTTTCCTCACCATGAAAACGAGATCGCTCAATCTGAAGCGGCAACAGGAAAGAAATTAGCTAGATATTGGCTTCACAATGGGATGGTGAATGTAGGGGGACAAAAAATGAGCAAGTCTCTTGGCAACTTCACAACTATTCGAGCACTGCTACAGCAAGGTATTTCACCTATGACTTTGAGATTGTTCATATTACAAGCCAATTATCGCAAACCACTTGATTTCACTCGAGAATCACTTCAATCGGCTTCTATAGGATGGAAAAGACTGAATAAAGCTTTAAACCTTGGGATCCTTTATTCACAGGAACTTGGCTGGCAAATAAACGAGTATGTACAAAATTACAATGCACAAGATTTCGAGCAAATAGTTGGCAAAAGTTACCATGAAATCTATCAACGATTTACTGCAATGATGAATGATGATCTCAATACTTCAGGAGCATTAGCAGCACTATTCGAAATTGCTCGTCCTCTCAAGACTCTTGCCAATCAAATGGAGGTTAGCAAAGATGTATATACTAATAAGGAAGATTTAGAAGAGCTCTATTTACGCTGGAAAGCACTCTCAATATTATCAGGAGTACTCGGTCTTACTCCAGAAAATATAAATAATACTTCTCAAGAGATTCGAATAGAAGATGGGGAAGAAATCCAATATGCAATAGAAGCTCGAAAGAATGCCAAAACAAAAGGAGATTTCGCAACTGCTGATAAGATCCGTCGAGATTTGGAATCTAAAGGTATTAAACTAGTAGACAAACCTGGTGGAATAACAGAATGGATTCGATAGTAAATAAATACATTTAGATGAAATTTTTGTATTTTTAACTAGACTAAAGACCTCTTCTAGCTTAAAGACCACTGATTTATAAGGTCATACAAACTAACAATTAAACCAAATGCTACTACAGGGGGAGATACCCAACGAAGCATAAATTTCATTAATTTCCTAATGCCCTGCGGAGTATCACAACCTGCAAGGTCCTCATCAAAACGTCTTGGAACAACCCATCCAAGCAATATTGATAAAAGCAATCCCCCAAAGACTAATAAAAGACCGCCAAAAATAGCATCCATTTTCCCTAACAAATCAAGGTCCAGTGCAGAAGGAATACCAGCAATGAAAATCAAACCGCTTGATACCCATACAGCTTTATTTCTCTGCCAACCTAGTCGATCAATCATTGAGGAGACAGGAACCTCAAGGAGAGATATAGAGGAAGTTATTGCAGCTATATATGCAAGAGCAAAAAACAAAATAGCGACCATACGTCCTGTGAATCCAAGGGATGAAAGGCCTGTCGGAAGAGAAATAAATAACGTTCCAACTGTGGAGCTACTTACAACATCTTTCAGGCCGAAGCTCATTACCACAGGGAAGGTAACCATGCCTGCGAGAAGACCTACTGCTGTATCCATACTTACGATTGCAAAGGCTTCTCGAGGCAAGTGATTCTTTCTGTCTAAATAAGCCGAATAAGCAAGAATGCAACCTATCCCTGTCCCTATTGAAAAGAATGCTTGAGTAAAAGCATTCCTAACAGTTGAGGGATCAAATAACTCATTAGCATCCCATTTCAACAAGAAAGTTCTATAACCATCCCAAGCCCCAGGAAGAGTTGAAGCCCAAAAAGCCAAGGCCAAAAGTAAAAGAAACAACAATGGCATACACCATCGAGTTAAACGTTCAATCCCTCCACGAATTCCTGCAGAAACCACTATTCCAGTAAACCCAATACTGATTAATTGCCCTAATAAAACACTATTACCTGAACTGACTGAACCAAAAAGCACCTTTGCCTCATCCATATTTTGAGGAAGTCCATAGAAAATAGAATGAATAAATGTATGAGCAGTCCAGCCCATCAACACTGCATAGAAAGCAAGAATGCCACAAGCTGCTGCAACGAAAAGCCATCCCATAGGCTTCCAGCGAGCCCCAGCAGCCTGAACAGGCGCACTTATAGGGCTAGTCCCTGTACTACGTCCAAGGATCATTTCTGCAATTAAAATTGGCAGACAGACCAACAAGACAATCAGAATGTATAGAAGTAGGAATGCAGCGCCACCTCCTTGAGACGCCCTATAAGCAAAGCCCCATAAATTCCCCAGGCCCACTGCGCTTCCCGCAGCAGCAAGCACAAAGCCAGTGCCTGATCGCCAATGCTCTCGAACTGCCATCAAATGAGTCCTTTTCTAATTCCAACGTTAATTGGAAGTAAACATACTGAGACTAAACCTTGTAATGGGAGACTGGTACTAGTTGCCTGAACATTGTGAAAGCCATCAGTGTCCTCGGCTCCACGGGTTCCATAGGCACCCAGACCCTTGAAATTGTTGAAGATTTTCCAGAAAAATTCAAGGTTGTTGCCTTAACTGCTGGGCGCAACTTGAAGCTACTGGCCCAACAAATCCAACGCCATAATCCCGAGGTTGTGGCGCTCGCAGACGAATCTCTTTTATCTGACCTGGAAGATATTCTGAACGCTATCCCAAAAAATGAACGGCCTGCAAATTTACCAAAATTAATTGGGGGAGCAAGTGGTTTAAATGTTGCTGCTGCGTGGGATAGTGCTGATCTAGTTGTAACAGGGATAGTTGGTTGTGCAGGACTTCTACCAACCTTGTCGGCCATTCGCGCTGGCAAAGATCTGGCACTAGCAAATAAAGAAACCCTAATAGCAGCCGGACCAGTTGTTTTACCGGAATTGCAAAAAAGTGGAAGCCGATTATTACCTGCGGATTCTGAACATTCCGCCATTTTTCAATGCTTACAGGGAACTCCATTGGCTAACAATGCCCATTTATCAACCGGGGTACCAACTCCTGGTCTTCGTCGCATCCAACTCACAGCATCTGGTGGTGCCTTCCGAGATTGGTCTGCAGAAGAACTAAAAAAGGCAACAGTAAAAGACGCAATTAGCCATCCCAACTGGAGCATGGGGCAAAAGATCACAGTCGACTCTGCGACATTAATGAACAAAGGTCTAGAGGTTATTGAAGCGCATTATCTTTTTGGCCTTGATTATGACCACATTGAAATAGTCATCCATCCACAAAGCATTATTCACTCAATGATCGAACTTAAAGATTCGTCAGTGCTCGCCCAACTTGGATGGCCAGACATGAGACTACCAATTTTATATTGCATGAGTTGGCCACACCGCCTAGACACTCCTTGGCGGCGATTAAACCTTACAGAGGTTGGGCAGCTCTCTTTCCTTGCGCCTGATACCCACAAATACCCATGCATGGAACTCGCTTATGCAGCAGGACAAAAAGGCGGGACTATGCCAGCTGTTTTGAATGCTGCCAACGAAGAAGCTGTTTCACAATTCCTTCAGGAGAAAATTCACTTTCTAGATATACCTAAAATAATCGAATCAACTTGTGAAAAACATAAATCTGACTTTCAAGCTGATCCAAGGCTTGACGATATTCTCTTTGTAGATCAATGGGCACGTGAGATTGTTCGAGAAAAGATCTAACTAGAGCCTTAAAGCTAAAGGGAATTAGTCCAATCGAGTAAGGAAAATCATACTCTGCTCTAGATATTCACCGAGAATTAAACGCAGAAATCAAATTCATAAAACTATACTAATGAGCTTATTGTTCTTCAAAGAATTATCAATAAGAAAATCTTATGCCTAATAAAATAAAACTGAAATAATTAAAAACTTAATTTCATTAATGTTATTACTGAAATAATTCTGTTAACCAGTTTGCAACAAAAGAGTCGCCCCAGCATCCATTCTTGCCATGAAAACCATTATGACCGCCATGACTGGTCAAAACGACTTTAAATCTAGAAGATTTTGTGTTGTCAACAACAGCTGCTAATTTCTTAGCCCCTTCTGCTGGGACCCAAGGATCGTCTAAAGCCTGCAAGAAAAGTGTTTGAGGAAACTCTAAATGGTTTTTAGAAATTCTAGGAAGTGGAGAAGCTTTAAAATAATACTCATCAACATCTTTAAATGCCCATCTTGGAGCAGTAATAGCGGCATCAAATGCCCGAATAGTGTTAACAGAATTTCCATCTTTTCCAAAAACAAGAAGCTCTCTTTCCTTTTCAGTGATCCCAAAAGGATCAGCCAAAGTTTGTCGAACTAACCTCTTTAAAAGCCAATATTGGTAGAACCGATTACGAGGGAGTTCAATTGATGTACTACAACTCCCCAAATCTAAAGGGCTACTTGTACAAACCAAACCATCTAATAATGGTCGATTAGTTTTCACTGATTTAGTTTTAGCTAAGCAAGCATTGAGAAGCATAGTTCCACCTAAAGATATTCCAACTGCAAACAAAGGGATAGAACCTGAAAAGCTCTTGAAATCCTCTTCTAAGAAGTTACAGATCTCTCTTGCCTTAAGCAATACTGGAAATAAATCACTATTACATTGCGCAGCATAAGTGCCTCCTGCTAAATGCCTCCCTGGATCGGCACCACGCAAATTAAGTCTTAATACGCCAAAGCCTAAATTCAATAATTTCTGTCCCATCCTTCTCAAACCGTGCCTGCGACTTGAACCACCTAAACCATGCAATAAAAGGACCAATCCTCTTAAGTGATTAGTCTCCTTAGGTAAATCTAATAATGCCAACAAATATTCATTCTTAGACGAACAACCTCCAACAGGCAAAGGTGGTATAGCTACATAAACAGGAAGTCCTTCATCATTAGGTAATTTCTCTCGAATAAATGTGTCACGAAGGGTCTGAAGATCTCCGCCCAACCAGGGTAATCTTTGTTCAAATAATAAAACCCTAGAATTTTGATTAGACACAAACTTTTCTTGTCACTTCTTCCCAATACCAAGCTCCTTCAATTCAACCAAAAGATCACCTAAAACTTTTTTTGCATCTCCAAACACCATTGATGTATTAGCTAATTCAAATAAATCATTTTTAATCCCTGAGTACCCAGCATTCATTCCTCTCTTAACAACAAACACTGTTCGGGCTTCATTAACATCAAGAACTGGCATACCGTATAAAGGAGAGCTTGGATCATTCTTTGCCTGAGGATTCACGACATCATTCGCACCAAGTACAAGAACTACATCTGTAGCTGGAAACTCAGGGTTAATTGTATCCATTTCCAGCAATTGCTCATAGGGAACATCAGCTTCGGCAAGTAGAACGTTCATATGTCCGGGCATACGGCCAGCAACTGGATGAATGGCATAACTAACATCTATACCACTAGCTTCTAAAACGCGCGCTACTTCCCTAAGGGTGTGCTGAGCTTGAGCAACGGCCAGTCCATAGCCTGGAACTATGACTACTTTCTCTGCAGCTTCAAGAGTCAATGCACATTCCTCAATACTACAGCTCGTGATATTGGTGTATTCACTTCCAGAATGTCCAGAGATATCTTGACTAACAGCTAATGCTCCCCCAAACAATACTGAGACGAGTGATCGATTCATTCCATTACACATAACTTGAGTCAAGATCAAACCTGCAGATCCAACCATCGCCCCAGCTACAATTAGTAGTTGGCTAGAAACAACAAAGCCAGCAGCAGCAGCAGCAACACCTGAATAGCTATTTAGCAAAGAAATAACTACAGGCATATCAGCGCCACCAATAGGAAGTGTTACACCTATACCTAGTAATCCGGAGCCGATCAGAATAAGCCAAAGTCCATTAGGACCTCCTATGAATAAATCAATTCCTCCAACTAAGGACAATGAAGCAAACGCAATATTGATTGCATGGCGAACCTTACTTTGAGTCCATCGAGGAGTAGACAACCATCCCTGCAACTTAGCCATAGCAACAATTGAACCCGTAAAAGTAATTGCTCCAACGAAGACAGATACAACGATAGAAATTTGCTCAATTACGTCTGTTTGTAGACCTGGCTTCCCACCCTCAACCACAAAAAGCACAACACCAATTGCAACGAGTAGAGAAGACATGCCACCGCAACCATTAAACAAGGCAACTGTTTCGGGCATAGCGGTCATTGGCACTCGCTTAGCCGTCAGAATTCCAAGTACCCCCCCAAAGAATGTTCCAAGAATTATCCAAGCCCATGCGTTAAACGAAATCCCACTAGATCCAAGAGCTTCTACCAAAACACCTACTACTGCTAATCCCATTGCCATTGCAGCTAAACGATTCGCGTCTCGCGCAGAACGAACCTTAGACAAACCTTTAATGCCTAGTGCAAGTAGTAAAACTGCTACTAGATCAATGATGTACTTAAAAATTGCAGAGTCAATCATCAGCTATTGCCCTTTGAAGAAGGTTTCTTACGGCTAAACATTGCAAGCATTCTGTCTGTTACTAAAAAGCCACCTATAACGTTAAACAAAGCAAAACCAAGCGCTATAGCCCCTAGAAAGAGTAAAGGAATCTTATCGCCTGCTTTGATAATTAAAGTCAAGGCAGCCAGCATTGTGATACCTGAGATTGCATTAGCTCCACTCATCAAAGGAGTGTGCAAAGTAGGAGGTACTTTCCCAATCAGTTCCAATCCAAGCAAGCTTCCTAGAAGAAGAACCCACAAAGCTTCCGTATGAGAAAAATCCATTAATTCACTCCTTGAGGGGTTAAGACGTCAGGGCACCGAATTTCACCTAAGTGGCTTATAAGACTTCCCTTAATCAACTCATCCTCCAGATTAAGGATCAATTCGCCATCATTCAAAAGAGTCTCAAGAATTGCAAGCAAATTTCGGGCATATAAAGCACTTGAATGGTTAGAAACAGTACATGGCAAATCAGCTGCACCTATAAGTTTGACGCCCTTTCTAATAACTGTTTGACCTTTTTTCGTCCCTGCACAATTTCCTCCCTGTCCCACGGCTAGATCTACAACAACTGAGCCAGGTCGCATTCGATCCAACATTTCTTCACTAATGAGACGAGGTGCATTTTTACCTGGGACCTGAGCAGTGCATATAGCCACATCAGCTTCTGAAAGATGGTCTGACAATTTTTCTCTCTGTGCAGCAAGAAAAGCAACTGAAGCTTGTTTTGCATAACCGCCTGACTCAGAGGGGGTGTCCTCCAATTCAGGAGGGCTTATAAACCTGGCACCCAGAGACTCAACTTGCTCCTTAACTGCGGGGCGAATATCACTTACAAAAACCACTGCCCCCAAGCGTCTAGCTGTTGCTACGGCTTGAAGGCCAGCCACGCCCGCTCCTAGCACAACAACCTTGGCTGGCTGAACTGTGCCAGCAGCAGTCATCAACATTGGGAAATACCGATCAAGGGCCCCTGCTGCTAACAGGACTGCCTTATACCCTGCAACATTTGCCTGAGAGGAAAGTGCATCTGCAGACTGAGCGCGACTGATTCTTGGCAAAAGTTCTAATGCCAAAGCAGAAAGTTTTCCTTTTACAAGCAAATTTGCAAGAGTCCTATTGCCATAAGGCCCCAATAAACCAATCAACAAAGCTCCGCTCTTCATCTTTTCCAATTTTTCTTCTGTTGGCGTCTGCACACATATGACCACATCTGCATTAGTCCAAGCATCGCTGTTCTGTGTATGAATAACCTGGCCACCAGCTGTCGCAAAAGCATCATCCAAAAAGCCTGCTGAGAGTCCCGCACCCTGCTCAAGGAAGACATCACACCCTGCAGTCACTAACTTTTTGACTGTTTCAGGAGAAGCAGCCACTCGGGTCTCTCCCGAAGCAGATTCAATTGGAATTAGGACTCGAGGCAAGATGAAATCGTTATATGGGCCAATCGAAGATTACGAGGTCAAGGCACCAATATCAGGAACTTTTCTGAAGAAATACTTTATCTAGTGATGATTTAGCTAATAAGGATGAAGAAATCAAAATAAAAAAGCTCGATGAGTCTCTCAGCAATCGAATGTCCTGATGGAGTTTGCCATAGCCATCATGGCGGACATGCTGTTTCAAGAACAGTCATGAGCAATCAGCTCCAAGATCATGGACGAGAGTGGTGTGAAAGGCTTGCCGAACGTATTTATGAGATGTCTGTAGATACTTTTTCGCAGACTGTGATGCCTAGCCTGCATGCTTCAGGCTGGCAGCGCCGCCATCTAGACTGGGAATTCAAGCTTGCAAATCATGACTCAGAATCGGATGAGGCATTAGTTGAAGGGATTATCAATGCAACTGAAAGTTTTCTTAGAAGCAACGAAGTGCATCGCCTTTTCATACAAGAACTAGTTCAAGGAACTTTTGCAGAGGCAAACGAAAATACACTTCGCTCTACAGCTATTCGAAAACTTATTGAAAACGAAGTTATCGCTATGATTGAAGAACATAAAGAGGACCTACTAGATCGAGTAGCAGGTAGTCTTCTTAATGATGCGAATGGTGATTTTGAGCTAGCACGTAATGCTGCTAGCGATGGAGTTGTGGAAGTTGAGCGTCTACTCCTTAACCATACAGAAGCAATTTAAATTGCAAATAAGCATAAGAGCAAATCTCTTATTTGATTAGAAGTATCCAAGCAAAAGCTTTAAAGAAGCAAGAGATTTATTAGTCAAATAGCACTAACAATAATCTCTGATTCAATCATAAGCTGTTGCGATCGAACATCTTTCTGCGAAATCTCAAAGAACCAACTAGAAAGGTCTAACTAGACATCATCTACAATCTCACTACCATCATTTGATCTCGCGAAGGATCTAACAAAATCAAATATTCGTCCAAGAGCCTGGCAAAGACAGCTAATACTGCTTTTACGCAGACGTCTTTTTCTAGATAACAACAAAGGGAAAGACGTTCTTGTACATGCAGGTCCTGGGGCAGGGAAAACACTAGGAGCTCTTCTTGGCTTTTATGCAATGAAACAAGAAGGGTTACTATCAAATTTCATAGTTTTTTGTCATAGAAATTCAATCGCAGATCAATGGCAAAAATCTGCTGAATTAATCAATCTAAACGTGAGGAATTTGGAAAAAGACTCGAATTTAAAATATATTTTCTCTGAGGCAGATGGATGGATAATTAGTTATCAAAGTGCATCTAGGAACCTTAAGATTTTCAAGAAAGAGCTAAGTAAAGTCTCTTCACGACATTTACTTGCTATTGCTGATGAAGCCCATCACCTTGGAGTAAGCCCTGAAGAACCAGAGGGTCCAGTATGGGGCAAAACCTTCTTAGAGTTAACACAGACAAGCAAGTTGCGATTAGGTCTTACTGGAACCCCTTTTAGATCCGATAATTTAGCTTTTTGTTCTGCGAGAAAAGTCCAAATTCAAAGTCAAGGGGAGCTTATTGAACAAATCACACCTGATCTATGTGTTGAGCCCCTAGAACTTATTAATGCTGGGGATGTAAGGCCTTTAGTTTTCAATTTTCAAGATGGATGGGTTGACCACAGTCATGAAGGTCATCCAGACCGTGAAAGGTCCCTCCTTTCAAGTGAAACTCGAGAAGGTTGGCGCGCTCGAAATCTGCGCAGGTCCATCAAAATTTCAGACTCAAGCAGTATTGCAGTTCAGCTACTTGCAAAAGCAACTAAAAAATTGGAGGAAGTCCGCTTTGAGCATCAAGATGCAGGAGGCTTGATCATTTCCAAAGATATCGAACATGCCAAAGCAATCGGTAATCTGCTAAAAGAAAATGGTGAGAAGGTCCTAATAGCTCATTCACAAGACCAAGAAGCTAACGCAAACCTCATAAGTTTCAAAAAGAATCAAGCCAGCTGGCTAGTAAGCGTTGATATGTGCTCCGAAGGGTTTGACTCTCCAAGAATTCGTGTTGTTGCTTATCTAACAACAATTGTCAGCGAAAGTAGATTTTTGCAAAGCATTACTCGATCCGTTCGTATATCAGCAAGCAGAGCGTTTCTAGAACCTATACCGAGAAGACCATCTCATATCTTTGCTCCTGCAGATCCATTACTTATGGAGTATGCCCGCAACTGGTCAAAAGCCAAGCCTTATCTCATTAAAGGCAAGGAATCTCTGACTGAAATTGATAGTTCATCGTGCTCATCCAGAAGCCCAACTTTGCCTATGGAAGCAGTCGAAGATACTGCAGGGGAAGTAATAAAAATGCGGACAGCAGAATTACCACAATTCTTGAAGGGATAAGTCTTTTTGTATAGAAGAATTTGTTTTTGTAAATGAGAAGACAAGTGATAGCTCCATCAACATGTAATTTGCTCTCATCGGGGACAAATTATGAATGCATCGCTTCAACGACGTATCGCTGTCGCTAACTGTTGGGCAACTACCCGGATTGCAGTTCTAGACAGGCTTCAGAGCTATGAAGACAGTTACGCCATCACTCAAGAATTCAGGGAATGGATCACTTGCATTGGTGAGAATCAGGAACTTTTAGAAGCATCAGTTCTTCAGGTACCTAAGAACCTGAACTCATACACATCAGAAGAAACAAGCGATACCGATGAAATGCTTGAAATCTAAAGAAAATATAAACCAAATCCGCTGAAAGATCTTTTTCTTTTTCAATTTTAGTAGGTAATTTCTCTGATTTATTTGATGCCAACGATTATCTCGAGTCCTATCTATTCTTATTGGAATAACAAATTCAAGTAAATGGTCCTTGAGAAGAGCGAGAGACAAAATGAATTTATAGAAAACATGGTAATAATTGGATCAGGTCCAGCCGGATACACAGCTGCTATTTATGCCGCCCGAGCAAATCTAAAACCCGTTTTAATTACTGGCTTTGAATCAGGCGGCATACCCGGTGGACAGCTAATGACAACAACCTTCGTAGAAAATTTTCCAGGATTCCCAGATGGGGTAAGCGGGCCAGAATTAATGGATCGGATCAAATCCCAAGCCATTAAATGG
The DNA here is from genome assembly GCA_003280225.1 of Prochlorococcus sp. AG-363-K07. Lineage (GTDB taxonomy): Bacteria > Cyanobacteriota > Cyanobacteriia > PCC-6307 > Cyanobiaceae > AG-363-K07. The sequence goes on along the minus strand of QCFO01000016.1, from coordinate 4,814 downwards.
GGAACTGAGCTAATCGAAGCCGATGCAGAAGAGATTGATCTGTCAACAAGGCCATTTAAATTAAAAGCCGATGGAAATACAATCAAAAGCCATTCTCTAATAATTGCTACAGGAGCTAGAGCCAATAGACTCGGACTCCCTAATGAGGAGCGTTTTTGGAGTCGCGGAATAAGCGCCTGCGCAATTTGTGATGGAGCCACTCCTCAATTCCGCAAAGAAGAACTTGCTGTCATAGGAGGAGGAGATTCCGCATGCGAAGAGGCAGTGTATCTAACTAAATATGGTAGTCGTGTTCATCTAATAGTTCGATCTAAACATTTAAAAGCAAGTGCTGCAATGGCAGAAAGAGTAATGTCAAACAAAATGATTAATATTCACTGGGAAACTAAAGCATTAGATGTCAATGGCAATGGATGGCTTCAGCAACTTCATTTGATTGAAAGGAATACAAAACAAGAACGAAAACTAAAAGTAAAAGGCCTTTTCTACGCAATAGGTCATACACCCAATACCGAACTAGTAGCTACTCAACTAGAACTAAAAACTAATGGATATATTCATACAAAACCTGGAAGGCCAGAAACATCAATTAAAGGGGTTTTTGCTGCAGGAGACGTCTGTGACTCTGAATGGCGGCAAGGGATAACTGCTGCAGCAAGTGGATGTCAAGCTGCTTTAGCTGCAGAGCAGTGGCTAACAAGAAACAGTCTTGCAAAATTGATTGATAGGGATGAGAAAATCGAATCCAATCCAAGCCCTCCAGAAAATACTGAAATTACTCTTCAAAACATTTATGATCCTAAAGCCCTTTGGCAAAAAGGCGGTTTTGCCTTGAGAAAGCTATATCACGAAAGCACAAGTCCACTATTAGTTGTTTATACATCCCCTAATTGTGGTCCTTGTCATATTCTCAAGCCACAACTAAAGAGAGTTATTGAAGACTTAAAAGGTCTAGCTAAAGGTATTGAAATTAATATAGAAAGTGATCAAGAAATTGCTAAGAAAGCTGGTATCAATGGTACTCCAACTGTTCAGCTTTTCCAACACAAAGTTCTTAAAAATCAATGGCAGGGAGTAAAACAGCGAAGTATCTTTAAAGAAGCCATTAACCAACTGTTAAAGAATAAATAATATAACCTTGTCTAACGTCGCCTTGGTCCACCTGGTCGATTACCTCCTGGCCTACCTCCTGGCGAACCAGTATTTCTCTCTCTATAAGTAATTCGACCTCTAGTTAAATCGTAAGGACTTATCTCAACAAGGACCTTGTCACCTGCTAACAACTTAATTCGAAATTTAGTAAGTTTTCCGGCTGCCCTGCATAAGCATTGATGTCCAGCGGGCTGCTCAAGCGTGACCAAATAAAAACCATTCCCCTGCTCCTTCTCAATTACACCCGAAGTTTCAATCATTCTTTTCTGCCTTGGATAATCATCTAAATCAAATTCTAAATGGCGAAGGGCATTCAGACTTGTATTCAGAAGTACATACAAACTTCTCAACTTCACTGGTTTATAAAAGTGCCTGCTTTTAAGCAACAAATCCCAAAAGTCGACTAGCGGGTCTGAAAATGACTTAAAAGTCGTACTTCGTGAAAGAATCAACTAGAGAAAAAATCAACTCAAAGCATCTTGGAGTTCTTTAACTGTTTGCCATTGTCCATAGTAATAATTTGCTGTTGCTCTACGTTCTGCATCACTCATACCATCAAAAGCATCGAATCCAACGCTTTTCCAAAGCTGATTTCCACAAACTCGATCTAGCTCCTGAACCGCCTCATTAGCAAGGTTATCCAACCTCCTCTGAAAATTCTTCATTTGAGATAGAGCCATTAGATGAAAGAGCGAATCAACCTGCCAATAGTACATACAAACTACAGGACTGCCACCTTCGTCATGCTTTAGAAAGGAACCCTTCTTTTCTCTTCCTTGTCTACATCAACATCTAATTCACGCATGCGCTTCATGATGATTGAATAATATTCACGCAAATATTCCTCTAAAGAAGAGGTTTCAGAAGCGTCTAAACCAAAAATCTCATATGTTTTTTCCATAGGCGCATTGAGCCTCCCTCCTCCTCCACTTACCTCGGAAAAAGCCAGGCGATCAGAAACATTTCTGGCTGATTCAAAAAACGAAACAAGCGCCTTGCCAAAATTAATCAAAAACGGGGAGACCTTAAGTACCTTTGATGCTTTTGACTTACCACAAGTTCTCTCACACAATTCAATAACCTCTTCTGGCTTCCATGCCTTTGGGCCAACAATAGGAAAACTCTTTCTAATAGTTTCCGAACGGCTTAAAGAAGCAATAGCAAAACGTGCCATATCCTGAGTATTCATATACGCGACTTCAGAAGGTGTGGCACTCACCCAAACATTTTGTCCTTCCAAAATAGGAATAGCATATTGATTAATAAGCCCTTGCATAAAAGCTACCCCCTGAAGGATTGTATAATCAAGAGAGGATTGTTCTAGTAAGAGTTCTGTACAATATTTAATGTCCATTAATGGAACATTTCTATACTTCTCAGCTGCCAGAAGAGAAAGGAAAACTACTCTTTTAACTCCTAATTTGTCACAAGCTCTGTAAAGGTTTAATTTCCCTTGCCAATCAGTCTCATAAACGCTTTTAGTATCTTCGGGCCTACTAGTCGCACTATCAATTACAGAATCGACATCTTGCAATGAGTAATCCAGGCTTTCAGAATCAAGCAAATCGCCTTGAACCAGTTCACAACCCCAATCCCTAAGGAAAGAGGCCTTCCGAGGGTTCCGAACCATACATCGCACTTCATGTCCTGCTTCAATAGCAGCTTTGGCAATTTGTCGACCAAGCGTTCCAGTCCCACCGATCACCAAAACCTTCATAGAGATTGCCATTCAGATAACAAAGCGTAAAGACAAAAGGCAGAAGAATGCGAGCTAGCTTTCTTGCAGCTTCAGCAACAGTGCCCCACCAGCCAAGCCCAACGGAATAAGAATCCAGAAGATAGCTGCTGTTCCAAAAATTTCAGAAGCCATTTCCCTAAGAAAAACACCACTCTATTTAAAACCTTTGCAGGGCTTCTTTTGACAAAGGCTTAACAGCTCAAAAATTGGAGCATTGCTTACGAATATCCACATAGAACTTCGCTGACAATGGCTCCCTAGCATCCTTCAAATTCTTGAATGAGTAGTCGATTTCACAAAAGTTTCGATGAACTGAAATGAATCTAATCAGAACAAATAAATCATTCCCCCTAACCAAAAAAGCATTTTTAACAACTTTCAACAGCCTGCATAAGCTTTTCAGGCATATTCCATGCCACGAAAAATCAACCAAAGGATATTACATTCAACTTTTAGTATGTGGGATATAAGGGCGGAGAAAAATATAGAAGCTCTGGCCAAAATTCAATCTGGGGAGAAATCCACCACCTAGAGAGAAATGTGAATAACCTTCGTTTTAGATTTAAGTTAGGCCATCAAATTGCCTTTGGATGCAACTTCTATAAACAATCCCCATCAAACTATCTTTTCCGATAATTCTCAGTGGGGTCGATCAAGCGACTGGTACTGGAAAGGCATTCGATGCCACTGGAGGGTACTTGGTGAGAACAATCAAAAGCCATTGGTTTTAGTCCATGGATTCGGCGCAAGTAGCGCTCACTGGCGGCACAATGCTCAAACCTTTGTTGATTCTGGCTATAAGGTTTATGGACTCGACCTCATAGGTTTTGGAGCTTCAGAACAACCAAGTCCTAATAAAGTTCAAACACTTGATAATGCATTTTGGGGCAATCAATTAAAAGCATTCCTTGAGCAAGTTGTTCAAACTAAAAGCAAAGAAAAGGCTGTTCTAGTTGGCAACTCACTTGGCAGCCTTACTGCTTTGTCAACTGTTACTTGTAACTCAGACTTAGTAGCTGCTGTTGTCGCTGCCCCACTGCCTGATCCAGCATTTATGAAAAAGATTAGTTTTTACGAACCAATTTGGCTAATAAATATAAGAAAGCTATTTACCAAAATCTTTTTTTATTTGATACCTTTAGAAGCATTAGTTCCAATAGTTTCAAGAACATTTCTTATACGGATTGCGTTACAAGGTGCTTATTACAGAATTATAAGTTCGGACAAAGAGCTTCTTCGAATTGTCACTAGGCCTGCTCAGAGAGCTACTGCAGCTAGAGCGCTTAGAGCAATGTGTATTGGAATGTCTACTCGCAAAAAAGAAAATACAGCACCTGAAATGTTAGATCAATTATCTAGAGAAAAGAATAAACCTCCTATTTTGCTTATTTGGGGAAAGGAAGACAAATTCGTACCCATTAGGATTGGTAAAAAAATAATTAATCTTCACCCATGGATTGATTTGGTGGTATTAAATAAGACTGGACACTGCCCTCATGATGAATTACCTACAGAATTTAATAAAACAGTATTGCACTGGTTAGAGACTAATTTAGGAGTCAATCAACAAGAAGCATGAAGCACACACTCTCGGTTGTAGTTGAAGACGAGTCCGGAGCCCTTAGCAGAATCGCCGGTCTTTTTGCTCGACGTGGATTCAATATAGATAGCTTGGCCGTAGGTCCTGCAGAAACCCTAGGCCAGTCAAGATTGACAATGGTTGTTGAAGGGGATGATCAAACCCTTCAACAAATGACAAAACAACTAGACAAATTGGTCAATGTTCTTCAAGTTCTCGATCTCACAACTCTTCCTGCCGTAGAAAGAGAGCTAATGCTTTTAAAAGTTTCGGCTACAGCACCACAAAGAAGTGGGATATTAGATTTGGTTCAAGTTTTCAGGGCAAAAGTGGTTGATGTAGCGG
>QCFO01000015.1 GCA_003280225.1 Prochlorococcus sp. AG-363-K07 | reverse complement strand
AGATTTCTCTTGATATAAATCATATCAAGAGATACATCAATGGACATTCTTTAGATTTTTATAGTCCTATAAAAATGTGTAAGTAATTTCAATCTTATAGCTAGATAAAAACTGAATTCACTCTTAATAGGTAACAACATTTACGATCGAAGAAGCAGAATCCCCATTTGACCAGAAGCAAGGACGGAGTACTGGGCATCTGTAAATCCAACCTTAAGTGCCAAATCTTCTTGTTCTAAACCTGTCAAAAATCTTGCCAAACTACCTTCAAGGTAAACATATTGATCTCTAAGACCCACTAATGATGCAACTGGAACAACAATTCGTCTGAGATAAAACTTTTGAAACTTTGCGCCAAGAGAATCATTCCCAAATTTATTGAAGTCCAATAATCCAGCCTTTGCTCCTGGCTTCAAAAGACGAAGGAGTTCATGCAATGCCGCCTCAGGGCTTGCAACATTTCGCAAACCGTATGCCATTACTGCGCCATCAAAAGAATTGGAGGGTAAGCCTGTATCCAGAACATCGGCATTCATCCAAGAAAGTGAATTCAAACCGTTTTTTGATGACCTCTGATGAGCTAACTCCAATGTTTCTCTAGCCGAATCAATAGCCATTACTGATCCGCTGGGGCCGAGAACCCTAGCCAATACAAAAGCTAAATCTCCTGTACCACAACAAAGATCTAACCAAGTTTCTCCTGCCACAGGAGCCAGCAAAGAAACCAAACGTCTTTTCCAAAGCCTATGAAGACCCAAGCTCAAAATATCATTCAACAAATCATAAGTAGGCGCTGCAGTATTAAATAATTTCTGTACAGCTTTAGGATCACCGTAATTCATAGATTCTTACCACACAAAAAAAATAATAACTATCAAAAGCATCCATAGCCAGGGCGAGCAAACAAAATTATATAGTATTTATTGATCCTAAAATTGACTCAAACTCAAGAATAATTAGCTGAGATTTAATGAGGTTGTTAGGCTTATTAGTTTTCTGGAGGCCGAAGAGTTAAAGATTTTTTTAGTAAATAGGTTTTGATTTCTTTTACTGTGAATACTCCATCATGTAAAAGAGAAGCTAACAAAGCCGCTGAGGCTCTCCCCTCCGTCAAAGCCTCGAAAATATGCTCAAGGCTTCCCGCCCCCCCAGAAGCAATTACTGGAATATCAAGAGAATCAGCAATAGCCCTGGTCAGCTTCAAGTCATATCCCGCCTGCGTTCCATCACCATCCATTGAAGTAAGAAGAATTTCCCCTGCGCCAAGAGATGCAACCTGTTTTGCCCATTCCAAAGCATCAAGTCCTGTGTTTTCTCGTCCCCCCTTCACAAAAACATCCCAACCACAATCCGCTCCCTTCCTACGTTTTGCATCTATAGCAACAACAATACATTGGCAGCCAAAACGACTGGCTCCTTGAGCTATAAGCTCAGGTTGACGCACAGCCGAAGAATTCAAACTCACCTTATCCGCACCAGCACGTAACAGTTCAGTTATGCCTTCTAGTGAACTAATCCCGCCACCAACGGTAAAAGGGATGGTGACTGATTCAGCAGTTCTTCTGACCATTTCAACCAAAGTAGCTCTACCTTCATGGCTTGCAGCTATGTCTAAAAACACCAATTCATCTGCCCCTTCCTTGCTATAAAAACAAGCACGTTCAATTGGATCTCCAGCATCCCGAAGGCCAACAAAATTGACCCCCTTTACTACTCGGCCATTAGCCACATCAAGACAAGGAATTAATCGAAGTGCCACCATTAGAAGAAAAGTCAAGGCGACTGTTAAGGTTGCGCCACTATCTAAGCAGTGCAAGCAATGGCTAAATCAGCAACCCTTACAAGAATCGGCTCTAACGTTAGGGTTCAAGTCGATCAAGTGCGTGATCGCATCCCAGGGGAGCTTCTTCAAAAACTAAAAGAAAACCCAAGAGGCAAAGTTGTTGATTACAAAATGACTGATAGCAATGGTATAGGACTAATCCTAGAACTAAGTGATGGAACAACCAGCTGGTTCTTTCCAGAAGAAATTGGCGTAAATTGAGGCGAAAAAGTGAGTGATGCCAGACAACTCCTTGGAATAAAAGGAGCCGCGGAAACAACCAACATCTGGAAGCTGCGCTTGCAGTTAATGAAACCAATCACATGGATCCCTCTTTTATGGGGCGTGATTTGTGGAGCTGCCGCAAGCGGCCAGTACCAATGGCAATTTTCAAATGTTTTAGCAGCATTAGCGTGCATGATCATGAGTGGTCCGCTTCTGGCTGGTTACACCCAAACCATTAATGATTACTACGACAGGGAGATAGATGCGATTAATGAGCCAAATAGACCAATTCCTTCAGGAGCCATCCCCCTGTTTCAAGTCAAGCTCCAAATTTGGGCCCTCCTGCTTGGGGGACTAGGCGTTGCTTATGGACTTGACTTATGGGCTGACCATTCAACACCTTCAGTTTTCTTGCTTGCATTAGGAGGATCATTCGTAAGTTATATATATTCAGCTCCTCCCCTAAAACTGAAACAAAATGGCTGGCTTGGGAATTATGCACTAGGAGCAAGCTATATAGCTCTCCCATGGTGGGCCGGACAAGCATTATTTGGGCATTTAACATGGACAACTGCGCTGCTCACACTTGCATATAGCTTGGCAGGTCTCGGTATAGCAATTATAAATGATTTCAAAAGCGTTGAAGGTGATAAGAAGCTTGGACTGCAGTCCCTACCAGTTGTATTTGGAATTAAAAATGCTAGTTGGATAAGTGCAGGGATGATAGATATTTTCCAACTTGCGATGGTAGTTGTATTGATCTCAATCGGTCAACATTTTGCATCTGTCATTCTTATCCTATTGATCATTCCTCAAATCACCTTCCAAGACATTTGGCTATTAAGAGATCCTTTGACTTTTGATGTGAAATACCAAGCAAGCGCTCAACCTTTTTTAATCTTGGGAATGTTAGTAACTGCATTAGCTATTGGGCATAGTCCGCTAACTCAATTATTGTGATTTCCAATATCAGGAATCATACATTAGTCGCATGTTCATCATTAATTATTGGTTCAGGTGCCGCACTTAGCGAAATATTTGTTAGCAAAATAATTGATTCTTTTCTTCCTGATGCATCTTTTATTACACACTTCAGACGAAAAGGGAGTATCACGATTCTATCAACTAATGGAGAAGTGATTCAAAAGATAGGGCAAGCAACTCGTGAAAAAGTTTCCCCAGGCCTAATGCCATCGCTAATTAAAAAAGCATTTATTTCAGCAGAGGATCGAAGATTTTACAAACATAAAGGTGTTGATACTTGGGGCATTGGCAGGGCATTGGCTGCAAATTTCCGTAAAAGAGGAATCATGGAAGGGGGGAGTACAATCACCCAACAATTAGCGAGGATTGTATTTCTTAGTCAAGATAGGAATTTTCTTCGAAAGCTAAAAGAAGCGGCACTTGCTTATAAGTTAGAAAGACAAATGAGTAAAGATGAAATACTAGAGCAATATCTAAACAACGTCTATTTAGGATCTGGTTCATATGGGATAGCTGATGCTGCCTGGGTCTATTTTTCCAAAAGTCCAGAAAGTCTAACTTTAGGTGAAATAGCCCTCATTTCAGGACTAGCTCCTGCTCCATCCCTTTATTCACCCCTTATAAATCCCGATTTAGCAATCCAAAGAAGATCAATCGTTCTGCTAAGGATGCGTCAACAAGGCTTTATTCAGCAGAAAGAATTCGAATCAGCTCTAAGAAGTCCTTTAAACCTAAAGCCAGCGAACCCCAAGTACCTCAAAAGTGCTGCTCCATTCTTTACAAGCTGGATTTACCAACAATTACCTTTAATACTTACACCTGAGAAAATGGAAATTGGAGGCTTAAAGATTCGTACAAGTCTAAATCTACAATGGCAAAAAAAAGCACAAGAAGTTATTCGTCAATCTGCTCCTAAAAAAATGGAAGGAGCACTTGTTGCAATTCAACCAAAGACTGGTCTAGTAAGAGTTCTAGTCGGAGGGAAAAATTTCGAAAAGAATCAATTTAATAGGGCCACCCAAGCATTACGTTCTCCAGGATCAACCTTCAAGATTTTCCCTTATGCTGCGGCTCTAAGTTCTGGATTCAAGCCAGAAGACAAATTCATAGATGCTCCACGTTGTTGGTACGGATACTGTCCTAAAAACTTTGGGAATAAATATCATGGGAAAGTCTCCCTTGCAGATTCCTTTACAAAATCATTAAATACAATCGCTGTAGAACTTTTACATCAAATAGGCTTTGAAAAAGTCATTACTACCGCAAACCAGTTAGGAATTGGGAATGACCAACAATTAGGCAGATACTATCCCTTGGCCATCGGAGCATACGAACAAACGGTACTAAACATGACTGCAGCCTATGCTGCTGTAGCTAATCGGGGCAGATATAACAAACCAACTCCTTTTGAAGAAATTCGTGGCCCTGAGAACGAACTTTTATGGATTTATGACTCCAACCATACAAAAGGAGTTCAAGCCATAAGACCTCAAGTTGCTGACACTCTGAACTGGATGCTCCAACAAGTTGTCAAACATGGTACTGGGAAGGTGGCTCGACTAACAACTAGGCCGGTAGCAGGCAAGACAGGTACTTCCGAGGGAGGGCGTGACCTTTGGTTTATTGGCTCAATACCACAACTCACTACCGGCATTTGGCTTGGCTACGACAACAACAAGAGAACAAGACGCGGAAGTGGTGAAGCAGCATGGGCATGGAAACAATTTATGTTAAAGATTGAGGGAGACTTAAAGGTTCTAGAATTCCCTTCCAAGGGCATCCTTTAAAGTCTCTGTGATTTTGTAAAGTCTGAAGAGTCACAAAACTATTCTATAAGTTCCATCAAGGCAGTATAAAAACCATCACCAGTATTCTGATAATCAGGCCAAAGCTGATTATCTTTTTTTAGGCTTAATTCGGGATGACGTGAAAGAAACTGTCCAATTTGATGACCATTCTCACGAGGATGAATGGTGCAGGTTGAATAAACAATCTGTCCACCTGGGCGTAGAAGAGGAAGTAACCCATCAAGTAACTCAAACTGCAAAGAGACAAGCTCCTCAACCTTGTCAGGCGACATCCTCCATCTAGCATCTGGATGGCGAGCCAAGGTGCCCAACCCTGAACACGGAGCGTCTATAAGTATCCTATGGAAAAACCTCTCCCAATTCGGCTTTTCTTTCAATAAAGCACACGAATCAGCTACCAAAATATTTAGTGAAGTACATCTAAGCCGAGAAGCATTCAACACAACACGATTGAGACGCTCCTTGGAACGATCAACAGCCCAAATCTCCCCGTTATTCTTCATTACTTCTGCAATATGAGTAGCTTTTCCACCCGGAGCAGAACAAGCATCAAGAATCCTCTCTCCGGGTCTTGGTGCTAACAATGGAACAACTCGTTGTGACGCCCTATCTTGCACTGACCAAAAACCTTCGTCATATCCAGGCCAATCCCTTATATCTCCCGAGCCAGATATAACCTGCAAGCCAAAAGGGCAATTTTTTATTGGAATGCTCTTGATACCTACAGATTCAAAACGCTCCTTCAATACCTCTGGATTCATAAATAGTCGATTCACTCTTATATCTAACGGAGGATTTTGATTTGATGCTTGTGCAATTTTCTCAGCCATTTCTTTCCCTTCCCAACAAATCAACTCTTGAGCAAACCAAAGTGGGATCGACTGGGTCTGAGCTAATCGTTCCGCTCCCGACTCCGGCAAAGGAATGTCTTTGCCCGAATTCTTTGCCCTAAGAGCTGTTCGCAAAAGACCGTTAACAACTGGTGCAAGACCAGCAATCTTTTTCTCCTTCGCTAATTCAACTGTTGTATTTATTGCAGCTGCAGGAGGTATTCGATCCATATACAAGATCTGATAAAGGCCTATATGAAGTAGCCATCTGAGATTGGGAGGTTGCTTTCTTATTGGAACTTTCCCAAAATAATCAATCCAACAATCAAGTAAATAGCGCTGTTTAATTGCGCCATATGAAAGCTCCATCACCAACTTCCTATTCACAACAGTGAGTTGGTAATTCTTTAAGACACGTTCAAGAGCAACATCTGCATACGCACCTGCAGCAACAGTCTTTAATACGTCCCATGTGGCCATCCTTGGAAGCAAGCCATTTTTGTCAGAGGCAGGAGGCATTTAGAGAAGATTTAAAACTTAGAACAAAAGAAGGGAAGGGGCGTAGTTATACAAGCTGCAGTAGCACGCCTGAATCAAGTCAAAGCATTAACGATCAGTTTTTCTTCTGGCTCCCAACGATCTCAATTTAATGCGACTTTGAAAGACATGTCCACATGAATTCCTTCTGCAATCAACAAACCTCCTTACAAAAAGTCTGAACCATGCCTCCCAATACTCATTGATATTCTCCCCTGAGTGTTAACCAAACGATTACAAGGATAAGAGAAGACTAAAGGCAAACATTTTAAAAACCAGCTTACCTCTCTTGCGGATCCATACTCATTGATTAGATCGACGATCTGTCCATAAGTAGCTAGTCGAGGGAAATGAATTAGAGAAACTACTTTCAACACCTCCCTATCAAAAGAGCCTACCTGGGTCATGCCCTTATTACCTCGCCGATTCGAACGCCTCAAGGCTGTCTTGAATTGCAGGATGTCTGATATGACGATTTTAGTTGAGCACGTAGAAAAGCCTCATAATCTCTCAGCGATCCTTCGTAGCTGCGATGCAGTAGGGATTCTCGAAGCACATGCAATTTCCCAAAACGGAAGAACTACTACTTTCAATAGCACTGCACAAGGAAGTCAAAAGTGGGTACAGCTTCATCAACATCCCACTATCGAATCATCTATAGAATTACTTCATGCAAAAGGATTCAAGCTATATGGAACCAATCTCAATGTAAACGCTATTGATTACAGAAATTGTGATTTCACTGGACCAACAGCATTCGTTTTAGGAGCAGAGAAATGGGGACTCAGTAAAAAGGCAACCAAATTAATGGACAAGGCAATTTTCATACCAATGCGAGGCATGGTTCAATCTCTAAACGTATCTGTAGCTGCCGCCACCCTACTTTTCGAAGCATTGCGTCAGAGAGAGTCTGCTGGAATTGTCCCCCAAAATGGTGAAGGGCTATCTAAAGAACTTTTTGAAAAAGTGATTTTTGAATGGTCATATCCCCAAGTAGCCGCCTGGTGCAAACTTCAGGAAAGACAATACCCAAAACTAAATCGAGAAGGAGAAATAATTGACAAGCTTCCTAGAGATATCAAATTACGGTACTAATCAAAGGGGTACAAGAAAATCAAACTGATTTTTGCCTCTTAGACACCCAAATCTCCAAACCATCTCCAAGAAAGGACAAACCTAAAACCAGAACAAACATTGCCAGTCCCGGGAATAGGGTGGTCCACCAAATCCCAGTAGGCAAAGCTGATAATGCCATATTCAAGTCACTTCCCCATTCAGGGACTGACTCAGGAAGACCTAAACCTAAAAACCCTAGACCACCTAGTATTAAAACTGCATCTGCAGCATTTAATGTCAACAAAACAGGTACAGATGTTATTACATTACGAAGCAAATACTTTCGAAGTATCCATACAGGCCTAGCTCCACATGACCGGGCTGCATCTACAAAGAGATCTGACTTGACTTGTGCAGTTTGATTTCTGACAACTCGAAAATACTGAGGTATATAAACAACACATAAAGCCATTGCAGCATTAAAGACCCCTCTACCAAGCAAAAAGGCCATTACAACTGACAAAAGCAACACGGGAATTGCATATAGGGTATCCATAATAAGAACCAATATCCTGTCAACAATTCCACCCAGATATCCACTAACCATTCCTAGAGGTACACCAATAATCACAGCAAGAGAGACTGCCAGGAAAACGACTTGAAGCGCAACACTACTAGCCGCCAACGTCCTAGCACATACATCTCTTCCCAAGCGATCTGTTCCGCACCAGTGACCAAGAGAAGGAGGGGAATAAATTGGATTTTCCAATCCAAAGCTTGGTTCAGGAATTAAACCAAAATGTGAAAGGATAGGAGTAAAGATTGTTATACCTACGTATATCAATACAATCAGAATGCCCCAAGAGGTCATTTTACTAGAGAGGCTATCACTTGACAAAGGGACTTAAAGCTAAAACATTCATAACAGAATAACGCTAAAAACAACTCAATAACGAAAAACTATCTAATAAAGAGCTTAAATATGCACGCAATTGATTTAAAACATGAAAAATCAAGATCATGGGCTCACCGTTGGCGAGTTGACTATGGCAATCGGAGCAATTATTCTAGCAAGCCTTATCTGGTCTACAGTAAGCAAGAAAGGGGAAAAGAAAAATGCTGGTGATTTCACAGGAAAAATTGAGAATAATCTTGACAGCAAAGCAAACAAAAAATATGTCTCTTCGGCACAAATTTTGAACTCAATTGGAACGTAATTACCTAAATCATTATTTTTATTGATTTAATTTCAAAACAGCCATAAATGCTTCTTGAGGCACATCAACCTTACCCATTGCCTTCATGCGTTTTTTACCCTTAGCTTGCTTCTTTAATAATTTTTTCTTTCTTGAAATATCACCACCATAACATTTTGCGAGGACGTCCTTTCTCATTGCACTAATACTTTCACTTGCAATTATTCGACTACCTATAGAAGCCTGAAGTGGAATTTTAAATTGCTGACGAGGAATAAGTTCTTTCAGTTTCTCGACCAAACTTTTGCCCACATTATATGCCTTATCACGATGAACAATAGTCGTTAAGGGATCAGCTTTCTCAGAGTTAATCAGAATATCTAATCTAACCAAATCATTCTTCCGATAGCCAATTAAGTGATATTCCATCGAAGCATAGCCTTTAGTTCGACTTTTCATTTGATCAAAGAAATCCGTAACAACCTCCGCCAAAGGTATTTCATAGATCAATGTCACTCGATCAGTTGTTATATATTTCATATCAACAAAGTCTCCTCTTCTTTCCTGACAAAGACCCATAAGGGTTCCATTGTATTCATTAGGGGAATATATTTCCATTCGGACATAAGGCTCCTCAATAGAATCACGCTTTTGAGGGTCAGGCAAAGTTGCAGGGTTATCAATCATTAAAGAGTCTCCATCTAACATATTAACTTGATAAATAACTGAAGGGGCAGTAACAATTAAATCCAAGTCATATTCTCTTTCTAGTCTCTCTTGAACAATTTCCATATGTAGTAATCCTAGAAAGCCACAACGGAAACCAAATCCCATTGCACTGCTTGTCTCGGGTTCATATTTTAAGGCTGCATCAGATAACTGAAGCTTATCCAAAGCTTCTCTCAAATCAGGATATTGATCAGCATCTGTAGGAAACAATCCACAAAATACCATTGGTTTAGCCTCTGCATATCCAGGCAAAGGTTCATCCGCTGGCGAATTCAATAAAGTAATTGTGTCGCCAACTCTTGCATCAGAAACAGCCTTTATAGAAGCTGCCAAATATCCAACTTCTCCAGCATGCAATTCATCTACCTCAGACTGATCTGGAGTCATGACACCGATTTCATCCAATTCATAACTTTTTTGACTAGCCATAAGAAGAACTTTATCTTTAATACCTATGCGGCCACTAAGCACTCGAAAATAAACAATCACTCCTCTATAAGGATCATAGTAAGAGTCAAAGATCAATGCTTTAGTAGGCCTATCAACTAAATCTGCTGGAGGGGGTATTCGATCAACCACAGATTGAAGGATCTCATCAATACCTAGTCCTGTTTTTGCTGAACAAGCAATTGCAGAAGAAGTATCCAAACCAATAATTGATTCAATCTCTTGCTTAATTCGTTCGGGGTCTGAACCTGGAAGGTCTATTTTGTTTAATACAGGAATAATCTCAAGATCATTTTCGAGGGCTAAGTAAACATTAGCTAAAGTCTGTGCCTCAACTCCTTGGCTGGCATCTACAACCAACAAGGCACCTTCACAAGCTTGTAAAGAACGACTTACTTCATATGAAAAATCAACATGTCCAGGCGTATCTATTAAATTCAAAACATAGTTTTCTCCAGACGAATCCTTGTAATTCATTCTTGCTGCCTGAAGCTTAATAGTAATTCCTCTTTCTCTTTCAAGATCCATATTGTCTAGAAACTGTTCTTGCATATCTCGTCCTGCCACTGTCCCAGTATCCTGCAAGAGCCTGTCAGCAAGAGTGGACTTGCCATGATCAATATGAGCAATAATGCAAAAGTTTCTCAAACGAGAAACAGGGGCGTCAGTCATTAGTTTTCCAATTAAAATGTAGAGTGTGATTAAGTGAATGCATAGTTGTTATATCGCCATCTAGGCTAATGAATGGATAAGAACAAAGAAGTCATTACAAACCCAAAAGAGAATTATTTCGGTTACGTAGCTCCATCAAAGCAGATGAATTAACAAAAACATCTTTATTAAAGCTTGGCAAAAGGTTAACCAACCTTTTTTGCCAATCATTCGTAGCCATTTGATTAGACCAACAACGCTTCAAGACTTCTAACATGATAGAAACAGCAGTACTAGCTCCTGGCGACGCTCCCAACAACGCTGCTAATGAACCATCAGAAGAAGCAACTACCTCAGTGCCCATCTGCAAAGTTCCTCCCTGCTCTGTCCGTTTGATGATTTGTACTCTCTGTCCAGCAATAGACAAATCCCAATGTTGATTTTGGGCATTTGGCAGAAACTCCCTAAGGGCACTAACCCTTGCTTCGTCTGTTAATCGCAGTTGAACTAATAAATATTTGACCAAATCAAAATTCTCCACACCAACCTGAATCATTGGAGAAAAGTTTGATGGAGTTATTGATCTAAAGAGATCCAGCGACGAGCCATGCTTTAGGAACTTGGTGCTAAAACCTGCAAAAGGGCCAAACAATAAAGATCGTTTGCCATCAATCCATCGACTATCAAGATGAGGAACAGACATTGGTGGAGAGCCAACTTTGGCCTTGCCGTAAACCTTTGCATTATGTCTATTTGTGATTTGCGCATCAGAACAAACTAACCATTGCCCACTGACAGGGAAACCTGCATAGCCCTGAGCTTCTGGGATGCCAGATTTCTGTAAAAGACTTAATGCGCCCCCTCCAGCCCCAATAAAAACAAATTTAGACAAAATGTGATTCGCCCTATTCTCATCTTGCAAGTCTATTCCCCAAAGATTGTCCTCAGTCCTACTTAAGTCTAAAACCTCGGTAGAGAGTTTAATTTCGACTGACCCTGCAAACTTAAGTGATTGAAGATATGAGTTAGTCAACGCTCCAAAATCTATATCAGTCCCTCTTTTGATACGGGTTCCAGCAAACGTATTTTGAATAGAGCGACCTTCCATAACTAGAGGCATCCATTCAAAAAGCTCTTTCAAGTCTTTAGAAAACTCCATATCACCAAAAGCGTGAAATTGCTTTAGTTCCTGATAACGCTTCTCTAAAAATGCGACATCAGACTGCCCCCACACAAAACTGATATGAGGCACAACTTTTAAAAATCTCGTTGGATCAATTTTCCCCTTTTCAGCAAGAGACCCCCAAAACTCAAGGCTCTGCTCAAAGGCTTGGTTTATAGCCAAAGCCTTACTTGGATCTACTGTCCCATCTATTTTTAATGGTGTGTAATTCAATTCACAATTGGCTGCATGTCCAGTTCCTGCATTGTTAACTGATTTACTACTCTCTAGTCCTGGCGCCTTTAATCTTTCTACAATTAAAATTCTAAGGTGTGGGTCCAACTCATTCAAAAGGACTGCCAAGGTAGAACTCATTATTCCGCCACCTACCAAAACAGCGTCATAACAATTTTCAATTTGACAAAAGCTTGGAACATTCAAAATCAAATACACCCCCCTATTCAATTTTTGGACTTATTATCTAGGCTAAGCATGTCCTACACGGAAACAAAGCAATGAGCACAGAAACCATGGCACTCACCCAAGAGAACGTGGAAACCGTGCTAGATGAGCTAAGGCCATTTCTAGTCGCTGACGGAGGGAATGTAGAAATAGTAGAAATCGATGGTCCAATAGTAAAAGTTCGGCTCCAGGGCGCGTGCGGTAGCTGCCCAAGCAGCACTATGACTCTTAAAATGGGAATAGAAAGAAAACTGCGAGAAATGATCCCAGAAGTAAGTGAAGTAATTCAAGTATTGTAAAGGGAATCACCCTTTTAAATCAGCTACCCACAAAATAACTCTTTCAAATTATCCACCTTAATAAAAGTATAATCCAAAGAAAATTCCTGTATTAAGAATTGAATTCACGTTTTATTGCAGACTTGTAATCCAAGCAATCAGTTGGTAGACCTCTACAAATAGCAAAAAACAAAGGAGCGCAAATCCCCAGAGTAAAAATCAATCCAGAAGCAGATTGGGCCGCAAAGGTAAGCACGTATATCAACAAAATATACGCATGAAACATAAGGAATTGTCCTGGTTTCTGCGGAGCCCATCGAAAGACAGATCCAGAAAAGTATAAAAAGCCTTTCATCTTGCAAAAGTCACTTATGGTATTTGGGTTGGATCATGAAAGATTGACCTAATCGAATGGATCTCCGCGAGGCCTGCCAAAAAATCCAACTTGATTATTTTACGATTTCAAGAGCTGACTAAACCGAAGCGAAGAAATTAGAAAAAAATTCGAGGTTTTGTATTGCAGTGAACAACAAATCCCGCCAGGGCAAGTCATAATAATCTAGCAGCCAAAACTAGCAAGCGTTCACCCTTTACCAAGGGCGCAGTTCGAGCCAGGCCATGGAACGGGGACCTGGTCATCTGTCGGACTCTCATCATGACCACTCTCATTTATCGCGGACAAAAGTACATTCAGCAGAAGGAAATGGCTCCAAACAAATTTCTTCAGCTGAAATATCGTAGATCTACTTACGAAACCAGGCAAAAACAAGCAGAGAAATCTCACCCTTTGCTTAAATATCGCGGGGGGAGCTACCAAAAATAGGTATCAACCAAATACAAAAGAACATAAAGAAAGCCCATCTACAGGGCTTTCTTTATGTTCTTTTGTTATTCAAGATATAAAAAGAAAGTCAACCTCATTTCACAAATTCCTAAAAATAAGTTTCTATTGAAATGAAAATCTTTAAAATTTACTAATTTAAAAAGGATTAGAAATGATATAATGCTTATGAATATGAAAATCAGTGGTCAAATCTCTCACTATTTCGATAACAAGAAAGGATACAAAATTGCTTTCCTCAAACCAGATAAAAGCGGTATGAATAAAAAACATAATCCTAAGTCAAATTAGTATTTTCTAAATGCTCAACCTAAAAAAAGAACCTCCCAACAAAACATAAACTGTACCTTTGCAGCCAATCTCTAACATTTATTTTCCTAAACTTAGAGAACCACAAGTCCTAACGACGCTTATAATTGAGGAATGAAACCAGAAAAACAACACTCTAAGCTTCTTAAGCTCCAAGAAAAAGCAGAGAACTGCCTATCAAGGTCAGAAGCCCAAAAACTTATCCGTAAAGCGGACAAAGCTCACAAAAAGCTTACTTCATAAAAACTGCATAACAAAACTTAGAGTTCTACTCAGAATTAGGAATATTTTCAATTAA
Organism: Prochlorococcus sp. AG-363-K07; assembly: GCA_003280225.1. Lineage (GTDB taxonomy): Bacteria > Cyanobacteriota > Cyanobacteriia > PCC-6307 > Cyanobiaceae > AG-363-K07. Next base: position 29,672 of record QCFO01000015.1, on the reverse strand, counting down.
AAATTCTGCCAAAATGAATCCCCCAGTAACAGGCAAAAATCTTAGATCTTTAATGCCAGCACTATTAAATAAAAGATATTTCAACTATGGGGGCCAAGGGCCTCTTCCTATTCCCTCGCTACAAGCAATCCAAAACAGCTGGCAAAGAATTCAAGAACTAGGTCCGTTTACAAATGATGTCTGGCCATATGTCTTAGCTGAATTAAATTCCACAAAGAAAGCTTTAGCAAATACATGCGGAGTTTCAATTAATCGAATAGCTCTAACAGAGAATGTGACTAGTGGATGTATTCTACCGCTGTTAGGACTTCCCTTTAAGCCAGGCCAACGTTTACTAATTAGCGACAGCGAACATCCTGGAATTGTATCTGCATGCATCGAATTAGCACGCCGTCAACAACTTGAGATAGATATCTTACCAGTACAACAGCTACGAAAAGGAGTAGATGAACACAAAGACGTAGATATTCTCTTAGTAAATGAACTAGAAAGAAAATTAAAACCCTCTACAAAGCTAGTAGTAATTTCTCACCTTCTATGGAATACAGGTCAGATAATCCCTATAAAAAATATAGCCGAAATCCTATTAGCTCATCCAAGCAGACCCTATTTATTAGTAGACGCGGCTCAAAGTTTTGGACAAATTCCCGTTGCCACCGCCGCAAATAACGCAGATATTTATGCATTTACTGGGCATAAATGGGCTTGTGGTCCTGAAGGCCTAGGTGGAGTTGCTATCTCTCAAAGAGTATTAGAAGAAGGGTCGCCTACGCTAATAGGTTGGAGAAGCCTTAAGAATGAATCCATCATAAACCTGGAACAAATTGATCCCTTCCACAGTGATGGCAGACGCTTCGAAGTAGCCACTTCCTGCATACCATTACTTGCTGGACTCCGATCTTCTTTAGAGCTACTAGATCAAGAAGGAGAAGAAACCTCAAGACTAAAAAGGATACAAAGCCTAAGTTATTCTCTTTGGAGCAAACTAAAAGCTCTACCTGAAATTAATTGCATTCTTCAAGGTCCACCCCCAGCAGGCTTAGTAAGTTTTACCATCCCCCACTCGAAATCTCCAAAACGAATGGTCCGGTTACTAGGGCAAGAAGGAATATGGATTAGAGATTTAGAAAATCCAATTTGCCTACGCGCGTGTGTCCATGTAACTAGTGAGTGCAGTGAGGTTCACTCATTAGCAAGGAATATCGAAAAAGTTTTAAAAAGATTGTAGTAAATTTATTCATCCTAAAGTTAGTTTATGACTCAGAATTCTTCTTGCATGTTCTCTATCATCAAAGTGTTGTTTCACCGTTCCAAGAATTTGATAATCTTCATGCCCTTTACCAGCAATAAGAACCAGATCGTCTTTAGTAGCTGAATTGATTGCTATTTCAATCGCAGCAAATCGATCTATTTGCACTTCTATTAACTTATCTTGAAAAATACCTTTTAAAACATCATCAATAATTTCGGTCGGGTCTTCAGTGCGTGGATTGTCAGATGTAAGGATCACATAATCAGCTAATTCAGTAGCTATGGCTCCCATTTGTGGACGTTTTCCTTTATCCCTATCTCCACCACAACCAAAGACACAAATTAATTTGCCTTTAACAAAGGATCTAGAAGCTAAAATCGCATTTTTCAAACCATCTGGAGTATGGGCATAGTCAACCACAACAGTTGGTAAATTATCGCAATCCTTATCCACTACTAAATTGATTAACTCCATTCTTCCTGGGACTCCTGGAAAGGTAGACACACCTCCTAGTAACTCATTCAATGGGTAACCTTGTTGAAGTAATACGCCAATTGCCTGCAATAAGTTCATCAAGTTAAAATTACCTAGCAAAGGGGAATTAAATCTGCCTTCTCCAACAGGGCTCTTTAATAAGCCTGTGACCCCCTTCTCTGTAAATCTGATATCTGATATTGATAAATCTGACTTTATTAAATCAACATTGTCTTTTAATAATGAGCACCGCCAACATCTACTTCCTAATTGCTGTGCTAATCGAGCGCCCCAAGAATCATCGATATTCACCACAGCTTTGGGCAAAGTAGACGTAAAAAATGGTGGTCGAAATAATAATGACTTGGTCTCAAAGTATTCTTCCATCGAAGAGTGATAATCTAAATGGTCTTGAGTGAGATTTGTGAAAACCACTCCTGAAAAAGAACAGCCTGCTACACGTTTTTGAGCAAGAGCATGAGAACTAACCTCCATAGCAGCCAAAGCAGCACCCTCCTTTATTGCACCTGCCAGTTGAGCTTGAAGAATATCCGCAAATGAAGTTGTATGAGTAGAAGTAGAGCTAAAGCTTGGCCAGCGAGTAACCAAAGTTCCAAAAAGAGCTGTAGGTGTTCCAAGAACCTTACTTAGATGCTCAATGAGATAAGTCGTTGTTGTTTTGCCATTCGTTCCTGTAACCCCTATCAAAGCCATCTTTGTTGAGGGAGCCTCCCAAAAAGCGGAGGCCAGTTCCCCAACCCACTGGCCCACTGGCTCAGGTACAACGACAACAGCATCTTGGGGGCCAGGTGGATTCAACTTTGCAGCACTTTCGCTAATAACAGCAGCAACAGCTCCCACCGACATTGCACTTAGCCAAAACTTACCTCCATCAACTCGTTCTCCAGGCAAACCACAAAACAACCCCCCGTTCCCAACCGAGCGAGAATCACAGGAAATTTCTTTAATTAAAGGGTTTGGCAATCCAGAAGGCACTGGAAGCCCTACTTTCAAAAGAAGATTATGCAACCTTTGATTCATCACTACTTAAACAACCAGCTTGTTTTGTTTTACCGAAAATTTGCTAAAAGTTTTTGTAACCACTTAAAGAGTCCTTCTTTATTTAACCTTGGCGAAACCCTAGGTAACTCAACTCTTTCATTAATATCAATAGCCTCTACTAGCAATACAGGGACCTCCGAGTCATAACGGTCTCGAACTTCTTTTGGTACATCACTGCTATCTATATCAATAACTCGAAGAACCAAAGGGGGCCTTAGATTATGTAAGGGAAGACTTTTTAAACGACTTTCCAGCCCCTCACAAAGGCAACAACCCTGACGACTATAAAGAGTTAAAACTTTTTGACTCATCAATCAGGCACTGGATCACACCCACATGGGGTAAAAGGGTGACACCTCGACAACCTTATTAAGGTCAGCCAACCACCCCTCCATGGCCCATGACGGGAAATAGCTTCTAATGCATAAGTACTACAAGTTGGAATAAAGCGACATCTTGGGCCTAGAACTGGTGAAATCCACTTTCGATAAAAGTTGATCAACCATAAAAGAATCAATCCCAAAGAACGATTAATCATTCCAGTATGCAGAGCGATAGAGTAGGTGGTTCATGCATAGCTCATCGGGGAGTTCGGACGACAAAGTCCCGCATAACCTAAAAGCTATGTCAATTGTCCTCTCATTTCTGTCTTATGTCTAGATACCGCGGGCCTCGGCTGAGGATCACGCGGCGCTTGGGAGATCTTCCAGGTCTCACTCGGAAGGCCGCAAAAAGGTCCCATCCGCCAGGTCAGCACGGCCAAGCCCGTCGCAAGCGCTCTGAATACGCAATCCGTCTCGAAGAAAAGCAAAAGCTTCGCTTTAACTACGGAATTTCCGAAAGGCAACTAGTCCGCTACGTAAAAAAAGCGCGTGCGCAAGAAGGTTCAACAGGTACAAACTTACTGAAGCTCCTCGAAAATAGACTAGACAATGTATGTTTTCGTCTAGGTTTTGGACCCACTGTCCCAGGATCTCGTCAATTAGTGAATCACGGACACGTCACTGTTAATGGGCGAGTTCTAGATATTGCAAGCTACCAATGCAAACCTGGAGATATTGTGGCAATACGCGAAAGGAAAGGAAGCAAAAAACTTGCCGAAGGAAATCTTGAATTTCCAGGACTCGCAAATGTACCTCCTCACCTCGAGCTAGACAAAACAAAATTGTCAGCAAAGATTTCAGGAAAATGTGAAAGAGAGTGGGTCGCTCTAGAAATTAACGAGTTGCTCGTAGTTGAGTACTACTCACGTAAAGTATAGAACAATCAAATCGATTGCTCTATAATTGATTGGACCTATTTATCCCTAAAAATAAGCCTCCTACTACATCTAAGGGGGCTTTTCTTTTGCAACATATCGAGAGAAAAGCATCGAATATTTAATTAATCCTTTGTCGAAGGGGTTCCATCATGCAACAATCGTCATACTCAAAGCTAAAAAAGAATAAACCAAATAATAGCCAATAGATCTAATACCAGAGAAAGTATGATGACCTCAAATTAGTTCAGGGTGTCTCTAGCAAGAGCTTAAAGGCTCTAACTTTTTGCGAATTATTATGTATTCAATGCAACAAAAATGAGTCAATTTGATTCAAGTCAATCTTGGCTTAAAATTTGACCAAAAAAGCTAGCTAAATCTGATCCAGGAATTCTTTTGATTTCACAGAGGTATTTATTTATCTCTAAAAAAATAAATAAGCTAGAATAAAGATCTAGTTATTATTTTGGCCAACTAATTAATTTCATTTGACCTGATAATCTATTGGCAAGACATAGAGTAGGGCTGAGGTCCTTGATCAAACAACGGTAGTTGTTCTAAGTATTGCGTTTGGTTACTTTCTTATGTAAGGTTATAGAAAGAAGTAATAAAGAAATCAGCCATAATAAATTATTGAGGATTAGGGTAAGCACTTCTATTAAACCTGTTAGTCAAAAGATTCTTTAAAACAAATGAGCGAGGAATGGGCACCAAACGAAGAACAAAATTCAGGGCCAATTTCGCGGGTGGCCGAGTTCTTTATTGATGAACTAAACGAATTGCAAGAAGAGCTTAACTGCCCAGACGAATTTATTTATAACTTTCTGGAAACATTACAAAGCCGATGGTCACCTCATAGCTGCCATAGTCAGATCAGAAAGCTCAAAAAAGAAAATCCTGATTACTAAACAGACTTGATAGGTTTAAGGATCCCTCAAGAAAAACCTCTTCTGAGTTTGCTATAGGCATATGGAGGCTTATTCGCGATCTCGAATTCAAGGAGATTTCCCTCCAGTTATCTAGCCTATTAACACGAGCACAGGGAACAGCCTCAAATCAAATGAAAAGTCACCACACTCAAGGTTTTAGTACCCGCTCTATTCACCATGGAGAAACTTTCTCAGCAAGTACTGGAACAGTAATGCCCCCGATTTTTCCAAGCTCAACATTTGCTCATGGAAACTCCGAAGGCTTCGACTACACAAGATCAGGTAATCCAAACTTTCGCATTCTTGAGTCAGTCTTAGCATCAATTGAAGAATGCAAATTCTCAACTGTTTTCGCTTCAGGAGTTAGTGCTATTACAGCAGTAGCTTCGACATTCAAATCTGGAGATGTAGTTCTTTGTGAGGAGAATCTTTATGGCTGCACAGTGAGATTATTTGAACAAGTATTTGAAAAGTTTGGACTAAAGACAATTTGGGTTGATTTCACTTCAGCAGCCTCTCTTCAACAAATAAAAAAGACGAAGCCAAGCATGATTTGGATCGAAAGTCCAACAAATCCACTTTTAAAGATAATAGATCTAAGAAGAATTTGCGAACTTGCTAATACAGAGAAAATACCAGTAATAGTGGACAATACATTCTGTACAGCACTATTGCAAACTCCACTACAATTAGGAGCCACTCTTTCCTTAACAAGCACTACAAAATATATAAATGGACATTCAGATGCTCTTGGCGGATCTATTTGTACAAACGATGAAAACTGGAAAAAACGTCTAGACTTTGCACAAAAAGCTCTTGGGCTACACCCCTCACCATTTGATTGCTGGCTCATTACTCGAGGAGTGAAAACTCTTTCTCTTAGATTAAATAAACAAGTTAGAAACTCTATTGCTCTAGCTGATCAACTTGCAAACCATCCAGCAGTTAGATGGGTACGCTATCCATTTAGACAAGATCACCCTCAATATAATCTTGCTCTCAAGCAAATGAAGGGCGGTGGCGCGATTATCACAGCAAACCTGAAAGGAGATCAAGCCAGGGTCTATTCAACTTGCAAAAGTCTCAAGCTTTTCACTATGGCTGAAAGTCTTGGAGGTGTTGAAAGCCTCGTCTGTCATCCAGCCACTATGACCCATGCATCTGTGAATGCGGATGTTAAATATCAGCTTGGTATAGATGACTCACTTGTTCGTTTTTCAATAGGGTGCGAAGACCTTGAAGATTTAAGCCTAGATATCAAAGACGCACTCAAACAACTGCTGTGAGCATTCGAAATCTTCTTGAACAACCTTGCTGGCACAAGGCCGACCTTGGTCAAGCTATGCCTGACAGTCCTCATGCTGTCTCAGTGGCTTTACCTACCTGGGAAGATGTTATTGCTTATGAAGAGCATGATCCTCTTATCGTAAATTCACTCAAAGCTGTTTATCCCCGCTTTGGACTAAACCCCTTAGTTAAAGAGGTTGCTGAAATAGCAAAAAGTGAAATTGGCTGGGAAGATGCCAGTGCGTGGCCATATCCAAGCTTAAAAGCGGCACAAAAGGCAGAATTATTTTGCCAAGAGAAAAACATCAATGGAAGAACAACTATCAAAGAATTATTAGGACTTCAATTTCTGATTACTGATTCCCAAGTCACACAATCTGCAAAAGCATTTTGGCAACACACAGGGCTTGGAGCCTCATCACGCTTAGCAGCAATTGCTCTTAGGAAGGAACCCAAGCCATCTGAAAAAGAGACCAAACTTGCAAGAACTCTTCTCCTCAATCGATTAGGAGAAATTTATTGCTGTTCCCCAAATAATGTTTCACTGCACCCATCAGGGATGGCTGCTCTTTCAAATGCGTTAGAAGTCATAAAACAAATAAATCCAAAAAAACCAACCCTTCAATTAGGCTTCCCTTATGTAGATGTACTGAAACTTCCTCAAGTAGTGTTTCAAGGGAGTCATCTTTGCCTTAAGAAAAAACCAGAAGAGATAGCAGCAGAGCTTGAGCAAAAACAACCATCAGCATTAATAGTTGAGATTCCAAGCAATCCGATGTTGCAATGTGTTGATCTAATAACAATTTCAAAACTTGCTCACGAACGAGGAATACCTGTGATTGCTGACGACACAATTGGTTCAGCATTAAACATCGACGTTCTACCATATGCGGATTTGATTTTTAGCTCATTAACAAAAAGCTTTGCAGGTCAAGGAGATATTCTTGCAGGCTCTTTAGTTGTCAGTCCTCAATCAAAGTGGGAGAAAGAGTTTGTCCATATCATAAGAAAAAATAGTCATACTTCTCTATCTGGACCTGATACAATTGCTTTAGAAAAAGCAAGTCGAGATGTTGTAACTCGAACTTATCAACTAAACAAATCCTGCCTAATTTTGAAAAGAAGATTAGAAATCCACCCTGCGATAGAAAGGATCCTTCACCCAGAAGAATGTCCGAATTTCAAAAAAATAATGAAAGATGGCGCAGGTTACGGATGCCTTCTTTCCTTTGAACTGAAAGGAGGATTGGAAAAGACAAAGGAATTTTATGATTCAATCAAAGTTTGCAAAGGACCAAGTCTCGGAACAAATTTCACTTTGGCTTGTCCATACGTACTTCTGGCGCATTACAACGAACTTGATTGGGCAGCCAGTTGTGGAGTCCCCGCTCATCTAATGAGAGTATCTGTCGGTCTTGAGCGCCCAGAAAATCTTTGGGTTCGTTTTGAAAAAGCCTTGCAACTTTGAGATACAAATCACAAAAATCATTTGAACATCAAGCCAGCTTCATGCAGGGGCACTAAATTGCCGCTAATAATTCGATTGATTCACGTCCTAGCATGTCCAGAATTTTCAACGACAACAGCCTTGCTATTGGGAACACTCCATTAGTGAAACTCAACTCGGTAACCAAAAATTCAAAAGCCACTGTCCTTGCAAAGATCGAAGGACGTAACCCTGCCTACAGCGTCAAATGCCGCATAGGAGCAAACATGATTTGGGATGCAGAAAAAAGAGGTGTCTTGAGCAAATCACAAACAATCATTGAACCCACATCAGGAAACACAGGGATTGCACTCGCATTTACCGCTGCAGCAAGAGGCTACAAGCTCATTTTGACAATGCCAGAATCAATGTCACTAGAACGTAGAAGAGTTATGGCAGTTCTAGGTGCAGAGCTAATCCTTACCGAAGCCGCAAAAGGTATGCCTGGAGCAATTGCAAAAGCAAAGGAAATTGCTGAAAGTGATCCAAAGAAATACTTCATGCCAGGACAATTTGATAACCCTGCAAACCCTGATATTCACTTCAAAACAACTGGTCCAGAAATTTGGGACGATTCTGATGGGTCCATTGATGCCTTAGTTGCAGGAGTAGGAACTGGAGGAACAATTACAGGAGTTTCTCGCTACATCAAACAAGAAAAAGGCAAGTCCATTCTCTCAGTAGCAGTTGAACCATCTCATAGTCCTGTAATCACCCAAACATTAAATGGAGAAGAACCAAAACCCGGTCCTCACAAAATCCAAGGGATAGGAGCAGGTTTTATACCCAAAAATCTCGATTTATCTCTAGTCGATAGGGTGGAACAGGTCAGTAACGAGGAATCCATTGCAATGGCCCTTCGCTTAGCGCAGGAAGAAGGGCTATTGGTTGGGATCTCTTGCGGTGCAGCAGCTGCAGCGGCTATCAGAATGGCAGAAACAGATGAATTTGCTGGGAAAACTATTGTTGTTATTCTCCCTGATATGGCAGAAAGGTATCTTTCATCCGTAATGTTTGAAACTGTACCAACTGGGATCATTGAAAACCCTATCAACGCCTAGGACGAGCCAAAGGAAGCACAACTTCAGGTGGTATCCACATTGCATCACCATAAGAAAAGAATCGATACTGGCGCTTAATTGCTTCGGCATATAGAGCCAGTAATCTTTCTCTTCCGATTAGGGAACTGACTAAAAGTAATAAAGAACTTTTAGGAAGGTGAAAATTAGTCAGTAATCCATCTATCACTCCAAATTGATATCCAGGTTTAATAACTAGATCTACGTTCCCTTTAAAAGGTTTCAATTCTCCGCCACCTGCAAGGAATGCGCCTTCCAAAGCCCTAACACTAGTCGTCCCTACTGCCAAAACGCGTCCACCTCGAGCACGACAATCTTGTATTGACTGAATGACTTCTTCTTTAACTTCTACCCATTCACTATGCAGTTGCAAATTTGTCAAATCTTCACTCTCTAAAGGCCTAAATGTTCCTAAGCCCACGTGCAAGGTAACTCTGGCTTGCTCAATTCCTTTTCGCTCCAAGGCAGCCAACAAGTCATCACTTAAATGTAGTCCTGCTGTAGGTGCAGCTACAGCTCCTGGACGATTTGCATAACGAGTCTGGTACCGTTCGGCCTCATCAAGGTTTGCAGCCTTATTATCAATATAAGGAGGCAGAGGAACTTCCCCAAAACGTTCCAAAAGGGCTCCCACAGTCTCCCTGTCATAGAAAGATGCAGGAAATTGAACAATCCTTCCGCCAGTTCCAATGTCATTAGCAACGACTTGAACCCGAATAGGGTCTTGTTCAAGTGCTTCTATCCACAAATAATCTCCTGGCCGAATTCTTTTTGCCGGCCTAGCCAAGCACAACCATCGCCCCTCGCCACGCGGCTCAAGCAATAACAACTCAGCGAGTCCACCTCCGGACCTACGTACACGTAGTCTTGCCTTTAATACACGAGTATCATTTACAACAAATAAGTCACCACTGCGGAGCTCATCCTGCCAATCCCAGACTTGAAGATGTTTAGCAGAGTTGAGAAGTTGAGGATTTTCTCCAACTACCAATAGGCGAGCACTATGCCTTGGTTCCATAGGAACCTGAGCTATTCTTTCATGATCAAGTTCGTAATCATACGAACTTAATAACGAGTCTATAGAAAGAGGCAAATTCAAAGCGAATTCCTTTCCTATTTCAATCAGAAAGAAAGCCTTTCAATACACTGAAAGTTTCTACTAGGTAAGAAGAGATTCAGGGTCATTTTCAATTAAGTTAGCAAGATCTTTCAAAAATGCAGCTCCATCAGCGCCATAAATAACTCGATGATCTGCAGTGAGATTGACATGCATTTGACGCTTAACAGAGATGGATCCATCTCTGCCTGCGACAACGGTCTGCTTGGAAGCAGCAACAGCAAGAATAGCTCCTGTCCCAGGAGGAAGAATTGCATCAAAACGATCTACCCCAAACATTCCCAAGTTCGAGAGAGTAAAGGTACCCGTGCTGTATTCATCAGGTTCAAGTTGTTTACTTCTAGAACGCTTAACTAAGTCAGCCCATGTCCTAGACATTTCAAATAAATCCGTGCTATCAGCATTTTGCAAAACAGGCGTTATCAGTCCCCCTTCTTCCATAGCTACTGCAATAGCCACATTGACCTGAGATGGGTAAACAATTCCTTCTGTACTAAAAAACGCATTCAGTTGTGGATGTCGAGCTAGCGTAAGTCCAACTGCCTTAGCCAATAAGGCAGTCATAGTAACACCATTTGGCTTGACTTGTTTATATAAAGAATCCAATTGATCAGTATTAATTGTGTAGCCAACTCTGAAGCAAGGCGCAGACAAACTGGCCTCCATATTTTTATTGACAGCTTGTTGAAGAGTATTGAATTTAACTGTTTCGCCAGGAGAACCAAAACTTTTGCCCTTTAAATCTTGTTTGGACTGAGCAGTCGTAGGAGAAGAACTCTTGAAAAGGGTTTGAGCAGTAGGCAATTGGGCTGGTGCATTACTTTCAGCTATCCAAGGGATAGTGATAGGTTGCCCTTTGGCTAGTTGAACATCCTCCGCCTGTATTCGGCCATGAGGGCCTGTACCTCTAATAGTTGCCAAATCAACTCCCATCTGAGAGGCAAGTTTTTTAGCCCTGGGAGAGGCAACTATCCTCCCATTATTTACAACATTGGGCGGTGGAGAAGAAATAGTTTGAGCAGAAGTTGGCTTCGACGTTTTTTCAGCAGAACTGCTTGGGACAGAAACTGAGGGAGCAGTAGAAACAGTTGATTCAGAAACAGTTTCTAAAGTCGATTCAACTGAAGAAGCATTAGATAAATCAGGAGAAGGAGACTTTGCCTGAACTGCAGCAATTTCATCTTCATTTTCAACAATTAGACCAATGGTCTCTCCTACAGGTGCAGAACTACCCGCAGGCATTAAAACAGCAGCCAAATAACCCTCTTGAAAAGATTCCACATCCATATCTGCCTTGTCTGACTCAACCACCAACACCGATTCTCCTCGCCCAACTCTGTCACCGGGCTTCTTTAACCACTCAACAATTTTGCCCTCAGTCATCGTGGAGCTAAGCGCAGGCATGAAGATGTCGTGTGTCGCCATAAGTCCTTGCTATGCCTTTGTTTGAGAAAATTTTGCCTAGATCAAAGCCAATATTCGCCCACTTGGGAGCTTGTATTGGCTTTGATACTCCCAATGTTAGTTCTCAATCCCCAAGCATTCAAAATGGTTATCCAGATTTTTATCCCTTCTGTGGCAATTCCAAGAGGGGAATGGATCTGTTTAGAGAGTCTTTGGGACTGACGCAGCGAAAAAATCCACCGAAAACTCTTTCAAGGGACTAGTGGGTAATAGTTCCCTCAACCCCCTTCAATAGCTTCAACAATTCCGTCTCTTAAAACCACTTCAACCTGCATCTTATTTATGAGGTTATCTCCAACCTTTAAATCGCAGAAGCTTTCTATCTGCCCCTGTTCAACAATCTGTTCCATTTCAAGCTCCCTCACTTGTGCCTGTTGTTGTAAAAGATTCCTTTTCTTTTCTTCAAATTCAGATCTTTGAGCTGCAACATCTTGCTGAACTTCTAACACTCTCTGCTGAACATTCGGAGCAAGAGGGTTCGAGCTCTGGCTTCGATAGTCATCAACTACTTGTTGCCCCCGCTGTTCAAGTTCGGATAACTGTTGATCAATAGTTGAGATTGCACTACTAAGTTCTCTTTCAGCCTCTTCCTTCCAAGAAGGAGTAACTACACATCGAACTGTAATAGAACGCTTAATCGAAAGGAGCTTGCCGTCGGACATTAGTTAATAGCTATATAGGCAAAGGTTCTCAGTCAAGGAGGCTGAGGTCAACCTAAATGAATATTAAATCCGTTACCGAGCATAAATGGAAGTGAGTACATCAGCATCTCTATTCCTAATCCGCTCACGCCTTTGCTTGAGGGTTTGGGTTAATAAGCCATTCTCAATTGAGAATGGCTTAACAAAAGCCAGATCGAAAATTCGCTCATCATTTCTAGAACCACACCTTCTAGCAAGCAAATTATTAATTTCTGTTCGTAAAATTTTCCGCAAAGATTTATCACCAGGTGAGCCACCGAGATCTTCATCAATCCAAACACCCTTTTGCGCAGCCCATGACACCATAATCCCAATATTTGGAACCACGAGAGCGGCTAGCGATTTTTCATCCTGGCCAACAAGCATTACTTGATCAATCAATGGACTGGCCACTAACTCAGCCTCTAAAGGGCCAGGTTCGATATTTTCACCATTACTCAAAACGATGGTGTCTTTAGCCCGTCCAGTTAAAACCAAGGAGCCATCTGGTAAGAGCATTCCAATATCACCAGTATCAAACCAACCATCCTGAGTAAGAACTTTATCTGTTGCTTCTTTCCTACCAAGGTATCCCTTCATTACTTGAGGTCCTCTTACTAATACAAGGCCCTGCTCACGGAACATCTTCCTAGCACCGCTTTCAGGATCAACAATACGAAATTCAGTCTCAGGAAGAGGAAGGCCTGAACTCCTACGAATATTTCGCCAAGGTCTTCTACAACTCACGACTGGACTTGTCTCTGTCAATCCATAGCCAACTAATAATTCAATTCCTAATGCTTCGAAGAAAAGGTCCACATGAGGAGCAAGTGCTCCTCCACCATTAATGGGGAACAATAATCTCCCTCCACTCAACTGCTTTACCACCTTCGGCCATAGAGAAATACACGCTGCGAAATGAAACGGCCAACGCAAAACCGCCTCAACAAATGCCAGGACTCTTTTAGTAGCAGATACCTGCTCTATTAACAATTGTCTTCGAGTCCTGTTAGCTAATTTGTAAGAACTGCTATTAGCCAGTGCAAATCTCAACAACCTCTGTTGTGCAAGTGGCATTTTCTTGACAGCATCATCAAATCCGATCTGCACTGCCTCCCATAATCTTGGCACAGTCGCCATAACGACAGGTCTAACTCGAGGCAAATCCTGCTTTAAATTTTTAATAGTGGTATATGTCTGAGTACATGCACATGAAAAAAAATAGTATTCAGCACTCCTTTCATACGCATGCCATATGGGCAACACACTTAAAACTGGAGATCCTGCAGGTGGATTTGCAACACAAGCAAGAGTTTTGATCTGATGCAACAAGTTTGCATGACTGAGCGGGACACCCTTTGGCTTACCGGTAGTTCCAGATGTATACAAAATTGTTGCTGTTTGGGAGCGAGAAGGATCCAACTCTTGCACTTCCATCAGCTTAGATTTTTGCCTTTCAGCACCTATTTTTAAAAGCTTTTGAAAATCAATAACACCTTCGTCTCTTACATCTCCTTCAAGTTGCAAAACAAACTTTAACCGTTTCTTTTCTAGAACATCAAGAGCTAAATCCTCCCATAACTCAGCATTTTGAACCACAATCGCAACTGAAGAGGAGTCATGCAAGATATATCTAAGCTCCTCTATCGGCGCCATAGCCCCTCGAACAGCATCGGAAGCACCAACACGCATAATGCCTTGATCAACAATCAACCAACGTGGGCTGTTCTCCGCAAAAATCGCAATAACATCCCCAGCTTCTATCCCAAGACTTTCAAACGCATAACCTGTAGTAGAGATTAACTCAGATAATTCTCGATATGTATAACTAACAGGATTGGATGAATGGGGAGATTGAACAGCCAAGATCTCGCCATGCCTTTCTTTTAAGTGGTCCCAAATTTGATCCACACGACTAAGATGGTTTACATAGTTGTGATTATTTAACGCCTCTAGTTCCTTTGGGGTAGGACTCCAAGAAGACTGAGCAAACTGAGTGGGCTTAATGTGACGATCAATCATCCTAATGATTCTACATTTAATTTGATTATTAATTATCAGGCTATAAGCCAAAAAAATCAGGGGGCGAAACATCTTCAATCAATTTCAAGCAAAACCTCTTCGCCAAGTTTCGTCGCATAAGAGGTTGTACATCAAAGACGCTCAAACCAGGCAAATAAGAATCCAACCTCCCAACACTGTGGTTCTTTAATCCACAAGGAACTATTTGAGAAAAACCCTTGAGATCACAATTTACATTTAAAGCTATCCCATGTTGAGTAACCCAACGGCGACACCCAATACCAATTGAGGCAACCTTCGAACCATTAAGCCAAACACCTGTTAGGCCTTCAATACATTCACCATTAAGTCCGAGATCTTCAAGGACATCTTTCACCAATAGTTCCAACTGTCGTAAGTACCAATTTAAATCAGTTTTATACCTATGCAGATCCAGGACTAAATACACAACCAACTGTCCAGGCAAATGATATGTAACTTCCCCACCTCGATCTATACGAAATAGATCAGAAGGTGGCTTTTCAGGAGAAAAATTCAGATTAAACTCAGAAGCTCCTCGACCAAGCGTGTAACAGTCGTGGTGTTGCAAAAGCCAGACTGCTGGGTAAGTGCAAGTACCTTCAAGCATTTTATTTTGCCAATGCCTCTGCCATTCCCAAGCTCTTTGAAAAGGCACCAAATCTTTTGGCTCCACAATAAAAGCTTCCGAAAGCTGTCCGGATTGCCCAGTTTTCTCTAACTTGCCTTTAGTAGAAGGCGCCGGAGTGATGCCATGAAGATGCTTATCCATGGACGAAACCTTGAACTAACGCCTGCATTACGGGATTACACACAGTCAAAACTGAAGAAAGCCATGCATCACTTCGAAGAAATGGTGCAAGAAGCTGATGTCCATCTATCTGTCGCACGGAACCCCAGCACCCCACAACAAACGGCAGAAGTAACTGTTTTTGTAAATGGCACAGTCATTCGAGCACAGGAACGTAGTGAAAACCTTTACGCAAGTATTGATTTAGTTTCCAATAAACTCTCCCGTCAACTCCGCCGTTATAAGGAGCGTCATTCAGATCATCATCATAGTCCTGGGCATAGTGCATCATTGACCCCTTCAACCGAATCAGTTCTAAATGATTCTGCTATAGATGGCTCCCTTCTAGAAGGGAAAGAGGCACATCTTCCAAATCCAGGTGTACGAAGAAAATATTTCACCATGACCCCTATGAATGCCGACGAAGCAAGACATCAACTTGAATTAATCGACCATGATTTTTATCTTTTTCGAGATAAGAAAACAAAAGAATTGCAAGTAATTTACAAAAGGAATCATGGGGGTTATGGAATTATCCAAGCCAAAGATTGACAAAAGGGACTCTTAATGTCAATTAAAAAAGAATTACCTGATCTAGCTTCTAGTATTCATCAAGCAGTCTTAGATCCTTTTGCTTCAATTGAGACACTTAATGAAACATGTGATATTTCTCGCCACTATAATTTTTCAGGAATTTGCACAAACTTGGTAAGGCTTTCAAGAGCACGTAAAAGGCTTGGAGCTCCTAACAAAACAAAGCTCATAGCTGTTATTGCCTTTCCTTTTGGATTCATTCCAAGCCAGCACAAGCAAGCTGAAGCTGAATGGGCAGCAGAACATGGTGCTGAAGAATTAGATGTTGTTCCGAATTACTTTGCATTAGCTGAAGACAATCAAGAGAAATTTGCAGAAGAACTATCTAACATTTGCCAAATAGGTTTACCTGTAAGAGCGATCCTAAATATTGCCCAAATACCATCAGAAAAACTATCTCTAGCAGTAGAAGCCTCAATCGATGCAGGCGTCAGAGGCATCCAAGCAGGAAATGGATTTGGACGAGAAGTAGTTAATTCTGATATAAACCAACTGTCTCTGATGGCACGTGGTCGCTGTTCTATTAAAGCCGTTGGCGGAGTGAGAACATTAAGTCATGCCATTGGATTGCTAGAAGCTGGAGCAACAAGCCTAGGGACATCAGCTGGTCCAGAACTAATAAAAGCTCTTCGAAAAAAAGAGCAGTGACCTTGCAGAAAGCCTTGAAAGGCCTGTCTCTAAAAGTTGGGCCTCTTGGAGAAAACGACAGATTATTAACAATGCTAAGCGAAGAAGAAGGTATTTCTCGTTTTGCCGTCCCTGGAGCTAGGAGACCTAGAAGTAGCCTTGCAGCCACATCCCCACTCACACTTCTTGAACTACAAGTGACGGGGCAAAAAGGTCTCCGCAAAGTCCGTCAAATAAAAATTTTGCGTAGCTATAGCAAATTAGGAGAACGGCTTGAAACGCTTGCTGCTGCTCAGGCAATCACAGAATTAAGCCTTTTGCTAGTCGCCGGGGATCATCCTATCCCAGGCATACTTGAAACAGTCCTACTGCATCTAGGCCGACTAGAAGAAGAAAGAGATGTCCAGAGATCTTCAGTAATAACTTTGGCCAAAATCGTTCAAGCTTGTGTTCATTTACTTGCATTAGGAGGATATGGATTGCCAATCCAGAATTGTTGTCAAAGTGGAGCGGCTCTTGATCCACCACTAGGAGATTGGGATTGGAGATGCAGTCTCATCCCTGACGAAGGATTTGCTATCGGAGCACTAGCTAATACTCCCATTCAACTAAATCCATCTGAACTAGCACTATTACAAAGGCTCCTTAGGCCTGTTCTCCCAACAAAGCGGGATGGAGATTTACTAGGTCCCAAAGATGCATGGCTGAAACTCCTGAGCGTAGTGGAATATTGGATCAACAATCACCTACCTAGAAATTTATGTGCACTCAAGATGTTGCGTGAATCCATTATGAATTCAATTCAGTGAAAAGATAGGCCATCATAATTAGAAGACTCAAAGTTCTCTTGAGTATGCAAACCGTTCAAGCTGAGCAAGTGCGTTGACCAATAGTGGCAAACAAACCCACAAAAAAGGGCTTCAGGCCGTTATCCAACTAGAGGAATTTAGAAAACTGTGGTTTGGCCAAATTTTCTCTCAATTGGCTGACAAGTTCTACATAGTTTTGATGGTTTACCTAATTGCCCAATACTGGGTCACCAACGAAACTCAAAGCAACGAAGCTTTGGCTGGTGTAGCAGCAGCAATGAGGATGGATTTTGAAACACGTACCCAAAAAATCACTCTTCTTGCGACTGGGATCTATGTAGCCAATACAATTCCTGCAATGCTTTTGGGAACCATTGCAGGAATAAGCGTAGACCGATGGCCTAAACAGCGAGTAATGGTAGCTTCCAATGGGCTGCGAGCTCTATTAGTCCTTTTTACCCCAATTTGCCTCCTGCCAGGGCCTGTTTTCCTGGGCGTTAGTTGGGGTTTTTGGGCACTAATAATGATGACATTTTGCGAGTCTGTTCTTACTCAATTTTTCGCTCCAGCAGAACAAGCCACCATCCCTCTCTTAGTTCCAAAAAAACATTTACTAGCTGCAAACTCCCTTTATCAGGCAACAACTATGGGAGCAACAATTGTTGGCTTTGCTCTAGGAGAACCAATAATAAGAATGCTAAAACAATTATTAATTTCAATCGGCATGTCTGGTGGAGAGTTCCTTTTACTCCCTTTCTGCTATGGAGCTGCCGCTGTATGTTTAAGCAAAATACAAATCAAAGAAGAAAGCAAAGCTCTTTCTTCTCAAACTGTATGGCAAGAGATATCTGACGGTCTAGAAATACTTAAAAGTAGACCCACTGTTCGTGGAGCAATGTTAAATCTAGTTCTTCTCTACAGTCTTCTTGCTGCTCTTTATGTACTCACAATAAGTCTGGCATCCTCTATAGATGGTCTAGGGCCAACAAGATTCGGAACACTTTTGGCAACTAGTGGACTAGGCATGGCAATTGGAGCCGTCGGTATAGCCCAGTTCGGCCATCTTGTCAGCCGTAAAAAACTGGCGACAATAGGATTAGGTTCTATTACTTTGTCTCTGATTTTACTTGGGCAAGTGAGAGGCCTACTAGTAACAACTGTATTCCTTTGCTGTCTACTTGGGATTAGTTCTGCGTTCGTGGCAATTCCAGCCCAAACAACTCTGCAAGAAGACACACCAAAAGCTCAGAGAGGAAAAGTTTTTGGCTTGCAAAACAACTTAATCAATATTTCTCTTAGCCTCCCATTAGTACTTGCTGGAACCTTAGTCAGTCGTTATGGGCTCTTACCAGTACTTTGGTTACTAGCAGCTATTGCACTGATAGCTGCATTATTAGAGTTTCCCTGGAAACGGTATTAATTCACTCTCGACGTAGTTAAATGCGGCCCGTCTCCCATATTGCCTGGCTGGGCAAAAAAACCCCTTTTTGCGGAAATGTCACCTATGGTCTGAGCACCACAGAGGCGCTTAGGGCAAGGGGCTATCAAACTAGTTTCATTCACTTTGACAATCCCATTAATCCAGGAGATAGTCAGACCTCCCTACTCGCAAACGACCCTGAAGTCAGTCTTCCCTATCTTGTCAAATCTCAGGTATATACAATTCCATCTCCTAGAGCACAAAAGGAACTTAGAGAATCCCTTGAAAGATTAAAACCTGACTTAGTCCATGCCAGCCTTACGCTCTCGCCACTGGATTTCAGGTTGCCTGAGCTATGTCAACAGCTAAAAGTCCCTCTTGTCGCAACCTTTCACCCTCCGTTCGATGCAGGGATAAGAAATCTAACGGCAGGTACCCAGCAATTAACGTATCAACTTTATGCTCCCTCACTAGCCCGTTACGACAGGGTTATCGTCTTTTCAGAGATGCAAGCAGAAGTTCTTGCAAAACTAGGTGTGAAAGAAAATAGGCTTGCAGTAATACCTAATGGAGTAGATACCGAAATTTGGGCCCCAGTAAATGAACAAGCCTTAACAGCCAAACAAAAAGAAGTTAGAGAGAAACTAGGAAAAGAACGGATATTTTTGTATATGGGGCGAATTGCTACTGAAAAAAATATTGAAGCTCTTCTTCGTGCCTGGAGACAGATCGAACCTCAAGGGTGCCGTCTAGTAATAGTTGGGGATGGCCCTCTTCGAGCAACACTAGAAAACAACTCATTCATTACCCATTACTCTGATGTGCTTTGGTGGGGATATGAATCAGATTTAGAAACCAGAATTGCTTTAATGCAATGTGCAGAAGTCTTTATTCTTCCAAGCCTCGTAGAAGGACTCTCTCTATCATTACTTGAGGCAATGGCAACTGGGACTGCATGTGTAGCAACCGATGCTGGAGCAGATGGAGAGGTTCTAGATGGTGGAGCCGGCATAGTACTAAGCACACAAGGGGTAACCACCCAACTTCGGACATTACTTCCTGTATTAAGAGATCAACCAGTTCTAACCTTGGAGCTTGGACGTCGTGCTCGAATTAGAGCCCTAGAACGTTATACGCTTCCTTTAAATATTGATGCTTTAGAAAAGCTTTACCAAGAACTTCTTGAAGTAAACCATTTTAAATCCATTAACCCAGTTCACGACTTCGTTCAGAAGCAGCAATCACTGCTTCAATTAAAGCGGAACGTAGACCCGCTTTCTCAAGATGGCGCAAGCCAGTGATTGTGGTGCCTCCAGGGGAAGCGACCATGTCTTTCAATTGCCCTGGATGCATATCTTTTCCCTTTAATAACAACGAGGTTCCATACACGGTTCTGTGAGCCAAATAGTGTGCCAAAGAACGAGGCAAGCCTGCTGCAACCGCTCCATCAGCCAGAGCCTCTGTTATTAATGCAATGTAAGCGGGACCTGATGAAGTCAAGGCTAAAAAAGCATCTAATTGTGACTCTTCAAGTTCTAAAACTTCACTGATCGGACTAAATAGTTTTTGGACTTGTAATCGTTGATCATTGGTTACATTATTTGCCCAAGCAATACCAGTCAGTCCTGCACCAACAAGCACAGGAGCATTAGGAACTGCCCTAACACAAGCATGGTGAGGGAACACCTCTTGCAAACGCTTTAAATTAACCCCTGCCAATAATGACACTATTAAAGTGTTTTTATTTGCAATTCCTAAGCAATTATTTTTAGTTAAATTCTGTTCAAGTGACAACAATTGCTGGGGCTTAATTGCCAACAAATGAAGTGAGGCTGCCCATACTTGAGATGAACGTGGATCATTCGCCGCAAAAACCTGAACTTCACTTGGTAATTGATTCTTTGCACGTTGAACACTCTCCCGATGACCTACCACTCCAATCACCTCAGCGGGTTGAATATCACCTCTCTCAAGCAAAGGCAAAAGAATTGCCTGAGCCATCCGACCTAAGCCAATAACTCCAACAGAGCAGGGCACGAATCAAATAGCAGAAGCTACTGATTCACCCCATTCAGGAGCAGGGGCAGGGCTTGATTCACTACTTTGAGATTCAAAGTCCTTATTAACAACTGTTGAAGGGGAGGCATCTTCTTGAAATGAGTTAGTCACTGTGACACAACTTGGAGCGAAGAGAAAAATGCTTTCTCCAATTCTTTCTTGATGACCATCTATGGCGAAAGTTCCTCCAGCTACGAAATCGACTGCTCTTTGAGCTTGGTCAGGCTCCATCATGGTGAGATTCAAAATCACAGTTTTACGCTCACGCAAGGCCTGAATAGCTCTTGGCATTTCATCAAAGCTTCTTGGCTCCATCAAATTAACCTCAGAATTACCTGAAGAAATCCCTGGCATACCAATGACGTTTGAAGAAGTACCATTCCCTATATCAAAAGGGTTCGACTCAGCGAAAGGAGCCAACTCCCCACCGGAATTCCTGGGGTCTCTATTGGGAGGCTCAAACTCATCTCCTGTTTCATAATCAAGCTCATCAAAATCACCATCAAGGTAGTCGTCACCAGCAACGACAGAACGTAGGCGAGAAATAAGCGACACCTTTTCAGTCCTCTTAGAACAACATGGAAAAAATTGGCAAAAGCCAATTTGTCGAGCGTCTTTTTAGGGAAACAACTCAAACCTATTCCTTAAATAGCGCTCCAAGAAGGCTGGGGCAAGGTTTTGAATTGGTTTTAGTGATATCTGTGTGGTTGTTGAAACCATTTCACTGTTCTTCAAACAAAATAGAGCCAAGTCTCAACCAAGTCGCCCCAGCCTCAATAGCCTCCTCCCAATCACTGCTCATACCCATAGAACAGTGAGGTAAATTCAACTTATTTGCCAACTTTCGGCACTCATAAAAAAGAGATCTTCTATTTGCCAACTCAATATCTAAGGGTGGAATTGTCATCAAGCCAACAATTCTCCAATGTGGAAGTGCAATCAATTGAGGCCAAACTTCTAAAAGATTGCTTGGAGAAAAACCACCTTTTGAAGGGTCCTCTCTAAATTTCACCTGTAACATTACCTGTGGAGATAGTTTTTCCTCCCCCGCAATTCTGGAAATCCTTTCTGCCAATGACAGAGAGTCAACTGAATGAATATATTCAAAAGATCGCACTACTCCTCGAACCTTATTCGCTTGCAATCGGCCAATAAAATGCCAATGAAGTCCATCAATCTGCTTAAGAGACTCTATCTTTGGCAACGCCTCCTGAAGACGACTTTCACCAAAGTTACAACCACCAAAATCTAATATTGTACGAATAGTAGAAATTGACTGCCCTTTGGTCACAGCAAGCAAGTTCACACCCTTCGGTAGCTCCTTGGAAATATCAATAAATCGATCAGAAAGCATCACCAACCTTCACATAAAAGTTTGATGAAATAACTCCTGCCATCTCTCTTTCTCTGGAGAATCATTCCTGCGGCAGCGATAAAGGTGTGTTTCAGCATGATGCTTAGCATCAAGGTATGGGATTACTTCAAACTGAGCCCCCCTGGGCTGAAGAGTAACCAGGAAAAACATCTTTTGGGCATACAACGTGGCATAAACATCCCTACCTTCTCCGGCTGGAGCAACTAGGTACAACATTCCAAAAGTTGGATGGTTTAGATAGCGCTCTGAACTCACCTGTTCAAGACCAAGCAGCTATAGGGCACCGTACTTCCCACGCAAGCTAAGAACAATTATCAAAAACAAACCCGCCCAAAAATTAAGGAAAGGGAGTCTTTGACCCGAAGGCCTAATCGGCCTGAGATCACTAGGAGGCAGCCATACTCCTCCTCTCGCAACGAGAGCATCAGCACCTTGCTCTGCCCTCAAGAGAATATTTGCTAAAAGTCTCTCAGCAACAGAAACCACAAGGGCCAAGGTTGATTTAAATCCAAGCTTCCTAACTTTGACAGCTCTCATAGCTAATGACCTCAAAAGATTTTGGACCTCCTCTTGCACCAATGGCAAAAACCTTAGAGATAAAAGAAGTTGAAAACTTATTCGATCAACTGGTAGGCCGAACAAAGCAAGTGGAGCCAGAAACCATCTCAAAGTCCAAACCAAATCCTCTGGAGGAGTAGTCAAGAGCATCAAATTAACACTATGAACAACTGTAAAAATCAAGGTAGACGTATTAAGAGCTAACTCCGCAGATCGTCGATTAATAATAAAAGGACCAAAGATGATCTCCCCCAATCGGATTGGTCCAAGCGTTAATAAGTCCCAGGGAGGACCTTTAATTAGAGATGTTGACAATTCCTGGGGGTTCCGAATAGAGAGCGATGCGGCAGCTTCCCCCGTAGGTAAAAGTATTGCGAATACTCCCACAAAAACCGAAAGAATTAAAACAAAGCAAAAGGAACGAGACCAAATACGCCAAGGCAAGCAGCTCAATAAGGTAAACAGAAGGAGAGACACGACAAGTCCAAGTCTCCAAATTGGTCCAGCAAGAATAGGGGTTATCAAAAACATGACAACCCATAGCATTTTCAACCTAGGATCAAGGCTTCGTAACCAAGATGAATCACCGGTGACATACTGTCCTATAGGAACTTTGCGCAACCAATCCATAAGTCTTAAGGACGATTTTGCTGAGCAATTAAATCTCTTTCAGCATCTCTTTGCTGCTTTCCTCTCCAAAACAACCTTATAGGAGTCCCTTCAAAGCCAAGTCCCTCTCTCAGTTGTCTTTCGATATAGCGACGATATGTATCACCAAAAAGCTTGGGTTCATTTACGAAAAGCGTGAAACTAGGGGGTTGATTTGCTACTTGTGTACCGTAATAGAGCCTCCCTTGCCTACCTCCTCTAGTTGTTGGAGGGCTTCGCCAACTAAGAGCTTCTCTCAAAACTTCATTCACAACAGAGGTTGTAACTCGTCGACGATGCTGCTCAACAGCCAAACTAGCCAATGT
This sequence comes from Prochlorococcus sp. AG-363-K07, assembly GCA_003280225.1. GTDB lineage: Bacteria > Cyanobacteriota > Cyanobacteriia > PCC-6307 > Cyanobiaceae > AG-363-K07. The sequence continues at coordinate 6,339 of QCFO01000015.1, read as the reverse complement.
AAAAATGCTTTCAACTCTTTGACCAGTTAAAGCTGAGGTAAATAACATTGTTGCCCAATCAAGAAAATAAAGCTTGGAACGCAACTCTTTTTCCGTCCTTGTCATTGTGTGGCTATCTTTCTCAACAGCATCCCACTTATTTACTACTAGCACACAAGCTCTTCCAGCATCCTCAATCCTTCCAGCAAGCCTTTGATCCTGCTCAGTTACCCCATCAAGAGCATCAATAACCAAAATACAAATATCACTTCTTTCAATTGCTTTAAAACTCCTATTGATCCCAAAAAATTCAGGCCCATAATTAACACTCTTCCGACGTCTGATACCGGCCGTATCTATCATCCTCCAAAGTCGGGATTGTCTCTTCAGACTGGTATCAATAGTGTCCCTTGTCGTGCCACGTATAGGGCTGACAATAGCCCTTTCCTCACCACAAATAGCATTTAACAAGCTGGACTTACCGACATTTGGTCTGCCTATAATCGCTATCTGAATTGGCTCTTCCTCATCACTCTCCGTATCTCTAGGTGGTAGCAGAGAGACCACTCGATCTAACAGGTCACCTGTTCCTGCACCATGTATTGCCGAAATAGGGTATGGCTCACCAAGACCTAATCGCCAAAACTCTGCTGCCATGGCTAAACCCTGTTCAGGGGATTCACACTTATTGACTGCCACCAAAGGCTTGCAAGAATGGCCTCTTAGCCACTCAGCAATGGCCTCATCAGCTGCAGTCAACCCTTGCTGACCATCCACAATCACTAATGCTACAGATGCCTCAGAGAGGGCTAAGTTAGCTTGTTCACGAATTTCCGGGAGAAATTCACTGTCATCATCAAATACTAATCCTCCAGTATCTACAACCTTGAATTCTCTATCTCGCCAACACCCATCTTGATATGTCCGATCTCGTGTAACTCCTGGTTGATCATGAACAATCGCTTCTCGACTTTCACACAAACGATTGACCAACGTAGACTTACCTACGTTAGGACGACCAATGATGGCGACGACAGGACGCGCCAAATTCCCAAACCAATTACATGAATATCGACCCTACAGAAGAATCGGTCAAAGGGGCTATCTTTAAGTGATTAGGCCAACATTCTTCTAAACAAATCCCCTCAATAATCAAAAACTACAATTAAATCTCCAAGCATTTCCGAAAGAATACTCAATTTAATTTAATGGCGCACTAAAGGGTCTCCTGGATGACCAATAGCAGGATTAGCAGGAGGTTCATAGAGCTTGGGCAAAGGTCCTTTATCTGGAAGTTTTTGTCCGCTTGAGAACAACCAATACAAAAGCCAATTCACTACTGTGGCTCTCCTCACTCTTCTAGGGAAAAGCTCAGTAACTTTATAACCTTGAAAATTCAGGTACTCTTTTAATATTTGCTTGTATTGAGTTGGTATTGATCTCGTCAAATGAACAGAGGCCTTTCTCTCAATAATGACTTCTGGAGATCTTGGAAACTTTTCGCTCCATTCAGATGGTGTTTCAGGACCAACCCGCCAAATCTCTTCAGAATCATCGTTTCCTTGATAGCCAAGTCTTTCCCAGACCAACTGCGCAACAAAACGATCTGTTACACGATCTTCAAGTATTTTATGCAAAAGAGCTCGACTAATAGGCCAAGGAGACATAAGAGATACTCAGAAAGTTTTAGCAGAATCGATTTACCAAATCTTTCAATGACAGCCAACTATGCTTAATCAAAATAACAGGCAATCAATATAGAGCCAACGATGCAGGCAACTACACCAGAATTAACTATCTCAGGACAGGGAGTTCAAAGAACTCTTCGATCACGAGTCTTGCAATCCCCTTTGGCAGGAATTAGCGATCAAGTCTTCCGCAAGTTAGTAAGGCGCTGGGCACCAGAAGCTCTCTTGTTTACAGAAATGGTGAACGCCAATCGACTTGAGCAAGGCTATGGCTACTACAAATTAGACGAGATATCTCATGAAGAAGGTCCAATCGCTGTCCAAATTTTTGACCATCGACCAAAGGTAATTGTAGAAGCTGCTAAAAAAGCCGAGAATGCCGGAGCCTTTCTTGTAGACATAAACATGGGATGTCCGGTCAAAAAAATTGCCAGAAAAGGAGGAGGCAGTGCTCTAATAAAAGAACCTGAACTGGCTGAACGTATTATCTCAGCAGTTGCAGATTCAATTCAAATACCAATATCAGTCAAGACAAGACTGGGCTGGAGCGAAGACCAATCCTTTAATCTTATTGAATTTACTACTCGACTACAAAATGCTGGGGCCCAGCTTTTAACATTGCATGGAAGAACAAGAACACAGGGGTTTTCTGGCAAAGCAGATTGGGGTGCAATTGCAAAAGTTAAAAGTGCTCTCAAAATCCCCGTAATAGCCAATGGCGACATCTATAATGCAAATGATGCACTTCACTGCCTAAAAATGACTGGGGCAGATGGGGTAATGATTGGTAGAGGTAGCCTGGGATGTCCTTGGATAGTTGGACAAATTGATTGTGAGTTACAAGGCAACAAAGCATTTTCAACACCAACTCCTAAAGAAATAGTGAGTATTACCCTTGAGCATCTTCAAGGGCTTCTTAAGCAAAAGGGTGAACACGGTCTTCTTGTTGCCAGAAAACATATGAATTGGACATGTAAAGGTTTCCCTGGAGCAGAAAAACTTCGTCACCATCTTCTACGAGCACAAACATCTACAGAAGCAATAGCCCTTCTAGAAAACCAACTTTCAAGGCTCAACTAAATTATTATTTACTCATTTCTAGATTTGCCTTGAAAAAAAGCTTTTCAGAATAAGACCTCAGGCCATCCTTGACGAATTAGAAGCAATGAAAAATAAGGTTTAGCTGTTGCAGGAAGGAAGCGTGCCTCCATTATTTTTTGATCAGGGAAGCCTACTCTCTGAGCAAAAACAGTCTTTTCTAACAGCCCTTTCTTTTCCAATACAGATCTAATCCATATCCAACGCTTTCCCAGCTTTAACAGTGCAAGAACTCGACCAGCAATAGCTGCTTCTTCAAGTATTAAGTCCAATTCATCAGATGTTTCAGGAGCAGGTACCACTAATAGTTGCTCTCTTTGCATTGACAAAGGCCACGCTGCTGCTGCTGCTGCTGCTCCAACAGCTGTTACACCTGGGATGAGATTGATAGAGCATTCAGGATAGTTTCTCTTTAAATAAAGCAATACATAAGAAGCAGTAGCAAACAAAGAAACATCACCTTCGCAGAGGAAGGCAATCTCTTCTCCTTGTTTAACTAATCCTGCCAGTATGTCGCTAGCCTTCTTCCAAGCTTCTTTCCTAGGTTTAGCCTCAGGAATCATTGGAAAAAGAAGTGGCAAACGCTTCTTTTCGTCATCAATCCATCTAGAGGCAATCGTAGCTGCAATGCTTTCACCACCATCTTTGGTGACTGGATAGGCAACAACTGTCGCATTTTGAATCGCCTCAACAGCAGCCAAAGTCATCAAGGAAGGGTCACCTGGACCTACGCCTACAAGCGTGAGTGAATGAGATTGATGTTGAGATCTTTGCAAATCTGAAATGGCCATAGCCCTCCTAATTATTTAACTGGTTAGATCAAAGAAGAAGAACCATCTATTCCTCTAAAACTGTGACATTCACAACTTAAAGACTCTGAAAAGTGTAGACCTACTCAGCTATGCATCCTGGGTTCAGGATGCAATTGTGAAAGGATCTTTGCCTCTACTGCTGCCAATTCGTGCAAGCGAGACACGACTACTGACTTCTCAAAGCGGTCCTCCGCAAGTTTCCAATAAAGGCAAAAATGTCTTGCCTCACTTTCAAGTAATTCTTCATACAACACTGCCAGCTCCTTATCAGGACTATTAGCAGCAAGAAGTGACATTCTTTCATGACTTCGTGCTTCAATCAAACCAGAAACTATAAAGCTATCAAGCATTCGTTCAGGTTCTTGCTTTCTAATGTTCTTCGCCAAAACTCCTCCATAAGGAGGAGCAGGTAATGGCTCTAAATAGTGACCTCGTGACTTAAGAATTTCCAATACACGTTCAAAGTGTTCCAATTCTTCCCTTGCTAGAGGACTAAGTACTTCTGCAAGGCCAGGCTCACATAAATAACGAAACATCATTTGAATAGCAACTCCCGCTGCTTTCCTTTCACAATGTGCGTGATCAATTAATACCTCAATCGGATGAGCGATTGCTTGTTCTAACCAAGCATCACTTGTCGAATTGAGCAGCCATTTAATTCTTAACTGAGCTGGTTTCCGAGAATTCCCAATCATCAATTCCTTACAGATTTACGGAGGTGATCGACTATGGCCTGCATTGCAAGGTGATAACTCGTAACTCCAAAACCACTAATCACTCCAACTGCCTTATCTGAAAGGTAGGAGTTATGGCGAAATTCTTCACGAGCAAAAATATTACTCAGATGCAATTCCACGTATGGGATACCAGTTCCTAATAAAGCATCACGCAAAGCTACTGAAGTATGGGTGTAGGCCCCTGCATTAATAAGGATCGCATCAACTTCTCCAATTGCTTGATGAATACGGTCAATCAGAGCACCTTCAAAATTACTTTGAAAACAATCTAAGTGCACTCCTGCTTGCTCAGCCTTTTGCATCAACTCAACCTCTATTGCATGAAGAGTATTTGAACCATATATGGAAGGTTCCCTTTGTCCTAAGAGATTTAGGTTAGGGCCATTAATCAGCAGTAAGCGCATAAACCACTACAAAGAGTGCTGAAATGATCGTATCGATCCTTAGCAACAACGCCCAGCAAGTTAATGAATTCTTGGACCGTTAGCTGTTAATCTCTCTTTGTGGTTCGGGTCGGTGCCCGAGTGGTTAATGGGGGCGGACTGTAAATCCGCTGGCTCTGCCTACGTTGGTTCAAATCCAACCCGGCCCACCTTCCACAAGCCCTTGTAGCTCAGCGGTAGAGCACTCCCTTGGTAAGGGAGAGGTCCCGGGTTCAAGTCCCGGCGAGGGCATGAGCCCTGACCTCAACCAAGGGAAAGAATCTCAAGGCACCAGAGGTTCTTAGAATTTAAAGTGAAAGTCCAGTTTAAATTCCCTATATTCCTTTTATCCTTTTAGTTTAAATCGAAGAATTCAAGCAAAAGAGGCACTTAAAGCAAAAAACCTTTTAGCACCTCTTTTTTTGCTTAGTCCACGATAATCAATTTGACATGTCTGAATTCTAGAAGGATGGCCATTCCTCTAATAAGGCGTTCGACCACTATCACCACGAGCAGAAAAAAGGCGCCTACTCCAAGAGCTCAGTCATTGCAGAAATCCTGAACAGATTACTTATACCAATCACTATTTCTTAATTCCACAAAGACATGTCTGATTGACCAGTTGATCGTTGCATCCACGCAATTTTCCAAGAACCACCAACCTTCTTGAAAATTGAAATTACTGTTGGCAAATCATTATTTGGAGTCCCTTTATAAGCAAACTTTGAACCCATAGTGAATACACACATAGCAACGTCGTCACAAAAAAATCAAATTTATGAACCTTAGTAATTTCAGCAGTTTCCAATACAAGATCCCCTGAGGACCTCATCTCAGCAAAACCTTGTGCGTCTATTGGGTTGCCACTTGGACGAATAAATAAAAAGTCTGAGGTTGTATTGGCGATCAAGAAAGAAGCCATCAGATCCTTAAATGCAAACTCCTCAAGATTTGATAGGATTTGATCTTTATGAGATATTGGAATATTAAAACAAAAAATATTAGGCAGGTTGAGTGATAGTGCTTCTGTTTTTGAGGAGAGGGACACTGCCCCAAAACCTGCTTCCTCAAGTCAATTAGCTGTAGATCTTTGCGCAAATAGGGCCCGCCTCTTCATCCGTGAGAACTGGAGTTGTTTCCCAATCAAGGAACTCAGCCCATTCAGCTGCGTGTTCATATATAGCTTTTGGATCATCAGAGTCAACAACAATCCAACCTTCTAATGAACCTGGAGAGTGATAGCGTAAAAAGGATTTAACTCCTGGATAAGGCGCACCAGTCGCTAAAAACTTTTCTGCACTTTTCTGGTGGTAGCCAGATTTGATCTTCCAGTGCTGAAGGTAGAGCATGAATCTTTTGAGAAGCAATCTTTCATAGCAGAAAGTGAACTCAGTTATATGTCCATCTGGATACTGATTTAGTTTTTAAGATTCAGAAAAGGATGTGAATGATCAATTCAAGTCTTAGTAAGAATGAGTGAGTGAGTGTCTGTTCAATTCCCCGGTGAGGGCTTGGAAGAATTCCTATTACTGATAAACCACCTCGCAAGCACCCCTAATCACCTCGTCCTTAAAGAACGTTTCGGCGATGTTAGAAATTCTTT
>QCFO01000014.1 GCA_003280225.1 Prochlorococcus sp. AG-363-K07 | reverse complement strand
GGAATAAGGCGTTGTTTCTGTTCTGAGCACTAATGAAAATTGACATCATAGAACGTTTTCTAGTTGCTAGAGAGGTTGCTTATAGGACAGTAATGAGTATAGGAAATGTCTACAACAAAAACCATGCTGGGACATTCCCTAAATAAATACGCATAGGTGCAAACTTGGTTGTTTTGTTAGAGTCAGATATAAAGATATGGTTGCAAGAATAAATAGATAAGGGAAGAGGTTAAAACCTATTTTTTTATGCTTAATTAATTGCCTATGCAGTCAACAGTGTCTAAAAAGCATAATAGGGATTGTGGTAGAAGAATTTATAAATAAGTTGGGATCAGTTGTCTAATGTCGTCTATCCAAGAACGAAATCGTCAAACTCATTTCCGTTGCCACCTCATTTTCATAGGAGTCCATGGCGGTTCAGAATTTCGTATAAATTTGACATTCTTTTGTTGATTCAGATTTTTCTATGTTTTGTTCGCCCAGGAAGTCCTAGTAAGACCAATACAGTGAAATTACGTATGGCTTTCTATACAGTATTTTTTTTATCACCAAAAGTACAAGCTTGATCGATTACTCCCAGAATTAATTTATCACCATTAGCGCCTTTCCATTCGGGATCTTTGTTTTTAAACTCATTAAATTCCTTTGCACCAACTGCCACATCTCTAAAGGTTTTTTCTGAACAATTAATATCCATTGTGTAAAGGATATCTTGTGTAATCTCGGTAGTACTTTTAGGAATAAATTTACTGAATACTCTTATAGATCCATCTTGGTTTTTTTGAAAACTGTTCTTATCCCATAACTGTTCTCCAAACTGACTCTTTGGAACTGGTATCCAATCATGCGATAATGCGTCTATTTTTACAGGAGAAAAAATAATAAAAAACCCCAATAGACTTGCAAAAAATTTTCCACTGATTTTGAGATTCATCATAGCCTTTGTTCCAGAATGAAATTATAAGGGATGTCTTTTGTGCAAACCTTCATTTCTGGGATCTCCGGCTTCTATAAAGATAGTGCTGAGGTTTTATTACGTGATGGTTAGATCGGGGAAGCAGTTCAAGAAGAACGATTTTCTAGAAAGAGTTAATTCGATATTGTCTACATTCACAGAATATTGACCTTAGAGATATTGAGTCGATTATCTACTACGAGAAAACCCTGCTTACTTTTGATGGCTTATTGGAAACACCTTTAGGTACTGCACTGAGAGGGAGTGGTCATTTATTGCTGCTATTTATTCTAAAAGCTTATCTCTCGTAGTATTTGTACTTCCTGTAGATGAAATTATCTTTTTTAAATGACATTCTAAATCAATTATATTGCGATATTCTACCGACAATCTCTTATCCGCATCCATGCTTATTAAATAATTTACGGCACAATCATTTGAAATATCAGGGAAATCATCCCTTTGATGAGACCCCCTGCTCTCATGCCTATTTAGTGCACTTATTATTGTTGCCTCTCCACTGCATATAGACGCTTTTAAATCAAATATATTCACTAGATCTTGATAATTTTTGTCCTCAATTCTAATGCCCACATTCTTCACTTTCTCTTTCAGAATAGCAATTCCTTCTAAGCCTTTTTCCAATTTCTCTTTGTTTTTGATTACCCCACAAAAGTTCCACATGATCTCACTTAGCTCATTGTGTAGTGGGCTAACAGGAAGATCCCCTTTCTTTACCAAGCAATCTATATTTTCATGCGCATTTTTAATTGGTCCAAATGATCTTATTCGAGAATCTAAACTCATTGAATATTTCACTGCTGCCTTGCCAGCCAGTCTTCCAAATACAAGAATTTCTCCAAGCGAGTTACCTCCAAGACGGTTGGCCCCATGAAGCCCGCCAGCGACCTCCCCAGCGGCGTACAAGCCTCTGATATTCGTTGAATGGTCTTCTGCGCCAACCATTACGCCTCCCATTGAATAATGAGCCGTGGGGGCAACCTCCATGGGTTCTTTGGAGATATCCAGCGATTGCGTATCGATAAATTGTCTGTAAATTTTAGGAATCTTATTTACAATAAAATCCTTATCCCTATGGCTAATGTCAAGATAGACACCTCCATTCGGAGAAGATCTCCCCTCTATTATCTCTGTATAATTTGCAATTGCAACTCTATCTCTAGTGGATAACTCCATCCGTTCTCTATCATATTTGGCCATAAACCTTTCACCTTTACTGTTAAGAAGAATACCTCCTTCTCCCCTTACTGCTTCAGTAACTAAGGTGCCAGCAAGTTCATGTGGCAAAACCATTCCAGTCGGATGAAATTGAACCATCTCAATATCAATTAATTTACAACCACTCTTCAAGCTTAAGTAATAACCATCTCCGGTATTTTCTTGTTTTCTTGAGGAGCTTTTTTTCCAAATTCGAGTATGTCCACCTGTGCAGAGAATTACTGCATCTGCTAGGTGTATTGTCCTCTCGCCATTCCTCATGTTAAATGACATTGCACCAAAGCAACACTTATCTTTAATTAATAAATCTGTAACATATTCTGAATCATATATTGATATACTTAGAAGTTCAGACTGTCTTAAAAGTGCCTCTAAAATAGACTTCCCTGTATAGTCACCTGAATAGCACGTACGTCTATATGTATGAGCACCAAAAAATCTTTGATCTAATTTACCGTTCTCCAATTTCGCAAAATTAGCACCCCACTCTTCTATCTCTTTGACCGCATAGATTGACTCTTTAGCTAATATTTCTATTTGCTTAGGATTACCAATTCCATAGCCTTCTAGGAAAGTATCAGCAAAGTGCTGTTCCCATGAGTCTTGAGCATCTAAATTTCCAAAGGCTGCATTTATACCTCCTGCAGCTAAAGCAGTATGTGAGTCAACTTTTGATCGCTTCCCTAAAACTTTTACTGAAAGACCTGCTAACTTTGCCTCTATAGCTGCTCTTAAACCAGCACCACCACAGCCAATCACTAACACATTTGAAATATCGGTTAAATGATCATGCATAATGACAGATTTTAAAAGAAATACCTAGCCCTTTGCTAAGTACCCAAGATATACCCCAACACCATAAACGTCATAGTCATCGACCAACATCAGATGAAGTGTTCTCTTGAGATGAATAAGACCCTGTTAAAAAAGACAATAGGGCAAATTTAAGGGGAAGGAAAAATCCACTAATTGCATATTGATTCCAACTATTTGTCCTTTGTATATAGACCCATCACCTATTCGCCCGATGCGCTGGACTTTTAATATCGAAATTTTCTGCATTTAAAGTCATTGTTTGATGGAGAAAACTATACTCATAAATCAGTTGCACGGGATGTCGATATCAGTCTCATTCTTGATGGATAGAGGTTTAATTACGGTCTGAAGTTGTCAGGTAGCTAGCTCACGCCTGACTTATCTCTAAATCTCAGGAATATGGAGGACCTTGGGATACCTCAACCTTTCTTAATTCCGTAGAGCAGTTTTTAGAGCTTCACGAACTTATCAAGGTAACAATCTTTGTCCTTCCATATTTCGTTTCGTATGACATCATTCAGCTCCAATTGCAAGAGAATCTCTCACTTGAGATATCATCGAAAATACTCCGCAAAGACTTTTTGTGTGGGCTGATTTTAATTGATAGCAATACTTCAAGATTATCAAGGTTTATGTACACTTCTTAAACCAAGGAGTCACTTTAATGGTATATTGAATTAGCATTCTTTTACGATCAATTTGAATAAGATCTAACTTAATGAATTATGTGATCACAAATCGTTTAAATTTACGCGTACTTGTAAAGGCCTTTTTAAAAAGACCCTCTACTGTAGAGTATTTATATCCTACTAAATTTCTAAATTCTAATAACGTCTTAGGAAAATTAAGTAAATTTCTAGATATTAAGCTTTCCAGGGTAAGGATGGGTAAGCAAAGGGATCTAAGTAATACTTTGCTTTTTAAACGTACGTTAGATCAATCAACAAAGGAAATTTTTGAGAGCAGAAAATATATATATGAAAATTCAAAATATGAACTTCTTAATATAGTTAATGATATGACTTTAAATCAAAAGATATGGAGAAAGAAACAGGTTAAAAATCTAATAGCTTTGTACGCTGAGTTGCGAGATAGGCAATTAAGGACGGACGAAAATGACGAAAATGTTTATTTAGTAGAAGGTGAGTTGAATATATTCACCAAATTTAAGAAGCTTAGCAGAATATCTAGCTACCTGTCTATTGAAACAGTAAGACTATTAATTTTAATCATTTATTCAGTATTAGGATTGGCCAACAAAAGACGCACTATATTAACAAAACAAAAAATAACTACAAAGAACCTTGTTCTTGCTTGTGAAGAACAGCCAAACCCCTTAGATAAATTGTTCAATAGAAATCAGATCACACTTTCTAAAAACATATGCAGTAATGACGATTTTATAGTGCTTGATCTTAGCAAAAGGCTCTTATATTCAAAAGAAAAGAGCTATCCTGTTCCGCCTAAGAAAATATATGACTTTCTTGACTTTATCCTTGGGTATCTACCAAGACAAGCTAGAATGCACAGAAAGATTTCTTATAATATAAATCTAATTGATTTTCTCAGATTTCTAAGGACTTGCTACTTTGTATGGACTTTAGCGGAAGAAGTTAAGCCTACAAAGTATATTATTAACTACTATTCAGTAGAGTCATCTGCGTTAATATTTCTTTCCAGGGCATATCATATACCTATCTATATTTATCAAGCTTCTCTTCAGTTTATGCTTGTACCTACGTTGCATTCTCCATATGCAAGTACTATGAGTTTTACTAAGAAGAATGAGGAGGCTTATTTATTCGAAAGTAAAAAAATTAAGGGAAGTATTATTGACTCAATAAGAATTAAATATCCGTATAATGCTCAACCAAGTATAGAAAGAGTAGCAAATCTCAAAGAACAAATACAGAAAGACTATAGGCTTGCTATCGCATTCTTTGACGAGAAATTTTACAAAGAGCGACCTTCTGAATGTATACAGTCTTATCTTTATGAAGATTTGAAGAATCAACTTAAACAATTACTTATATGCGTAAATAATAATCCTGAAGTTATTTTGATATTTAAGAGTAAATATGCGAATTTTTCTATATTTGAATTATTCAAACGAGATAAGGAATTATCTGGCCTGTATCAAGACAAGCAGGTCATTGATCTAGTCGCTAAAGGCAATCACAACACTCGTAATATTTTTTCTCCAGCTGAGGTTGGCCAGATTGCAGATATTTGTATAGGAAGCAGCTGGGGGGGGACAGCCTGCTATGAAGCTGCTTCTATGGGATGCAGAGCTGTATTGTTAAGACGTGATTTATCAATTTATCAAGACTTATATTCAGATAATGTGTTGCATGATTCATTGGATTCTATATTATCTAAACTAGAAGAACTATCATTTGATAGATCAAGATTATTAGAATCAGATTTAGGTAAATATAATATCAATGAGATAAATTCTTTATGATTATTTGTAGAATATTATGATGTTAATATTGTTAAATTCCGTAAGTATAAAACCTTAGCAACTTATATGAATATGTGCTGTATCTTTAGCTGAAGTTAAGTTGATATCAATAATCATTAGTAAATACTTGCTTTGCCCTTTTAAGCTTGGACTATTAATTAATCTGCCTATTATAAATTTATACCTATTAGACAGCTTAGGTTGCATTATTTTAATGCTTATAGCAATTAGTCTGATTCCCTAAAACACCTATACATCTGCACATTGAATTCAGACCCCCGTTTAATAATCATACACTTTAGCTTGCTTAATTCTACTTTTAGGTAGTTTTTGATTCTAAATACTCTATTAAATAAATGCCATTATGTACAAAGAAGGTCCTGCCACCATTGAAATATTCTTTCGGGGCAATTAATGGCTCTCTAACTACCCATTTTCTCAGACGATTATACTCGTCATCAAAATTATTTACTTTATAGCAAATGTGAGCTAACCCTATCCCTCTACGAAGAAAAGTATGTATTGGAGAACTATCATCTATTGGGCTTAGAAGTTCTATATTTACTCCTGTTTTGTTGCTAAGAATCTGTGCATAAACACCTTGATTTTTAATGGTCATAATATTAGTAATAGGTTTGCAGTTATATCTATCAATATGAATCTTTCTAGCATATTCGATATCCCTGACTGTAATTCCGTGATGATCAACTTTCATAAAGAGTTCCTTGCTTGAATTAATTTTCTAACATCTTTAAATTCTAGCTCCCTTGTCGTTTGATTGGTAGAACCATCAACTAATGTATGATTGTTTAGATTTCTCTTTATCTTGCTACCTGATCCTATTACTGAATTAGCTCCTATATAAGCATCTATTAATACTCCTGCCCCAATATAGCAATTTTTTGATATTGATTTATTTGCAGTGACTGTGACATTTGCAGAAATAAAAACATCTTTTCCTAAAGCACAATCTCTACTAATTATTGAATTGAATAATATGATTACTCCAGAATCAATTAATGAATTTGGTCCAATATATACACCTTGACTAATAAGACATCCGGCTGACAATTTTGCTGATTTACTAACAACTGCTTTACTACTAATTATGTTTACTTCCTCTAATCCAAGACTTTTATAATTTAACCGAGCAGTTTCACGCTTCATTTGAGACTTTATTGAACTGAAAGCGATAAAGAAAAAATCATTGTATTTTAATATGTATTCCTTTTTGATATCATTTGCAACTTTATAGCCTAAAAAATTGTCTTTCCCGTAGCAATCATCAACAAAAACTACTTCTGATAGTTCTGAAATACTAATCTTTGAAGATTCCTTATTCACCCTTGTTATAGCCCATTCATTACTTTCCAAATTGGAAAGAATATCTTTCGATAAGTCAGAGCAGCCAATAATAAACAATCTATTCATTTAATCCACCTTCTATTAGTTTATAGTTTGTCTTTCCATTACTTGTTTTAGGAATGGTCTTACATGATTTAAACTTTATAGCAGTTATCCATTTTGGACGGATTTTGTTTTTATTACAATATTCTATAAATTGATCCTTCAACTCTTTATCTTCAATCTCACATGCTAAAAAACAGTATAGAGTATCAGTATCAGTCATATTGTCTTTACGAACACAGCAGACTTCTGACTCTGGGTAGATATTATGGATAAAGCTCTCGACTTCCCCTAGACTTATTTTTATTCCACCTACCTTTGCAAAACGGGCTTTTCTTCCTGTTATATACAACCTATCCTTTTCTATATAACCTATATCACCCGTATGAACCCATTCATTTGGTTGAATAACTCTAATTAAATTATTTTCATAGTAACCCAATGAAGAAAACTTACTTTTGAATACTACTTCACCTTGCTTATTCTCTTTATTTACTACCTCTTTTTTATCGGAATCCATCATTATTTTAATCTCAACTCCCTCTATTGGTTTTCCTACGCATCCATTTGAGATAGCCTCTATATCATCATATAGATAGGTCAACCTAGCACTAGCTTCTGTACATCCATACATAATACATAATCTTTTCTTGAGCTGGACAATCATATCTGCGAGCCTTTGATCACATTTGCCTCCGGCGATAAATATTGTATTTATTCTTTTAGGGAAATTATGGAATGAGTATTTAACAAGCATTCTTATTCCACTAGGCACACCATATAACTTGTTTATGCAATACTTACCAAGATCTTTTATAGTAGTTTCAATAGGATAATTGGTATTAATAATATAGCTGGATGACTGACTCTCTATGAGCTGGTTTAACATAGAAAGTCCATATACGTAGTCAGGAGGCATTCCCCAAGCATGAAAATCATCCGATTTTGTATTCATATAGGATTTGATCGAATAACAACTCTGAGTTAAACGTGAATATGATAAATATATTTTCTTTGGGTTTCCTGTGCTGCCACTAGTACCGATAATAAAGCCTTGATCAAACCCTTTCTCAAAAAAAGGGTATCTTTTTTCTAAGTATATTATGATTTGATCTTCATACTCTACTTTGATAGATGCCTCACCTAATAATATATTCTGCGTAGCTTCAACTGTAATATCTAATTCTTTAGCAGCTAAATAGAATGCTGCAAAGGAAAGCCATGATGAATACGTAAAAATTAACACCAAATCTCTCCTTTTTGCATATCTTCTCTCCTCAAGGACTGTTTTGATCTTCTTTATATAGCCGTCCAGATCTTCATAAAAATACTCTTTACGATTTTCTACTATAAATATCTTTTTCTTATTTATTATTTTCATGCCAATTTTTAACTACTTGTTTCCTTTAGGATCTTGCATATGCCAGAACATGACCTTGAAAGCTCAAATTCTTCAGGGGTTAAGTCGCGACCAATCTCTTCTTCTAAGGAGGCAACTATCATGAGCTGAGCTAGAGAATCCCATTCTAAAGGATCAGTTAACTTGCTCTCGCTATTGATACTAGATATAGGCAGACTACAGGCTTCTGCAATTGCCTTGATCACATCCATCGATCTTTTTCTCAATATTAGCATAAGACTTCTTAGTGTCTAGCTCAATTTTAGACGTAGTTCTTCTTTTGATCATCTTAGGCTTTACTTATAATGTAGTCATTTTTTTGTTGCATTATATTGATGTCAGGTAGTATTTATTTCTCTCTAGGTTTTTTATTGTAAATTTCAAATAATTATCAGCATCAAAAGCTCTAATCGTACAATCATTTATCTTGACTTCACTACTATATTTGCTATTAAAAAATTCTACGGCTGCATTTTTACGATCAATTTCATTTATGCCTTTAATGCTTAGATCCCTTACTATCATCTCATTCTCCACTTCACCTTGATCACAAAGGGAAATCCATTTCCCTTTAAATACTTTGGTATAACGATAATCCACTTTGAAAATATTTTCGGCCCTATGTACAAAGGTATTGTGAAAACAGCCGATTTGCAAAATCACTGCATCTTGCTCCACTTTGGCTAGAAAGGATTTAGTACCGAATGAGCTCGTTTTTATCTTATCTTTAAATCGAGTATGGTCTTTATATGCAGTATCATCATCAAGATAAAAAGAATGCATTGGGTTATTGGTTCTAGACCAGCCCATTCTTTTAGCTAACTCACCTAAAGCTCCAACTTCTGAGCGGTCTGATTCTGGTCTATATACTTTTGTCTTGGTGAATGAATTTATAGTATATGCAGGAACTGCTATTATTTTTTGACTTAGGATTTCTTTTATATCCTCTAGAATGTTCTGATTTTTTGGCTTGTACAGCCCTAGTTTTGAAAGATCACTGTGTATTATTACCAACTTCTTATTATTTTCCTGCATCAAATTACTGAGAGCTTTGGCAAGTTGTTCTGCTGAAGCTTTAAGCAACTTTCTTACTGCGAACAGTTCTAAGATTATATGACCAAATCATGCCTTTACCAATAGACTGTTTTTCATGAATACTTCTATAAGCACCTTTGCCTGGCATCTAAACCAATTATCCTCCTGGAAAGCAGCATCTTTTGAGGATTTATTACGCCTTTAAGTATATACTAAATTTTATTTTGACCCACAAATAGAATCGCCAGAACCTATTCCTGCTTTAATGTTCAAAAAGTCAATTCTAAATAAAACTCTTCAAATCCAGAGTATTAAGGATGAGATGCACAAGGACTGTAAAAAATATTTAGCTTGCTTATATGCCTATTTTTTGACATAATGCATTAAAGTGTGCTTAGGACTTAATGACAATATAGTCTTTTTTTGGAATCCAGATGATTTTATCATCATTCTATAAAATCTTGGATACAGATGACCATTCTCTGCCAGAACAAAGATAAATCCCTTTCTAGTTATTCTGTAAAGCTCATCAAAAATTCTAAAGCTTGGATGAATCAGTTCTATTGTAGCACCAAAGGTAATGGCATAATCATATGAATTATCTTTAGAATCAGCCAAATAATCTTGTGCAAGAGCGTGCTCTACATGAATTCCTCCATCTTTAAATTCATCGCTATTCTTTAGGATGTCTACAGCTTTTTTCATTATATCAAACCCATTAAGATCATTATATTTATTCCTTTTAAGGGCTTTTATAAACCTACCTTGGTTACAGCAAATGTCTAATATAGAATCTTTTGGATGAGTATTTTCTAGAAGATAGCTTAAGAATTTATTTTCATATTGGCTTGATATATTGGAAAACCATTCTGTTTGATGAAACCTTTCATCTGTCCAAATTAAGGCATCCTTGTCATATATTTTCCTATCCTTAATGTTTGGCAAGACCCATGTATTAATAGGCTTACGAATTATAACGATAACAATTATATTGTCAGTAATATATTTATAAACAACTGCTAATATCTTTTTCCCGTAGAAGAGGTACCTATTTGAGCTCATTACGCATTCATTTCTCTAACAACGATTTTAATAGACATTTATATATATGTAAATGTCTATTAAATTTACCTTAGGATTATAAGATAATTTTCTACTCTTTTTATATTCAATTTGGTTTAAGGTCCTTTAATCATCGAGAATCTTGAATAATGACCAGGAAGTTATAACGCTTTGTATTGGTGATGTAAATTCTGACAAGACCTCAGAAGTTACATTAAGCAGGTTCTTCCCTATATAAATTACATCTCCATTTTTCAGAAAGGGATTCTTATAAGACCCTCGCGGAGCTGATTGTGACAATCCAAATTTTCTCCGATCAACTGATCCATCATAATTATATCTTAGAAAATGAACTGGACCCTTCAATACCTTTGCTCCTCCCCCTATTTCTATTGCCTCTGCTAAAACAGCATTTTTACTAACAGTGACACTCCCTGGCTGCTCAACTCTTCCACCTAAATATACATTAATGAACTTTGGATTTAAATTAGACTTAATTGCTTTTGAAATTTGTGATAATACAGGTTTTTCATTTTTAGATATCTTAACTGTGTCGCCATCCAGCAAGCGCATATTTTGTGAACTATCTTTTAAATCAATGGTTTGGATAAGATCAACATTAGCTGTCATTCTGCCTCCGCCCTTTGATAAACTGTTGATTCTAGTTACCTTAATATTCGTCAAATCTGCATAAGGTGTAATTCCACCAGCTTTTCTAATTGCATCAATTATCGAAGGGAAGAATACATTATTAGCTAGATCAGTCTTGTTTGAATTTCTGTTAGTAGATTTACTGGAATCTCGAACATCAGTAGATGATCTATTGTCAAAATTCTCAATAGATGCCATTGGACTAGATGAGCCTGGCAATACATGTAATCCAGGTTGCTCTACTTCCCCATCAATATAGATTTTTATAGGTCTATAATTAGTAATTAAAAGTTCTACATCAGGCTCTTTGACGTATAATGAATATTCTTTATTTAGGATTCTCGTTAATTCACCTATCGTAAGCCCACTAACATAAACTCGTTTGAGCCTTGCTAGATTCGCAATCCCTTCCCCATTTATAGTGAATGTTCTATTTAAGGCACTAGCCTTTTCTGATATGGTTAATTTCAACGTATCACCTGGCCCTAAAATATAAAAATTATTATCTGGAATCTGATTTATATATTCTGATGTTGGCTCATTAATATTATCATTTGCTAAAATATATTTTGGTTTGTAGGCATCAACCAAAAGCAACTGGTTAAGTAATAAAAATTGAAGGACTAGGATTTTAGATATAGAGCAATTCATAAGAATTTGATTAGTGACGGAGAAGACAAAGTCTTACATGTGATTAGTTCTTCTTTATTCATGATACTATATTTATGGTCGAATTAATATTGTTCAAGGCTAATAAACCCAATATAGGCTTGTTTTGTAGCAAAAGCTTTTTCTTTGCCTCAATTAGCTCTTGTTTTTTTGTTATTCCCAATGCAGTAACAACAATCAAGTTCGAGCACTTTATAGCTTCACTTACATTGTCAGTAATTGTTAGTTCTCGACCCTTTAAAAACTGTTTCAAGGGCTGGCTAATCTCTTTGAGTTCTTTTTCATTTATTTCGCCAATTACAAGTAATGAAGTGCTTCCTTCGGTCTCTGCAAGTGGACCAGAAGCTATTAACTCCATAGCTTCTGCCCATGTTTTCTTTAAATCAGTTGACAGTTCAGCAAGCAAAGGCCATCCCCCTATTGAATCCACTTCTGCTGCTGAAAAAATAATATCTTTTCTTTTATCAGAAATTAGGGCTGCAGCACTTCCTATAAAAGCACCACCTATAAGGCCAATAGCTAAAATCCTTTTCTTTCTTGGAGCGACTGGGGTGGGAAGCAATGTTGGTTGGGTTATTAGCTTCCAAGGGTCTTCACGGCGAGCTTTCTCAAGTAAAAGATTTCTGTATTGATTCTCAAGTTGGTCAAGAGTGGATTTGTCTTTAGCGGCATTACTCAAAAGTTGCCTATATTCTATTAATACCCCTTCCGGGCGCTCCGCGGCATTTAACCGTGCTTGAGCATCAATTTTGCTTGCAATGAGAAATCCTCTCACTTGTCTCTTTAGTAGGTCAATAAGAAAGATTCTTTCTTCGAGTAAATCTTGGATGCTTTTATCAGTTTCTTTATAGGTTACGCGCAATCTTGCCAGGCCAGTATCAATACCTTTCAATTGCTCTGATAGCTCTGCCATTGCTGGGATAGTCGAGGCTACATACATTATCTGCTCAGAATTACTCTTTAAATCTTGAATCTGTTCAAGTTGTTTGTCGATAACTCTAATTTGATTTGCTGCTTGAACTCTAATAGCTTCGATATTTATCGAATTTGGTATATCCATATCAATTTTCGATTCACCTTGGAGGATACTTAAATCTTGATTAATGGCAAACTCCTGAGCCTTTCTAAGCGATTCAATACTCTTTTCTTTATATTTTGAAATTGTATTTATGAAGTATTCTTCACCTAGCTCAATGCTTCTTAATCTTCTCTTTCCCGAATAATCCTGATAAGTAGCAGAAATCTTATTTAGAACTGGTAGCACAAGATCTTTATCAGTATCCTTATATGCAAGATTTAATATTGAGGTCCCTTTCTCAAGTTGAATAATTAAAGAACCATTTCTCCAGTCCTTGAATCTCAAATTTTCAATAGGGTTGTTTTTCAATGCTTTTTGTGCTTTTACAAATTCAAAGATATTCATCAAAACTGATGGGCTCTTGAGTATTAGAACTTCTGTAGCTAATTGGTTATTTCCTACCTGTAAGCCTGCTAAAGAAGCAATTCGAGAATTACCTGATAAGGATGATTTTGAATTATTGCTTTCAACTACAATCTGAAATTCACCTTGCCATACTCTTTTTGTGGTAAAAGCAATCAGGACACTAAGGAGTAGAGAAATTAAACTGAATTTCGCAATTAGTACTCTATTTCTATTTAAGGCATGAATTATTTGCTTTAGGTCAGTTTCGTCCTTTGAGATTGCCTTGTATTGTGAATCACTTAAAACAAAATTTTGATTAGAAGTCATTCCCTAAAAAAAAACTCTTATAAAGTTAGTTCAAGGTTACTATACTTAAAGAGCTATTCAAGAGAGCTATTAATCTCGAGCGTTATTATAAATGAAATTTCTACAGAAAGCTTTAATTGTAATACTAATCTGGCTATCTATCCAATCTTTTCTCGATGATCTTCAATTATAGAGCATGATTTCGGCCTTTTGGCCACCCCACTTGATTTACCAATACCTATCTGATTGTTACCATTAAAACACACCTTTAAATACTTACCCCCAACGAGTTGACCTGCTAGCGGTACAGCTGACTGTTGATTTAGCAAATCGAAGCCAACAATAGCCTTTTGGGAAGGGGGTTTTATAAGGATTTTAGAAAGGACCAGCGCTTTTACTCTTTACCACCCAATGAAAATAAAGCTTTTATAAAACATTTCCCCATTAATTCACTTAAATCTATTGGAGCAAACCACATAGGAATTCAACCAGACATCCTCAAAGCAGAAATACAGTTTCCTTCTAATTTTAACTGCCGATAGCTTGAGATTCCATTTCCTCATTAAACTATTATGTTGCATCTTGCCAGCTTAAAAGATAATCAATAAGTATATCTTGACCATTTTTAGCACTTATCGTGAGCTATAATCTTTATTGTATTGTCTAACGTGAAATGTCCCGAGATCATAGAGAAGCTGGAGATGATATAGAAACAAATGTTAGCTCTTGGAATTTTAGTGGAAAAACCCCGCTTCATTTTGATCAGCATATTTCCCGGTCAGTCCCTGGATACGAAGATGGGCAAGCATTGATATCCTCATATTGTGATTTTTTCATGAACCTAACCCCCAAGCTGATTTACGATATTGGCTGCTCAACAGGTTCCCTAGTAGAGAGAATAGAAGCGAGGCATCCATCAAAGGAAATGAATTATATCGGCATTGACATTGTTCCGGAAATGATCGAGGTAGCAAAAAAACGTACCTTTATAAATCAAGATCGATTTACCTTCTTGTGTCAAGATATCCTTGACCTTGATTTTCAAGAAGCTTCAATTATCACGTCTTATTATACCTTGCAATTCATATTGCCTAGCGTAAGGCAGCAGCTCGTCAATAAAATCTATGAATCATTAGCATGGGGTGGTGCTTTCTTTGTTTTTGAAAAAACACGTGGCCCAGACGGAAGATTCCAGGATATTAATACACATGTATACAATGAATTTAAGCTCAAGCAAGGTTATAAGCCAGAAGAAATATTTTCCAAGAGCAGATCACTCGCAGGCGTTCTAGAGCCTTTTTCAGACAAAGGAAATCTTGATCTTTTTCAAAGGGCTGGCTTTACAGATATAATTTATATTTTTACAAATATTTGCTTTAAAGGTTGGATGTGTATAAAATAAATAAAAATTTTAGTTTATGTATTTATCTATAGCTAAGAAATTATGGGAAGCATCTCTATCTAGTAAAACAAATGAATTGGATGAGAAGCATGCGACAATTGTGAATCAAGCAAAGAATCAAAAATATCATCAATTATTGAATAACTATAGAAATTGGGGCATGCAAGATGATTGTGGTGCTCCATTACAGTTTAATTTCTACAGTCTTAAATCATATGGTTTATATCGTTATATAAAGTATATATTTGGGACTTTACTTTCGAATATTATTCACGGGCCTGATCAGAGATCTTATTTCTTTGATGATATCTCTATAATTAAATTAATAAAAGGATACGATATACTTAAGAAGTGCCCCATTCATCAATCACCAGGGAACAATCTAGCCTATTTTTTCTCTCGCCGGCACTCAGCTAATATACGATGGCTAAGATACATCTATTTTACCTCTGTAATTCGAAACTTTTTTAATAATACTTCTAATAATACATTTAACCTTAAAACAATTCTCGATATAGGGACATATTATGGAGGGTTTCAGTATGTTATGAAGAAAATATTCCCTCAAGCAAATTTTATTTTGGTTGATTTTCCACATCAACTGGCTAGGAGTGCAATCTTCTTAGGAGAGTCATTCCCTGGCTCGACTATGTACGCAATTTACGATCAGAATACATTCAGGAAATACTGTAGTGAAATCCATACAACTACATATGATTTTCTATTTGTCACCGTAGATTATTATCATAAATTTTCTGAAGTTTTTACAGGATCAGATTTAAGAGTTGATTTACTTACAAACTTCTATAGCTTAGGTGAAATGTCCCGAAAAGAATTTAAGTCATACTTAAATTCTAGCATTATGCTTAATTCAAAATACTTATACTTTTGCAATCGGTACGACTCTTCTCCTTTTTATGAGCCAACATTTTCGGAAAGTTACTCTATACTAGATTACTTGCTGGAGGGATTTAATATATCAATTAATAGAAGTGCAGGAATCCATAACTACGCTACTCCAGTAAGAAAATTATTTGGAAAAACTAAAGCTCGTCCTATTTCTGCAGGTTATTTTGAACTAGTCCAAGAAAATATGAATTAAAACATATTGTACTTCATTAGCAATCATTTTTTAAATAAAAACCAATTAGCATCATCACCCCATGTATGAGTATCTTTTGACCAGAAGAATCCATAATCTATAAGATTTAGATTGGGATATTTTTCCCATAATTCCTTTGCAAAATCTCTCTTAAATAACTTATCACGATTATTCCTGTAATTTATTTCTACTGGAGAAGGAGAAAAGTACTCATTGATCAATATATATTGGTTAGAGAGTGTATACAGGATTGAATAGAATTCATTAAGCTTCTCTGGATTTTGATGTATCAAAACACAGTTAGAGAAGGCAAGATTATACTTCTCATTTGTGCTAAAGTTATATACACTACCATGATAAGAAGGATGCTTTTTGTTTAGGATAGCAAAGGCTTTCTTATTGATTTCTATTCCGAAAGTTTTGCACCGTGGGAAAATACATTTTAAAGAATCTAAATTTATCCCTATATTAGCCCCTAATTCAATAGCACTGTCAATATTTATTCGATTATTTACTAGTATTTTAGAATAATGATTAATAGTGTTATGAGACGAGTTCCTATCAACATAATCATCTCCAAACTTCCCCTCCCAAAACTTTTCTTGCTCAGTACTTGTCATAGCAAACATCCCCATAGCTATTATAATAATCTTATTTTATCAAATAGATCTTATTCTAACAACAATACTGTCCTTATTCTATTGAGATATCTATTCCAAAGTTACTCCCCTCAATACGTTCCCTCATCACAAATTTAAAGAGTTCTTCGGCAACTTGAAAGTCTTCTACTGTATCTATATCTTGACATTCTAACCTTGGTACATGATAACCCACCCTGACTTTACCTTCTGTGTATTTCTTTAGATTGAAAAAATAACATTGACCAGCATCATGTATTAGTTCAGTTATATCTTGACTACGAATATGTTCATATTCTTTCCACATAAAAGTTAGAAATCCTTTATCATCTTTTTTTAGGGCGCGCAGAGCAGGGTATGCGTATGTTGTTACTGTCTGCGCCGCCTCTGCACCACTATTTAACAGGAGTTCCCTGCATTTTATCAATGTCTCCTTTGTCACAAATGGAGCTGTGGGGTAGAGATAACACAGTATATCTGCACTTATATTCTTAGATTTCATCCATCCCATAAAGTGTTCCCTAACCTCCTTATCATTTGCAGTATCATTTGATAGTGAACTAGGCCTGAGAAAAGGTATAATTGCTCCATAAGACTTAGCTATTTCTGCAATTTCTTGATCATCTGTTGATACATACACCGAATTAAACAGTCCTGACTCCTTCGCGGCCTCAATTGACCAGGCAATAAGTGGCTTGCCATGAAACTTCTTTATATTCTTTCTTGGTATTCGTTTAGAACCGCCTCTTGCAGGTATTAAGCAAATATTAATCATAGGGATTTTAATTTAAAGAAGAGTCTAGAGCCCCTAGCCTAGGAACCAATATTCTATTAAGAAGTCTAATTCATTTGAAACTGGAACTAATTAAAGATTAGGAATAGCCGTATATATAACACAAGTCAATATTAACCTGAAATATTCACTTTATCTCCTTAAGCTAGCAATACTGTCCCTTAAAGTCTCATAGTAGTTCAATTACATCTGCAATGTAATTACTTCTTGGATTAGTGTCTGCATTTAAATTAAATCTTACTTAACGGCTCACGTTATCCTTTAGATCTACAAGTCCTGCATTATTAAGAATTTTTAGTTCATTTATAACAGTTTTTAGGTCTACCTTTATTAACTCTGCTATCTCAAAGATATTATGAACAGAATCGCAGTAAGCTAATAGGTCTATCCTAATTTTACTGTGCTGCTTGCCTCTATTTAATTTAGACGAAGTTGGCCACAGGCCCCTTTTGCCAAGTTGTGGCTCACCTAGAACTTGAACGCAAGGGTATATTCCTAATTCAAATGAATTAATGATATTTCTTAAAACATCAAAAGACCCTAGCAGTCCGTTTGATGTTACCAGATCAAAATCATCTTTGCTTGTGTGATATTCAGGATAAGTTCCAAATTTACTTCTACAAAAAGTACAAACTGGTAGATCAATGCCTGGGGCACAATACTGCCTTTCATCTGAACCTCTCTCAAGAAAATTATACTCATTCACATTTTCTAAGCCAATCAATGCAGCTCTCAGTGCTTTGTCTGCTAAATTATTTCCAAGCCTTGATTTCACATGTGAATACGATCTTTCATCGCCTACGCAGGATAGATTAAATCCACAAATCATATTTTTCTTGAGCAATTTAGTACGTCTAGATAAGTAGGCTATTGATCCAATAGTTTCGGGAAGAATTACAAATCTAAATGTATACTTTCTGTTTTTTATTGCTTTCACATAATTAACTATTTCATTAAGGAGTACAGGTCCACTAAGTTCATTATTTGCCATTGAAGGGTGGCATAGATATGAGGAGAAGAATATTTCTTCCTTATATATTCCAGGGATTACGGCTTCTAATACCCACAACTCACCAGGCTTGTGTTCAGAATCAATATAAACTTTATAATTATCTTCCGTTAACTTTGATAATTCATTATGAGCAAGGCAAAATCCCCAGTCTTTCTTATAGTATGAAGTTACGTATGGTATAGCATCAGGCATTTCTGGAAGTGTATGTATTTTCTTTAGTAAATCATTTTTAGATATCCTTTCATCAATACTTGTTGAATAGCCAACCAGGTGAAGATTGTTTTTGCTAAATTCAGCTATCTTCAGCCCTGATTGATCTTCTATATAGGCCTCACGTATTATCCACTCCTTTGGTATTTCCCAATCGAATACATTTTCACCAGTTCTATATTTTATTGGAATAAATGACGGGTTTGCTTCTATAAATTTTTTTAAGCCAGATCTTATATCTGGGCCCATAATTGATCGATTACATGGATATAACTCTTTTGCAAATTTAATCATCCTTTCCCCAACCATATTCTCATCACAAGCATATGATAGTCTGCTCATATTTTAATTTCCTTTTTGTTACTTACCCTTATTATACCCAAAATATAAATCAAAAGGCAATTATCGAATATTCATCAGGATTGTGATCCCCTATAGTAGCTAGCAATCCAGCTATTACATTGGAACTCTCTTTTGACTTTTGGCTTTTTCCCCATAAAATAGCAACCACATGCCGTATCTATATTATGTTTCTTGCCCACCAAGCCATCTAATAATAAGCATAAACGATTGAATAGGATTCTAATTACTATTCCAATATACTTACTTTTAAATAGGCCTGTTAATGCGTAGCTAAAAATAAAAAGAGTTGAGGAGAAAGCCCCATGGACCGAACCTGATCTAATTTCCTCGAATTGTTTAAACAGCCATCTATGACCAGAATGTGTAAACCTTGTGAAATCATATGGGCCTTCGTGGACAGATTGAATAAAGGGTGTTTCAGAGTAAACAATACCTTCAGTTGACAATACTCTGAAAATTTCAGAAACAACTCTGCTAGGATTCACTACATGCTCTAAAACAGCTTGGACTATAACCATGTCGAAATATTCATTTAAGTAGGGAAGATAATGTGCGTCTGCAACTACCGTTATATTTTCCGAATAGTACACATCTATTGATTCACAACTTATGTTATGTGAGACACAATAAGAGTGAAATTCTTCCATTCCTGATCCAACCGTTCCGCCCCCTACAATTAATAATTTTGAATTTGCCTTTAAGCTTCTAATAAGATACTGAAAATTTTTAGTGGTTTGACTATTCCTCCCTATAAAGATCCTTTTGATAAATTGCGTATATTTTAATGCTTTAACTGATGGACTTCTTCTCTTGCTACCAAAATTTAGGACTCCGCCAGCTCTAATGTTTTTAAAAATACAATCTTCTAATTCATAAGGTATTAGTACTGGCTTTTCCCCTATCAAATCAAATTTATTATGCAATAATCTACAGCCTTTGTTTAAGCATTCTAGAAAAACAGTATTACCTTCTCCCTTTCTAAGCTCTCCCTTGCATGATGGACAAACGTACACTTATCAATATCAAATAAATAATACTCTAATCCATTTCAATCTTTAAGTCCACGCATTAAATGATTTTAAACAATCTTATTTGAGATCTTGTCCTTTCGACTCAGTAGAAGAATGAAGTTAATAGAGCTTTGATAATGGTAATCTCAGATTTTATATTCATACCAAAACGCGATGAATTTAATCTTGGCTTTATCGGAATATATATTTTTTTGCATGGCAATGAATGTTTTAATGCCTTTATTGTTAAATAGGTGCCGACAGATTTGTATTTTGAGCCAAAGCCGTACTCCTTACATATTTGTTTTGAATAGCATTTCATCCCACATGTAATGTCTTCAATGCCAAATAATCTATAGGTTACGTAAGAGAATAACTTCTCGCTTGGTCTCGGTAAAATAGTCCGAATAGCAATTACTAATTCAAATTCTTTGCTTTCGACATGTTTCACCATTTTCGGTATGAAATGCAATGGGTGTTGACCATCAGCATCTAGAGTGAGGATAGATGAAGCTCCCATATCTAATGCATACTTGATGCCTGCTTCTATTGATTCATCATAGCCACAATTTTTTGTTATCTTTAGCACCTCAGCACCACACTCTTTAGCAAGTAAAGCGGTTTTATCTTGACTAAAATCATCAACTACAAGAACATTATCTACGTATAACTTTGCTTCCTCTATCACATTTTTTATTGTATCTTGCTCATTAAATGCAGGAATTACAATGTATGGCTTCATTTTAACTGCATTCTTCAGTATCTTCTAATTTCACTAATTCACCTTTGCGCAAGTCTCTTTTTAGAACTCTATGACATAGCTTATCTATCATACTTGGTGCCAAACCGTCAGCAGGACATGGTCTAAGTGGTATTACGTTTTTCTTATCAATCAAAGTCCCTGCTTTCAGCGCTGAAGCTGTCCTAAGTGCTCGTCTTTGCAGTACTACTGTTTCAGCCTCATTTTCTTCAACCTTTTTCACTCCGTTTCCCAGGGCTTCCTCTAACTCTCTTGACCTAACTACCATTTCTTTCCAAGAGGATGGATCCATAGAGAATTTATGATCTGGCCCAGTTCTTGTAATGTCGTCTGTAAAATGTTTTTCTACAACCCTTGCTCCCAGAGTTATTGCACCAAGCACAGTCGTGTGACCCGGAGTGTGATCAGATAACCCTTGAATTACATGTGGAAATTCTTTTAAGTAAGACGAAATTACTGAAAGATTAATATATTTAAAGTTCTCCAACGATGCTGTATAGTTTGTATTGCATTGCATGAGCACTATTTCATCATTATTTTTTTGAATTATCTCCATTGCGGCTTTAACATCAGACATCGATGATGCTCCTGTGGCTATTAGCAAGGGTTTTTCCCTTTTTGATAATTCGGCTATTAATTCATGCCAAGTAATATCACCAGAACCGATTTTCCATGCTGCCACATAGTTATCTAGAGAGTCAATAATTGACAAATCATATGGAGACGTAAAGTAGTCAATGCCGGCATTGTCACAAGCCTCTTTTAGCTTGGATGTCCACTCAAGGGAAATTGATGCTGCATCATAAATATCATAAACACTCTTTTCCCAACCAGTTTGATGAGATTTAATGTCAACCAGGCTTTTAAAACCTATATCTGAAACAATTGTTTCGGCTTTAAAGTTTTGAAATTTTGCGGCATTAGCTCCTGCCTCTGCACATCTATTTATCAGATCAATTGCTCTTAACAACTTACCATCATGGTTAGCTGCAATATCAGCAATAAAATAAGTAGGCTGATCTAGTCCAATTGTGCAATTACCTATTTGAATGATCTTTTTATTCATTTTTCTAACCACTATTAGACTACAAATACATAATAAGCCTACAGGCCTTGATTTTGGTTTCTTTTATAAAATTATGTCTTGCCATGTTGTACGTACGATTTTTTTACTTAATAAGGATGCATGTAGCTTTCTAAAATTAATGAGCAGAATGTCTCGATTGATGAATGGGTAGAATACCGCTCAGCAAGAAGCTGACATCGATTTTTTCTTAACTCAATAAAATATTCTATATCTTCTAACATCTCAACTAATTGATTCGCAATAGAAGAAGGATTTTGAGAGGCAATATAATATTTGTAATTTAATGGTAAAAAATCCTCTGTGCCTCTATTTCTCGAAACCAACAGTGGGATTCCTAAATATGATGCTTCAAGAGCTACTCTTGACAATCCTTCTCCATATTTTGTAGGAATAACGACAGCCCTTGATTGTTTGTAATATTGGATCGTATTAGTTAGGTATGGCTTGACAATAATACCTAGACTATTTAGATAATCAATATCACCTTTAGGTAATGAGTCAATATCTGATTCTGGAGTTATAATTCTGAATTTATACTCTTTAGCAAAATTGGGGTGGTACTTCAATAAGTTAATGCGTGAGTAAATAAAATTATATACCCCTTTCTCAGGTATTAACCTTGCTATAAAGTCAATATATTTAGGCTCGATTTGATTGAATTTTAACTCTTTGTCAATTTGTCCAATGTCTAATCCTGTGCCTGGAAGTAATTTGATCTTTTTTAGTGGTGCTATTTTCATTTCTGCTAGATACATTGCATCTGAATAATTTAATGTAAGAACAGAATTACATTTAGAAAACAGGATTCTATATATTCCAATTAAAAATCTTTTTATTATACGGTAACTTATCTTTTGAGAAGTAAAGATACGACCTAGTCCTTCCAAGACGTATATTGTTTCTTTCCTGTACTTAATAAATATTACACTAGATAATATTATTGGCCCTACAGTAAATACTATGACTTTATTAGGCGTAATAGTAGGCGTATATTTCAGCCTCAGATTGAATGATAAGTTGGCTATAGTTTTAATACATATATAAAAAGTCAATGCTTGAAATATGACACCTTTTCCCTTTAATATATTGATCTTGTTATTGTCTACTGGAGGCCCATTTTTCAAGTAAAGACAGTAGACTTTTGAAGACTTGGCAACATGTTCTATTAGATTAAATTTGAACTTTTCAAAAAACCACAAAGTATTAGCAAAGAAAACTATATTTTCTTCTGTTCTCATGCCTTTTATTGTTTCCTTCAATGTTAGTATGAATTCTTTCTAAGACTACTATATATTTTTATTCATATTTAAAAAGCCTCCTCTATGATTGATTTGTTAATATGCCGAAACAAATTTCTAAATTGTTAACAGACGTACTATCATAAGTTTTAAAAGGTACTTGGAAAGAGTTCGCATAATACATGTGATAACCACTTTGGAGCGAGGAGGTGCGCAAAGAATTTTGTGGAATCTGATTCAGAACAAATCAGACTCTCACATAGAGCATATTGTTATATGCCTATCTGAGAAAGCTAGCTATTCATCATCTTTGCTTGAGAATAATATAAGCGTCTTTCATTTGAACGGGATGCATATTTTTCAAACTCCAATCGTATTTTTGAAATTAATAAGGCTAATTAAGACCCTTAAGCCTAACTTAATACAAACATGGCTTTATCATTCAGACCTATTGATAAGTATAGCAAAATTATTCTTCTTAATAAGAAGGTATCCTGTTATATGGTCAATACACCACGCAAGTACTTCATTAAAAAAGGAAAGCTTTCATACAAAACTTTCAGTAATACTTTTATCTATTCTTTCTCATTTTATTCCAAAAGAGATCATATACTGTTCGGACTTGGCTTTCAATGTTCATCATAAATTTGGCTATAGGCGTCATTCCTCTACCGTTATAAATAATTCCGTTGATTCAGATATATTTAAACCAAATAAACATTACAGGATTGCCCTCAGGAATGAATTGAAATTATCTGATGATGATTTCCTTGTAGGCCTGATAGCAAGAAATGATCCCAATAAGGGTTTAGATCTTTTTTTACAAATGGCCGAACTACTTAATCGATATAGCCCCAAATTTAAGTTTTTAATTTGTGGACAAAATATGGAATATAGTAATATAAAAAATACTTTTGATAGACCATTAAGAATTGAATCATCGAGCCTTTATGCTCTTGGTGAGATTGAGAATATAGAACATATTTTAAATGCACTAGATATACTTATATGCCCTTCTCTAACGGAATCATTTGGCTTAATTGCTTTAGAATCCTTATGCACTGGTACGCCTGTTGTCTGTTCAGATATATACGCTTTTAGACAATTTATTACGGATGATTTCATCGTCAAGAAATATTCTCCTCTTGAGTTTGCAAGAACAGTAAAACAATTTTTCGGTCAGGATAAGCAATCTCTATTTGCTCAAATTCAAAATTTAAACTTAAGTCTATCCTCCAAATACAGCCTTGAATCTATGACTAAGAAATATTATTTACTTTACAAGCAATTCGCGCTTACCACAGACTAGTTCCTATGCTTATCTCATTCAATAGCAGCTACATTGCATAATCTTTTGCTTCGTGTATACTAATCTGGTAATTCACTTCTAAATATTCCCCAACAATCACCTCGGAATAGCATTAGAATTACATATTTACTTAACTTGGATTTTCTGCTTAGACAATGGAGTGTAATGATAAATGGAACTCATACCCTTTCCCTTATATAGTAATTGATAATTTTTTACCCCTCCATCAATTTGAGCAGCTTAGTGAAGAATTAGATAGTTTTTCAAATGCAGTCCAATGTACTTTTAAATCATCTTTAGAGAGGAAAACAATCTATCACAATACTCCCGTTAAAAATTATGCTCAAGAATTAATTGATTTAATGGGCTCAACTCGTATAAAAGGCTTAATATCTCAGAGGATAGGCGAAATTGATATACTTAGTCTTTCAGAGACGAAAGACTACTCAGGTTACTCCCCTTTTCACATTACAGAAAACAATGGTTTTTTAGGTTCACATGTAGATCATTCTTATATACAAGCAGGCACTTATCGACATATTGCGAATTCAATTTTTTATGCAAGTAATTCTTGGCAGGAAGGATGGGGAGGCCATACAATATTTTTCTCTTCAAATGGATTGCTTCAAAAAACATTGATTGAACCAATTCCAAATAGATTAGTTTTATTCATACATACGGCAAATTCATTCCATGGCGTTAGCAAATATTTGTCTGCTAATAATATAAAAAGAAGGACTTTTTATCATGATTACTATGTTCATGAATCAGATATATTACTTGCCATGGAAAATTTAAATTGCAATCGAAAATCAAAATTAAAACATACTTTCCACACAACAACATTTATTCCGTCCATTCCCTTTGGTTTGAATTATTTTAATTTTTCATCTTTCTTACATAAATCCAACTTAAAATATCTCCCTCAATATTTAATATATTTATTTAATTATTTATTTGGTACGCGCATAGTATCTGTAAGATCACTTTTCGCTCCTTTTAAAATCAAGATGAAGTGAATCTTTCGGAAAACTCATTCTTAATAAATTTGGCATAACATGTTATATAGGCTTAAAATTTTTATCTATATGAATTTTGATTAGTTTACGTATTTCACTTATAGATAAGAATGTTGGATTACTACCAGAGCTATATGAGAAACCCTTTTTAACTAAGTTAACTTTTTCATGTTTATTTTTTAGCTTCTTTATGATTTCATCATTGTTTGGCATAATTGTATAGAAATCCCCTAGATCATATGTTTTATCACTATCTCCAACCCCTATCATTTCCTCATGTATTTTCTCTCCAGGTCTAATACCTATAATTTCTTTTTTACAATTAGGTCCAATTGCTTCCGCTAAATCCATGATTTGATAACTCGGGATTTTAGGTACAAGTATTTCTCCTCCAACTAAATTATCTAGGGCCCACCGAACCATTGATACGCCTTCCTGAAGAGTTATATTAAATCTAGTCATCCTGGAATCTGTAATATGTAGGACCCCTTCTTTTGATTTCTTTAAGAAGAATGGTACTACCGATCCACGTGATCCAAGTACATTTCCATATCTCACGACTGATAACTTCAAATCTCGATCACCTTTCATATTATTGGTAGCTATAAAGAGTTTGTCAGAACATAATTTAGTTGCACCATAAAGGTTGGTTGGTGCACACGCCTTATCAGTGCTTAGAGCAATCACTTTTTTGACATCCATCTCAAGGGATGCTTCTATAATATTTTGCGCTCCTAATATGTTTGTCTTAATGAATTCCATTGGATTATATTCGGCTGCGGGAACCTGTTTTAAAGCAGCGGCATGAACAATAGTATCAATACCTTCTAAGGCTCTCTTTATCCTATCTTTGTCTCTAACATCTCCTATGAAAAATCTTAACTGCGGGAACCTTTCTATAGGATAAATCTGTTGGAGCTCCCATTGTTTCAGTTCATCTCTGCTAAAAATTACAATACGCTTGATATCGGGAATTGTACTAAGGAGATTTGCAACGAAAGCCTTCCCAAAACTACCTGTTCCTCCTGTGACCAGAACAGTTGAATTGGAATTAAGTTCAGACATGATTTTGCTCTTCTTTTACTTGTTGATTACTTCAAGTTGGTAATGTACCATTTTATATCAGATGACGAATATTTTCTATTTTAATCATCTTTTGATAATACCTCTTCAATACTTTGAACTATTATCGCAATCTATACCCCAATAAAACTTGACTGACATTCATCCTGACTTTAAAAAAAGAATTCTTATTGTTGGAGCATACGGCTTGTTGGGTAGCATTTTATCTAAAAGGCTTCTAATACAAGGAGAATATATTTTCCGTTGTGGTCCCAGCTCGACATCAGATTACTGTTTCGATGCCTCTGATGTATTACATGTAGAATCTATTGTGCAGAAATTGTCTCCAGATATTGTAATCAATTTATCAGCCATAACTAACGTAGATTACTGTGAAATACATAAAGAAGAGGCTTCAAAAATAAACACATTAATACCCACAATACTAGCGGAGATGTCGGCTCTTTATAATTACAAATTAATTCATATTTCTTCGGATCAGGTCTATAATGGTCAAGGCCCTCATTTAGAAAGTCTCGTTGATCCAGTTAATGTATATGCCAAAACTAAATTAGCTGGAGAATTTCCTGTAATTGAAAACAATGGAATTGTTCTAAGAACTAATTTTGTAGGAAGAAGTTTATCTTCAAAGAGGAAGTCTTTTACTGATTGGTTGTTTGACAAGGCCTCTAGTCCGAGAGAACAGCTGACGTTATTTGATGATGTCATTTTTACGCCCTTACATATGAACCAATTGACTAATTTTATCAGAATAGTGATTTCAAACTTTAAGCCTGGCTGCTATAACGTAGGCTCTTCTGACTCGATAACAAAGTCGAGCTTTGGATTGAAATTCCTTGGGCTTCTTGACTTCGAACTTTCTAAAATAGATATATGCTCTTATAATGACTCAAGTCTATCTACAAAAAGGCCTTTAGATATGAGTCTAAATCTTGAGAAAACAAAGCAAGTATTTAACTGGAATCCCCCATCAATCAGTGAAACAATAGCAGAATGTGTAAATGAGTATACTTATAAACTAATTTAAGTAATTAATTCATAATTAAGCAACTTGAATATCTGCAATATTCACGAAATAATGGCTATATAAACATGCTAATCTTTCAATGCTTAATTCACATAATTTCGAGTCAAATACTAACGTCATTCCCTAATTGCTGTTGGCTAATAGAGTTAAATTGATATCTTGTGTCAGGATTAGCCTTCTTTCCCTTAGGAAGTACCGCTAGGTATTGGTTATCAGTTAAGAGTATTGATTTGCTTCAATTCTTAAATACTTTAATGCATGTTCGACTACTATGCATTAAAGTATTATTATTTATAAGTATATGATTAAAGAATACGTTAATTATGTAAAATATGCGACAGAGTTTATCCGTCAATCAGTTGAACCAAGTAAGATTCTTTTTATAAGGTTGCTTTCGCCAATTAGAAATGATCTTGATCAGGATTTTATACTCAATACCATTTATTCAAGAAACTTCTATGAGTTTATTTCAAGAAATGCTTTTTTGTACTTTTACAATATACTAATCTTTATAAAAACACTTTTATCTGTTATCTATAAAATGTTTTTGAGTAGGAGCCATATATCGCCTATCGAGCGTATAAATATTAATCCCCATTGTAAGCTTGCATTTTTAACACATGCAGATACTATAGAGCAGATTGGTTATCACCATGACGCATATTATGGTATTCGAAAGAATCGGTCTGATGCTCTCTTTATTGTTTTAAATAAGACTAGATTTTCTGGAGCGAATCTTATCCAGTTAATTTCCAAATTTTATTTATCCAATACTATACTAATAAATATTCCTGGCTCAATAGTCACTATATCTAGATCATATTTTAAAGGAATTATAATTCACTTTTACCTTTTATTTAAAGCTATAACTCTTCCTTGCAAAAGGTTTTTATTGGCTTGCTCGATAGACTCTTT
The DNA here is from genome assembly GCA_003280225.1 of Prochlorococcus sp. AG-363-K07. Taxonomy (GTDB): domain Bacteria; phylum Cyanobacteriota; class Cyanobacteriia; order PCC-6307; family Cyanobiaceae; genus AG-363-K07. The sequence continues at coordinate 22,037 of QCFO01000014.1, read as the reverse complement.
ATCCAGATCTAGCGTAGACAACCTTTCTATTTTCGATCAGATAAGAGTAGTTTTAGAAAAATCATCCATTCGTACTTTAGTAATCACATGGGAGGGACATCCCTGGGAAAGGCTATTGGCCGAATATTGTAGTAATAATGATATCTCACTTTATGGTTACGTTCATGCTGGCCCTTTTCAATATCAATTATCAGCTTATAGGTTTATAGGCACTAAGTTTGAACCGCAATTACTTCTCAGCCCTACTTATATAGCTAAACAACTACTACATAAATATTTTAATAAAAATTCCTTAGTTATTGGTTCTAATAAATCCTCGTTAATGTTAGATATACAAAAATTGGCAAAATCTCAACCGAGTATGATGAAGCATAATATAAAGACTCTTCTTGTAATACCTATGGGCACCGTTCAAGATGCCAAGAGGTTTTTCAAATTAGCTATTAATCTTGTAGACAGTGATTTAAATATTAGAATTAGACTACATCCTGCTTTGCAAACGAATTTAGGACTTAAGAGATATATCGAATCAAAAATATGTCAAATTCCCCTTCAATATAACCTCACTTTTTCTAATAAAACAATTCTTGAAGACATCAAACTTTCAACACATTTCTTGTATAGTTCTTCTACAGCGGCAGTAGAATGTCTAGCCTTTGGTCTCACCCCTATCTATTATAAAAAAGACAACGATCTCAATTCATTAGATGGATACTGTATCCCTGAGGACTTTTCAGTAGAAACTCAAGCTGATATTAAAAGAGTTCTTCAATATAAAATAGATAGTAATTATAGTGATTCAGTTATTGAAGCACACCGAGAGCCTCTGAACCTAGATGTGCTTTCTACTTCAAAATAAGATTCCCTTTAATCAATTCATATTCAACTCATTTAAAAACAATCGCTTCTTCTGCTTGGCCAGTCTATGGCATATTCTAGATTATATTTTATTCTATAGATATTACCAGTCATCACCTACCCTTTATCTATGTTTTTTTTGACACATGAATATTCCTGGTTTCGTTACAAAATCAGATTAAGTAAAACTCGACTATTAGTTCTAGATGTAGATGGAGTTTTAACTGACGGAGGGCTTTGGATCAATTCAACAGGAGAGTTGACTAAACGCTTTGATGTTCGTGATGGATTAGGTATTAAGTTGCTTATAGAAAATGATATAGAAATTGTTCTCTTAAGTGGAGGTCAACCTGGAGCAACAGAGAAAAGGTCTGAGCAATTAGGAATTAGACACTGTTTTGTAGGGGTTAGAGATAAATCAAAAGTGATTAGAGAAATTCAAGCTTCACTTGGATTTAGCCGAGGAACTACTATCTATTTGGGAGACGATTTGAATGATTTAGTAGTCGAACCTTATGTTTCTTTGTTGATTGCTACTTCAGATTCAAGTCTTGGCTTTAAGCGAGCCTCTCATTTGGTTTTGAGAAACAAAGGCGGTCACGGAGCGGTACGAGAACTTTCAGAAAGGATTTTGACATCTAAAAATGTTTTTGGAAATTATGTGAGAAATGGATATTTACAGAAAAATGATTAGCTTTTTATTATCAATGTATTAACATATTATCATTCCCTTTAGTTTAAATACATTAAATTTTTTCCTTGAACTTCACCACACCTAAGTTATTGTATGCACTTTGGAAGCATTTCAGTACAAAAAGAAAATTCCAACTCTGGCTTGTTTTTGCGCTTATGCTAGCCAGTTCGTTTGCAGAAGCAATCTCTTTAGTCTCAGTTACCCCTTTCATATTAGCAATTTCTAGTCCTGATAAGTTAACTGACAATCCTCTTATTCGTGATCTTTTAAGCAATTTCCCAATTAGCGATCCTTCAGTATTAACAATATATTTTGCCAGTCTATTTATACTAGCTGTTTTACTTTCTTCGTTACTTCGGGTACTAAATATTAAAGTCGCCTTTCAAATAGCTGCTAATATAGCTAATGATTTAGGGTGTAAATCTTATTATAGAACTTTGCATCAACCATACAATATTCACCTAGCAATGAATACAAGTGAAATTATCTCAAATAATTCAATTGAGATAGGAAGAGCAGAAGGTGCAATCTTTTATACATTAAACTTTTTGATAGCGTGCCTAATTACTTTTGTCTTGATAATTACCTTGTTTTTGATTAGCCCTAGGATCACTTTTTTATCAACCTTTCTAATTGGCTTAGGTTATCTCTTATTTGCAAGGTGGAGCCGACTTATTTTAGTTAGAAATAGTGATTTGATTAGTAATTCAAATAAACTATCTATTCAATCTCTTCAAGAAGGTCTAGGCTCAATCAGAGATATTTTATTGCAGGGGAATCAGTCTTTATATGTAGCTAGATTTGCTAAATATGATTACTTAGCAAGATCCAAAATAGCTGAGAAAAATTTTATTTTTGCTTCGCCAAGATATTTATTTGAGGCCCTTGGTATATCACTTCTTATCATTTTTAGTTTGGTATTATCTTTCGATACCTCTAATACATCCACTATTTTACCAACCCTAGCTATCTTCTCATTAGCTCTTCAAAGACTATTACCTTCTATGCAATTATGTTATAGCTCAATTTCTAATGTAAGAGGAGTTCAATCGTCATTGAAATCCATTCTTAATATGCTGGAGCAGCCTATTGATTCATATACTGCTCCTTCCGCAGATATCAAACCATATAAAATAAAAAATCAAATAGAATTTAAAAATGTTTACTTTGCTTACAGCAATCGGACGCAAAATATTTTGAATAACATCTGTTTCTCCATAAGAAAAGGTGAAAAGATAGGAATTATAGGGAGAACAGGAAGTGGCAAGAGTACATTAATAGATCTTATACTTGGATTGCTTTCCCCCTCATCTGGGGAAATACTTATAGACAATCTTAATTTGAAATCCAACTTTTCTTCGGATTTTCTCTGCTCCTGGCAAAGATCTATATCTCATGTACCTCAAAATATTTTTCTTCATGATAGTACAATAAAAGAAAATATTGCTTTTGGTGTACCCTTAGAGGAAATAGACCACGAAAGACTAATAAAGGCCTCATCGCAAGCAATGTTAAGTCAATTTGTATCGAGTTTGCCAGAAGGATTTGATTCCAATGTCGGTGAAAGAGGCTTTCAACTCAGCGGCGGTCAGAGACAGAGGATTGGTATAGCAAGAGCTTTATACAAACAATCAAGCATTCTTGTCTTAGATGAAGCTACGAGTGCATTAGATACTAATACTGAAAATAAATTATTGTCATCACTACTACACCTCTCTCAAGATTTGACTCTGATTATGATTACCCATCGCGCAAATACTCTTGCCTTTTGCGATAAAATATATGAACTTGAAAAAGGTTTTTTGAGCTTAAAGCATTCGCCTTAATCATAACTAAATTTCTTTACCAAACGTGTATCTAAATACATTAAAAATAAATTATTAGCAATATCATATACCCCCTAACTATTACCTTGGTTCTTTGATGATATCCTAGAAGAGATGGCTTTCAAAGGTAAGCTGTAATGGCTTCTCAATCCAAAACGATACTTATAGGCTCAGATGAAGTTAAGCAAGTTAAGGTTGGGAAAAATGAACCTTTAGTATTTATTGGTGGTCCCTGTGCAATTGAAAGCAGAGATCATGCTTTCATGATGGCCGAAAAAATCCAGACTATTTGTCAAAGAATCGGTATAGATTGGATTTATAAGTCTTGTTATGATAAGGACTGTCGCTCTTCACCAAAGAGCTTCCATGGATTAGGGCTTGACCATGGCCTATCAATTTTAAATGATTTAAAAAAACAATTCAAAATTCCTGTTGTCTCAGATTTCTCTGATCCTGCTTGGGCTAAAGCAACAGGTGAGGTTTGTGATTTAGTACAAGTACCAGCTTATCTTTGTAGGCAAACTTCGATCCTTCGTGCAGCTGCCTTAACCTCCAAGCCAGTTCATTTAAAGAAAGGTCAATATATGAGCCCATGGAATATGAAGAACTCAGTACGCAAGTTGGAATCATTTGGTTGCCATAAAATCTTGTTAACGGATAGAGGAAGTTTTTTTGGTTATAATCAATTAGTAAATGATATGACTTCATTCCCTATTATGAAAAGGACTGGTTATCCAGTTTGCTTTGATGCTACTCATTCTATTCAGATGCCTACGTCTATGGGTGATGTGTCTGGAGGACAACGTGAATTTATTCCTTTTTTAGTTAGGGCCGCTACTGCATGCGGGATTAACGCACTATTCATGGAAGTTCATAATGACCCTCCTAATGCCCTTTCGGATCCAAATACAGTATTGGATATTCAATATTTGGAACAAATATTGAATCAAGCTAAAACACTTCATGAATTACGGTTATCTTTTGATCAATTATACGGAGAAGATAATGTCCACAAATATAAATAATATTCTCGTCTCAGATGTAATGCTTGCGACTGATTCATTCCCAATAGTTAGTCAATATCACCTTATTAGAGAAACTCTTGAAACCATGAATAAATTTAAATTAGGTATAGCATGTATCGTTGATTCAAATAATAAGTTATTGGCAGTAATTACAGATGGAGACCTTAGAAGAATATTACTTGCTTCGCAAAAACCTTTAGCTTCTTTTTTTGTTGATGACGTTTTGGATTACTCTTCAAGCTATTTCAAATTTGTAGAACCAAATTTACCATTAAAAGTAGGGATTGACATAATGGGAAATCATAAGATTTGGGATCTCCCGGTAGTTGATAATGATGGCTCTCTTCTTGGATTGTTGCACCTTCACCCTGCAATTAATGCAGTAATAAATAAAACTATGCCTATTAGTTGATTTTAGTTTTATTCTCCTATCGATTTCGGACCCAGGTAAAGATAGTATGATAAATTTTCTCTTTGTACCAATTATTTTCTTTAATCCAATCTATAATTATTAATGATAGCTATCAGAAAATGCTCAAAGCAATAGAAGCTTCTAACTTGAAGAATCGACTAAGATCACGAGAAGTTTTATTTGGTTCATGGATTTCATTTGACCATCCCTCTATTGCAGAGATTTTTTCTTTGGCTGGATTTGATTTTATTGGTATAGATATGGAACACGCGCCAATTTCACTTTCTTCAGCTCAAAGAATCATAGCTTCTGCGCAGGCTTGTAATGTAGCATGTTTGCCTAGACCAGTTTCTCATAGCAATGATACCTTTAAGCCATTATTAGACTCTGGTGCTAATGGTTTAATTGCTCCAATGGTTAATTCTGGTATTGAAATCAAACAAATTTTAAATAACATCAAATACCCTCCAATGGGGGAAAGAACTTATGGATTAAACCGAGCACAAGGTTATGGATTTACATTTAATGAGTACGTACGTCAATGGAATGAAAACTCTGTGTTTATTCCGCAAATAGAATCTAGGTTTGCAGTCGAGAATATTGATGAAATTGTTTGCCATGAACAAGTTGATGGAGTGATGATTGGTCCATATGATCTTTCTGGTTCGTATGGAGTTCCAGGCGAGACTGGTCACGATAAAGTACAAGAGGCAACTCAAATAGTCGTTGATTCTTGTAAACGAAATAATAAAAGTTGTGGCACTCAGGTGGTCAACACCGATAGAGAATCAGTTAATAAATTGCTTGACTCTGGTTATACTTTTATTATACTTGGTTCAGATCTATTCATTTTGTGGAAATGGGCAGAAACTATGAAGTCTCTTATGCAAGATTATAGATGAGATTAAATAATAATGATTTCTCACTAAGCAATATATTCGCTCTTGAGGGCAAGGTTGCCGTAATCATTGGAGGAGGAGGCTATTTGTGCAGCACCATGGCTAAAGGCCTTGCCGCTGCAGGCGTTGATATCATTATTTTAGATGTAAGATTGCATAAGGCCATTGAAATTATTTCGCAGATAAATGATAATTATAGTGGAGATCACATGGCTTTAGAGGTAAATGCTTCAAATAAAGAAAGTCATGAATGTGCAAAGCAGAAAATTATAAGCAAATATGGAAATATAGATATTCTTATAAATGGTGCGGGTACCAACTCTCCCACTCCTTTTTTCGATATTGAATTAGAAGATTGGAACAAAGTTATGGATTCCCAGCTATTAGCAACAATGCTTGGTTGTCAGGTCTTCGGAGCTCAAATGGTAAGGCAAAAGAATGGCTCAATTATTAATATTTCTTCTGCATCAGCAGGACCCCCTCTTTCAAAGGCCTATGCATATTCTGCGGCCAAGGCAGGTATAAGGAATCTGACAATGAATCTTGGACGAGAATGGGCCTTGGAAGGTGTAAGGGTGAATTGTATTAGGCCAGGATTTTTCCCTACAGAATGGAACAAGAAAAACTTCATTTCACCAGAACGAGAAAAAGCAATTCTTAGCCATACACCAATGGCGAGATACGGTGACCCTAAAGAGCTTTTAGGAGCTACCTTATGGCTTGCTTCTAATGCATCATCATTTGTTACTGGGTCTGAGGTTACAATTGATGGTGGATTTTCCTGCATGACAATCTAATTGTGTCTAATAACAATTTAGTTGCTATTGTAACTGGTGGAACAAAAGGCTTAGGCTTAGGTATTACAAATAGCCTACTTAACTCGGGATATAAGGTAGTAACATGTTCCAGACATAAAAACAACCATCTGCCCGATACTAATGATCTTATTTGCCTTGAAGGTGACGTATGTGATCCACTGACACATGAAAAGTTGGTTTCAGAAGCTGTTACTCAATTTGGGAAATTGAATGTGTATATTAATAATGCAGGTATTTCATCCTGGAGTCCCTTAAAGCAAGTAAGTTCTGAATTTCTTGAAAAATTATTTACTACCAATGTTTATAGTGCTTTTTGGGGATGCAAAGCAGCACAAGATTACTTAGTCAAGAATGGATCAATTATCAATATATCAAGTATTGCCGGTAAGAGAGGCTCAAAAAATAATAGTGTTTATGTAGCCACTAAGTTCGCAATTAATGGTCTTACACAATCGTTAGCCAAAGAGCTTGGTCAGTTCGGTATTAGGGTTAATGCAATATGCCCTGTTCTAATTAAAACAGCAGGTCTGATGGAGGCCCTTCAGAGTGAGTATTCGCCAGGTTACCCAGATCCAAATCAATTCATCGATAACTTTAAGCTTACTCAATCTGCTTTAGGTCGCCTTCCAACTTCTAATGAAGTTGCGGATACAGTAATATATTTAGCTTCCAATAAAGCTTCAGCTATAACAGGACAATGTATTAATGTTGATTGCGGAGTATTTCCTCAATAGGATCATGACGATACATACTAGAATCAGATCAACTTCTATGCATTCAATTTGAAGATTGCTGCGATAATCCCTGCTCATCTGCACTCAATTAGGTTGCCTAGAAAAATATTATTGAGAATTCACGGATTGGAAATGATTGAGCATGTTAGAAGAAGAGCCCTTTTATCAGGCGTTTTTGATCAAGTTTTTGTTGCAACTGGTGATAAGGAGATTGCTTTAGTTGTCAGATCATATGGTGGGAATGTCATTCAGACGCACAAGCTACATCATTCTGGTACTTCTAGATTGATAGAGGCAGCAAGCAATATCGATGCAGATCACATTGTTTTAATTCAAGGTGATGAGCCCTTAATACTTCCAATCCACTTGCAGGCATTGACTAACAAAATCTATGATTTCCCTAATGTAGATGCTTGGAATGCTACAGCTAGCTTGACTTGTGAAGAGCAACTAGATAAACACTCAATTGTTAAATGTATTTCAAATCAGGAGGGTAAGATCCTATTCTGTTTCCGTAAAACACCGTCATTTTCAAATTTTGAAATACAATCTAAATTTATAAGGAAAATATTAGGTCTAATAGCCTTTAAGAAGAAAGTACTCATGGGATTTGAAAATTACGACCCGTCAATTATTGAAAGATCAGAATCTATTGAGCAACTAAGACTTATAGAAAAGGGCTTTAATTTCAGATCAGTACCTGTTGAACCAGCACTACCATCGATTAATGAGCCAGGAGACATCGAAGAGGTTTTAGAATATATTAGTAATCGCCCACTGCAGAAGGATCTATTGGATAAAGTTCTACAATTTATTTAAATATGATCATCTTGTATGCTTTTTTAATCGCATCTCCGTCCCTATTTAATTTTGGGAGTATATTTCCTTTATGGTTATTTTTTAATCTATCTTCTGGATTTTATACTACTTTAAAGGGTTATTCAACTAACTTTTTTATATGGCTAGCACTCTTTCCCTTTATTGCCTCTGCCTCCTATTTAGTCAATTTTAATCAATCTAAGGTTGGTCATCTTATAGCATATTATATTATATTTCTAGCTGTAATCCCTTCCTTTTCGGCTTACTTCTGTTTCCCAAATAATTCACCACTTCAATCGCTTTCTAAATTAAATACCTTTTTATCTCTTATCTGTTTAACTATTTTTATCACCTCAACTATAGATTATATTTTACTCGTCAATAATATAGATTACTCATTGTATATTCCGTCAGATGCGAATCGTCCAATCATGGCTGCGTTAGCTTCTAGAGCTAGAGCATTTTGGAACGAGCCTACCGATTTAGCTATGGCAACCAATTCTTTCTTCTCTATGTATTTAGGCTCATCTCATTATTTAGATAAAATTAAACAGAAGAATAATCATTCAAATATATTACCAGTCATTTTAATATGTTTGGTCTGGATTTATGTATTATTTCTCACTCAAAGTGCCGCAGCTTTTGGTGCTTTATTTGTCTCACTAATCTTGTTGTTATGTTATAAAGTATTTCAAAGAAATAATTCTTATTTGATCAGTAATTCTACAATCAGGATTTTCCTATGTAGTGCAATATTTATCATTATACTTTCAAGTATATCAATACCTTTAATCGATAATTTCACTGAAACCACATTTCAGAAACTTGCTTTAAATACTAATATGCGCTCAGTTTCCCACAGGCTTTTAGCCTGGAATAGTGTCCTCAACTACTTTTCTTCAGATATGAACCCTTTCCAATGGTTTCTTGGTAGTGGACCAGGCCATATCTCCTATTTATCAGAAACTGCCGAGGGGGCAGGTTCCCTTAGTTGGATCCTAAGTGTTTTTGGTGAACTCGGTATTCTTGGCATTGGAGCATTAGGAATTATTCTTTATAAATTATCTATCCTTGCAAAAATCATACCTGCTGAGATCCAACCATATTACTTTATCTCAATTTCTACTTTGATTATTCATCTCTGTACGATGACTGGCTTTTATCTTCCTGTCCTGCCATTTGTATTTTCAGTTCCAATTATAATTTACCAATCTTCTAGCAATTTACTAAAATCTCAATCTTCGTAAAATGAATGATTTTACTATTGTAATAGCCACTGCTGTTAGACCTAGCTTGAACAATCTTCTTAATTCAATTAATAACTCAGTATTACTACCTAGAAATGTTATTATTTCTATTCCTTCTTTTAAGACCTATTCAATAACTACTGAATATAAGTTTGATATCGATATTATATCTGAATCATGTGGTCAAGTAGCACAGAGAAATGCAGGTTTTAAAAAGGTTTCCACTAGATTTTGTATTCAAATGGATGATGACCTTGAGTTTGATAAAAACTTTCTTTTATTATTCATAGAATCTTATTTGAAGCTCCCTCAAGCCTCTGCATTGTCTCCTATTCACTATTCCCCCCAAGGCAGCCCTATGTCTCCATTAGTAACCCCAAAACCTCTTCTGGCTTCTCTTATTTATTTTATATTAGATGGCAAGTTCTCTCCACGTTATGGTTCTATTACGAAATCTGGTTTGCCTATTGGTATCAACCCATATTATGATGAGCATACTCAACAGCAAATAGTTCCAACAGCTTGGCTTCCTGGAGCTTGTGTTATTCATAAAACATCTAATTTGATATATTGGGAATATCCATTTCAGGGTAAAGCTTATGCTGAGGATCTGATGCACAGTCAATTCCTAAAAGAATATGGCATATCTTTATTTACAGACCGGAGCTTATTTGTAACATTATCAGAAAATGACTCTAGCTTATACCTAAAGCTTTCAGATTACTGGAAGGCTCATTGGTTGAACTTTAGAGCTATTTCATCTATACCTGATCTAAAAGTAAGTTCTATTAGATACTCCTTATTCTTAATAGTCTATATGCTTGGTAAGGTAATTAACTATTGCAATAGTAAATTTAGGGAGCTGATTATTTAACAATAAAGCATTCTATGAAATATTTTAGTACGCATTTTGCATGTACTCTAGAATGTCTATATTTTAGTATTTTAAAATTATAGGAAAGATTCTAGAGGCTTCAATAATCTCATTTTTGACAACATTTATGAGATAACTATTATTAGTTTTAACTGCCTAATTAATCGTCCCGGTCATTTTCCCGTCGATTTTTCCTTGGCCTTCCATAATTTTTTCTTTCTATTCCTTCTCTCCCCATTTTTGCTCCTGATATCTTAACAGAATATCAATCAAATTAAAAATATATTGTGAATTAATATAAGAATCATCTACTCTTTATTTGTGTAATTCTCACCTTGCCTTTTATATATCTCTCTTTATTAGTAAGTTAGCTATATGTACAAACTATTTTATCAGAATTAGATTTCAGCCATCAGGATACCTCGCTCCTAGCTAAATCTGCTCCAAGCTCGTTCCAGAGTTTCTTATAACTCCCTTCAAGCGTAGAAGTGCCGGTCGCATAGGGGCAAGCACCTATGCATTTTCATGTGTGTGGGAATAGGTAATTCGCTTCTCTCCTAATCCCCATATAGATGTATAATCAAGAATATTTTAAATTTGTCACCAGTAAAGAATCTTAGATTGTTAGGAATTTTCTAAAAGATATTATATTATAGTAATGATAGTAGATCAGCTGACTTTCAAAAGGCTATTTTCATGGAACTATGTGAAATAGGAAAAGCTAGCAGGTTTAATCATTTGAATAATAATTGGCATGGTAGGGCTTCGGGAATTTTCCCAATAATAAAAACAAACGGATTTAAGACTTTTATCAATTTTCTTTCCTATTGGCATCTAAAGAACAATCTTGATGTTATTTTGTTTTTCTCCTTAAGAGATGATAAAGGAATATTAATCGAACGAAAAGTCCTTAACCCTATTAAAACACATACTTATAGAATTGATCTACAGGAAGAATTTAACGACCTAAATCCAACAAATCAGGATAAATCTTTAACTATCTACTCACTCGAAGTAGAGATAATCTCTGAAATGGAAAATAGGTTTCCTTACCCAGCCTTGCTTTATGAAGTCGAGACCACAAATTCTTATTCTGTTGTCCACAGTTGTTCAAGAACTCTAAATCCTGAGGAGGAAATTAATCAATTATTGTTTAGCCTTCCTCAAACAGGATTTGATGTCATATTTGATAATGAGGGATTCAATTTCTTTGCAATTGTAGGTGGGGTTAAATTACCCGAATATTCAATTCTATTAACCATCAGTACACCAGATATAGAAAGAGAAATAATTCATGAAATGAAATTAGATAATTCATATGGTTATAAAACTCATATTGTTAATATAGACGACATCTTGAGAAAGTATAATATGAAATCTGGATTTTATAAATGTTCAATTGAAGTAAAAGATCTAGATATATTTCCAAGATGGATATGTGGCAAAATCAATACTAAATCTAAATCCCACTCCGTATCTCATACATTCTTTGATACTTCAGACATCCAGATCATGAAATCAGGAAGGGATTATAATAATTGTTATTTTGCACCTTCAGATAACACACAAGCACCAACAGGTGCCTCTTTTATACTTCCAATATATAGACCAGAAGAATTTCAAACAACTTTAGTTTCCTATGGTCAAAACCCTTCTTTTGACGGACACGTTCACCTAATTCTTCACGACAGTTCAAATAATCCTGTTTCTCACCTCAAAATTTCAAGTACAACAGATCATTTTTTGCAAGATCACTCTTATACAAATCTAAATGATATGTTCTCGGACGCTCTAGTTGGGAATGAGTTTATGTATGCTCAGTTTATCTTTGACTCCGATAAATTACCATTTAGAATGAAATATGGATTAAATATACAACGTAAAACCAAAGAGATATCAGACAACACTCTTACAGTCACAAACGGTTTATTAAAGGGTACAAATATATGTTTTGCACCTAGATCTGTTGTTCAATCAGATGAACTTCTAAAACCTTTGACGAGAAACTGGGCTCCAATAGGAGGAAAAAATAAAATTATTGTATTTTATTATTTAAATTGGTTTTTCGGAGTAGATAGAAGTTTATCTACTTCGGTTAAATGTTCATTGATCTCCTCTAAAGGTTTATTGAGTAAGAAGACTCTAATTATTAGTCCCGGAAAACCGATATTCTTTTCATCAGGAGATCCATGGTTGAATTCTTTTGATTTAGATACCAGAGATGACTGCTGGATCTATTTTGAAGCAAATTATTGGGGCGCTAGTGGATTTTTCTTTAGCATTAAACCCAGTATTATAGGAGGAGACCATATTTTTTAGCTACTTATTTTCATAGCATACTGTTATCAACCTTTACTCACATTGACTCTTTGCAGTGCAACCCAATCTTGAGATAAAATATGTATTTATAGTCAAAAATGCAATGAAATATGAAACATAGTATTGACCAAAGTTCAAGGAATTTTCTACCCATTTGACAGCTAAGTTACGCTTTGCACAAATCAAACTTTACAAATGATCAGTTGTTAAATTGATCTATTTGAGAACACTTTATATGTACAATACTCTATTGAACCGAACATTGCCCAGGTTATCTGTGTTCTAATCAGCCCAAGCGACAGAAGAATCACCAGGGGGAAAATAGTCAGTCATTTAACTATCTTTTTTGCGTCTTCATTCATGTACTCCTGCCTAGGGATGAAGAGTTAAACTATATTTATATTTGCGCTTCTCCCTTTCTATATCAGCCCATCAATTCTGATCAGGTATTAATAACTGGTAAGTCTTTGCCTCATCCAATTTGCGCTATTTAATTGCTTTTTAACCCTTAATATCTTAGAAGTCTCAATAATTTTAGTCCCCTGTATATTGATTTCATGTTCCAGAAGACTTTGTTTTGCTTAACAAGGTACTAATAAATCCTTCTTCTATCGGACTTTCCTTTTTCTCACTACTCTCACTTTGGCATTAGTAATAACAAGTAATCTAACTCGCATAATCATTTGAATATAGTCAAAAGGCTACCAAGTGAGAAAGTTACATGCCTACAACTAGTGCGAAGGATGTCGTGTTTATGTTTATGTCTTTAAAATGATTTTTAATCTTCTGCAGTTTCAAATTGCTTGGCCAACTTAAATGCCTTTCTGATAATCAAATAGGCACCATATAAGCCTGCTATAAAGGGAAGGATAATCAATGGATTGGGACTGTAGTTGGAATAGTCCTTGATTCCATCAACGTATTCAATACCAGAACACTTCAAATAGAAAAAACTTGTAAAAATGATGCCCCATCCAATTATTGAAAGAATTCCTCCTTTCTTATCCCCCTCATAAAACCTATCTAATCCCCATCCCCAACCAATTCCAAGTAATAGGCCTCTTGTGACTGCATTTTTTTCTTGCTTACGAAGCATTTTCAACTAATGGTGAATGGTTCCATGAACATAACGTAATTTTTTGTGTTCTGCGTAAAGTTTGCAAAAACGCAAATCATCGAGTTACATAGATAGTTACAAATTTGCTTTCCCCGGACTACTTTTCTGTTCTGTAGCAGTTGAGTGCTCGTCTCTAAGAAAGGTCTTGGTTGGTGAAAACGTCCTCTACAAGCTAGTGGTGACTCTTAGTCGCCTTAGGCGAAGTACTGTATAAAAGGGGAGCAAGGTTTTGCTCTATCAAGTCCATCACTGGTTTTAGAGAATTGTTTTACTTATTTGCCGATGATGCTCAACAAGAAGCGGTCCAATAGTCAACAGGAGAATATAATAGTTATAAATCTGCTCCTCCATTGCAGTAACTGACTGCACTAGAAACACTCTTGCCGCTATTGCGGACTTCTTCAACACATTGATTGAAGACCTTTGATTCCTTTTTGACGGAGCAAAGCATTAAGGCAATTGCAAGAAGGGATAATGCGGTTAATCCCCTTGCACCTAAACCAATTGCACCAAAGGCATACCAAAGAATCCTCTTGTTTTTATTGGCAGCGCATTTCTTTGATTTCTTACTCATTGGTTAAGTGGCGGATAAGAGGAGAATAGTTCACTTTTTGAAGCTTGGAAGATCTGGGCCTTGATTTTTTTTTAACCGTTTGTATTCAGCATGAAGTGCCCCTAGCCTCCATGCCTCTTGCATTGTTTTCGCTCCTTCCTTTAGAAGTCTTAGATCTTCGATGGGGATAGTGCCTTTTAGTCCCTTGAAGTCTTCTATCCACTCTATTCTATTTGATTCTTTCCAATTCAAATTCATGACTTTGCTCACTTGCATAGAGGATAGAAAGTTCTTTGATAGTTTACACAACATCTTTGTAGTCAGTAGGGAAAAAAATTGAGAATTTGGGATTCAAATGCTTTCTGGAAATATTCTAAGCATATCAAGGATTTACTCTTCGTTTTTTGCAAAATAAAGTGGTGAAGGATCTATAGATATTTTGTTTCATCTCCATTTCTTTCCTATTAACTTAGCCATTAACAATGGCTCTCATCTCATACTTTGAAAAGACTATTTTAATAAGCTAATAAGCTAATAAGCTAATAAGCAGTTGTTTATTTAAGTAGCACTCATGATTTTCTAATTTCGAAAAAAAAGAATTTTCACTATCAAAGTCTTCATCAATAAGATTCTTAGAAGTATCTGGAGTATGTTTAATTAGAGAAAATTATGTTTTAAGGCAAGCTTACGGCTTTCCCTTCTCTGCGAGGATCAGCAGCACCATGCCAACTTCCTTTGTCCCATTGAATAATCGCTAGTCCGCTACTAAAAGGACTGTATTTAATTTGGTGTCCCAGATTTTGTAGTCGTTTAGAGAGATTTTCATGAGTGCTTGACCAAGGATTATTTTTTTCTAGTATCGTTTGGTTTGGTCCCAC
This sequence comes from Prochlorococcus sp. AG-363-K07, assembly GCA_003280225.1. GTDB lineage: Bacteria > Cyanobacteriota > Cyanobacteriia > PCC-6307 > Cyanobiaceae > AG-363-K07. Next base: position 6,964 of record QCFO01000014.1, on the reverse strand, counting down.
AGAGAGAATTTTCTTGCTAACTACTTCTTTTAGGGGAAGATTGAAGTCTAGTGTTCTAATTAAAGCATTCGTTATGTAATGAGGAATCAGCCAGCCACCCGGTGACCCAACGGCCAAAACAGGACGGTTTTCATGAAATACTATGACTGGAGACATAGAGCTCATAGGACGTTTTTTGGAGCCGATGCGATTAGCAATCGGTTTCCCTGCCACACTGGATAAGAATGAAAAGTCAGTGAGTTGATTGTTGAGGATCATGCCCCCAGACATATACCTGCTGCCGAAGACAGTCTCAACAGACGCTGTATAGCTAGCGACGTTGCCATCACTATCGACTACTACTAGATGAGTTGTTCCTCCATTAGTTGTACGCGGTTGACTCGCTAAATTTAATAATTCGCCGCCTTTTGGCTGCCCTGGTAAGGGATTTGAGGTCGTACTATCAGTCTGGATTGTGTTGGCTCTTTTCTTAATGTAACTGTCTTCTAATAATCCCTTGAGAGGTACTGGCCAATCAATTGGATCTCCTATCCAATGAGACCTATCAGCATCTGCAACTCTTAAGGATTCAGCAAGAACATGCCAATGGTTAGTCGTTTCTTCGGACCAACCCTTCTTTGATAGAAGCTCATATGTACCAAGTGCTTGCAATACAGCAACTCCGCCACTACTTGGCGGGGGGACAGCACAAATTTGCCAAGACTTGTATTTACGGCATAGAGGATTACGTTTTTGGACTTTATAACTTGCTAGATCTTTATTGGTGATTGTTTTTAGTGGTGCTTGGCTGTCTTGCTGAGCTTGGAGGTCATGTATCAGTTCATTGGCTATTCCTCCACGATAAAATTCATTAACACCTCCCTTGGCAATACGGCTTAATGTTGACGCTAATTTTTGGTTTCGAAATAGCATCTTTTGTGATGGTAGAGAGCCATTTGGGAGGTAGAGAGCTTTAAAAGTTTGACTATGCTTAACTCCAATTTTCTTTGCTAAGGAGATTGATTTAAGGAAACGATGACTAGGAATGAAGCCTTCTCGGGCAAGATGAATACTCTGCTTGAAATTACTTTTCCAAGTTAAACGTCCAAATAGACGATGCCCTTCCCAAAGTAAAGCTGTTGTACCTGGAACCCCTATTGCAGAGAGACTCCTAGTAGCCCTTAACCAAGAAACTGCTTTGCCATCATGAGTTGTCCAAATGGCTTTTTCAATTTCGGCTGGTGCAGTCTCTCGCCCATCAAGTGCGTGCAGAGTTTTGTTTGCTTGGTTCCAGTACAAAAGGAAAGCCCCACCTCCTAATCCTGAACTTTGTGGTTCAACGACAGAAAGTACCGTCTGCGCTGTGATAACAGCATCCATTGCAGTACCACCTTCCTTCAAGGTTTTCAGAGCTGCTTCACTTGCTAATGGATTGGCAGTAACAACGACAGCTCGGCCACTAGCTACTGAGACTTTGTTGGCTTTAGCGTCAAGACTCTCGGGTGCCTTCCAATTAACTTGTGCAACGAGCGGTAGAGGAAGGATTAAGAGAAGAGGAATTAAGTTGAATAGCTTATGCCCTTTCAAAGTTTGGTTTTTGACTTAATTCCTTTTTAGCTTCTTTGTTTTGGAATGGCTGCGACTAGGCGAGGAATATTTCTTACTGCTTTAAATGGTTTATATAAAGTCAAAGGGCACATGACAAGGATTTGAAACCTAGGATGCTAATGAATTCAAAGAACCACTTTTTAGAAGGATTCCTGATTTGATATGATTGATTTCATTAAATCTAGTTTAAATATTAGCAAAATTTCTCTAAACTTCTAAGGTAACTCAGAAAAATAATGACCATATTTATTATCCTCTGCCTAGTCTATTCTTTGCCTGTTCATTTAATATTTTGATCTTTCAACCAAAGCTTCAAAATAATCTTTTCTATTCATAGATGTCAAATTCACTATATGTTGCTATTAATAGAGTGTTGAGCTTAGGGGATAGTTATGGATGAAGCTTTTACTCGAGAAGTCGCCATTCGTTCTTTACTTAGGTCAAAGGGCTATGAGTTTGACCCCCAGAATCAATACTGGTTAAGGGAGTGGTCAACAAATGGCGGACAAGAAAAACTTCTTGAAGTTGCTCTGAAAACAGAAGATGGTGAATGGAATAAGTTGATGATGACTCCAGAAGGAAAAGTCTTTTATGCCAAGGCTCTTAGATCTAGCATCGATTAAACATATTAGCTGATTGAAACCCTTTGATTTAATTAGTCATAGTGAGAAATAATCTTTTCGATTATTAATCCGATCAATAAACCTCTGAAAAAGAAGATTCAAATTATAGTTATTTATACTTGTTTTCTTCTCCTCCAAAGGATCCTTTGTCTAGCGTGAAAACATTTCTTGAGCTCACCTCTCTCTGTAGTTTGGTATGAAGACGAATGCAATGTCTTTTCGTCAGTGGGGTAATTCATAGCCTAGTCATAAGGTTTTGTCGTTTTTGAGTTATTGTCAATCCATGGATCTTCTATAGGGAGAACACTTTGGACTATTTGACTAATTTTTTTCTTAACTGCGATTTCTTTCCACTCACACCACATGTCATTTAAGATGAAGGCTTGATTTTGGGTTTGAGCACCTTCTTCCAAAAGCTTTAACTGGAGGGGTTTTAGGTTTCTCTTCCATAGCTTAAACTCAGTCTTCCAGTTTTCATCGTTCACTGCTTGATCCTCCTTGCTCTCTTAATGATCACTGGAAAAAAAGATAAAAGCAAGCTTAAAGTTGATTTATTAAGTATATTTCTTTAATAATTGAGCCGCTAATTGGTCTCCCAGTCCAGCAGCAGCTTTCCAGTCTGTAAATCCATGATTTAAATTGTACAATTTATACTTTAACGATCCAAGTTCTCGTAATGCATTAAAATGACCTGGGTCTATTGTGGATGCCTTTGAAAAATCAGTTAAAGCTTTTCTGTAGTCTCTGGAATCCCTTAGAGAAATTCCCCGCAGGTAATATGCATTTGCAGAATTAGGATTCATTTCTATTGTCCTGGAGAAGTCTTTAATTGCATTTTTGTAGTCTTTTATTTTGTTTCGTGAAATCCCTCTTTTATAATAGGCATTTTCAATACTTGGATCGATTTCGATGACTTTTGAAAAGTCTTCAACAGCATTACAGTGGTCATTTATTTTTACCCTTGTCAAACCTCGGTGGTAGTAAGCATTTATATTTTTTGGGGTGATTTCTATTACATTTGAAAAGTCACTAATAGCTCCTAGATAGTCATTCGCTTTTGTCTTTACTACACCACGATTGTAGTAGGCAAGAACGTGTTTTGGAACAATTGATATAGCTTTAGAGTAACTAGAGATAGCTCCTTTGAGATCATTTTTGTTTACCTTTTCATTACCATCGACCAAACAACGGATTGCTATGTCTGTATTAGTGAATTGAGACATTCACCTAGGGAAATTTCTTATACACATTACTACTGAAATGAAGTTATTTCTTGAATGTTTTTGAATCAAATTATTAATACCTGTTCAAGCATTATAAAGGATGAAATATCAAGGATGTATATATTCCTGGATGGCTCATGACTGCTTTTTTAACCAGAATTGATACATAGCCCTGAATGTGTTTGGTCGAGAAATTTCAAATTTTGCCCAGTTTCGCAAGTCAATTTGTGAGATATCAGAAGGATATTCCATTGAATACTTTTCTTTTGCCTCCCTATCTAAGACAAAGCCAAGAAAAGTCAAGTTTAAGGAATTGATTAAAGAATCGATTTTTGGAATAGTGTAACGGTGTTCCTGAATATGGAAGCAGAGATCTCTACACATTGATGTGGTGTAAAAATCAGCCCAATTTTGTAAAGCAATTATGTCTGGGTACTTACCTGAAATCAAATCCTGTCTAAAGGATCTTATCCCTATGGATGAGGGGGGTATTTTATTGGACTCTATGATCTCACGTGCATTGATGATGTCCTTTCTAGCTAATTCACTATATAGAGCTAGTTTTATTACACCACCTTTGACTAATGACTTCTGAAGCTCCTTCAGGCCACTCTCTGGTTTGTTCATATGATGTAGAACTCCAGAACATTCAATTAAATCAAATTCTTCTCCTAATTGACTAATATCGAGGATATCCATTTGCAAGAATTTGATATTCTTAATGTCATATTCTTTGATTTTTCTTTTAGCATAAGCGATGCTAGATGCGCTGAGATCTATTGCTGTAATTTCAGAATTTAAATATCTAGCAGTGTCTAATAATTGTTGACCAGTACCACATCCAGCAATTAAAATCCTATTGAACTTTTTAGGTCCTTCATGTTCTAATCTATTAGGTCTAATCTCATTATTTATAGCAGAGTAGATTGATGACTTGTTTGCTGTCAAATAAGATGAATACCTCCATCTTGGATAGGGATTTTCTTCATATTGATCCTTAACTTTTTTCGAAACGACATCTTTGATTTCTCCTAACTTTTCTAGAGATGTGGCTAAATAAACTTCTTCTCTAGGCTCCTCTAATTGAACAGATATTAGCTCATTAAGGCTTTTATTTTTAAATTTTTGATCTTTTAAAAAACCAATCTCGATATCTAATTTAAATAATGGGACATAGCATGCCAGGACTGCTACCTGTAGTTCATCAATGTCGTCATTAATAAGTGCCTTCTTAAGTTGACTTACGGCTTCTAATTCATATTCAGTACAATGAAATATATACTCATTCAGAAAACACTGAATTGCTAGAGAAACTGTAAATTCCAGTATATTCTTTTTTATTTCCAATGAGCTACTTAGGCATGTAGAACAAATATCACTTCGTATCTTTGTAAGACATTGCTCCCATTCGACACTGTGAAAAGTCGAAAGTCTAAGTCCTTTAACTATTTCTTTGTCGGAAGCTAGTCGCTTAAATGCTTTTTCCCTGATAATATTCTTTTGGCTTTCAGTGATTTGTCTAATAGTTTCTTTTGGGTATAAGTAGTTAAAAATGTGAAAGAGCTCATTGTGATTTATATCTCTTCGATTGATCAACTTTGCTAGTAAATTCCTTAGTTCGATTTTATTAATTTTAGATAAGTTGCAATCTTTTAAGAGAGATGCAAGTAATAAATAAGCTGCATCCTTGCTTGGATATAAGTTGATTTCTTTAGTTGCATAATACACTGCCTCCTCTAGTTCTCCACTCTCTTTTAGTATCCCACTTAAGTTCATATTAACGTCGGGAATATTTGAGTTGATTTTCATTGCCTTTTTTGTCTCTATCGCTGCATTTCTGAGGTTGCCTTGATCTTGGTAAATAGAGCCTAGGTTTAAGTATCCTTCTGGCGAATCTGGATTTAATTTTATTGCTTCAAGTGTTGCTTTTTCAGCTTCTTTGAGTTTTCCTGCTGACTTTAGAATTAAACCTAGATTTATGTAAGCATCTATAAACTTTGGATTTAATTTAATTGCATTTTGAGTCACCTTCTCTGCTTCTAGAAAGTTTCCTTTGGCTTTATATATGAGCCCCAATATTGAATATGAATTAGGTAGATCAGGTTGTAAATCTATTGCTTTCCTAGTGATTATTTCTGCTTCTTTTAATCTCCCTAGGCTTAAATACAAATACCCAAGATTTGTGTTTGAAAATATGTGCTTTGGGAAAAACTTTATGCATTTTTCAAAATATAAAAGAGCTTTTTCTAATTCTCCTTTCTCTTGCAGTATTAACGCATAATTCGAAAAGACGTCAGGATCATTGATTCCAGTATCGATAAACTCTTTGTAATGATTTTCGGCCGACTCTACATCGCCTGATAGATGTGCTTGGATTGCTTTATCCCTTATTTGAGAAGGGTTTATAAGAGCTCTTTTTATCTCCTTTCGAGCTTTGACCGGTCTTTGCTTGTGCCCGAAACCTTTCAAGATCTCTTAAGTAACTTTCTTTGAATCATAGGATGTTATATGTTTTTATGGAAGTCATCCTCTTTTTTCAAGTTTCTTCCTTTCCATGTCCACCCTTTTCCGGTAACGGTTTTCAATAGTGATGCAGGCCCAATGGCTCCCACTATTATTCCACCAATGCCCATTAGGAACCATAGATTTGTTGGAAGTTTGAATTCAACTGAAGCCCACTTTCTATACTCCCATTGAAGTGAAATACTGATTAGAGCAAAGAAAAAGGATAAGGTATTAATTAATGTTGAATAACCGTAAAAGAAATTAAAAACACTAAATATTATGTACATAAGAGGAGTTGAAAATACAATCAATATTATTAATGAAGAACCTAATGCTTTGATTGGATTTTTTTCAAGGCCTAAGAACCAGTTTTTAGTCCATCCTTCCCATAAAGAACTAAAATCCTCATACATTTGGATTTCTAGTGCTTCGATACCAACTAAAAAAGATAACTTATAGCGTGATGATTTTATTCGTTTAGCTAAAGTGATATCTTCAACAACTTCAGATGAAACCGCTAGATGCCCCCCTATGTTATCGTAAGCACTTTTTCTAAAGAGCATAAAAGGTCCAGCAGCAAATGCCTTTGCTGAATTTGGATCGTTTATTTCTTTGGTTGGGAACCCTATAGCTAAAAGAATAGCCATAATAGGTTGTACAAGCCATTCTGAAAAACATTTACATCTAACTCTTGGAGCGAGGCTTAAAAGGTCAATGTTATTTTTATAAGCATAATCTAATGCACACACTATTGATTCCTTACCTACTCTTGCATCTGCATCTATAAATAATACCCAATCACTCTTTGTTAAGCCAATTGCTTTAAAACAGGGCCAATTCTTGCCTACCCACTTCTTATTAGGACGCTCGCCAGCGTTAATAATCTCCATTTTTTGAGAAAAATCTCTTGTCCTATTCTTGATTTGACAGGCTATTTTTATCGTTTCATCAGTACTAGAGTCATCCGACACAAGTATACTACAATTATTTAATTTTGATGTGCTTTCGTATAGGCTATTTACGCAA